>NZ_CP109073.1:600000-1200000 GCF_035917415.1 Streptomyces sp. NBC_01803
GGGTGATCGCGCGGGCGCCGTGCCGGGCCAGGATTCCGGCGGCGCTCAGGCCGAGCGCGCCCAGGCCGCCGGTGATCAGGGCCCCGCCCGCACCGCCCGCACCGCCCGCCGCCGGATCGGCCGGGCCGTGCCCGGCACCGGTCGCGCGGTACGGGGCGAGACGGGCCACGCGGACTCCCCGGCCGCTCACCTCCAGCCTGGTCTCGGGCACACCGTCGGCGAGCGACCGGTCCAGGGCACGCGCCAGGTCCGCGGCCTCCCAGCCGTCGGTGAGGGTCACCCGCACCAGCCGGCGGTCGCCCTGCTCCGCCTCCAGGGCGGCGAGCAGGCCCCACAGGGTCTCCCGCACGGGCGCGGTGTCCGCGCCGGAGGCGCCGAGTACGGCGTAGGGGATGTGCCGCGGGACGGCGCGGAGCGTTGCGGAGAGTGCCACGGCCGCGTCCAGGGCGGCGTCGGGTCCCGCGTCCGGCGCGGTGGTGGCGGACGCGCAGAACCGGGCGTCGACGATCAGATCGGCCGCCAGGCCGGCCCGGTCGCCCGCCGCCAGGGAGGTGACCCGGTGGCCGAGTTCCTCGTACGCCTTCACCACGGACCGGCCGTGTTCGTGCTCCGTCCCGACGACGGCGATGTGCCGTGCCGCCGGGTCAGGGGTGCGGGCCTCCGCCGCCTCCTCCCGCCGCGCCGGCTCGGCCCAGACGAGTTCGTACGTGTGCCGGACGCCCTGCCGCAACGAGGACTGGAGCACCGTCCGGGAGGCGAGCCGGAACCGGAAGCCGTCCATGGCCAGCACCGTGGCGCCGGTGGCGTCGAAGATGTGCAGATCGGCGGTCTCGACCTGATGGAAGTCACCGTCGTCCGCCCCCTGCCGACGGACCGCCCGGACATGGCCCCACAGGTCCGCGCCGGGGATCGGCCGGCCCGGGAACGAGACGCGCGCGGCGGCGAAGGGGATGACCAGTCCCTGATCCTGGTCCAGTGGCTCGGGATCGTCCTCGCGCACGGCGAACGTCACCGAGCTCTGCAGACAGGAGTCGAGGAGTCCCGGGTGCAGCTGGTAATCCGCCGGATCCTCGTTCATCCGCTCGGGCCAGGCGTACCGGATGAGGGCCTCGTCACCGCGGATCCAGGCGTCGCCGATCCACCGGAACGACGGGCCGAGCAGGTAGCCGACGCCGCGCAGATGGCGGTAGAACGCGGCGCCGCTGAGGTGGCGGTCGGCGCTCGCGATGAAGGCGGCGGGGTCCGGCGCGCTCCGGACTCCCCCTGTGCCGGGGACCGATACCCGGGCGGTCAGGTGCTCCTGCCACTGCCCGCGCTCCGGGTCGAGCAGGCTGTGCACGCTGACGTGCCGCCTGCCGGGCTCCTCCTCGGCCTCGATGATCTGGAGTTCGTACCGCTCGCCGTCGTGCAGCACCAGGGCCCGGGGGAAGTGCAGGTCCTCCAGGACGACGGGCTCCCCGGCACTCCCCAGCGCGGACAGCACGGTCGCCGTCTGGGACGCGCCGGCCACCTGCACGGTGCCGAACAGCCGGTGGTCGTCGAGGTGCGGGGGGTAGACGGTGCTGCGCTCGGTGACGAACACCCGGCGACCGCCGAGGGCGGGCGAGCGCAGCTCGGTCCCCCACGGGGGGCCGGCGGGCGTCCCGGACACGGCCACCGGCGACGCCGACTCCGCCGGCCCGGCGGACTCCGGCCCGGCCGCCGAAGGCCAGTGCCGGACGGCGGCGAACGGGTACAGCGGCGCGGCGCCCCGCGGCACCGGCCGCGCGCCGAGCACGGCGCGCCAGTCGAGGTCCTGGCCTTCTTCGTAGAGTGCCTTGGCGGCGGCCAGCAGGGCGGCCCGGTCCCCGGAACCGCGCCGCAGGGAGGGCACCGCGCCGCCGGCCGGCGTCAGTCCGGCGGACCGCACCAGGTTCACCAGGGTGCGGTCGGGGCCGATCTCCAGGCAGATGTCGATGTCCTGACCGCTCAACTGCCGTACCCCGTCGAGGAACCGGACGGCATGGCGGGCGTGCCGCACCCAGTAGTCCGCGTCAAAGGTGCCGGCGCCCGCGAGCGCACCGGTCAGGTTGGACACGATGGGGCCCCGCGGCGGCCCGAATTCCAGCGGGGTCAGCGCGGCGGACAGCTCGCCGAGCACCGGGTCGAGCAGCCGGGAGTGAAAGGCGTGCGAGACGCTGAGCCGCGTGCCGCGCAGCCCCTCGTCCCGCAGCCGGGCGGCCAGCCGCTCGACGGCCCCGGGCTCGCCGGAGACGACGGTGGCGTCGGGCGCGTTGACGGCCGCGATGTCCAGGCCGGTGCCGTCGATCAGGCCGAGCACGCGCTCCTCGGGGGCCCGGACGGAGAGCATGGCGCCGCGTTCGGTCCGCTGCATGAGACGGGCCCGTTCGGCGATCAGCCGCACGCCGGAGGGCAGGTCCATGACCCCGGCGTGGACGGCGGCGGCGACCTCGCCGACGCTGTGTCCCATGACCAGGACCGGGGTGACTCCCCAGGACTCCCACAGCGCCGCCAGCGCGACCTCCAGGACGAACAGGGCTGGCTGGGTCAGCCAGGTCTCGTTGATCGCGTCCGGGTCGTCGCCGTACAGCGTCAGCTCGGCCAGCGAGCCGCCGAGGACAGGGGCCAGCAGGCGGTCGCAGGTGTCGAAGACCTCGCGGAACACCGGCTCGGTCTCGTACAGCTCGCGGCCCATGCCGAAGCGCTGGCTGCCCTGTCCGGAGAAGAGGAAGGCGACGCGCGGACGGGCGCGGGGCCGGTCCGGCGCGGAGCCGGTCAGCAGGGCCTTCCTGAGCTGCTCCGGGGTCTGTCCCAGCAGAGCGCGCCGGTACGGGAAGTGGGCGCGGCCGGCCGCCGCCGTCGCGGCCAGGGCGGGCAGCTCCGCGGCGGACGCGCCCTCCAGCCGCCGCGCCCAGGACTCGGCCAGCCGGTCCAGTCCGGGCGCGTCGGGCGCGGACAGCGGGATGAGGTGGGGGGCCCCGGCCGCCCCGCCGCTCGTGGCGGAGGGAGCGGCGGCCGGGGCGTCGGCGAGCACCACGTGGGCGTTGGTTCCGGTGAGTCCGAAGCCGGAGACGCCGGCCACCCGGGGGTGCGTGCCTGAACGCCAGGGTGTCGGGGTGTCCACCACCCTGACGTTCATCTCCGGCCAGTCCACGTGTGGATTGGGCTCGCCGAAGTGGAGGTTGGCCGGAATGAGGTCGTGGCGCAGAGCGAGGATGGTCTTGATGACCGCGGCCATGCCGGCCGCGGATTCACAGTGACCGATATTGCTCTTCACCGACCCCACGTGCAGGGGTTCACCCGGCTTCCGGCCAGGTCCGAGTACCCGCCACGCCGCGGCGAGTTCGATGGGGTCGCCCAGCGCCGTGCCGGTGCCGTGCGCCTCCAGGTAGGAGACCTGGGCGCCGCCGACCGACGCGTCGGCGAGGGCGTCGGCGAGCAGGGCCCGCTGGGCCGATCCGCTCGGCGCGGTCAGGCCGGACGAAGCGCCGTCCTGGTTCACGGCGGTACCGCGGATCACGGCCAGCACCCGGTCGCCGTCGCGCCGGGCGTCGCCGAGCCGTTTGAGGACGAGGACGCCGCAGCCCTCGGCGCGGACGAATCCGTTGGCGTCGGCGGAGAAGGTCCGGCAGCGGCCGTCGGGCGACAGCATGTGCGCGCGGCTGGCGGAGACCGAGGCCAGCGGGTCGAGGATGACGTTGACGCCGCCCGCGAGCACGGCGTCGGTCTCGCCGGAGCGCAGCGAGCGCACCCCGAGGTGGAGTGCCACCAGCGACGAGGAGCACGCGGTGTCCACCGCCATGGCCGGGCCGTTCAGGCCGAGCGTGTAGGCGAGGCGTCCGGCGGCGGCGTTGAGCGAGGTGCCGGTGCTGTAGTAGGCGTCCAGCCCCTCGGCGCCGCCCGCTCCGGCCAGGACACGGGCGTAGTCGGCGTAGCTGATGCCGACGAAGACCCCGGTGCGGGTGTTCCTCAGGGAGTGGGGGTCGATGCCGCCGTCCTCCAGCGCGTGCCACGCCGATTCCAGGAGCAGCCGTTGTTGGGGGTCGAGGTTCTCCGCCTCGCGGGCCGGGATGCCGAAGAACGAGGCGTCGAAGCGGGAGATGTCCGTCAGGAAGCCGCCCTGGTCGGTGGTGATCCACCCGGGCTCGGCGCCGTCGCCGGCCCGGTGGAAGGCGGCGGTGTCGTACCGCTCGGGGGGCACCGGCCCCACCGGGTCACGGCCCTCCCTCAGCACGTCCCACAGCTCGTCGAGGGAGTCGCTCCGCGGGAACCGGCCCGCCATGCCGACGACGGCGATGGGCTCGTTGACCGCGCCCGCGCCCGCGCCCGCGGTCTCGGTCTCGGCCTGGGTCCCGGCCACCGACGCGGCGGGCGCGGTGGCGGGCGCGGGTCGTGCCTGCGGCGGGGGCGGCGCGGCGGGCGCGAGGGGCACAGCCGAGGCGGCGGGTGCGGCGGGTGCGGCGGGTGCGGTCAACAGGTGGTCGGCGAGTTGGCTCACGGTCGGGTGGTCGAACACGTCCGAAACCTGGACCGTGACCTCGAACGCCTGGGCGAGCCGGTTCGCCAGGTCCACGGCCATGATGGAGTCCAGGCCGAGATCGAAGAAGCCCGCGTTCTCCCGGACGGCGTCCGCGCCGCTGTGCCCGAGCTGGGCCGCGAGAAGCCGCGCGACATGGGCGCGGGCGGCGCCCACGCGGGCGCGTTCCGGCAGGGCCGCCAGGTCGGCCGCGACGGACGGCTCGGCCGGGGCGGGGGTGCCGGAGGACGCGGGCACGTCGCTGAACAGGCCGCGCCGCCGCAGCCCCGACATCACCGTCCTGAACCGGGCCATGTCGAGCGGGCAGAGCACCACATGGCCGGCGTCACCGGGTGCCGTCGCGGTCAGGACCGCCCGTCCGGCGGCGGCGTCCAGCGCGCCCACCCCGAGCCGCGCGAAGCTCGCGCGCGCGGCGGCGTCCGCCATCCCGGCGTCGCCCAGGTCCCACGGCCCGTAGGCCAGGCTGACCGCGGGCAGCCCGAGACAGACGCGGTGCGCCGCCAGGGCGTCCAGGCCGCCGTTCGCCGCCGAGTAGCCCGCGCACCGCTCGGTCCCCCATACCGCGGAGACCGAGGAGACCAGCAGGAAGAAGTCCAGCGGCCAGTCGGCGGAGGCCTCGTGCAGCAGCCAGGCGCTGCCGAACTTCCCGCGCAGCGCGACCGCGAACCCGGCGGCGCCGGTCTCCGCCGCCGGGGCGAGGTCCAGCGTTCCCGCGGCGTGCAGCACGCCCCGGACCGGTGGCATGTCCGCGAGCGCGGTGAAGGCGTCGGCCAGGGCCTCGGGAGTGTCGCAGCCGCCACCCCGGTAGACGGCCCGGACCCCGGCGTCGCGCAGTTCGCCCAGCAGGGCGGTGGCCTGGGCACCGAGCTGGGCCTGCGGCCGGCGCCCGACGAGGAGCAGATGACGGGCCCCGCGCTCGACCAGCTCCGCCGTCAGTTCCCGGCCCACTCCGCCGAGCCCGCCCGTGACGATGTACGTGGCGTCGTCCCTGACCTCCACGGGCGAGACCCGCGCTCCGGTCGCGCGCAGCCGCGCCACCCGCAGGGCTCCGCCGCGGATCGCCGCCCGGTCCTCCACCGTTCCGGCGGCGTCGCGGGCGGCGTCGGCTCCGGCGGCGAACGCCAGCAGGGCGTCGAGGTCCGGCGCCCCGGGAGTGGCCGGCAGGTCCACGACCCCGCCCCAGCCGGCGCCGAGTTCGAGGCCGAGCACCGGGGCGAGTCCGTGCAGCAGACCGTGATCCGACGCGGGGACGTCGTCCCCGGCCTCGATCCGGCAGACGGCCCGGGTCACCGCGAAGGCCCGCCGGGGCGGGCCGGCCGCGGCGAGCGCGGCCACGGCCGTGGTCACGGCTCCGCACAGCCCGGCGCCGTGGGTGACCGGATCGGGCCCGACGGGGGCGGCGGGGCGCATCACCAGCAGCAGGGGTCCGGGGCCGGCGGCGGGGCCGTCCCAGAACGCGCCCCAGCCCGCGGCGTCGGTCGGCAACGAGCCGGCCTGCCAGGGGGCGGGGACGGTCACCGGGACCGGGGCGAGCACGGTGCCGCGCAGACCGAGCGCGGCGGCGCGTTCGGCCAGCCGGGCCAGGAGGGCGTCGTCGTCCCCGGCGAGCACGATGTCGGCACCGGGAGGCAACGGCGGGAGCGCGCCCGTCTCCCAGACGATCTCGTGGACGGTGGGCAGGGCCGTGGCCGGAGCCGGAACCCCGGACGTGGCGGCCGGTGGGCCCACCTCGTACTCGGGGGCGTAACGCCGCCGCTGCCAGGGGTACGCGGGCAGATCGAGGACGCGGCGCGGCAGGGCGTCGGCGAGTCCGGGCCCGGCGGCGTCCGCGCCCTCGGTGACGGTCACCCGCGTCGACGGGTTCCCGTCCGCGAGCGAGCGGAGGGCCTCCGCCGCGGTCGCCGGGTCCTCGGCGGTGACCCGCGCGCGCACCTCCAGACGGGCCCGTCCCGCGGTGGCGCTGTAGGCGAACGCGGGATAGTCGGCCGGGGTGAGGGAGGCCAGCCGTCCGGCGTACCGCTCGGCGGTGGCCCGCAGCGCGTCATGGGTCTTCGCGGAGATCTCGAATTCGCTGACGGCCACGGCTCCGACGGCCCCTGACGCCTCGTCGCGCGGGGCGGCGGCGGCCTCCTCCGGCAGCAGCGGACCGATGATGGCGTGGGCGTTGGTGCCGCTCATCCCGAACGAGCTGACCGAGGCGCACTCCCCCGCGCCCGCCGGCCACTCCTGGAGGCTGTCGGGCACGGTCATGCCCGTCCCGGACAGGTCGATCCGCGGATTGAGGGCCCGGAAGTGGACCACCGGCGGCACCATGCGGTGTCGCACGCACAGCATCGCCTTGATCAGTCCCGCGACGCCCGCCGTGCCCTCCAGGTGCCCGAAGTTGGTCTTGACCGCTCCGACCGGCAGCGGCGCACCGCCGTTGCGCCGGCCGAGGGCGGTGGCCAGAGCCTCCATCTCGATGGGGTCGCCGAGCGCGGTTCCGGTGCCGTGAGTCTCGGCGTATCCGATGGCGGACGGTTCCAGGCCCGCGTCCGCGAGGGCCGTCTCGACGAGCGACACCTGGGCGAGAACGTTGGGCGCGGTGAACCCGCTGGAGCGCCCGTCCTGGTTGACGGCCGTGCCCCGGATCACCCCGAGCACCCGGTCACCGTCGCGCAGGGCGTGGTCCAGCCGCTTGAGAACGACCGCGCCGATGCCCTCGCCGCGGGCGAATCCGTTGGCCCGCGCGTCGAAGGTCTTGCACAGCCCGTCGGGGGACAGCGAGCGGGTCTCCTGGACCAGGCGCATGGTCCGGGGGGACATGATGAGGTTGGCGCCGGCGGCGAAGGCCACCTCGCAGTCGCCCCGGCGCAGTGCCTGCACGGCGAGATGGACCGCGACCAGGGAAGAGGAGCAGGCGGTGTCGACCGTCATGGCGGGCCCGGTCAGTCCGAGGGCGTACGCGACGCGGCCGGCGGCGAAGTTGTGGCCGTTGCCGGTGGCCCAGTAGGCGTCCGGTTCGCCTTCGCACCACTCGCGGTAGTCCTGCCACATGACGCCGAGATAGAGGCCGGTGCGGAGGTCACCGAGCCGCTGGGCGGGCAGCGCGGCGTTCTCCAGCGCCTCCCAGGCCACCTCCAGCAGCAGCCGGTGCTGCGGGTCGAGGTGCCGTGCCTCGCGGGGACTGATGCCGAAGAAGTCGGCGTCGAACCCCAGGACGTCGTCCAGGAATCCGCCGCGCTGCGGCAGGCCCTCCCAGGCGTCCGCGAAGGGGCCCTTGCGCTCCGCCGGCATCGGGCGCACCGCGTCCCGGCCCTCGGCCAGGGCGGTCCAGTAGCCGTCGAGGTCGTCGATCCCGCCGGGCAGCCGCAGACCCGCGCCGATGACGGCGACGGGCTGGTTGCCCTGCTGCTCGCTGAGCTGACGTCGCAGGGTTCGGATGGTGTCGAGGGCCCGGGTCAGCGGGGTCTGCTTGGCTCCCGGGGAGGCGCCGGTGTCTGCGTTCTCTGCCATCGAGTCGGTTCCTTGCGGTAGGGAAGGTAGGGAGCGGCGGGGGGTGGGAGAGCCGGCCGTGGTCATGCGCCGTCCGTCCGGTCCGCGCGGCCCGTCCCGGGGAGCGGGGGCGACTGGGAGGGCTCGACCTGGTCCCACAGGGCGCCCGAGAGCGTCCGCAGGCTGCCGTAGGTCCACAGCAGGGTCGGGGAGAGCCGGAGGCCGAAGGCGGCCTCCAGCCGGTTGCGCAGTTCGAGGCTCATCAGCGAATCGAGACCCAGGGACTCGAACAGGGCCTCGGGATCGACCCGTTCCGGATCGAGCCGCAGCACCTGAGCGGCGAGTTCGCGCACCTTCGCCGCCACCAGCCCGGCCCGCTCCGCCGCGTCGGCCTGTGCCAGGACGGTGCGGAACACGCTGCCGGACGAGGTGGCGGCGTCGTCCTTGAGCGCGGCGTACAGGTCCCGCCAGCCGCTGAGCGCCACGGTGCCGGGGTAGGCGTCGAACCAGCGGCGCAGGTTGAGCGGGAGGTAACCGGCCACCGGCCGGTCGCGGTGCAGCATCCGGGCCAGTGCCGCCCATGCCTCGCCGGCCGGGAAGCTCTCCAGGCCGCGCTCCTCCAGGCGGGCACCGCGACGGCCCTCGCGGGCGGCGAGGCCGATCTCCGCGAAGGGTCCCCACTGCACGCTGAGGGCCGGCAGCCCGCGCCGGCGCCGGGCCTCGGCGAAGACGTCCAGGTAGGCGTTGGCGGCGGCGTAGGCCGCCTGCCCCGGGTTGCCCACCAGGGCCGCGACGGAGGAGAACAGCACGAAGAAGTCGAGCGGTTCCCCGGCGGTGACCGCGTCGAGGTTGCGCACGCCGGCCACCTTGGGTTGCAGCACCTCGGCGATCTGGCGGGGCGTCACGGTCCCGACGGTGGCGTCGGCGAGCACACCGGCGGCGTGCACGACCCCGCGGAGCGGCGGCAGACCGGCCGCGCGCAGCTCGTCGAGGGCCCGCCGCAGGGCGGCCCGGTCGGTGACGTCACAGCGCGGGGTCTCGACGCGGATCCCGCGCTCCCGAAGGGCCGTCAGCCGGGCGGCCGTCTCGGGGCCCGGCGCGGAACGCCCCGTCAGGACGAGCGCGCCCGCGCCGTTGTCCGCGAGGTATTCGGCCAGCGACAGGCCCAGCGCGCCCAGGCCGCCCGTGATCAGGTAGCCGCCGTCGGCCCGGAAGCGCCCGCCGGGCATCGGCTCGGGGGCGACGTGCTCGACGGCTCCCAGGCCGGTCAGTACCGGCCGTTCGGGGCGGTGGCCCCGGGAGACCTCGCGCAGGGCCTCGGTCAGGCCGGTGTGATCGTAGGCGCGCACCGGCAGGGTCTCCAGTGCGCCGCTGGTCACGAGGTCCCAGACCTTGCCGAGCAGCCGGGCGAACCGCTCCGGCCTGCGCTCGCGCAGCGCGTCCACGTCGACGGAGGCGAACCAGAGACCGGTGCGGATCGTCTCCGGCACGACGGTACGGCCGGCCTCGGTGCCCCCGGCGCCGGCTCCGGTGCCCCCGGCCGCCGGGGTGACGTTCTGCACATACCGTCCGTCCTCGGCCAGCAGGTCCCAGACCGGCGCGGTGTCCGGGCCGCCCCGGACGCTCAGCGCCAGGTCGACGCCCCGGCCGTCGGTGGCCTCGCGCACGGCGTCGGCCCAGGCGGGGTCCTGGGTGTCGACGGCCAGGTGGGCGCCGCTCTCCCGCCCGGGTTGTCCGTCATCCGTGCCCGCCGCCGCGACGACGATCCGCGCGCCCAGGAAACGGGCGACGTGGACGGCGGCCGTCCCGACCGGTCCGAGGGGTCCGGCCCCGGCGTGGACCAGCACCGTCTCCTCCGCGCCGAGGCGGCCGGCCTCGGCCAGCGCGTGCCAGGCCGTCACGAGCGGCAGGGACAGTGCCGACGCCTCCGCGTCGCCGATGTGGTCGGGGACGCGCCGGGCGTGGTCGGCCCGTACGACGGTGTGGCTGGCGAGCGCTCCCGGACCGCAGGCCACCACGCGGTCACCGGGCTGGAGCGAGGTGACATCGGGCCCGACGGCCGTCACCCGGCCCGCGCATTCGCGGCCGAGCGGCGTGCCGCCTCCCGCGTCGCCGGTCGTCGCGCGGTCCGTCGCGCGCGGTTCGCCGTCCAGCACCCGCCGCGCGTCGGCGGTGGACAGGGCGGCGGCCGTCACCTCGATCTCGATCTCGCCGGGGCCGGGAACGCGGCGCGCCAGCGGCAGGAATTCCGCGGTGTTCCGTCCGTCCCCGAGGCGGGCGGCACCGATCCGGAAGGGCTGCCGCCCGGTGCGCCAGGCGGGCGGCGGGCTCACCGGCTCGCCGGCCGGCCCGCCCCGGGTGATCCGGGCGGCGAGGCGGCGCCCGTCGCGCAGCGCCATCTGGTCCTCCCCGGAAGCGTCGTCAAGGATCTCCGCGGCGCAGGACTCGGCCCAGCCGGGCTCCGAGACGTCCACGTCGATGAGGCGGGGCCCGAGTTCGCCGTGCTCGCGCTGAACGACCCGGCCGAACCCCCAGTAGAGGGCGGAGCCCGGGTCCGGCGTCTCATCGTCGTCGACCGGCTGGCCGCGGTCGGTGACCACCGTCAGCCGGGGCGGGACGCCGAGGCCGGAGCAGGCTCGGACGACGGCGGTGAGACTGTTCAGACCGCGTTGCTGGGCGTCGAGCCCGACCGAGGAACGCGGTGCGACGAACACCACGCCCCGGGCCTCGGTGACGCCACCCAGCGGTTCGGCGGAACCGGTGCCGAGCCGACGGGCCTCGGCTCCGGCCGCCACCAGCGCGGCCGTGACCGCTTCCGCCGTCGCGTCGGCACTGCCGCAGACGATCCAGTTTCCGGTGGCGGCGGCGTCCGCCGTGGCGCGCCCGCCGGTGACGTCGTGCCAGCGGATGCCGTGCAGTCGTTCCTCGTCGGCGTCCCGCCCGCCGTCGCCGCCCGGCAGGGGCCGCAGCTCCAGTCCCTCCATCACCATCAGCGGCAGGCGGTCGGGGGTGAAGAGGCGCACGTCCAGGGTGCCGTCGTCACGCCGCACCACGTGCGACCAGAGGGCGGTGAGAGGTTCCCGCGGATCGTGGAGCAGGTGGATCTCGCGCACCCCGATGGGCATCAGCGCGTCGTCCCCGTCGTGCAGCGCGAGGCCGACCTGGAGCGCCGCGTCCCACAGGGCGGGATGCGGCGCGTGGGCGCGGTTGCCGACGTGGAGCCGCTCGGGGAGCAGCACCTCGCCGAGCGCCTCGGTCCCGGACGGGTGGGTGATCAGGGTCCGCAGGCCCTGGAAGGCAGGTCCGTACACCTGGCCGCGCTCGGTGCACAGCCGGTAGAACTCCTCAGGGCCGGTGGTCCGGGGGCCCGTGCGGTCGCCGGCATCGGCATCGGCATCGGCCCAGTCGGGGAACGCCGGCGCGGTGCGGGCGCGCTCGCGGTAGTCCGCGCGGGCGGTGGCGATGACGTCCCACGCGTCGGCGCCGGCGGGCAGCGACAGCAACCGGAAGTTTCCTCCCCCGCCGGGCACGTCGCGCCACTCGGCGGCGAGCCGTACGGCCTCGCGGTCCAGCGTCACCTCCTTGCGGAAGGCGATGTCCGCCAGCCCGCGCGGCATGACCCCGGTCCTGTCCCGGGCGGTGCTCAGGGCCAGTGCCAGCATGCCCGCGCCCGGCAGCACCGCCGTGTCGTAGAGCTGGTGGTCACGGAGCCAGGGCAACTCGTCCAGGGCGAGTTCCACGGCGCCGTGCCAGTCGCCGGGGCGGCCGGGCGCGGGGGTGAGGGTCACCTCGAACCCGGAGACCGCGGTGCCGCGGCGGCCTCCCTCGGCCGGCCAGAAGCTCTCCGGCTCCAGCGGATATCCGGGCACCGGGAACCGCCCGTTCCTGGGCAGGCCGCCGAAGGGCTCCAGCCCCGCGGTGTACGCGCGGGCCAGCGAGCGGGCGATGTCCCGGGTTCCGCCGTGCCGACGTCGGATCGTGGTCAGGACGGCGGGCGGCTCGGCACGCCCGGCCGCGATCCGTTCCAGCGCGGGCGCGAGCACGGGGTGCGGACTGATCTCCACGACGTGGGTGGCCCCGTCGTCGAGCAGCCCGGTCATCGCGGAGACGAACTCGATGGGCTGGCACAGGTTCCGCACCCAGTACGCGGCGTCGAGCTCGGTGCCGTCCACGATCCGCGAGTCGACGGTCGACATCAGCGGGACGGTCCCGGCGACGGGCTGGACAGGCGCGAGGACCGAGAGTAGTTGGTCGCGCAGCTCCGTCATCCCGGCACTGTGCGAGGCGTAGTCGATGGTGACCAGCCGGCAGTACGTGCCCTCGGCCTCCAGCAGTTCCCGCAGCGTCAGGATGTGGTCCCGGTCGCCGGACAGCACACAGGAGTCGGGGCCGTTGTGGGCGGCGAAGGAGACGGCGTCCTCGAAGCCCTCAAGGGCCTCCTCGGCGGCCCGGCGGTCCAGGTCCACCGCGAGCATCAGCCCGCGTCCGGACGCCCGCCGGGTGATGACGGAGCCACGCCGCGCCAGGATCAGCGCCGCGTCCTCGTACGACAGGATGCCGGCGAACGTGGCCGCGGTGATCTCGCCCTGGCTGTGCCCGAGCACGACATCGGGCATCACTCCCGAGGCCCGCCACAGCTCGGCGAGGCCCAGCGACATCGCCCACAGGACGGGCTGGAGGACATCCGTGCGGGACATCCACGCCTCCTCGGCGCCCTCGGCGGCTCCCTCCGCGTCGGCGAAGACGCTGATCAGGTCCCAGTCGGTGTGCGGCGCGAGCGCCTTGGCGCAGCGGTCGACGACTGAGGTGAACAGCGGGCTGTCCCGGTAGAGTTCACGCCCCATGCCGCTCCACTGCGACCCCTGGCCGGGGAAGACGAAGACCGTCCCGCCCTTCCGCGCGGCCCGGCCGGTGACGATGTCCGAGGCCGTCTCCTCCGCCGTGCCACGACCGGCGGCGAGCGCCGTCAGCGCGGTCCGCAGCTCGGCCGCCGTGCCGGTGACGGCCGCCGCCCGCTCGGCGAAGTGGTCGCGGTGCCAGGCCAGGGTCCCGGCCAGCTCGGCGATCTGCGAGTCGGTGACCTTTGCCGGGAGCGCGTCGAGCAGCTCCTCGGCCCGCCGGGCGAGCACCGGGAGACGGTGCGCGGACAACGGGACGACGGCGGGCAGTCCGGTGGCGGGCACCGGCTCGACGGTGTCGCGCCGCTGGGCGACGGGCGGCGGACTCGCCACGATGACATGGGCGTTGGTCCCGCCCCAGCCGAAGGAGTTCACTCCCAGGTAGACCGGGCCTTCGGCGGGCAGCGGCAAGGGTTCGCGCACCACGCTCAGATTGAGCTCGTCGAAGGGGATGGCGGGGTTCAGCTCCTCGGCGTGCAGCGTCGGGGGCACCACTCGGTGGCGCAGGGCGAGCAGCACCTTGAAGAGTCCGGCCATGCCCGAACTGCCCTCAAGGTGACCGACGTTGGTCTTGATGGAGCCGATCGGCAGCGGATCGCCCGCCGGGCGCGCCCGGCCGATCACCCCGCCGAGCGCGGCGGCCTCGGTGGGATCGCCCCGCTTGGTGCCGGTGCCGTGCGCCTCGACATAGGAGAGGGCGGCGGCCGGCACGGCGCCCCACTCGTAGGTGCGGCGCAGCAGGTCCTCCTGCCCCTGCAGGCTGGGGCTGACCATGCTCTGGCCGCCGCCGTCGTTGTTGGTCAGGGTGCTGACGAGGACGCCGTGCACCCGGTCGCCGTCCTCCAGCGCGCGCCGGAGCGTCTTCAGATAGACGGCGGCGACGCCCTCGCCCCGTACGAAGCCGTTGGCGGACTTGGCGAAGGAGGCGCAGCGGCCGTCCGGCGAGAGGCCGCCGAAGTGGGTGAGTCCTACCGTCACATGGGGGTCGAGCATCAGATTGGTGCTGCCGACGAGTGCCCCCTCGATGTCGCCCTGGCGCAGGGCGCGGGCGGCCAGGTCGAGGCCGACGAGGGCGGAGGAGCAGCCGGTGTCGATGGCCATGCTGGGGCCGCGCAGCTTCAGGAAGTACGACAGCCGGGTGGCGAGGATGTCGCGCCCGGAGCCCACCAGGGTGTGCGAGGTGTGCCGTGCGCCCCGTGCCTTGCGCAACAGCTCGTAGTCGTGCCAGACCGACGCCACATAGACACCGGTGCGGGTGCCGACGAGGTCGGCGGCCCGCTGTCCGGCGTCTTCGAGAGCACGCCAGCCGACCTCCAGCAGGAGGCGCTGCTGGGGGTCCATCGCGGCGGCCTCGCGGGGGGAGACGCCGAAGAAGCCGGCGTCGAAGAGGTCGACGCCGTCGAGGAAGCCGCCAACGGCCGGGATCGGCAGCTCCGGGTCGAGCTGGGCCGTGCTGTCCCAGCGGTCGGTCGGCACCGGCCGGATGGCTTCCTGACGGGCCATCATGAGCGCCCAGAGGCTGTCGGCGTCCGGAGCGCCGGGAAAGCGGCCGGCCATGCCGACGACGGCGATCAGGTCTGCGGGGTCAAGCGCTGTGTTCGCGTCCATTCGCTGCCTTCTCGTCCTGGAGGGTGTGCCGGATCTGGCCGCGCCACCCGGGAATATGCGACGCGCTTCTGCGGACCTCGACGGCGTCCTCTTCGACACCGGATTTCCCTCGCGCCTGCTTCCAGACTATGAGGCGGGATTCTCCGGGAACACCCCCTTTTCCTCTTGACGGGTGGTGTTCCCGGGAACCCCTGAAAGGCGCATAGGGGTCGGGCTATTTACCGGCGCGCAGCCGCATCCGCACCAGCCCCTTGCTGGCGTTGATCATGCGCTGCCCGATCTCCGGCGGCGCGTCCTTGCGGCACCACCGGGCGTTGGACAGCATCTTGGCCGGTGACATGGCGAAGCAACGGGTGTCGCGTTCGCCGAATTTGAAGGAAGGGGCGATGAAGTCGGCGTCGCCGATGTAGTCCAGAATCTTGCGGGCGGCGTCTCCGGGCTGTTCCGTGCCGTCCTCGACAGCACGGCACAGATCCCGGGTGAGAACGCCCATCTCGTTGAACCCGGAGCTGACCGGCAGCGGCGAGCCGGGGTGACCGTGCTGCTCCAGTTCGCGGAACACCGCGTCGTTCCCCGTGCGTTCGAAGCGGTAGTAGGCGTCTTCGAGCATGACGTTCCCGAGCATGGTCCCGAGCATCCAGGTCCGGTTCACCGCGTTCCACAGCTCGTAGTCCCTGAATCCGACGAACGAGCTGGCGACGAGGTCGTCGTGGAAGTCGAAGAGTCCCTGCTGCAGATTCTCCAGATACCCGAACCGCTCCAGCGACCAGTCGCCGTCCTTGGAGGCTTCGATGATGCGCCAGCCCAGGGCGTTGACGAGCTCCAGGGTGTTGGTCAGGCCACGGGAGTAGAGCGCGTCGATGAACCCGGCCGCGTGGGAGGTGAGACAGAAGCGCTCGCCGACGACCTGCTTGGCCGAGTACTGGAGCCGGCCGGTGGAGACCCAGGGACGCACCGCCGAGGCGCCGCGGAACTGGTGGGCGATGTCCGGGAAGCGCCGCAGGAAGGCGTCGAACTCCTGCTGCGGGGTCATCTCCCCCTTGGGGAAGACGCGCGGGTCCAGGGTGAGGCCGACGCTGCACAGCGGGTTGAGGGACTCCGGGTGGTTGTCGAACGGGATGACCCACAGCCAGCCGCCGTCGAAGACGTGGTGCAGGGTGCCGTGGTGCCAGGGGTTGGGCTGGTCGTGCTGCCGCGCGGCCGGCGCCTTGTCGAAGGGCTCCACACCGATCATGTGGGTGAAGATGCAACGCGAGTGTGTGCGTGCCCGGGTGGGCGTCTCCCGCAGCCCGAACTTATCGGCCAGCGGTGAACGGAAGCCGCTGCCGTCCACGACGTAACTGGCCCGGAATTCCTCCCCGTTCTCGGTGCGCAGGACGACCCCGGTGTCCGGGTCCGTCTCGATGTCGCTGATCCTGGTACCCAGCCTGGGCTTCGCGCCGTATTTGACGGCGACGTGGAAGAGATACGCGTCGATGTCCTGCCGGAAGAGGTGCGTCTCGGTCCTCAGCACGGACGGCACGACCAGCTGGTTGATCTCCTGCGGATTCTGGGACTCTCCCTCGCGGTGATAGACGAATCCGAAGTTCTGCTTCTGGCCGCAGTTGCGGGAGACCCGCTCCCTGATGCCCTTGAAGCTGGACAGTGCCTTGATCTCGGGTACCTGGTAGCGGTCGGCGACCAGCCTGGTCATTCCCGAGGTGTAGGGAATCGTCGACTCACCCACCGCGAAACGCGGATGCGTGCCCGCGTCGAGCAACAGGACCTTGACCCCGTTCCTCGCCAGAACCGCTCCGAGCATGCCGCCGGCCATTCCGCTGCCGAGGATCGCCACATCGTACTGATCGGTGCCCATCGTTTTCCATTCTGTTCGGTCCGGCCAGAGGTTTACCGTGAGGTGATTCGTCCCGCGCCTTACTCGCGCCGTTCTCGTGCGCCGCCCGCACCGCTAGCCGGCCGCCGCCCGGTGGGTGTCCGGCATTGACAGCTCCGCGCGGGTCCGCACGCCGAGCTTCCGGAAAATCCGGGTGAGGTGCTGTTCGACCGTGCTGACCGTGATTCCCAGGCGCTCGGAAATCTGCCGATTGGTGTGCCCGCGGGCGGCTAGTTCGGCCACGCGCCGTTCGGCGGCGGTCAGCAGACGCGCGGCGGCGTCCGCCCCCGGCCCCGGGGAGACCGCCGGGAAACGTCCCCACGCCGGCGGCCCGGACGCCGCGGCGGGCGCCGTCCGCAGTTCGGCGGCGAGCGGCAGCGCGCCGCTCCGCTCGGCCAGGTCGGCGGCCCGTTCCACCAGTGCCCGGGCCCGGGCCGGATGTCCCGCCCGCGCCTGCGCCTCGCCGAGGTCGGCGAGGGCGCCGGCGAGCTGAAGCCGGTCGCCGCTGGCCTCCAGGACCGCCACGGCCTTGGTGAGCAGCGCTGTCCGCTGGGCCGGGCGGCTGGCCGCCGCCAGCGTCCGGAGCGAGATCCCCCGGGTGCGGGACTGCTCCTCACCCGCGCGTACGAGCTGTTCCCGTGCCAGGGCGTATGCCTGTGCGGTGTCCCCCAGGGCACGCTGGGCCCGGGCGGCGCCGGAGCGCCAGGGGATCAGCGCGGGCTGGTCGAAGCCCCACTGCCGCATCAGCGTGGCGCAGGTGGTGAAGTCGTCGAGGGCCGCGTGGGGTTGCGCCGTCTCCAGGTAGTAGTTGCCGCGGGCGTACAGGTAGTACAGGCCGAACCGGCTGCGGAACGTGCCCGGCGGCACCGGGATGTCCAGATAGCCGGCGGCGGCCTGGTGGTCGCCGACGTCGGTCGCCGCCTGGATCAGGTTGGCCAGCGGCCCCCCGACGCAGACGCCCCAGCTCTCCGCGGACAGCCGGGTCAGCGCCGTCTCGGCCAGTTCCCTGGCCCGCACCGGTTCGCCCTGGCGCAGGGCGATCCCGGCCCGCAGGGAGGAGAACTCCGCCACCCACAGCGGGACCCGGCGGTTCCTGGCCTCCTCCAGCCAGTGGTCGCACCAGTCGGCGGCGGCGGTGATCCGGTCCGCGAACAGCAGCGCCGACACCGCGCAGGTCAGCCACTCGTGCGTGTTCTTCCCCAGCAGCATGGCCCGCATCGCCGCCTCGGCGGCGGCGACGGCGTCCTGATCGGGCCCGTGCCGGAGCACCCGGGACAGCGCCGCCGCTCCGCGGGCGCGCGGATCGCCCGGCGCGGGGCCGCGGGGCCGCTCGCTCCGGGCCGGCCGGACCAGCCGCGGTCCGCCCGCCCCTTCAGGCCCGGCCGTCCGCGGCACCAGGGCCGGGTAGGTGGCGGAGAGCAGTTCCCGGGTGGCGCGCGCCTCCGCCGCCGTCACCGGGTCGTGCTCCGCGCCGCTCCGGCCGATGCGCTCGACGGCGTCGGCCGCTTCGTCGAAACAGCCGTGCCACATCAGGTACTTCGCGAGCATCAGGGCGTGCCGGTCCGGCAGGCGCCCGTCGCGCAGGGCGCCCGCCAGCTCTCCCAGGTGCCGGGCGCTGACCGACGGATTGAGCACCCAGGCCGTGCCGGCCAGCAGCGCCTTGAGGCGGAGGCGTTCGGCGTCGTCGTCACACGCGCGCAGCGCCGCTTCCAGACACGCCTGGGCCTCGGCGGGCCGGTTGGCGGCGAGCTGCCGCTCCGCGGCCTCGCGCAGCAGCGCCACGGCCCACGGCAGCGGGCCGGGCCCGGCGAAGGGGCCGACGGCGAGCAGGTGGCGGGCGATCGCGGTGGCGGGCGCCCCCTCCTCGTACAGCAGTTCCGCCGCCCGCCGGTGCAGCGCCGACCGCTCCGGGCCGGTGAGGCTGTCCAACGCGGCGGCACGGGCGACGGGGTGGCGCAACCGCCCGCCGTCGAGGAGACCGGCGCTGTCGAGCGCGTGCATCCCCCGGCGGAGCGTCGCCGCGTCGACCTCCGCGAGCCGCCCCACCGGGTGGGGCCCGTCGCCCCGGCCGCCGGGCGTGCCCTCGTCGAGGACAGCCAGAGCCTGTGCCAGGCGCAGCAGCGTCGGCAAGCCCCGGTGCAGACATCCGGCCACGGCGTCCCGGTATCCGTCGGCCACGACGAGTTCCGGCGCGGCGGCCCCGGGATCGTCGGCACGGTGGCCGCTGTCCGCCGCGAGGGCCCTGACGAACAGCGGGTTGCCGCCGCTGACGGCGTGACAGTCGGCGGCCAGCGTCCGGGCCGTGTCGGCACCGAGCACCTCCGACAGCAGGGCGGTGACGCCCTGGCGGGAGAGCCGCCGCAGGGGGAGCCGGTGATAGCCGGGTTGGCGCAGCAGTTCCGCGTGCAGCCCCGGGTGGGCGGGCCGGGACAGGGTGCACTCGGTCATCACCAGGACGATCCGCGCCGCGGGCAGCCGCCGGGACAGCAGCAGCAGCCAGTGCGCGGACAGCGGGTCCGTGAACTGGACGTCGTCGACGCACAGCAGCAACGGGGTCCGCTCGGCGATCCGCGCCACCTCCGCGCACAGCCGGTGCAGGGCCGCCGCGGTGCCCGCGTCGAGGGGACGCGGGCCGAGCCCGGGCGCCGTGCCGTCCGGGTCGGCGGGCGGGCCGTTCAGCCGGTCCAGCAGCCCGGTGAGGGCGTCGCCGTCCCCGGGCCGGATCTCGGCCTGCCGGAACACCTGTCCCAGCACGCCGCCCCGCGATCGCCGCTCGGCCCACGAGCCGACGGCGCCGAGCACCAGGAATCCGTCCTCGGCCGCGCGCCGGCCGAGCTCCGTCAGCAGGGCCGTCTTGCCACAGCCGATCCCGCCCGTGATCAGGGCGGCGCCGCCACTGCCCCGGCCGCACTTCGTAAGCATGTCCGACAGAGCCGAGAGTTCGTGCTCGCGCTCGACCAAGCACATGGTCCGCCTGCCCCCAAAATCCCGCCCATGGATGTCCTCGTGTCGCGGTCGTGCCGTCACGGCGACGACGCGTCGGCGTGTTCCCGCCGCGCGACCCGCTCTCCGTCGCCGCCCGCCCGGCCGGCTCCGTTCTGGATCCATGCCAGCAGGGGTCCCGTCATGACGGTGGTGACCACGGCCATGACGACCATCAGGGAGTACAGCGAGCTGTCCAGCAGCCCGAGATGAAGCCCGAGACCGAGAATGACCAGCTCCGTCAGCCCGCGGGTGTTCATCAGCGTCGCCAGGGTCGCCGCCGAGCGGCTCTCCAGTCCCTGGGAGCGGGCCCCGAGGTAGGTGCCGCCGAACTTGCCGACCACGGCCACCAGCAGGATCAGCCCGAGCTCCAGGAGCTCGGCGCCGCCCAGGCCGTTCAGGTCGACCCCGAATCCGGCGACCACGAAGTAGACGGGCAGCAGCAGCGAGGTGAGGTGATCGGTGCGTTCGTGGATCTCGGCGCGCAGCGCCCGCGCGCCTTCCCTGGGCATCACCAGCCCGAAGAGGAACGCCCCGAAGATGTAATGCATCCCCATGGCCTCGGTCGCGGTGGCGGACAGCAGCGCGCCGATCATGACGACCGCGAATCTCCAGGGTGTGAACGGCCGGCCGGTGCCGCCGGGGGCGAGGAAGCCGCGCAGGAGGGGCCGCACCACGAACACCATCGCGACGAGGTAGGGAAGGGTGATGACGACCATCCAGTGCTCGTCGGCGCTGCCGCCGACCGAGGCGTTCATCGCGGCCAGGGCCGCCCAGGCCACCACGTCGACGATCGCCGCCGTGGCCAGCGCCAGGGCGCCGACCGCGGTTCTGCTCAGCCCCCGGTCGGTGAGGATACGGGCGAGGACCGGGAACGCGGTGACGGACACCGACAGACCGATGAAGATCACGAACGCGGCGCGATTGCCGCTCTCATGGCGCTGGAGCAGGAAGAACGCGAGGCCGATGCCGAGCAGGAAGGGCACGAGTGTCGAGCCGACGGCCGCCGCCGCGGTCACCCGGCCCTGTCCGCGCAGGGTGTCGCTTTCGATTTCCAGCCCGACCCCGAACATGAAGAGCGCGACACCGAGGTTGGCCATGGCGCTGAGCATCGGCCGTACGTCGGCCGGGAAGAGCGTGTCGCTCATGGCTCCGTTCAGGAGGGTCGGCCCGAGCAGCACGCCGGCGATGATCTCGCCCACGACCGGCGGCTGGTGGACACGGACCGCCAGATGGCCCAGACCGCGGGCCAGCAGAACGATGAGCGCGATATCGAGGAAGAATATCTGTACCTGATGGCTGGTCATTTTGTTCCGGAGCCCCCGTCGTGATCCATTCTCCGCGTCACCCGGTCCGTCTGTACGGGCCGACCGCCACGACGGTGGGGCGGTCGGCACCTGTGTCAGATCAGGACTGCGCGCTCTCGGGCTCCGGCACGTCGGAAATGAGGTCGTCCAGGTTGATATGGAACATCGGGTGCTTTCCGCTGAGGCCGGAGATCAGTGTGACGAAGTCCTCGGCGGGCTTGCGCTCGTGCTCCGGGTCGATCATTTCCTGGGCGAGGCCGAAATAGAACTCCTTGTACTTCGTGCGGTCGTAGAACCGCTCGACGAACTCACGGATCTCGTCGAAGAACGCCGAGTACGCGGTGGCGTACCGGTCGAGTGCCTTCTCCTCGATCTCCGGGTGCTGAATGATCTGGTCGACGATCTTCGCGAGCGTGCTGCCGGCGAGGCATGCCAGAGCGACGCCGGTGGAGAACAGGGGATCGACGAACGCGGCGGAGTCGCCCACCAGCACCCAGCCGTCACCGTAGAAGCGGTCGGAGTGGTAGGACCAGTCGCGCGCCGTGCGGAAACCGGCGCACTGACGGGCGTTGCGCAGCATGTGCTTGAGCTTCGTCGTCCGGTCCCGCTCGGAGGCGAACAGGTCCTCCAGGGAGGTCCCGGCGTCACCGGCGGTCTCGGACCGGGTGACGTAGCCGACGCTGATGTTGTTCTTGTCGATCGGGATCGCCCAGAACCAGCCGGTGTCGAGTCCCTCGATCAGGATGTTGGTGTACTCGTCGCCGGCCAGCCGCTCGCAGTTGTCGAAGTAGGTCCAGACGGCCACGTTGCGCAGCTCGTCGTGCCACTTGACGCCGGTGTACTTGCGGCTGAGCACCCGCGCCTGGCCGGAGGCGTCGATCACCAGGGCGGCGCGCGCCTCGTGCACGCCGTCCGTGCCGCGCAGGGTGTAACGCACGCCGGTGACCCGGCCGTCCACCTCGATGGCTTCCTTGACGGTCGCGTCCTCGATGATGAAGCAGCCCAGCTCCCGGGCCCGGTCCAGGATCAGGGCGTCCAGGTCGGCCCGGCGGGTGTGGAACGCGTACGGGTACTTGCCCTTGAGGAAGGCGAACTCCCAGGGGATCTGGTTGTTCCCCCAGACGAGAGATCCGCCGTACTTCCGCTCGAAGCCCCGCTCGTCCATTCGCTCGATCAGGCCCAGCTCATCCATGGGTCGCATGAAAGCGGGAATGAGTGACTCACCAACGTGATACCGAGGGAATCGCTCCCGGTCGAGAACGAGAACACGGTGACCGCGCTTCGCGAGAAGCCCGGCCGTCGTCGCTCCGGCCGGACCTCCCCCGATGACTATGACGTCGTATTCGGCGGGCACACCGAAAAGACTGGAGGACATGCGTTGACCTTCCCCTCATCCGGTGCAAGCACGGCGCGGAAGAGTATCCGCGCTGTCGTGCGGAACGCATGGGGAAGTCTGCATCAGCCCAACTGGAGAGAGTCTATATACGACCTGTACGAGGGTCCTCGGGTGGATTTTCCGTTCCGGAAAGGGCTGACGGTTTAATGGGGCACCAGAACCGATGGCGCCACCGGATCACGCCATCCGCCGGCGTCAGTTCCTTTCCCGGACGCGGGACGCGCCCACCGGCAGGTCCCAGAGGTCCTCGCGCGGCCGGCCCGTCTTCGCCCAGGCGGCGCGGACCCGGCGCAGGGGTTCGAGCGGCGCCTCGGCGGACAGCAGGAAAGTGGCCCAGTGCATCGGCACCATGATCCGGGCCCCGACGGCCTCGCATGCCTGGACGGCCTCCTCGGGGGTGGTGTGGACCGGAGCCAGCATCCAGCGCGGCTCGTAGGCGCCGATCGGCAGCAGGGCGAGGTCGATCCCGGGGTAGCGCCGGCCGATCTCCCCGAACCAGTGGCCGTGGCCGGTGTCGCCGGCGAAGTAGATCCGCCGGCCGTCCGGTGCGGTCAGGATCCAGCCGCCCCACAGGCTGCGGCAGGTGTCCAGGAGACCGCGCCGGCTCCAGTGGTGCGAGGGCACGAAATCGAACCGGACCGGGCCGGCTTCGCCCTCCAGCTCCACGGCTTCCCACCAGTCGAGCTCGGTGACATGCGTGAACCGCCGGCGGCGGGCCCAGCGGGCGAGTCCCGCGGGCACGAACAGCGGGGTGTGGCGGGGCAACCGCTCCAGGGTGGGAGCGTCGAGATGGTCGTAGTGGTCATGGCTGATGACGACGGCGTCGATGGCCGGGAGATCCTCCCAGCGGATGCCGACCGGGGTGACCCGCCGCGGGGTGCCGGGGATCCGGCGCGACCACACCGGGTCGGTCAGGACGGTCAGCCCGCCGACATACACCACCCAACTGGCGTGGCCGGCCCAGGCAAGACCGATGCCGCCGGGCCCCGGATCGGGTAACGGCCCTGGCTTGTAAGGGAGTTCAGCGATCTCGGCGAGCGCCTCGCCGGAGGGCCGGAGCCGCTGCCCCCTCCACAGCAGGCGGAGGAAGTCGCCCGCTCCCGGCAGCGGTGCGGTCAAGCGGTCCGCGAAGGAGGCGGGCCACTCCCGGATCTCACCGAGCGGCCGGGGATCGGTGAGCGGAGAGCGTGCCGCTGATGTCATCGAAGGACTCCTTCCGGGCGGCACACGTCCCGGCGCCCGGCCGGAACGTGTGCCTACTCCTGATCGTGGACCAGGGCGCCGTCGAGCACGATGTCGATCATCTCCATGATCTGATCGTCCAGCAGCGGTCGTCCCTGTCCGAGGAAGAGACGGAGGATCACCACGCCGGCCAGCATGTCGACGACGCCGGTGAGGTTGACATCTTCACGGACCTCCCCGGCGTGGCGCCCGCGGACCAGTACGGCTTCCGCGGCGTCGCGCCAGGGGCAGACCCAGGTGTCCATGTGGCTGGAGGGGAAGTCGGGATCTCTGATGGCCTGGACCGCCAGATGCGGCAGGAGCCGTCCCTCCGGGGCGTTCAGGAGACCGTCCCGGAGCCATCGGGTCATGGCGAGCAGGTCGTGGCGGAGATCACCGGTCTCGGCGACGTCGAAGTCGGCCATCAGCGTATCGAGCGCGCTGATGATCATTTCTTCCTTGGACTTCCAGCGCCGATAGACGGTCGCCCGGCCGACACCCGCCCGCCGCGCGACCTGATCCATGGTCAGCCCCTGAAAGCCGGACTCACCCAACAACGAGACCGTCGCGCGCAGGATCGCGCTCTCCGCCTTGGCGCTGCGGGGACGTCCCATCCGTCGTTCGGTCTGCTGACGATTCCTGTGGACGTCCTGCATCTCTACCGCCAACCCTCCGCTATGCGCGCCGACTCGCTCAGGCGGGATCCTGAAGACTCATACTACGGGCTCCCCCTCCCGACGAGCAGGCGGCGGGACGGGAACAAGCGCGGGCACCCCCGGCGCACTCCTGGGCATGTAGGCGAACACCACCGCCGCCAGGGCGAAGACCACGACGGCGCCCCCGACGAGCGCGAGATCCATGCTGTCGACATAGATATCGCGTGCCGCGGCCACGATGCTCCGTCCCTCCTCGCCCAGGTGTCCGCCGACCTGCACGGCGCCCGAGACGTTGTCCCGCGCGGCATCGGCGGCCTCCTCGGGAAGCCCGGCGACGACCGGTTCCATGTCGTCCCGGTAGGCCGTGCTCACGACGCTGCCCAGGACGGCCACCCCGATGACGCCACCGACCTGACGGAAGGCACTGACCATCCCGGACGCCTCACCGGACTTCTCGTCCGGCGCCGTGGACAGGGCGGTGTGCATCGCGAGGGCGAGGGTGAGGCCGATACCGAGACCGAGTGGCACCTGGCATGCGGCCACCAGGAGATCGGTCGACTCGGGGCCCGTGAGGGAGAAGATCAGCAGACCCGCGGCCATCAGCACCAGCCCCGTGACCACGGGGCCGCGCGCCCCCACCCTGGGAGCCAGCCGCTCGGCCGTGCCCGCGCCGACGATGACCGCCACCACGACGGGCAGCATCCGCACTCCGGTGCCGAACGAGGTGTTGTCCAGCACGGACTGGAGGTAGGGGCTGAGCATGAACAGGAAGCCGGTCATGGCGAAGTGCACCACCAGCAGCGCCACGACGGCCGCGCCGAGGTGCCGGCTCCGGAACGACGAGACGTCCAGCACGGGATGCGCGATGCTCCGCTCGCGCACGACGAAGAGCGCCAGCGCCACCAGCCCCAGTGCGGCGGTGCCCAGCGTGGCCCCGCTCAGCCAGCCCTCCTCCGGCGCCTGGGTCAGGGCGTAGGTGAGGGACCCCAGGCCCACGACCGAGAGCGCGGCACCCAGCCAGTCGAACGGATGCTCGTGCTGCTCCCTGCGCTCGGGGAACAGGAACGCACCACCGACCAGAGCGGCCAGCAGGATCGGGATGTTGATGAGGAACACCGATCCCCACCAGAAGTTCTCCAGCAGCCAGCCGCCGGTCAGCGGGCCGATGGGCAGCCCCAGGGCCACTCCCGCCGACCAGATCACCAGGGCCCGCGCGCGCTCGTGCGGGGGGAAGAGCACGGGCAGCATGGCGAGCGAGACCGGTGTCACGATCGCGGCTCCGAGCCCCATGAGCGCGCGGCCGAGGATCAGCTCCTCCGGGCTGTTCACGGCCATGGCGTAGGCCGAGGCGAGACCGAAGACGGCCAGGCCCGCCAGCAGCAACCGCTTGCGCCCGATGCGGTCGGCGAGGGCGCCGAAGGGCAGCATCAGGCCGGCGAAGACCAGCAGGTAGGCGTTGTGGAACCACTGCAGTTCGGAGTTGGAGGCGCCCAGTGCCTCCACGAGCTCCGGCATGGCCACGTACAGGATCGTCGTGTCCAGCCCGTTGACGAGGACGCAGACGACGAGGATGCCGAGCGCCCACCAGCGCTTCGGATCTTCCCAGATGTCAGGTTTGGGCACAGGTCGCTCCCACTCGAGTTTTCGATACGAGACTGCCCCGTATCAAAACACATCCGTCCGTCACCCACACCCTCCACCCCGACAGGGGGGGTGCGGATTCAGCCAGTTGAGTGGGAGGACCGTGTCATGCCCAACGACGGATCACCCCACGACGTCTGCCGCGCCGAGTGCCGTCACGCTCCGGGACGGTGTCAGGTCGAGCACGGGTGCGAGGCGAAATCCTCGGCCGCCGCGACTTCCGACGCGAAGATCCGGACCAGCTCGTTCATGCGGAACAGGCCGGGGCCGATCCGTTCCAGGAGCCGGCGGTCGACCAGCAGGCGCAGACATCGGTCGGCCGTGGACGGCTCGGTATCGAGCATGCGGACGACGTGGGAGACGTTGACCACCTCGTCCCGGCACTCGCCCAGCAGCCGGAACAGCCGGGCCGCCTCCCGCGTCAGCGTGCGATAACTGGCCGACAGCGCGCCCCGCACGCTCACCTCCTCGTCGTCCTCGACGGTCAGGTGATCGAGCCGACCGCTCGGGTCCTCGTACTGCCCGACCAGCCGGTCGATCCGCAGATACGGGTCGCCGCTGAGCGATCCCGCGGCGATCCGCATGGCCAGCGGCAGCCGTCCGCAGAGCTCGGCCAGCCGCTCGACGGCCGCCCGCTGCCCGGCACAGCGCTCCCGGCCGAGCAGGGTGGTGAAGAGGTCGACCGAGGTGTCCAGGTCCAGTGGTCCCACCTCGATCCGGTGCGCGCCCTCCCGGACGACCAGCCCCTCCTGGCGCCAGCGGCTGGTGATGATCACGCAGGTCGGCCCCTGCGGGATCATGGGCCGAAGCTGGTTCGCGTCCACCGCGTCGTCCAGCAGGACGAGCATCCGCCTGCCGTGCAGCAGACTGCGGTACAGCGCGGAACGGCCTTCGAGATCGGCGGGCAGGTCCGGCTCCTCGACACCGAGGCCGCGCAGCAGCAGCCCCAGCCCCTCGCACGCGCTCAACGGCCTCCGCCGGGAGCAGGTTCCGGACAGGTCGGCGTAGAGCTGGCCGTCGGGGAACTGGTCGAGCGACTCGTGGGCCAATTCGAGCGCGAACGCGCTCTTGCCCACGCCGGCGGCGCCGTCGATGGCCAGAATCGGGGTCGCCCGGCCCCGCCGCGGACTGCCCTGGGTGAGCAGCCGGCGGACATACCGCAGCTCGTCCCCCCGGCCGACGAACACCCCCGCCCGGGAAGGAAGCTGTTTGGGGATCAGCGTCCGCAGCTCCCGGCCTCCGCTCCCCGGAGCCGGCGGTGACGCGGTCTCCGGTCCCTTCGCCGCCCGCCGCGCCGGCACGTCGTCCGCCGGCCCCCCGGCCAGGATCCGCGCGTGCAAGACGCGCAGTTCGGGACCCGGTTCGATGCCCAGTTCCTCGCTGAACAGCCGCCGGGCGTCCCGGTACGCGCGTAGCGCGTGGGCCTGACGACCGCACCGGTGGAGGCCCAGCATGAGCAGATACCACAGCTTCTCCCGCAGCGGCTCCTGGGCGACCGCGTCGGACGCCGCGACGACGGCCTCCTCGCTCCGTCCGGCGCCGACGAGGAGAGCGATCCATTCCTCCACCGCGGCGAAACGGATCTCGTTGAGCCTGGTGCGCTCCAGCATCGCGTAGGGACCCGGTATACCGGCGAGCGCTTCCCCCCGCCAGAGGCCCAGTGACGTCGCGTACTGCGCGCACGCGCCGACGCGGTCCCGCTCCGCCGTGAGCCGGCGCGCCTGCTCGCAACCGCGCTCGAACGCCACGGCGTCCACCGTCTCCGGCGGCAGCCGCAGCAGGTACCCGCCGGCGCTCGACACGAGCACCCGGGCGGGATCCCGCCTACTGCGATCCGGCTCCAGGACCCGGCGCAGGCCCGCGACATAGGTGTGGACCCCGTTGATCGCGGTCAGCGGCGCGTCACTTCCCCAGAGCGCGTCCACGATCTGGCCCGGGGTCACCACACTCCCGGCGTGCCCGGCGAGCAATGCCAGAACCGCCCGTTGCTTCGGCGGTCCCACGGTCACCTCCGCCATGCCTCGCCACGCCCGGACCGGGCCCAACAGGTGTAGCGCAAGAGCTCGGCTTCCGTCTAAGAGATTCACTGCCATGTCCGACACGCGAAGCCCCCCTCTCAAAATTCCGTTCACAACTCGACGCACGCAGCCAGAAGGATAAGCATCTGATTGATAGTTCAGTAAGAGGGACTCCAGAGCTTGGACAGACCTGACCGATTCCCGTCGGCAGCGCGGCAGCCTGGACCTTCACGGGCGGAGGACCGGCCCTTGTGCCCTTTCCAGCGCGTGGGGAGACGTGGAGACGGACGGCCGCCTTCTTCACAAGAGCCGCGACATAAAAGGGCGGTATGCGACTCTTGCAATACGGCGGCCTCTAGCCCTGCCCCGAGCGCTCCGCCGTGAATCCTCTATCTCATTGATTCTTCTCGCCGCCATCCGTTGGTTTCGCCGTCGGCCGGAATGCGGGACGGCGGAGCGCCCGGCCGACCCTTCGTGCTCAGTCGGGGCATCGAACTTCCATGGCGAATAAGGAAGTTGTCCCATGGCCGACAGTGCGACACACGGGTCTCCCGGCGGGATCGGTGGGCGGCGGGCACCGCCGGGCGACGACACCCGCCCCGCGGCGGACGGCGGGCGCCATCGTGACCAAACGGTGGACAGGACCTGTCGGAGATCGCCGCGCGTCCGACCCGTACGACCGGGCCGCGGCACGCTCCCGGAGCGTGGCCACGACTCACATCCGCCCGCCGCACGGCGTCACGTGGCCGAATTTCGCCGCTCGGACACCCCACCGCACCGCGCGCGGAGCCCCCGGCGCCGCGGCTCCGCGCACCTTCCACGCCGTGCGCCGCGCGGGTTCCCTCACCGGCGCGGCCCAGCAGCCAGGGATCACCCGTCGCCGAAGCCGAAGCCGATGTCGCGCAACGCTCCGGCCGCCGCCCGGTCCAGCAGCGCGGCCGAGGCGCAGCCGTCGGGCAGCCGCCCGGCGGCCACCTGCGCGACCAGCCGGGCCACCGCGCGCCGGTGCCGTTCGAACACGTACCCGGACACGGTCCGGCCGCGCGTGCGCTGCCCGGCCAGCGCGGTGCCGGCGGGCACGTCCAGCACGACCAGGTGCAGCTGCCGCCCCCGGCGTCGGGCGTCCCAGCCGAGCCAGCGGCGCACCCAGGCCGTGCGCCCGCAGTCGTGCACGATGACGCCGGCCGAGGAGCGCAGCGCGCGGCCCAGGCGCGCGTAGTGGGCGAGGCGGACGGCGGGCCGGTAGACCGCGTACGGGACCCAGCCGGGCAGCCGGCGGGCCCAGCGCTCCCGCGTGTCCTGGGAGTCGATCCTGATCAGCGCGGAGCCCGGGACGGCCGCCGCGGCCCGCCGCATCAGCGTGGACTTGCCACTGCCGGGGAGCCCGGAGACGACGACCCGGTGGCCGGCCGGCCAGCGCAGCTCCAGCCGCCCGCCGTCCGCCGCCGACCCGCGCAGGTCGAAGACCAGGGGACTCGGGGCCAGGCGGGAGCCACAGGTGCCCGCCGGCGTCCCGGCAGCGTTGCGCCACGTCATGCTGTCTCCCCCCGGAAAAAGGCGCACGCGGACGCGACTCACCGTAACGGCCGGGCATGCCACACGCAACGGCCCGACCGACGTGAGCAGTTGAATGTCAGCGCCCGAGGGGCGCCGGTTCACGGCCGCACGCCGAGGCGCTCCCGCACCCGCGCCCACAGGTCCGCGTCGCCCAGCGCGGCGGCGACGAGCTGGTAGCAGCTCCGCTCGCACAGGTCGACCAGCTCGGTCCGGCTCAGCGCCCGGTGGTCCAGCCAGCTCGTCACGACCTCCTCCATGTACGCCTGCCAGCCCTTGACCGTCAGGGCCAGGGCCGGCGAGCGCGGCGCCCCGGCGGCGGTCAGGCCCGTCATGATCCAGTCGACGAACGCGGCCCGCACCGAGCCGTGCAGCCGGCGCATCTCCGGATCGCTGTGGGTGAGGCGCACGACTGCCAGGTAGACGGAGGGACGGAGTGCCACCTGATCGATGAACGCGCCGATGCCGTTGCGTAGTTGCTCCTCGGCGCTGAGCGCGGGGTCGGGAGCGACGTGGTCGAGCAGCTCCTCCGCCACGGACTGGACGATCGCGCCGCGCAGCTTGCGCAGCGATCCGAAGTAGTGGAAGAGCAGGCCGGGCGAGACGCCCGCCTCCCGGGCGATGGAGTCGACCGAGAGGGTGTCCAGCTCCCGCTCCTCCAGAAGGACGCGGGCGGCGGCGAGGATCTGGGCCTTCCGCTCCACCGGGGACAGCCGGGCACCACTTGCTTGAGGCATGCGTCCATCCTATTGACTTCACACCAACAGCCTTTACTGTTGAGTAACTCTCAATAAGGGACTCCAACGGAGGAGGCCACCATGCCGGAGACACCGCCGACCAGGAAGGCCCGGGCGACGCGGGAGGAGCACGACCATCTGGTGCTGCACCCCAGGGACGTCCGCTTCGACTGGTCCCGGCTGCCCATGCACTGGGTCCCCGGCGAGCCGATGGCGACCCACGTGCTCAACGTGCTGCACCTGCTGCTCCCCGAGGGCGAGCGCTGGTTCGTCCGGACCTTCCGGGAGGCGCTGCCGCTGATCACCGACGAGGGCCTGCGGGACGACGTCCTCGGGTTCATCGGGCAGGAGGCCATCCACGCCGAGGCCCACCAGGGCGTCCAGGACCACCTCCTGGCCAAGGGACTCGACCCGCTCCCCTACGTCCGGCAGGTCGAATACCTCTTCCACCGCATCCTCGGCGCGCGGCCCGGCCTGTCCCCCGTCCGGTCGCGCGAGCACCTGCTGGAGCGGGTGGCGGTCATAGCCGCGATCGAGCACTTCACCGCCTTCCTCGGCGACTGGGTGCTCAACGCCGACGGCCTCGACCGGGCGGGCGCCGACCCCACCATGCTCGACCTGCTGCGCTGGCACGGCGCCGAGGAGGTCGAGCACCGCAGCGTCGCCTACGACCTGCTCCAGCACCTGGACCCGCGGTACGCGCGCCGCGTGCGCACCATGGTCGTCACCGGGCCGGTCATGGTCCAGCTCTGGATACGCGGCACCCGCTACCTGATGGCCGCCGATCCCGGGCTCGGCCCCGGCGCCCGGCCCCGCTGGCGCGACTACGCCGCCGCCGCCCGGCGCGGCCTGCTGCCCGGAGGCGGCCGCATCCTCATCTCCGCCGGACGCTATCTGCGCCGCGATTACCACCCCACGCAGGAGGGCTCCACCCAACAGGCCGTGGCCTACCTCGGCACCTCCCCCGCGGCCCGCGCCGCCGCCCACTGACACCGACGGCCACCCTCCCGCGGCCGGCGCACGACCCGAGGACGTCACGCACATGAGCAGCATCCTGCCGCCGGACCTCTACGGCCGACGACGCGGCGACCGCTACCTGCGCTTCCTGACCCGGCTGGTGGACGCCTATCTGCCCACCGCCACCAAGACGGACCGGTACGCGCGTCCCCGCCCCGTGCCGCCGCTCGACCTGGTGGTGGCCGCCCGCGAGAGCGTCGCCGAGGACGTCGTCTCGCTGCTGCTGGCCGCGCCCGACGGCGGCGAGCTGCCCCGCTGGCAGCCCGGCGCCCACCTGGATCTGCGGCTGCCCTCCGGCCGCACCCGGCAGTACTCGCTGTGCGGGGACCCGGCCGACCGCCATGCCTACCGGATCGCGGTCCGCCGCGTCGACACGGGCGGCGGCGGCTCGGCCGAGGTGCACCGGGACCTGCCGGTGGACACGCGGCTGACCGTGCGCGGGCCGCGCAACGCCTTCCCGTTCGCCGCCGAGCCCGCCGTGCTGCTGATCGCGGGCGGGATCGGCATCACCCCGATCCTGCCGATGGCCGCCGAGGCGATCCGGCGCGGTCTGGACTGGCGTCTGGTCCACACCGGCCGCACCCGCGCCTCCCTGCCGTTCGCGGCGCGCGTCGCCGAGTTGGCCGAGCGGCACCCGGGCCGGGTGCTGACGCTGCCCGACGACGAGCACGGCGTGCCCGACGGGGAACGGCTGCTCGCCCTCGCCCCGGCCGGCGCGGCCGTCTACTGCTGCGGGCCGGCGCCCATGCTCGACTCCGTCCGCGCGGCCCTCGACACCGGCCCGGCGACCGCGCTGCACTTCGAGCGGTTCGCGCCCGCGCCGATCGTCGACGGCCGCCCGTTCACGCTGCGGCTGCGCCGCACGGGCGAGGAGCTGCCGGTGCCCGCCGACCGCTCCGCGCTCGACGTGCTGCGCGAACGCGACCCCGCCACGCCCTACTCCTGCCGCCAGGGCTTCTGCGGAGTCTGCCGGCAACGGGTGACCGGCGGCACCCCCGAGCACCGCGACCGCAGGCTCACCGAACGCGAGCGTGCCGAGGGCGACATGCTCGTCTGCGTGTCCCGCGCCGCCGAGGGCGCCTGCCTGGAGCTGGACCTCTAGCCTCCCCCGATCCCCCGATCCCCCGAGCTCCCACTCCCCCGGCACTCCCGCCACCTCCCGCCACCTCCCGACATCCCCCGACATCCCCCGACCTCCCCGACATCTCCCGACCGAAGAGGCCCGCCGATGAGCCCGTCCGCACCCGCCCGTGGGTCGCGTTCCCGCGCCGCCCCGCCCGCCTTCCCGTTCGACGACCACGACCTCGGCCGCTTCCGCGAGGTCCAGCGGCTCGCCTACCACTGCGCGGAGGAGGTCGCCGCCTGGCTCGCGCCCGGCGTCACCGAACGCGAGGCCGCGGCCCGGCTGCGCCGCGCGCTGACCTCGGCCGGGGTCAGGGACTTCTTCCACGTGCCGTTCGCGTGGTTCGGCGACCGCACGGCCTTCCGGCACTTCAGGACCCCGCTCCAGTTCTTCCCCGGCGGGCGGCGGCTGGCCGAGGGCGAGCCGTTCGTGCTGGACTGCGCGCCCGTCGTGGACGGCTACACCGCCGACATCGGCTACGGCGGCACGCTCGGCGACAACCCGGTGTGGAACGCCCTCGACCGCGACCTGGGCGCCTACCGGGAGCTGATCCTGCGCGAGGTCCGGCGGCGCAGGCCGCTGGCCGAGGTGTACGGCGCGGTGGACGCGCTCATCGCCCGGCACGGCTACGACAACCGGCACCGCGTCTATCCCGGGCGGGTCATCGGCCACCAGGTCACCCGTCTCACGGCCCGCGGACCGGCCGGGGTCACGATGTTCGGGTTCGGCGTGCGGACCCTCCAGACGCTGGGCCGCGAGCTGATCGGCGAGCGGTTGCGGGGCCGTTCCCCGCTGTGGGCCGACGGCCGCGCCTCGCGCCACGCGCCCACGCCCGGACTGTGGGCCGTGGAGCCGCACATCGGGTTCCGGGACGTGGGGCTGAAGTTCGAGGAGCTGCTGGTGGTCACCGAGGACGACGCCCACTGGCTGGACGACGATCTGCCGCACGTCCGCCGCTGGCGGGACCGCGCGGCGGCCCAGGACGACACCGTGGGAAGGGCTGACCGATGAACACCACCGAGGCGCCGCGCCGCCGCACGGTCACGTCCGGCGACGTCTCGCTCGCCGTTTACGAACAGGGCGAGCCCGAGCACCCCACCGTGCTCCTCGTGCACGGCTATCCCGACAACCATCAGGTCTGGGACGACGTGGCGGCCGACCTCGCCGCCGACCACCACGTGGTCCGTTACGACGTGCGCGGCGCGGGCGGCTCCGACCATCCCGCCCACCGCGACGACTACGCCCTGGAGGCGCTGGCCCGCGACCTGTTCGCGGTGGCCGAGGCCACCAGCCCCGGCCGCCCGGTGCACGTCGTCGCCCACGACTGGGGCTCGATCCAGTCCTGGGAGGCGGTCACCGACCGCGCCGCGCCCGGCCGCATCGCGTCGTACACCTCACTGTCCGGCCCGTGCCTGGACCACGTCGCCCACTGGACGCGCCACCGCTACCGGCACCCCACCCCCCGCCACCTCGTCCAGCTCCTCAACCAGGCGGCGCACTCCTGGTACATCGCCGCCTTCCACGTGCCCGCGCTCGCCCCCGCGGTGTGGCGGTACGGCCTGGCCGCGCGCTGGGGCACGGTACTGCGGACGCTGGAGGGCGTCCGGCCGCGCCCCGGGCACCCGCGGCCGGACCTGGCCGGCGACGCGGTGCGCGGCATCGAGCTCTACCGCGCCAACATGCTGCCGCGCCTGCGCAATCCGCGCCGGCGCCCGACGCTGCTGCCGGTGCAGCTCATCACCCTGACCAAGGACCACTACGTGAGCCCCGCGCTGGCCGAGGGCGCCGCGCCCTGGGTGCCGAACCTGTGGCGGCGCTCCATCCCCGCCACCCACTGGTCCGCGCTGCTGGGCAAGGGCACGACCGTGGCCCGGATGGTCCGCGAGTTCGTCGGGCACCACGAGGGCACGCCCGCCGCGCCGCAGCTCGACCGCGCGCGCCGCAGGCGGGAGGCGGACGCCGAGCGGCCGTTCACCGGGCAGCTCGCCGTCGTCACCGGCGCGGGCAGCGGCATCGGGCGGGCCACCGCGCTGGCCTTCGCCGAGCAGGGCGCGGATGTGGTGGTCTGCGACATCGACGCGGAGGCCGCCGAGCGCACGGCCGCGCTGGCCCGGCTGCTGGGTGCCGAGGCGAGCGCGTACCGCGTGGACGTCTCCGACGGCGCCGCGGTGGACGCCTTCGCCGCCGAGGTGGCGGCCGGACACGGCGTCCCGGACATCGTGGTCAACAACGCGGGCGTCGGCCACGCCGGTTCGTTCCTGGAGACGACCGAGAAGGAATGGCGGCGCGTCCTCGACGTCAACCTCTGGGGGGTCATCCACGGCTGCCGCGCCTTCGGCGCCCTGCTGACCGAACGGAACGAGGGCGGGCACATCGTCAACGTCGCCTCGGCCGCCGCCTATCTGCCGTCCCGGGCGCTGGCCGCGTACGCCACCAGCAAGGCCGCCGTCGTGATGCTCTCCGACTGCCTGCGGGCCGAGGTGGCCGGCGCGGGCATCGGCGTGAGCGCGATCTGCCCCGGCGTGATCAAGACCGACATCACGCGGACCACCACGTTCTCCGGGCTGGGCGCCGAGGAGCAGGACGAGCGGCGCCGGCGGGCCACCGACGCCTACTCCCGGCGGAACTACCCGCCGGAGAAGGTCGCCGCCCAGATCCTGCGCGCCGTGCGGAGCAACCGGGCGGTCGTCCCGGTCACGCCGGAGGCCAGGGTCGGGCGCCTGGTCAGCCGCGTCTCCCCCGGCCTGCTGCGCAAGGCGGCCCGCTTCCCGCGCTGACCCTCGTGCCCCGCTCCTTCTCCCGACCGGGCCAGGACCCGACCGCGACCCGACCGCGACCCGACCGCGACCACCGACTCGCCGCTGGAGCCCTCGATGCTGAGCACGACGCGGGACGTACCGCTGACCATCACCAGAATCCCGCAGCACGGCGGAACCGCGCACGCCCGCGCCCAGGTCATCGCCTGGACCGCGAGCGGGCCGCGGCACCGCGACGTCGGTGCAGTGGGCGGCCGGGCGGCCCCCGCGGCCTGAAGGGGCCCCGGGGCGTCAGGTGACGCCGTCGAGGCCGCGCGGAGTGTGTCCCGCGCGGTCGGACACGGGCCACACGTAGGGCAGATCGTCCGGCACACCGGGGAAACGCTCGGTGTAGAAGGCCGGGTCCTTGCGCACCAGCGCCGACTGGTGGCCGCGGTGGAACGCCTCGTCGCCCAGCCAGGGCGGCACGTCCCCGCCGGCCGCCAGCCGCTCCTGGCGGCGGATCCGGCGCCGGGCGCCGAGGGCCGCGAAGTCGGCGGCCAGCGACACCGCGCAGGTGTCCCGCCGCCCGCCGACCACCCACACGCGGCACATCTCCAGGCCGTACCGGACCAGCGCCTCCTCGTACCCCGCCCACATCCGGACGGCCGGATGGTGCCGCCACCCGTATCCCGGCACGGTGAGCCCGCGCAGCACCTGCAACGCCTCGACCCGCTGCTTGCCCAGCCGCCGCACATCCAGCACCCCGGCGGACCGGGCGAAGTCGGGATAGGGGAGAAACGTCTGCACAGCCCTCTGTCTACCGCCGATCCACCCCCCGCGCCGCCGGAGGGCGGGCGGGGCGGTCAGATCTCCTTCTCCTCCGCCGGGAGGCGGGCCTCCACCCGGCCGTCCGTCACCCGGCACTCGAACGCGGGCTGCGGCGCGGTGGCCGGGCCGTGGACGTTCCAGCCGTCGGTCAGACGGAAGGCGCTGCCGTGCCAGGGGCACCGTACGCAGCCGTCCTCGATCGTGCCCTCGGACAGCGGGCCGCCCATGTGGGCGCACCGGTCGGCGAGCACCCGCGGCGTCTCCCCCGGTTCCCGGTACACCAGGACCGGGATGTCGCGCAGCAGGTGCCGGACGGGGACCCCGACGGGGAACTCGTCGAGCCCGCCCAGCGGATGCCAGCCCGGCTCCATGGCGGCGGCCACCGAGTCGCCGTGGTTGGCGCCCGCGGCCTGCCGGTAGGCGAGGTGGCCGCCGAGCGCGCCGCCAACGCTCACGGTGGCGAGGCCGGCGAAGCCCAGGCCGCGACCTGCCAGCCGCCGACCCCGCAGCCGGGCGGACAGCGACGCGGCGTAGAGGGCGACGGCGGCGGTGTTGGTCGCGGCGTGCAGCAGCCCGACCCGCATCTGCGGCTTGCGCAGCTCGGCCCAGTCGGCCAGGCCCGCCAGCGCGGCCGGGAGCGCGGCGGCCAGCCCGACGGCCACCAGGACGCCCGCGCCGCCGCGGTGCCCGGGCAGCAGGTCCAGGATGGCGGCGGACATCCACGTCCCGATCGGCACCTGGACCATCAGCGGGTGCACGGGGTGCCCGAGCCAGGTGCCGTGCAGGACGTCCCGGGCGCCCTCGGGCAGGGTGGTGCGGACCGCGCCGCGCAGCGGGCCCAGCAGGGAGTCGGCCCACCGCGTCCCCTCCAGCCGGTCCATGGCGGCCAGCACCCGTCCGGGGCGGCCGGGTTCGGGCAGCAGCCCGTGGAGTCTGTCGAAGAAGGTCATGCCGTCCAGTCCAGTGCCCCACCGGCACCCGCGCAAGCGCGAAGCCCCCCGACGGCCGATGGGCCGTCGGGGGGCGGAGGTCGGGGTGGACCGGTCGCGGATCAGACCTCGCCGCGCCAGGCACCGGTGGCGGCGCCCCGGGACTCGATGTAGCTCTTGAAGTTGTTCAGGTCGCTCTTGGCCCGCCGGCGCACGAGGCCGAGCTTGTCGCCGACGGCCTCGGTGAAGAGCTCGGGCGCGTACTCCAGTTGGAGCATGATCTTGGTGTGCTTCTCGTCCAGGCGGTGGAACGTGACCACCCCCGCCTGCTTGGGGCCGTTCCTGCTGACCCACGCGATCCGCTCGTCGGGGATCTGCTCCGAGATGTCCGCGTCGAACTCCCGCTCGGCGCCGGCGATGCTGGTCACCCAGTGCGTGCGCGTGTCGCCGATCTGGTCGACGCGCTCGACGCCTCCCATGAACGCGGGAAAGGACTCGAACTGCGTCCACTGGTTGTAGGCGGTGGTCACCGGGACCGCGACTTCGATGGACTCCTCGATGTGCGACATGGTGTGCCTTCCGCTCCTTCCTGCCTCTTGTCTGAGGGGACGCCGCCGCGAAGTACCCCTGCCGCCGGAGCGGAAACCCGGCCGGGGTCGCGGGATCGGCGCGCGCCGCGTTCACACTTTGCGTTTGAAGACCCAGACGGACAGCGGCGCGAAGACGGCGGCGATGGCGGCGGCCCAGGCCAGGGACGTGGCGGCGGGGGTGGCGACCTCGCCGCCCAGCATCAGGCCCCGGCACGCCTCGGCGAGGACGCTCACCGGGTTGACGTCCACGAACGCCTGGAGCCAGCCCGGCATGGTGTCGGCGGGCACGAACACGTTGCTGACGAAGGTGAGCGGGAAGAGCGACGTGAAGCCGAAGATCTGCACCCGTTCGGCGTCCTTGGCCAGCAGGCCGACCAGCACGGCGACCCAGGAGAAGGCGAGCGCGAAGACCAGCAGCAGCAGGACGGCGCCGAGCAGCCCGGGGAGACCGGGGTCGCCGAGCCGGAAGCCGAGGATGACGCCGACCGCCAGCACCAGGACGATCGACCACGCCTGTTTCACCTGGTCGGCGGCGATCCGGCCGGCCAGCGGCGCCCAGCGGGCGATCGGCAGCGACCGGAGCCGGTCGAACACGCCCTTGTTGACGTCGGTGTTGAGGCCCTGGCCGACGTAGAGGGTGACGAACAGCATGTTCATCACGATCATGCCGGGCAGCATGAACGTCAGGTACTCCTTGACCGAGCCCGCGATCGCGCCGCCGAACACGTAGGTGAAGAGCAGCACGAACATGATCGGCTGGATGCTGAAGTCCGTCAGCTCCGCCGGATTGTGCCGGACCTGGACGACGGTCCGCCAGGCCAGGGTCAGGGTCTGACGGATTCCCTGGAGCGGGGTGACCCGGGGGGCGAGCTCCCGGTCGGCCGACGCGGGCGCCACCGAGGAGGAGCCGGCGTCGCTGATGCCGCTCATCCCGTGCCCGCCTCCCCGTTTCCCACCGGGCGGCCGGTCAGGGTCAGGAAGACCTCGTTGAGGCTGGAGCCGCGCAGCGACAGCTCGGTGACCAGCACGCCCGCGTCGTCCAGCCGCCGCACGACGGCGGGCAGCACGGCCGGGTCCACCACCCGCGCGGTCACCAGCCCGCCCTTGACGCCGGGCTCCGCGCCGGTCAGCTCCGCCACGGCGGCCCGGACCTCGGGCAGCCGCCCGGCGTCCATGGGGCGAACGGCCAGCGTCCGCGCGCCCATCCGGGCCTTGAGGTCCTCTGGGGTGCCGGTGGCGATCACCTCGCCGTGGTCGATGACGACGATCTGGTCCGCGAGTTCGTCCGCCTCGTCCAGGTACTGGGTGGTCAGCAGCACCGTCGCGCCGTCCGCGACCAGCCGCCGGATGAGCTCCCACAGCTCGGAGCGGGCCCGGGGGTCCAGGCCGGTGGTCGGCTCGTCCAGGAAGAGCACCGGCGGCCTGCCCACCAGGCTGGCCGCGAGGTCGAGACGGCGGCGCATGCCGCCGGAGAACGTGCCGACCGCCCGGCCGCCCGCGTCGGCCAGACCGAACCGCTCCAGCAGCTCCCGGGCCCGCCGCCGCGCGTCGCCGCGGCTCATGCCGAGCAGGCGGCCGATGAGCAGCAGGTTCTCGATGCCGGTGAGCTGCTCGTCCACGGAGGCGTACTGCCCGGTCAGACCGATGAGCTGGCGCACCCGGTGGGCGTCGCGCCGCACGTCGTGGCCGCCGACGGTGGCGTGTCCGGCGTCCGGCCGCAGCAGGGTGGCCAGCACCCGCACCACGGTGGTCTTGCCGGCGCCGTTCGGGCCCAGCAGGCCGAGCACCGTGCCGGCCGGGACGCTGAGGTCCACCCCGGCGAGCGCGGTGGTGGGGCCGAACCGCTTGAGCAGCCCCTCGGCCCGGATCGCATGGCTCATGGACACGCTTCCCTTCCGGCCTTCCGGTCAGCTCCCACTATGCGGGCGGCCCCTCGGGCCCGCGACCCGGGCCGAAGTGCCGCGGCCGGCCTGGCAGTGCGGGCACCAGGTGGTGGAGCGGCCGGCGATCCGGTCCTTGCTGAGCGGGCCGCCGCAGCGCGGGCAGACCGGGTCGGGCCCCTCGCGGTGACCGGTGAGCCACGACGGGCGGGCGGGCACGCATCCGGCGCGGACCGCGTCGCGCAGCACGCCGCGCAGCGCGTCGGCGAGCCGGCCGCGCTCGCCGGCGTCCAGGTCGCGGGCCGGGCGCGCCGGGTCGACGCGGGCCCGCCAGAGGATCTCGTCGCCGAGCAGGTTGCCGAGCCCGGCCAGCACCGACTGGTCGATGAGCACCGCCTTGACGCGGGCGCGGCGTCCGTCGAGGAGCCGGTCGAGCAGGGGCCGGTCGACAGTCAGCGCGTCGGGGCCCTGGCCGCCGAGCACCTCGTCGAGGTCCGCGTCGGTGGCGGCCAGCCGCAGGCCCTGGAGCTTGCGCTGGTCGCGGTAGCGGAGCTGGCGTTCGCCCGCCAGGGTGAACGTGACCCGGTCGTGGGGATGCGGGGGGTCGGCGGGCGCGGCCGGGAGGAGCCGCCCGGTCATGCCGAAGTGCAGCAGGAGCGAGGGTCCGTCGGTGCGGGCGAGGAGCCACTTGCCGTGGCGCTCCGGCTCGGCGAGGCGGCGGCCGGTGAGGGCGCGGCGCAGCCGGGGAGCGGTCACCCCGCGCAGGACCCCGGGGTCGGCCACCTCGACGCGCTCGACGCGGCGGCCTCGGCCGTGGTCGGCCAGGACGCGGCGGAACCCCTCGACATCCGGCAGTTCGGGCATGCCCTCACGGTACGGCGGCGTCGCCCTCCCGGCGCGCGAGGACCGTGGCGATGTAGTCCTCGGCGGCGGCCTCCATGCCGATGTCGCGCCGGGCGCGCTCCGAGAGGTACCAGCGGTGTTCCAGCAGCTCGTGGTAGACCTGCGCGGTGTCCAGGCCCTCCCGCAGCCCCCGGGGGATGGTCCGGACGGTGGGGCGGAAGACGTCGCGGACCCAGCGGTGGGCGAGCACCTCGGGGCGGGCGCCCCCGAGTCCCCCCTCCGCGGGAGAGTCGCCGGGCGCGTAGTCCTCGTAGTCCTCCTGGCCGGCCATCCACGTCTCCAGGTCGTTGAGCAGGCTGCGCGCCTGGTTCTCCTCGGCGTCCAGTCCGGTCAGCCGCAGGAGCTGCCGCTGGTGGTGCCCGGCGTCGACGACCTTCGGCAGGAAGGTGACGGCGTCGCCGTCCGGGGAGCGCTGGATCTGCATCTCCGCGACGTCGAAGCCGAGGTCGTTCAGGCGGCGGATGCGGCGGTCGATGTAGTGGCGCTTGTCGCGCGGGTAGACCGAGGTGCGGGTCAGCTCGTGCCACAGCTCGCCGTACCGGTCGATCAGGTCCCGCCCGAAGGGGACCGGGTCGACGGAGGGGTGCAGGGAGCCGCCGGCCTCCAGGTCCATCAGCTCGCCGACGATGTTGACCTGGGCGACGTCGAGGTCGTAGCCGCGCTGGCCGTCGGTGAGCCGTGGCTGGATCTGCCCGGTCTCCGCGTCCACGAGGTACGCGGCGTAGGCGCCGGCGTCGCGGCGGAAGAGGGTGTTGGACAGCGAGCAGTCGCCCCAGGCGAAGCCGCTGAGGTGGAGGCGGACGAGGAGCACGGCGAGCGCGTCGAGCAGCCGCTTGATGGTGCCGGGCCGCATCGTCGTCTCGAACATCGACCGGTAGGGCAGGGAGCCCTTCAACTGCCGGGTGATGAGGACGGGTTCGAGCGGCTGGCCGTGGGCGTCGGTCCGTCGGGTGACGACGGCCACCGGGTCCACGGCGGGGACGGCGAGCCGGTCGAGGTCGCGCAGCAGGGCGTATTCGCGGACGGCCGCCCACTCCCCGACCTCCTTGACCGCGAAGACCTCGTGGCCGGCCCGGGCGAACCGGACGACGTGGCGCGAGATCCCGCGCGGCAGCGCGACGAGGTGCTTCTCCGGCCACTCCGACAGCGGGACGTCCCAGGGGAGGTCGAGCAGGGTGGTCACGTGCTCGGGGTCGGTCGCGGTGATCTGGAGCTCCATGGGACCAGTCTGCGCGAGGTCTCCACGAGATGTCTCCAACAGGTTTTCGATACGCCGGTTCCGGTCACTCGGTACGACGCTCCACCGGTGCCCAACCGGTAACGAAAGGAGGCCGACGATGGCCGTAGTGCTTCTGGTCCTGCTGCTCGCCCTGGTGCTGTTCGGCGCGGGTTTCGCCCTGGACGTGCTGTGGTGGCTGGCGGTCGCCGTGCTGATCGTCTGGCTGCTCGGCTTCGTGATGCGCGGTACGACCTCACACGGGACGCGGTCCCGCTGGTATCGCTGGTAGAGGCCGCGAGGACCCGGGCCCGGCGTGGCGGCATGCCGCCACGCCGGGCCCGGGTCGTCGCGCGTGCTCAGAGCTTGCGGGTGTCGCGCGGCTCGGCGTAGGGCTCCTCCTCGGGAGGATGCCCGCTGTCGATGGCGCGGCGCCGTTCCAACTCGGCGTCGAACTCCAGGCCCAGCAGGATGGCCGTGTTGGAGAGCCACAGCCAGACCAGGAAGACGATCACGGCGGCGAGACTGCCGTAGGTCTTGTTGTAGCTGCCGAAGTTCGCCACGTAGAACGTGAACGCGGCCGAGGCCACGATCCAGATCCCGACGGCGAGGAAGCTGCCGGGCGTGACCCAGCGGAAGCCCCGCTTGACGTTGGGCGCGGCCCAGTACAGCAGCGCGATGACGAGTCCGACCAGCAGCACCAGGACGGGCCACTTGGCGATGTCCCAGACCGTGACGGCCGTCTCGCCCAGGCCGAGGACATCCCCGGCCTTCTCGGCCAGACCGCCGGTGAAGACCACCGCGACCGCGATCGCGGCCAGCAGCACCACGACGGCCAGCGTGATGGCGAACCGGGTGGGCAGGGTCTTCCAGGCCGGGCGTCCCTCGCCGATGTCGTAGACCACGTTGCCCGCCCGCATGAAGGCCGCGATGTATCCGGACGCGGACCACAGGGCGAGCGAGAGGCCCACGACGAACGAGATCCCGGCCCCGCCCGCGCCGCCCTTGAGATGTTCCAGGGCGTCGGTGAGCACGTCGCGCACCGAACCGGGGGCCAGGTCCGCGACGTTGTCGATCAGCGGGTCGATGGCCGAGCTACCGATCAGGCCCAGCACGGAGACGAGGGCCAGCAGGGCCGGGAAGATCGCCAGCACCCCGTAGTACGTCAGGGCCGCGGCCCAGTCGGTGAGGTTGTCGGCCCTGAACTCCCGGGCGGTGCCCTTGAGCACCGCCCACCACGAGCGCTTGGGCAGGTCACCCGGCGTTTCCGCCGGTGCCTGCCCGTGGTGCGCGGCGCTCATCGCTGCCCGTCGTTCCGCCGTGCCTCGGCGGACATGTCGCGAGCCGAGTTCCTGGCCTGTCCGGCCACGTCGTCGGCCCGTTCGCGGGCCTGCTGCCCGGTGTCGCGGGCGGCCTGGGCGGAGTGGTCCTTGATGTCACTGGCCGCCTGCCGGGCGTGCTCGGTGGCGTCGTCCTTCAGGTGCTGGGCGGACTCCATGGCGGCACTCTTCACGGGGCCGGCCATCCGGCCCGCCCGGTCGGAGACCTGGCCGGCGGCCCGCTGCTCGCTGTCCGAGGTGGGCGCGAGCGAGGCGGCGACGAGTCCGGCGCCGAACGCGACCGCGCCGGCCGCGAGCGGGTTGCCCTGGGTCTGCCGCATCGCCTGTCCGGGCGCCTGGCCCGCCGCCTCGCGGGCGTGCCGGGCGCTCTCACGGGTGGACTCGGCGGCCCGCCCGCTCTGGTCGCCGGCCTGTCCCCGGGCGCCCCTGGCCTGGTCCTTCGCCCGGCCCACGCGGTCGGAGGCGCCGCCCATGACGCGCTCCTTGAGCTGGGCGAGACCGCCGCGCATGTGCTCACCCCGGCGGTGGGCCATGCGACGCGGGCTGGCACGTTCCGCCAGCCGATCCAGGTCGGTGGTCAGCTTGGCCCGGGTAGCCTCGATATCGGCCCTTATGTGGTCGGGTGACGTGCCCATCGCGCGTCCTCCTTCAGGGTTTCCATGGTCTGTCGGGGTTGGGGGGACACGCTCCGCATGCGGGAGCGGCCCAGGACGAACAGCACGGCGCCGAGGGCCGCCCAGACGCCGGCGACGATGAGCGCGGCCCAGCCGCCGTCCATGACGTTGGCCAGTCCGAACACCGCGGCGAGGGAGAGGAAGAAGGCCACCATGTATCCGGCGAAGCCGGCGCCGCCGTACATCCCGGCGGCCTTACCCGCCGTGGCGACCTCCTCGCGGATCTCGGCCTTGGCCAGCTCCACCTCCTGCCGGAACAGGAGCTGGGTGTCCGCGGTGACCTCGGTCAGCATCTGGCCGATCGAGCCGTCGTCCTCCCGCGTACGGGTACCGGCCGTGGGATCGGCGCGGCGCGATGTCAGCGCCATGTCACACCTCCCGCGGCTCGGTGCCGGTGCCGGCCGAGGGGTCCTGGCCCGTGGAGTCGGCGCGGCCGATCTTGACGAGCCGGCCGATGGCGAATCCCGCGAGCGCGGCTCCGCCCAGGAACGCGGCGGGACGCTGCCGGGCGAATCCCTGCACGTCCTCGATCAGGCCGTCGATGCCGCGCTCGTCGAGGTAGTCGGCGGCGCGGTGGCCCCGGTCGGCGGCCTGCGCCACCATGCCCCGGGCCGGCGAGTCGGCCGGGGCGTTGTCGGCGAGCCCGGCGAGGTCGTCGGCCCACTGGCGGACGGCGCCGACCGTGCGCCGCGCCTGGCTGCCGGCCTCGTCGGCCACCCGGCCCCTGAGGTCGTGGGCGGTGGTGCGCGCGTGGTCCCTGGCCTGGCCCGTGACGGATCTGGCCTGTTCCCTGGCGTCGCCGGCGAGCCCGCGGGCGGCCTGCCCGGCCTGCCCGGCCGTGGCCGACATCTCCTGCTGAGCACGCTGCGTGCTCTGGCTCATGGGTCTCTCCTTACCTCTGAGACGCCCTGCTCGGCCTCGGGTAACCGGCCCCTCCGGCATGAAACCCCGCATTCCTCGCATAACGCCGCTTGCGCCGCCCGGCACGGGGTAGGCGAGGGGAATGTCGGACGTCGTACTGGCCGGGATGTGGGGACTGGTGGCGGGGTCCGCGCTGCTGTTGGGCGCGGTCGTCGGGTACCGGGTGCGGGTGCCGCAGTGGCTCGTGGCCTCCGTGATGGCGTTCGGCGCCGGGGTGCTGATCTCCGCGGTGTCGTTCGAGCTGGTGGGTGAGGCGTACGAACAGGCCGGGCTGGGCCCGACGGTGGTCGGCACGGTCGGCGGCGCCGTCGCGTTCACGGCGGGCAACGCGTGGCTGGCGTACCGCGGCGCGCGGAACCGCAAACGCTCCGGCCGGGTGCGCTCCCAGCCGTCCGAGTCCCAGCGGGAGGGCTCGGGCCTGGCACTGGCGCTGGGCGCGCTGCTGGACGGCGTGCCCGAGTCGGCCGTGATCGGCGTCAGCCTGCTCGACGGGGGCGCGGTCAGCGTGGTGACGGTGGCCGCGGTCTTCATCAGCAACGTGCCCGAGGGGCTGTCCAGTTCGGCGGGCATGCGGGCGGCCGGGCGCCGCGAGGGGTACGTGTTCGGGGTCTGGGGCGCGATCGCCGCCGCGAGCACCGTCGCGGCGGTCCTGGGCTACGCGGTGGTCGGTGGCTTCCCCGAGGCCGTGATCGCCGGGGTCACGGCGGTCGCCGCGGGGGCGATCCTGGCGATGATCGCCGACACGATGATTCCGGAGGCTTTCGAGGAGGCGCATCTGGCCAGCGGGTTGGTCCTGGTCTGCGGTTTCCTCGTCTCGTTCGCCCTCTCCCACGCCTGAGTTCACGGCGCTCGCACATGCGCCGCCGAGGGGGCGACCGCAGAATAGGTGAATGCTCGTAGAGCAGAAAACGGGCGATTCCCCCGCGGCGGCGGACCGCGCCACCATCGGGGTGGTCCGCACGACCGTCCCGGCCCGCCTCGACCGGCCGCCGCGGTCCGGCTGGCACTGGCGGATCGTCATCGGCCCGGGCACGGTGTGGATCCTCGACGGGTTCGACGTCACCCTGGTCGGCACCATGGCGGAGCGGCTCGCGGAGCCGGACAGCGGCCTGAGCGTCACGTCCACCCGGATCTCGGGCCTGGCCGCCGCGCTCGGTGTGACGGGCGCCCGCGTCGGCGTCCTCCTCCTCGGCCGGCTGAACCGACGGATTCGGGCTCTTCGCGTCGGCCGGGGCCGGTTCCGCCTCTCTCACGGTGAGCGAGATCTTCCCCATGGAGACGCGCGCGAGGGCCATCGCCTTCCGCTCCGCGGTCGGCACGGCGGCGGGCGGGATCAGCCCTTCGCCGCTCTTCGCCTCGCTGACCGGGAGCGGCGTCCCCCGCGACACCGCGCTCGCGTTCTGTCCCGGCGCCTCCCTGATGGTCGCGGTCGGGCTCGTCGAGCTGTTCCTCGCGGTGAAGACCGGGCGCCGGGGGCTGGAGAGCATCGCCCACCCCGCTGTCGGCCGAGCCGGAGGGGGCGGCGGCGGAGCCGGCCGCCGCCCGGCAGCCGCCGATACGCTGACCGGAACGATCAAGGAGAAGCAGTGGCCGCACCCCCCATCCACACCCTCAACGACACCCACGCCCTGCCCGCCACCGGCTTCGGCACCTACCCGATGGACGACGCCGAGGCCGAGCGGGCGGTCGCCGGGGCGCTCGACCTCGGCTACCGGCTGATCGACACCGCCGTGAACTACCGCAACGAGAGCGGCGTCGGCCGGGGCATCGCCGCGTCCGGGGTGCCGCGCGAGGACATCGTCGTCACCACCAAGCTGCCGGGCCGTCACCACGGCCACGACGAGGCGCTGGCGTCGTTCGAGCAGTCGCGGGCCCGCCTCGGGCTCGACCGCGTCGACCTCTATCTCATCCACTGGCCCAACCCCCGGGTCGACAAGTACATCGACTCGTGGCGGGCGATGATCAAGCTCCGGGACGACGGCCTGGTGCGGTCCATCGGTGTCTCCAACTTCACCCCCGGGCACATCCGGCGGCTGGCGGAGGAGACCGGCGTGCTACCGGCCGTCAACCAGATCGAGTTGCACCCGCTGCTCCCCCAGGAGGAAGCCCGCGCCTTCCACGCCGGGCACGGCATCGTGACCGAGAGCTGGAGCCCGCTCGGCCGGGGCAGCGCCCTGCTGCACGACGAGAGGATCGCGCGGATCGCGGCGGCCCACGGCGTCAGCAGCGCCCAGGTGATCCTGCGCTGGCACGTCCAGCTCGGCGCCGTGCCCCTCCCCAAGTCCGGCGATCCGGCGCGCCGGCGCGCGAACTTCGACGTGTTCGGATTCGCCCTGAACGCCGCCGAGATGGCCGCCGTCGCCGACCGGCCGCACCGCCGGCTGGGCGGAGACCCGCGGGCCCACGAGGAGTTCTGACCGGGCGGAGCGCGCGCGGGGACGTCGGATACGCTCGCGCGACGGAACGCCGACCACCCGGGCCGACGTGCGAAAACGGCAGCTCAACGGCTCAACAGCTCAACGGCGCAACGGCGCAACGGCGCAAGGCTCAACAGTGATGACGGGAGATGATGGCATGGCGCGGCAGGCGCAGATCGGTGTCACCGGGCTGGCGGTGATGGGCCGCAACCTGGCCCGCAACTTCGCCCGGCACGGGCACACCGTGGCCCTCCACAACCGGACCGCCGCCAGGACACGGCAGTTGGTCGAGGAGTTCGGCCACGAGGGCGAGTTCCTGCCGGCCGAGACGGCGGAGGAGTTCGTCGCCTCGCTGGAGCGCCCGCGCCGGCTCGTGATCATGGTCAAGGCGGGGGCCCCCACGGACGCCGTGATCGAGGAGTTCGCCGGGCTGCTGGAGCCCGGCGACATGATCGTCGACGGCGGCAACGCGCACTTCGAGGACACCCGCCGCCGCGAGGCCGCGCTGCGCGAGCGCGGACTGCACTTCGTGGGCTGCGGCATCTCCGGCGGGGAGGAGGGCGCGCTGAACGGCCCGAGCATCATGCCCGGTGGCTCGCCCGAGTCGTACGAGGCGCTCGGCCCGCTGCTGGAGAGCGTCGCGGCCAAGGTCGACGGCGAGCCGTGCTGCACGCACATCGGCCCGGACGGCGCCGGTCACTTCGTGAAGATGGTGCACAACGGCATCGAGTACGCCGACATGCAGCTCATCGCCGAGGCGTACGACCTGCTGCGCAACGTCGCCGGGTACGATCCCGGGCGGATCGCCGACGTTTTCCGCAAGTGGAACACCGGGCGGCTCGACTCGTACCTGATCGAGATCACCGCCGAGGTGCTGTCGCACACCGACGCCGCCACCGGCGGCCCGTTCGTCGACATCGTCGCCGACCAGGCCGAGCAGAAGGGCACCGGCCGCTGGACGGTGCAGACCGCGCTCGACCTCGGCGTGCCGGTCTCCGGGATCGCCGAGGCCGTCTTCGCCCGCTCGCTGTCCGGCCACGTCGAGCTGCGCGCCGCCACCCGTGACCTGCCGGGCCCGGTCCGGCCACGCCTGCACCCGGACGACGCGGCCCGTTTCACCGAGAACGTCGAACAGGCGCTGTACGCCTCCAAGATCGTGGCCTACGCCCAGGGCTGGCACCTGATCCAGACGGGCAGCCAGCAGTACGGCTGGGACATCGACCGCGGCGCGGTCGCCGCGATCTGGCGTGGCGGCTGCATCATCCGGGCCCGGTTCCTCGACCAGATCCGCGCCGCCTACCGGGGCGGCGAGGCCGGGGTGACGCTGCTGACCGACCCGACGTTCGGCGACGCCCTGCGCGACGCGCAGAACGCCTGGCGCCACGTGGTGGCCACCGCCACCGAACTGGGTGTGCCCGCGCCCGGGTTCTCCGCCGCGCTGGCCTACTACGACGCGCTGCGGGCCGGCCGGCTGCCGGCCTCGCTCGTGCAGGGCCTGCGGGACTACTTCGGCGCGCACACCTACCTGCGCACCGACCGGGAGGGATCGTTCCACACGCTGTGGGGCGGCGACCGCTCCGAAGTCGCGGGCTGAGCGCCGGTCTTCCCCGGCCCGGCCGGGCCGTCGCCACGGCGGCGCCCCGGCCGGGCCCACCCATGTCCCGCCTCGCCCGTCTCGCCCGCCTCGCCCGTCTCTCAAGTGGCAGCCCCTCCGGCGCCGGAGGAACATAGTGCGCAAACACGGGAAAAGAGGCACACATGCGCATGGGATACAAGCTGGCCGCCGAGGCGTTCGGGCCCAAGGAGCTCATCCGCCAGGCACAGCTCGCCGAGCGGGCCGGATTCGACTTCGTGGAGATCAGCGACCACTTCCACCCCTGGCTGGACAACCAGGGCCATTCGCCGTTCGCCTGGACCGTGCTGGGCTCGATCGCGGCGAAGACCGAACGGATCGGCCTGGCGACCGGCGTCACCTGCCCCACCGTCCGCTACCACCCGGCGATCATCGCGCAGGCCGCCGCGACCCTCTCGCTGGTCTCGGACGGCCGCTTCACGCTCGGCATCGGCTCGGGCGAGCGGCTGAACGAGCACGTCGTGGGGATCGGCTTCCCCGACTCCGTCCACGTCCGGCACGAGCGGCTGTGCGACGCGCTGCACATCATCCGCCTGCTGTGGCAGGGCGGTTACCGCTCGTACGAGGGCAAGCACCTGCGGATCGAGGACGCCCGGATCTTCGACCTGCCCGCCGAGCCGCCCGTGATCGCGGTCGCCGCCGGCGGCGCGGAGGCGGCGCACATCGCCGCGGACCTCGGGGACGGGCTCTTCGCGACGGAACCCAAGGGGGACATCGTCGCCACTTACCACAAGGCCGGCGGCACCGGGCCGCGCTACGCCGAGATGCCGATGGCCTGGGCACCCGACGAACACACCGCGGCCCAGGCCGTGCTGGAGACGAGTCGGTGGTCGATGCTGGGCTGGAAGGTCATGAGCGAGCTGCCCAACCCGGTCAACTTCGAGGCGGCCTCGGCCACCGTCCGGGAGTCCGACGTGCTGGAGCAGTTCGCCTGCGGATCCGATCCGGAGCGGTTCGTCGAGGTCGCGCAGCAATTCGTCGACGCGGGCTTCGACCACCTGGTGACACAGAACGCCGGACCGGATCCGGACGGCTTCATCGACTTCTACGAGCGCGAGCTCGACCAGCGGCTGCGCGCCCTGAAGCCCCGGGACTGAACCGCGCGCGGGGACCGGCCGCCCGGTCCCCGCCCGCGCGCCTCAGTGCGCGGTGTCGGTGTGCCAGAGGACGCTGCCGTCGGCGGCGCGGATCACCACGTCGCCGTCGGTCTGGACCACGAGCACGGCCCCCGGGTGGGAGCCGAGCCGCTCGTTCTCGGGCGGCCACAGGACGTCGCCCTCGGTGTTGGGCAGCAGCAGCTCCCCGTCACTGGTGAACTCGGCGCGGACCGCCTTCAGTTCGATCTCCGGGTCAAGTCCCGTGCTCCAGATCTCCACCTCGTTCTCGTCGTGCACCACCAGGTTGCCGGTCAGGTCGTTGAAGCGCAGACGAGCCTTGAACGAGCTGATCACATCCCCGCGTTGGATCAGATCGGGAGCGGTGATCACCTGTTCCTTGGCCGGCCCCCCGCCCGGCGGAATGGTGCCGTCGGCGAGTTGCTTGAGCGCCGAGAGGGACGGCGTGAAGGCGTAGACGCATCCCTCGGTACGGACGAACTGCCGCAGGCTCAACTCCACGCTCGCCGTGGGCGTCTGGGTTCCGCCGGCGGGGAAGGCGACCTTGCCGCCCCGGCCGAGCACCGCGTCCTTGCCCACCTGGGGGGAACGCTCCGGGAAGTTGGATCCCTCGATCCACGTCCGCTGAACGAACTCGAACTGCTGGACGAGATCGGCCTGGTAGGTGACGAAGACGAGACCCCTCGGCGCGTCCGGCCCGTTCGCCTCCCCGCCGGCCGGGTCGAACGGCATACCGTAAGGGATCCCCCGGCGCATGAGGCGCCTGCCGTCCAGCGCGCCCTTCTGGGCCAGCGGCTCCGGATCCGTCGTCCGGACCTTGAGGCCGTCGCGCGGATTGACCTTCCGGGCATGGGCGAAGAGCGGCGTGACGCGGCCGTCCGTGTCGTCCCGGTAGCTGATGTCGTTGTCCGTCTCCGCTCCGGGGCGCGCGGGCACGTCCGCGTCCGGGCTCTTGGCGACGGGCGTGCCGGACCGCCATCGGCCGAACAGCCGGGCGGCCAGCCACTCGGTGGTCGCGGTGTCCGGCACGGCCTTGGCGTCCTTGAGGACCTTGAGCTGGTCGGCGACCTGCGCCCACCAGCCCGGCACGTCCTGGGCCAGCCGGCGCACCACGTGGAAGGAGCCGTTCCGCATCCAGTCCGGCAGCGAGGCCGGCCTGCGGTGATCGGCCGGGTACTCCACGACGAACTCGCCGGGCGGGATGAGCCGGGTCCCGGGCTTGTCCTTCTGGTACTCGGGGTTGTCGGGGTCGGGCTCGTCGAAGTCCGCCACGCCGGGCTGGCTGACGGAGTCCTTGAAGCCGAAGTGCTCCTTGCCCCGCCGGTTGCCCTCCAGGGTCGCGCCCGACTGCTCGAAGGCGACCGCCAGCCGGTGGGCGGCGATCTCCTCCCGCTCCCTGGCCAGGGCCGCGCCCAGATCCGCGGCGCGGTCGGCCGCGACCGTGAGGATCACATGCACCGGCTCGCTGTGCTGGGCGCCGAAGAGCCAGTGCGCCGGGTCGTTGGCCTCGGTGTCGCCGAGCACCTCCTTGCGGGCGGCGGCGCCCTGCGCGAGGGCCTGCTGGGTGGTGCCGTTCGGCACGTCAGCGATGGGCGAGCCGCCCACGAGCTGTTCCAGCCCGGGGTAGGTGAAGCTGACCGAGCGCCACACGGCCCGCAGGCTCGCCGGGTCCGTGCCCGCCGCGTTGCGGCGCGCGGCGCTGAAGGTGGCGTTGAACGCGGCCACCTCCCGCGTGGTGGCGATCCGGTGGCGCAGCTTGGCCAGCCAGCGCCGGGCCTGCGTCGGATCCCCGATGGTGAGGAAGAGCAGCTGAACGTGATCCTTCCTGAAGCCCGCGAGGACGTCGCCCTGGATCTCGGCGCTCTCCCGGAGCGGTAACGAAGCCGCGGCGGCCGTGCTCTGCCCCGGAATGACGGAGCGCACGGCGGCAGAACCTGCGGCGGTTTGGGTCATGGATTCTCCGAATTCGATGCGATCGGGAACGCGCCGGCGCGGATGTGCCCGGACGCGCACGGAACCTATCGGCCCGCTGGCACGGCCGGGCCGTCTCCTTCGCCAAACCACCCAACAGAGGGCAGTTTGTGGCATCGACCCTACCGATGTTTCCGTTTCCGCCGCACTGGTTACCCGGGGCGCGGGCCGGAGATGGTCACGCCGCACGCACAAGGAACGGTGAGAATATGCGGATCGCATTTGTGATGGCACACGAAGGCGTCGAGCAAATCGAACTGACGTCGCCCTGGCAGGCGCTCGTGGAGACCGGGGAGACGCCGCAGCTCATCTCCACCAGGCCCGGCAGCGTCCAGGCGTTCCATCATCTGGACAAGGCGGACACCTTCCCGGTGGACGACACCGTGGAGGGCGCGTCCCCGGAGGACTTCGACGCCCTGGTCCTGCCCGGCGGCGTCGCCAACCCGGACGCCCTGCGGATGGACCGGCGGGCGGTCGCGTTCGTCAAGGCGTTCTTCGACGCCCGCAAGCCCGTGGCGGCGATCTGCCACGCGCCGTGGAGCCTCATCGAGGCCGGCGTGGTGCGCGGCCGGACCATGACGTCCTGGCCGAGCCTGCGCACGGACCTGCGCAACGCGGGCGCCACCTGGGTGGACGAGCGGGTGGTGGTCTGCCACGAGGGCCCCAGCGCACTCGTCACCAGCCGCAAGCCGGACGACCTGGAATTCTTCAACGACGCGATGCTGCGGGAGTTCGGGAAGGTCGCCGTGTGACGGCCGCCGCCCGCGATCCCCAGACGTACCGGACGCACCGGAGGAAGCCATGAACCTAGCGTTCCTCGACCCGCTGCTGCACAAGCCGGGGCCCTGGGCCTCGGTGTACTTCGACACCTCCGACGCGACCGAGGACGCCGCCGCGGTCCGGGAGTTGCAGGCGCGCGGCGCCCGCGACCGGCTGGCCGACCTGGGGGCGGACGAGGCGACGTGCCGCGCGGTGTACGACACGCTCGGCGGGCTGGCCCCGGACGACGCGGGCCGGGCGGTCTTCGCGACCGACGGCGAGACCGTGCTCGACGTGCCGCTCGCCGCGCCGCCCCCCTCCCCGCCGCTGACCAGCTGGGCCGTGCTGCCGCGCCTGGGACCGCTGCTCGACTACGGCGAGCGGGATCCGACCTGCCTGGTCGCGTTCGTCGACCGCAGGGGCGCCGATCTGCAGCTGCGCGGCACCCACGGCCGACCGCGCCCGGCCGACGAGGTGCGCGGCCGGCAGTGGCCGATGCACCGCACCGGGCGGGCCGACTGGTCCGAGCGGCACTTCCAGCTCGCCGTCCAGAACACCTGGGACGAGAACGCGGCCCGGATCGCCGAGCGACTGGCCGCCGACGCCGAGCGGGCGCACGCCGAGATGCTGGTGCTCGCGGGCGACAGGCGGGAACGGCGCGCGGTGCGCGAGCGGCTGCCCGAGTCGCTGCGCGAGGTGACCGTGGAATCCGACCACGGCGGCCGGGCCGCCGGATCCTCCCCCAGGCTGCTGGACGCGGACATCGCCCAGGCGCGCGAGGACCTGGCGCGGGAGCACACCACCGAGGCGCTGGAGCGGTTCGAGGCCGGCCGGATGCCGGCGCACGGCCGCGTCGACGCCGCCGAGGGCGTGCCCGCGCTGGTCGACGCCGCGCGCGAGCACCGCATCGACACACTGCTGGTGCGCCTGGACGGCCCCGACCTGCACCAGGACGTGTGGGTGGGCCACGAGCCGGACCAGCTGGCGGTGCGCCGCACCGACTCGCGCTACCTCGGCGAGCCGGCACCGGCCGCGGCGCGCGCCGACGACGCGCTGCTGCGCTCCGCGGCGGCGACCGGCGCGGACGTGGTGGCCCTGCGCGGGGCGGGCGCGGGCACCGGGGCGATGCCGGTCGGCGGCCTCGGCGCGCTCCTGCGCTGGCCCTACACGGACGGCGTGCCCGGCGGGGGCCACCGCGCGACGGCCTGACCATCCCGGGTCCGGCCCGCCCCGGCGTCGTTAGGCGCCGGGGCGCCTGGGTACCCGCACGCGCACGGTTCAACCAGGAGGCTCGTATGACCACAGACCAGTACCTGGCCGAGCTCGGGCAGCAGTTCCGCGTGGACGCCGTGCGCGCGACGTCGACCGCCGGCTCCGGGCACGCCACCTCCTCGATGTCCGCCGCGGACCTGATGGCCGTGCTGATGGCGCGGTATCTGCGCTACGACTTCGACTGGCCCGCCCACCCCGGCAACGATCACCTGATCCTGTCCAAGGGACACGCCTCGCCGCTGCTGTACGCCGCGTACAAGGCGGCCGGCGTGATCTCGGACGAGGAGCTGCTGACGTTCCGGGAGTACGGCAGCCGGCTGGAGGGCCATCCCACGCCCCGGCTGCCGTGGGTGGATGTCGCCACCGGCTCGCTGGGGCAGGGACTGCCCATCGGCGTGGGTATCGCGCTCGCCGGCCGGCGCCTGGACGAGATGCCGTACCGGGTGTGGGTGCTGTGCGGCGACAGCGAGATGGCCGAGGGCTCCGTCTGGGAGGCGTTCGAGCACGCCGGGTACGAGAAGCTGAGCAATCTGACCGCGATCGTCGACGTCAACCGGCTCGGCCAGCGGGGACCGACCCGGCACGAGTGGGATCTGGACGCGTACGCGCGGCGGGCGCGGGCGTTCGGCTGGCACGCCGTGGAGGTGGACGGCCACGACCCGGCGGCCATCGACGCGGCCTACGCGGAGGCGATCGGCGTCCAGGACCGGCCCACCGTGGTCCTGGCCCGGACGATGAAGGGCCGGGGCGTGGCCGCCGTGCAGGACCGCGAGGGCTTGCACGGCAAGCCGATGCCCGACGAGCGCGAGGCCGTCGAGGAGCTCGGCGGCGTGCGGAACCTGACGGTCGAGGTGCGGCGCCCGCCCGCGTCCACGGCGCCCCGGCAGGCGCACGGCGTGCACGCCGTGCTGCCGCGCTACAAGCCGGGCGACCAGGTCGCCACCCGGAACGCCTACGGCCAGGCGCTGGCCGCCGTGGGCACCGACCGGGCCGACGTCGTCGCGCTGGACGGCGAGGTCAGCGACTCGACGCGGTCGGAGTTCTTCGCCAAGGAGCACCCCGACCGGTTCTTCGAGTGCTACATCGCCGAGCAGGAGCTGATCGCCACCGCCGTGGGCATGCAGGTGCGCGGCTGGACACCGTTCGTCTCGACCTTCGCCGCGTTCCTGACCAGGGCGCACGACTTCCTGCGGATGTCGGCCGTCAGCCGGGCCGGCATCAGCGTGGCCGGATCGCACGCCGGGGTCGCCATCGGCGAGGACGGTCCGTCGCAGATGGGTCTGGAGGACCTGGCGCTGTTCCGGGCGGTGCACGGCAGCACCGTGCTCTACCCGTGCGACGCCAATCAGACCGCGCGCCTGGTGGCGGGGATGACGGACGGCGCGGGCGTGCGCTATCTGCGCACCTCGCGCGGCAAGAGCCCGGTGATCTACGGCCCGGACGAGGACTTCCCGGTCGGCGGCAGCAAGCTGCCGCGGTCCTCGGACGCGGACGTGCTGACGATCGTCGCCGCCGGGGTGACCGTGCACGAGGCGCTGACCGCCGCCGACGAGCTGGCGGCGGACGGCATACCGGTGCGGGTGCTGGACCTGTACTCGGTGAAGCCGGTGGACGCGCGGGCCCTGTGGGCGGCGGCCGAGGACACCGGCTGTCTGCTGACGGTGGAGGACCACCGGCCCGAGGGCGGGCTGGGCGACGCGGTGCTCGACGCCTTCACGGACGGGCGTCCGGTACCGCGCCTGATCCGGCTGGCCGTGGGCACCATGCCGGGCTCGGCGACCCCCGCCGAGCAGCTCAGGGAGGCCGGGATCGACGCGCGGGCGATAGCGACGGCCGCCCGCCGGCACGTCGCGGAGGCGGGCGCGACGAACGCGGCGGCGGCTTGAGAGGGCCGGAAAAGCCCTCAGGGAGCCTCTTCGAAGCGGGCGGCGGCGAGATAGTCCGGACGCGGGTCGAGCGCGGCGGCCAGCCGGAAGTGGCGGGTCGCCTCGCTGTCGCGTCCGGCGCGCTGGAGGGTCCGGGCCAGCGCGAAGTGGGCGAAGGCGTTGTCCGGCTCGCGCTCCACGACGAGCTGGAACTCCAGCTCGGCGGAGCGGAGCTGGGCGGCGAGGAAGAACGCGCGGGCGCGCAGGAGGCGGGCCGCGGTGTTCTCCGGGTGCGCGGTGATCAGCGGGTCGAGCAGCTTCAGCGCCCCGCGCGGGTCGCGGGCCTGGAGAAGTTGTTCGGCGGCGCGGTAGGCGATGACGTGGGTTTCCGGTGTGGCTTCGGGCACGGGCCCTCCTTGCGAACAGGTCGAGGCGACGGCACGTGTACCAGGGTGAGTCCAACACCGGGGCGAGGGCCAGTATTCCCCTGGGGTTTTCCCACCCGGTCCCGCGCGGGCCCTCCTCATGGGTGACGCGGGGCCTCACTGAGCGTGACCGAACGCGCCGTGACCGCGTGCTCACACCGGCGCGAGCCCCGGTGCCCGGCGCACCGGACCGGCGGATGGACGGACGGGGCTCAGCCGTTCCGGCCGTCGAGAACGAGCCAACCCCTGCCCGCGCGCCGGGCCGAACCGCCCGTCCCGGCGGTCTCCCCGGCCCCCGCCGTCCCGCGCGGGGTCCCCTCGGCCGCTCCCCCGCACCGCGCGTATCACCGTCGCCCGAAGGTCAGTTCGGGTGGCTGACCGGATGTCAGGGCGTACCCGCCCGGCGGGAAACATCACCGACATGCTAACGAGCTATGATCCGCTTCACACATGATCATGTATGGCCCGGCGACCGTGGTATATGGCGTGGGCATTTCCCGCCTGCCCGATCCCCGACAGCGGTACATGAGCGCTCCGTGTGTTGGCATCGATGATGAGGGGAGCGTCGCGATAGCACTACGTATTTGGCTCAGCAGCGCAGGGGCAGCCACGACTCAGGTGATGCGGATGTTGCGCGACAACCCTGACGCCGCCCATGTCCGTGTCTACGGGACGAACGTGGACCCTGCCGCACCCGCACTAGCGGCATGCGATGTGGGAGAGATAGAGCCCCATCGCGTATCCAATGACGACTACGCCGAGTTCGCGATCGATTTCTGCCGCAGGCATGGGATCGACGTCCTCATTCCGCCCAGACGGCTCGACGCCCTGGCCGTGCACACCGACGCCTTCGCCGCTGTCGGTACCCGGCTGATGTGCTCATCGCCCGGGGCGGTCGACGTGCTCACGAGTAAGAGCCGCACCTACGAGGCGGCCCGCTCCATCGGTGTGCCCGTGCCCGACTGGCGGGTGGTCTCCGATGCCGACGGGTTGCGCGCGGCGGTGGAGGATCTCACCCGGGCCGGCGAGACCGTCTGCATCAAACCCGCCGGCGAGTACTCGGCCTTCGGGTTCCGCATCCTGGACGACAGTCCCCTCAGCATAAGGGATCTGCTCGCCCCGGCCCGGCCCCTGGTCTCGGTCGACGCCGTGGCCGCCGCGCTCAAGCGGGCCGCGGACGAGCACGAGAGCGTGCCGCAGTTCATCGTCATGCCCTATCTCGAAGGGCCCGAGGTGAGCGTGGACTGCCTCTCCACGCCCGGAGGAACGCTGCTGGCCGGCATCCCCCGGGCCAAACAAGGCCGTTACCGGCTGCTGTTGGACAACCCCGCCTACACGGCGATCGCGGAACGGCTGGTCGGCCATTTCCGGCTGGCCTACCTCTCCAACGTCCAGCTGCGCCACCGGAACGGACAGCCCGTGCTGCTGGAGGCCAACCCCCGGCCTTCCGCCGGCATCTTCCAGACCGCGTTCACCGGGGTCAACCTGCCCTGGGCGGCCGTACGTCTGCTGCTGACCGGCGATCCGGGTCCCCTCACACCGCTGCGCCTCGGCGGCCGGGTGGCGGTCACCGAGACCGCCACCGAGGTCGGTTCCGGCATCGGCATCGGCATCGGCATCGGCATCGGCGCCGGCTCCGGCTCCGGCTCCGGCAGCGACGCCGGGTTCGGTGCCAAGGTCGGCACCGGAGCGCTCGCGGCGGCCGGGGAGTTGGTGTGAGGAAGGTCGCCACCACCGGACCGGGTCCGTTGTGACGGTCCGGAGCATCACCGTCGTCGGCGGTCTCCGCCCGCGGAGCCGCCACCACGACCGGCCGCCCCTCCCGGGGCGGCGTCGGCGACGACGAGGCGGGCGTTGGCCACGGCAGACGCTCGCCTCCGCCGGGACGGGCCGTCAGCCCACCCCCGGCGTGGCGCCGCTCAGCGTGGTGTGGAGCGCGGCCCCGAGGTGACGCCGGGACCCTCCCCCGGACAGACGTCGAGGTGGCGCTCGCCGCCGAGCCCCGGGTGAACTCGTCCCGGACTCCCAGGACGCCGCCATCGGCGCCGCGCACACCTCCGGCTCGATGGCGTCGCCGTTCTCCCCCGTGCCGCGGTCGCGGATGCCCACCCGCCGCCTGGGCGAGGACATCGGCGGCGGCGGCCGAGACATGGGCTCCGGCGGACGGCCCTGGCTGTCGCGGGGCGCGCTGTCCAGCCAGTAGCCCCCGTCCCAGGACCAGTTGAGGTACGCGCCGGCGTGCGGTCCACGGTCGACGCGGCCGGCTCCCTCAGTCTCCACGGCCGCCACGAAGTCCTGCGGACAACTGCCGAGTTCCGCCTCACCGCGGGCACAGTCGAGCACCGGACAGCCGGTCACCGGGACCGGCTCGCCGTCGCGGAAGGACTCGACGGCCCTGTACCGCACCGTCACCGTCAGTCGTCGGACCGCCCCCACCACCGTCGTTCCCACAGCCTTGGTGGGCGACGAGGGGCGGAACGGCCGCCCGGGCGGCGAGGAGCGGCGCCGTCCGGCGCCCGGCGCGTCGCATGTCCCCGGCATATCCGAATCTTCAATCTATGGTCAATGCTTCACGTTCGGAAAGAAGCTTTGGGTAATGCTTCCCCGAAAGGGTTAATCTCGTAGCTGTACGCATGAGCCTGGCAACCACCGGGGACACCTCATGAGTCCAGGAGGATGACCGATTGGAGTACTGGGGTGGGAACCTCCGACACTGTGTGGACATGCCCGTTCGATTTCGCTGAGGGCCTGGAATTTGACCCGTTGCTCAGGCAACTAATGACCGATGCACCGATCGCCCGTATCACGATGGCCTACGGCCAGGGCGAGGCGTGGCTGGTCACCAGGTTCGAGGACGTCAGGACCGTCACGACCGACCGCCGGTTCAGCCGCGCGGCCGTCGCCGGACGTGACTTCCCGCGCATGACACCGGAACCGATCGTGCAGTCCGAATCAATCAACCTGCTCGACCCACCGGAGAGCAGCCGGCTGCGCCGCCTGGTCTCCCAGGCGTTCACGGCGCCGCGCGTCGAGGCGATGAAGCCGAAGACGCAGCGCATCGTGGACTCGCTGCTCGACGAGATGGCGGATCACGGTCCGCCCGCGGACGTCGTCAAGCACGTGTCGACGCGACTGCCGCTGACGACCATCTGCGAGGTCCTCGACATCCCGGAGAGCGACCGGCCGGAGTTGCGGCGCCGCGCGATGGAGATGATGACCATCGGCGCGGCGACCCGTGAGACGGCCGTCGAGGCCAAGGCCGAGCTCCGGTCGTACTTCGCGGAGCTCACCCGGATCCGCCGGGAGGCTCCGGGGGACGACCTGATCAGCTCGCTGGCCACGGCCAGGGACGGCGACGAGATCCTCGGCGCCGACGAGCTGACGGTCATGGCGATGGTGCTGCTGATGACCGGGCACGACACCAGCACCTATCAGCTCAGCAACATCACCTACACCCTGCTGGCTCATCCCGAGCAGCTCGCGAAGCTGCGGGCCCGGCCCGAGATGCTGCCGAGGGCGCTGGAGGAGCTGCTGCGGTACATCCCGTTCCGCAAGGGGGTCGGCATCCCGCGCATCGCCACGGAGGATGTCGAGCTCGGCGGAGTGACCATCAAGGCGGGCGACACGGTCCACGTGTCGTATCTCGCGGCCAACAGGGACCCGGACCGCTTCGACAACCCGGACGAGCTCGATCTGGACCGGCCCACGCAGCCCCACATGACCTTCGGGTGGGGCTCGCACCACTGTGTCGGTTCGCCGCTGGCGCTCATGGAGATCCAGCTGGCCATCGGGACGATGCTCGCCCGCTTCCCGGGGCTGGAGCTGGCGGTGCCGGCCTCGGAGCTGCGCTGGAACACCGAATCGATCTGGCGCTACCCGTATGAGCTCCCGGTCTCTTGGTGACCGGGGCTATCGCTGAAACAGCCATCGATGCCGCGGGGGACTCCATGGTGAGTGCCCGCGGCACGGGGAGGGGATCATGGCAACGCTGTGCCGACCGTCCATCGCGGTCCCGGAGAACGTGCTCACCAATGAGGAAACCCTGGAGCTGGCGCGCACCATGCACGCCGATCACCCGCAGCTCCGCCTCGCCCTGCGACTGATCGAGAACACCGGGGTCCGTACCCGGCACCTCGTCCAGCCCATCGAGGAGACACTGAAGCACCCGGGCTTCGAGGCCCGCAACAAGGTCTACGAGGCCGAGGCCAAGCGCCGCGTCCCTCCGGTCGTCTACGGGGCTCTGGACAACGCCGGGCTCGGCGTCGAGGACATCGACCTCATCGTCTACGTCTCGTGCACCGGATTCATGATGCCGTCGCTGACGGCATGGCTGATCAACACCCTCGGATTCACGTCCGACACCAGGCAGTTGCCGATCGCTCAGCTCGGCTGCGCGGCCGGCGGCGCGGCGATCAACCGCGCGCACGACTTCTGCCTGGCCTACCCGAACTCCAACGTGCTGATCGTGGCCTGCGAGTTCTGCTCGCTGTGCTACCAGCCGACGGACCTCGGAGTGGGGAACCTGCTGTCCAACGGTCTCTTCGGGGACGCCGTGGCCGCCGCCGTCGTGCGCGGTCAGGGGGGCACCGGCATGCGGCTGGAGCGGAACGGCTCGCACCTGGTCCCGGACACGGAGGACTGGATCTCCTACGCGGTGCGGGCCACCGGCTTCCACTTCCAGCTGGACAAGCGGGTCCCGACGACCATGAAGATGCTGGCCCCGGCGCTGCGCACGCTCGCCAGCCAGCACAACTGGGACGTCTCCGGGCTCGATTTCCACATCGTGCACGCCGGCGGTCCCCGGATCCTCGACGACCTGTGCTACTTCCTGGACGTGGATCCGGAGATGTTCCGCTTCAGCAGGGCCACGCTCACCGAACGCGGCAACATCGCGAGTTGCGTGGTCTTCGACGCTCTCGACCGGCTCTTCGAACACGGCGCGGTCACCGACTCCGCCCGGGGACTGATCGCGGGCTTCGGCCCCGGCATCACCGCCGAGATCGCGCTGGGCAGGTGGGTCACCTCCGACCGCCCGGCCGTCGGCGGCCAGGGGTCGGGGCGCCTGGCCGAGCAGCAGCAGGCCGGCGTGGCCTGATCGTCGGCGTCGCGGGTCAGCGGCGGGCGAAGTAGGCCGACACCACCCCGGTGTGGGTGGGGAAGGCCAGTTCCGTCGGCTCCCGCAGGACGAGCCACTCGGTGGCCTCGGCGGTGGCGGAGGAAGCCGGCAGGGAGTGCGCGTCCCTGCTCGGCAACAGGGCGAAGAGGTTCAGCGTCCGATCCGCGCTCAGCACGTCGAAGAGCGTGGCCTCCGCCGCCGTCGCGGTCAGTCCGGTCTCCTCCCAGAGCTCCCGGACGGCGGCCTGCTGCCAGGTCTCACCGAGCTCCATGTAGCCGCCGGGCAGGGCGAGCTCACCACGGCACGGCTCGATGTCGCGCCGTACGACGACGAGCCCTCGCCCGGCGGCGTCCAGCACCGGGAGCAGCGCGACGGCGACGGGAAGCGGGTTGGCCCACTGGGTCTCGCCGCAGCCGGGGCAGTCCCTCGGCCATCCGTGGGCAGCCGCGTAGCCAGCACCGCAGTACGGACAGTGTTTGGCACTACGGCCGTATGTGTACCCCATCGGCAGCTCGCACCCGCCTTTCCCTCGACCCGACGTGCGAGCTTATCGAACGCCGGGCCGGGCGTGATCGGCTCAGGGCTTGCGGCCGACGCCGCCGAAGGCGTCCAGGGCGTCGTGCGGCCCGGCCGGTCCGGTGGCCGGACCGCCCCAGCGAGCACGGCACCGGGAGCCGCGCAGGTGATACGGCGCGGCCCCGCTCTCGTCGTCCACGCGCCGGGCCGCGACGAATTCCGGGCGGACGGCGTGGGGGCCGTCGCTCAGGGCCAGGTGGCTGCCGGCGGGCAGGGCGGCCATCAGCCGCCGCACGAGGGAGCACGCCTCGGCGTGGTCCGGGATGGGGCCGAGGACACCGCTGAGGATGAGCCCGACGGGCCGACCCCGCGAGGCGCGGGCGACGTTCACGACGGCGGGGAAGACGGTGCGGTAGCGGTCGCCGGCGGCTCGGAATGGCAGGCGGCGGACAGGCCGGCCCGGCCCGCGCCGATGACGACGACCTCGACGTCGTCCATGCCCTGACAACCGCCGGCGGGCGCCACGGCTTCCCGGGTAGTTGACTGTCCCCGTGGACTGTCTCTTCTGCGCGATCGCCGGCGGCGACGCCCCGGCCCACCGGGTGCTGGAGGACGAGCGGGTGGTGGCGTTCCTCGACACCAGGCCGCTGTTCCCCGGCCACGTGCTGGTGGTGCCCCGGGCGCACGCCGAGACGCTCACCGATCTTCCCGAGCCGGACGTGGGCCCGTTCTTCGTCCGGGTACGGCGGATCGCGGCGGCCGTGGAGCGCGGCATGGGGGCCGACGGATCGTTCGTCGCCGCCAACAACCGGATCAGCCAGTCGGTGCCGCACTTCCACGCACACGTCGTACCGCGCCGCCGCAAGGACGGGCTGCGCGGCTTCTTCTGGCCGCGCGGTCGCTACGCCGACGCCGCCGAGGCGGAGGGCGTGGCCGCCCGGCTGCGGGAGGCGCTCAGTGCCGGTGCCGGTGGCCCGGGGTGAGGACCTCGTCCAGGTCGAACCGGACCGGCTCCTCCAGCTGCGCGTAGGTGCAGTCGTCCGGCATCCGGTCGGGCCGCCAGCGGCGGAAGCGCGCCGTGTGCCGGAAACGGTCGCCCTGCATGTGGTCGTACGCCACCTCGCAGACGCGCTCCGGGCGCAGCGGCAGCCAGGAGAGATCCTTCCGCCCGGTCCAGCGGCTGGGCCCGCCCGGCATCCGGGCGCCGGCGTGTGCCTCCTCCCGCGCCCAGTCGGCCCAGGGGTGGCCCTCGACATGGTCCAGGACCAGCGGCGCCAGCTCCGTCATCAGCTCCTGCCGCCGCTTCATCGGGAAGGCCGCGCAGACGCCGACGTGCTGGAGACGGCCCGACCCGTCGTGGAGACCGAGCAGCAGCGAGCCCACGACAGGGCCCGACTTGTGGTGGCGCAGGCCCGCGACCACGCAGTCGGCGGTGCGCTCGTGCTTGACCTTGACCATCACCCGTTCGTCCGGGCGGTAGCGCAGGTCGAGGGGCTTGGCGACGACGCCGTCGAGACCGGCGCCCTCGAACCGCTCGAACCAGCCCTGGGCCACCGCGAGGTCGCGGGTGGCGGGGGCGACGAAGAGCGGCTGCCGGGCGTCGGCGAGGGCGGCGGTGAGCACGGCGCGGCGTTCGCTCAGGGGGGTGTCCAGCAGGGAGTCGTCGCCGAGAGCCAGCAGGTCGAAGGCGACGAAGCTGGCGGGGGTGCGTTCGGCGAGCTGCCGGACCCGGGAGTCGGCGGGGTGGACGCGTTCGAGCAGCGCGTCGAAGTCGAGCCGGCCGCCGCGGGCGATCACGATCTCGCCGTCCACGACGCAGCGGGCGGGCAGCTGGTCGCGCAGGCCGTCGGCCAGCTCGGGGAAGTAGCGGGTGAGGGGCTTGGTCGTACGGCTGCTGATCTCGATCTCGTCGCCGTCGCGGAAGACGATGGCCCGGAAGCCGTCCCATTTGGCCTCGTAGTGCATGTCCGCCGGGATGCGCGCCTGGGGCTTGGCGAGCATCGGTTTGACGGGCGGCATCACCGGGAGGTCCATGTCCCGGATTCTGGGCGCGGGAGGTGGCCGCCGCCCGTCGGCGGGCGCGTTCGGGTGCGGCGGCCTACGGTGGCGTCATGGCCAGTGCTGACAAGAGCCCCGCGAGCGGTGGGAAGCGCGCGCTGGAGCTCACGGTGGGTGAGCGGACGGTGCGGCTGTCGAATCCCGACAAGGTGTACTTTCCGGAGCGCGGCTTCACCAAGTTGGACGTCGCCCGGTACTACATGGCGGTGGGCGAGGGCGTGGTGCGGGCGCTGCGCGACCGTCCGACGACGCTGGAGCGGTTCCCGGACGGGGTGACCGGTGAGTCGTTCTTCCAGAAGCGGGCGCCGAAGAACCTGCCGGAGTGGATTCCCACCGGGCGGATCGCGTTCCCCAGCGGGCGGTACGCGGACGAGATCTGCCCGACCGAGCCCGCCGCGGTGGTGTGGGCGGCGAACCTGGGCTGCCTCACCTTCCACCCCTGGCCGGTGCGGCGCGACGACACCGATCACCCGGACGAGCTGCGGATCGATCTGGACCCGCAGCCGGGCACGGACTACGCGGACGCGGTGCGGGCCGCGACCGAGCTGCGGGGGCTGCTGGAGGAGCTGGGGCTGCGCGGCTGGCCGAAGACCTCGGGCGGTCGGGGGTTGCACGTGTTCGTGCCGATCGCGCCGGAGTGGACGTTCCCGCAGGTGCGGCGGGCCGCGATCGCGATCGGCCGGGAGCTGGAGCGGCGGGCGCCGGAGCGGATCACCACCTCGTGGTGGAAGGAGGAGCGCGGGGCGAGGATCTTCGTGGATTACAACCAGACGGCCCGGGACCGGACGATCGCCGGCGCGTACTCGGTGCGACCCCGCCCCCGGGCGCCGGTGTCGGCGCCGCTGCGGTGGGAGGAGGTGCCCGACGCGGTGCCCGAGGACTTCGACCTGGCGACCATGCCGGTCCGGTTCGCGGAGGTGGGCGACGTGCACGCGGAGATGGCGGACCACCCCTGCCGGCTGGAGGCGGTGCTGGAGCTGGCCGAGCGGGACGAGCGCGAACACGGTCTGGGCGATCTGCCGTATCCGCCGGACCATCCCAAGGCGGCGGGCGAGCCGACGCGGGTCCAGCCGAGCCGGGCCAGGCGCCCGCGGGCTACACCGGAGCCACCGTCCGGCTGACCCGGGTGAGGAACTCGGCGTTGCTGCCGGTCTGCCGCATCCGCTCCAGGAGCACTTCGACGGCCTGCCGGGGGTCACGGTCGCCGCCCAGGGCGCGGCGCAGCCTGTGGACGAGCTCCAGCTCGACGGGCGCGAAGAGCATCTCCTCGCGCCTGGTGCCGGAGGGGTCGATGTCGATGGCGGGGTAGACGCGGCGGTCGGCCAGCACGCGGTCGAGGCGCAGCTCCATGTTGCCGGTGCTCTTCAGCTCCTCGAAGAAGAAGTCGTCGGCGCGGGACCCGGTGTCGACCAGGGCGGTCGCCAGGATGGTCAGCGAGCCGCCGTCCTCGGTGGCGCGGGCGGCACCGAAGAGACGCTTGGGCGGGTACAGCGCGGCGGCGTCGACGCCGCCGGTGAGGACCCGGCCGGTGGAGCGGGCGCTGGAGTTGTGGGCGCGGCACAACCGGGTGAGGGAGTCGAGCAGGATCACGACGTCGCGGCCCATCTCGACCAGGCGCTTGGCGCGTTCGACGGCGAGGTCGGCGGCCGTGGTGTGGTCGCGGGCCGGGCGGTCGAAGTGGGAGGCGATGACCTCGGCGGGCACCGAGCGCGTCAGGTCGGTGACCTCCTCGGGCCGTTCGTCCAGGAGCACCAGCATCAGATGGCACTCGGGGTGATTGCGGACGATGCCGTCGGCGATGGCCCGCAGGATGGTGGTCTTGCCGGTCTTGGGGGGCGCCACGATCAGACCGCGCTGCCCCTTGCCGATCGGGGTCAGCACGTCCATGAGGCGGGTGACGAGCTGATGGGGCGTGGTCTCCAGGCGCAGCCGCCGGCTGGGGTGGAGGGGCACGAGGTCGGCGAAGTCGGGCCGACCGGTGGAGTCTTCGGGCGGCATGCCGTTGAGGGTGTCGAGCCGGGTCAGGCCGCGCCGGTCGGCGGTGCCCTCGATCTGGTCGCCGCGGCGCAGCCCGTAGCGGCGCGTCTGGGCGGGGGGCAGTGGGATGTCGCGGGGGCCGGGGAGGTAGCCGTCGCGGCGGAGCTCGGCCTTGCCGCCGGTGATGTCGACGATGCCGGTGACGGGTTCGGCCGCGCGGTCCGGAGTGGACGTCATGCTGGTCCTCAAGCGTGTGTGGGAGACGGGGGAACGAAACACAAAGGGGGGAGAGCACCGTGCGCACGACGGGCCGCGACCGGTCGCGGGACATACGTCGGCTCGGTGGGAACGGGCTCCGGTGAGCACACCGGGAAGCCGGTGGGAAGGAACTGGCACGGACGCCGCGTGTGGGGGCGTACAGACGCGCTGCTTCCCACTATACACCCGGGGAAGGCGACGTCGGGGCTTGCCTTGGAGCGCGCTCCAGCTCCTGGCGTGCGTGGTGCGAGACGACCGAGCGACGACCGGAGGTGGGCGGGTGGAGGAGGCCGGGATCGTCTGGATCTCCGCGATGGACCACTCCGTCCAGAGGGAACACCGGGCACCGGCCGAGCAGCCGATGCTGGAGGGCCACACCACCCCGGGCTTTCTGGCCGCCCACACCTCGACGGCTCACCTCTGGCTGCCAGTCACGGGAGTGACGTACCGTCATCCGACTCCGCTGGCCAAGATCGTGACCACGCTGGACGTGCTCTCCGGCGGCCGGGCCGTACGGGGCATCGGCGCCGCCCGGTACGCGCGGGCGCGCCCGGTGGACGGCGGCGCCCGGGGCGGGGGCTCGTCACGGGCGCCCGGGCGCCCGGGCGACGACCACCTCCACCGCGCGGTCGATCTCGCCGTCGGTCAGGTCGGCGCGGGCGGTCAGCCGGAGCCGGGAGATCCCGTCCGGCACCGACGGCGGGCGGAAACAGCCCACCGCGACCCCGGCCTCCCGGCAGCGCGCCGCCCAGCTCAGCGCCGCCTCCGGCGAGGGCGCCAGCACCGACACCACGGCGGAGTCGGGACGGGTGGCGGCCAGCCCGGCAGCCGCCAGCCTGCGGTGCAGCTCGGTGGCGACGCCCCGGACGAGGGCCGCCCGGTCGGGCTCGCGGCGCAGCAGCCGCAGGGCGGCCAGCGCGCCCCCGGTGGCGGCGGGGGCCAGCCCGGTGTCGAAGATGAAGGTGCGGGCGGCGTTGAGCAGGTGCTCGATCACCCGGGCCGGCCCCAGCACGGCGCCGCCCTGGCTGCCCAGGGACTTCGAGAGGGTGACGGTCGCGACCACGTCCGGCGCCCCGGCCAGCCCGGCGGCGGCCACGGCCCCGCGCCCGCCCTCGCCGAGCACGCCGAAGCCGTGGGCGTCGTCGACGACGAGCGCCGCGCCCGCGTCCCGGCAGACGGCGGCGAGCCCGGCCAGCGGGGCGGCGTCCCCGTCGACCGAGAAGACCGAGTCGGTGACGGCCAGGGCGCGCCCCGGATGTCCGTCGAGGGCCTTGCGGAACGCCGCCGGGTCGGCGTGCGGCACGACGGAGACCTCGGCCCGGGAGAGGCGGCAGCCGTCGATGAGGGAGGCGTGGTTGGCCGCGTCGGAGACGATCAGCGAGCCCCGGCCGCTGAGCGCGGTGAGGACGGCGAGATTGGCGGCGTAGCCGGAGGCGAACACCAGCGCCGCGCCGAAACCGGTGAACGCGGCCAGCTCCGCCTCAAGTTCGGCGTGGAGCGCGGTGCTGCCGGTGACCAGCCGGGAGCCGGTCGCACCGGCGCCCCAGCGCCGTGCCGCGTCGGCGGCGGCGGCGGTGACCTCGGGGTGGCGGGTCAGGCCGAGGTAGTCGTTCCCGGCCAGGTCCAGGGCGGGGGAATCAGCGAGCCTGGGCCGCACCTCCCGGACCAGTCCGGCGCGCCGCCGCGCGCCGCGGGCGGACTCCAGCCAGTCGAACACCCGGCCGTACGCTTCGTCGTGCACCGGTGACCGTCCTTCGTCTCTTGTGGGTTACGCATAAAACGTAGTGCCCGTCGAGTCCTGGGAGCATGTGGTGATGGACACACGTCCACGAAGCGCTCTTGTAGCTTTCCTCCTTGGACCCGCAGGGGCGCATACGTCAGGATCGGCGCCATGGACCTGCTGAACGCCCTGGTGGACAAGGGCCTCCGCCGCGAACTGCCCACCCGCGAGGAAGCGCTGGCCGTGCTGGCGACCTCCGACGACGAGCTGCTCGACGTGGTCGCGGCGGCCGGGAAGGTCCGCCGCCAGTGGTTCGGGCGGCGGGTGAAGCTCAACTACCTGGTCAACCTCAAGTCCGGGCTCTGCCCCGAGGACTGCTTCTACTGCTCCCAGCGGCTCGGCTCGCAGGCCGACGTCCTCAAGTACACCTGGCTGAAGCCGGGCGAGGCCGCCGACGCGGCGAGCGCCGGGGTGGCGGGCGGCGCCAAGCGCGTCTGCCTGGTCGCCAGCGGACGCGGGCCGACCGACCGCGACGTGGACCGGGTCTCGGAGACGATTTCCGCGATCCGCGAGCGCCACGGCGACGTCGAGGTGTGCGCCTGCCTCGGCCTGCTCTCGGACGGCCAGGCCGAGCGCCTGAAGGAGGCCGGGGCCGACGCCTACAACCACAACCTCAACACCTCGGAGGCCACGTACGGCGACATCTGCACCACCCACGAGTTCTCCGACCGGGTCTCCACCGTCAAGCAGGCCCAGGCGGCCGGGCTGTCGGCCTGCTCCGGGCTGATCGCGGGCATGGGCGAGAGCGACGAGGACCTGGTGGACGTCATCTTCGCGCTGCGCGAGCTGGATCCGGACTCAGTGCCGGTCAACTTCCTGATCCCGTTCGAGGGCACGCCGCTCGCCAAGGAGTGGAACCTCACCCCGCAGCGGGCGCTGCGCATCCTGGCGATGGCCCGCTTCGTCTGCCCGGACGCCGAGGTGCGGCTGGCGGGCGGGCGCGAGCAGCACCTGCGCACGCTCCAGCCGCTGGCGCTGCACCTGGTCAACTCGATCTTCCTGGGCGACTACCTGACCAGCGAGGGCCAGGCCGGGCAGGCCGACCTGGAGATGATCGCGGACGCCGGCTTCGAGGTGGAGGGCGCGGAGACCACGACGCTGCCGGAGCACCGCGCGGCGGATCTGGTGGCGGTGCGCCGCCGGGGGACGGGCACGGAGCTGCCGCCCAATGCCTGACCCGGACGCGAAGCTCTCGGCGGACGAACTGCTGGCCCTGGACCGGGAACACGTCTGGCATCCCTACGGGCCGATGCCGGGCCGGCAGGACCCGCTGATCGTGGAGTCGGCCTCGGGCGTGCGCCTGAGGCTGGCCGAGCCCGCCTGGGGCCGCCGGGAGCTGGTGGACGGGATGGCGTCGTGGTGGTCGGCCCTCCACGGCTACAACCATCCCGTCCTCAACGCGGCGGCCCGGGAGCAGCTGGACCGGATGAGCCACGTGATGTTCGGCGGGCTGACCCACGAGCCCGGGGTGCTGCTCGCCAAGCGGCTGGTGGACATCACCCCCCAGCCGCTGGAGCACGTCTTCCTCGCCGACTCCGGCTCGGTGTCGGTCGAGGTCGCGATCAAGATGTGCCTGCAGTACTGGCGCTCGCTCGGCCGGCCGGCCAAGCGGCGGCTCCTCACCTGGCGCGGCGGCTACCACGGCGACACCTGGCACCCGATGTCGGTGTGCGACCCGGACGGCGGCATGCACGGCATCTGGGCCGGCGCGCTGCCCCGCCAGGTCTTCGTGAACCGGCCGCCGGCCGGCTTCGACGCGGAGCCCGACGAGGAGTACGCGCTCCATCTGCGGGAGTCGATCGCGCGGCACGCGGACGAGCTGGCCGCGGTGATCGTGGAGCCGGTGGTGCAGAACGCCGGCGGGATGCGGTTCCACGCGCCCGGCTATCTGCGGATCCTGCGCGAGGCGTGCGACGAGCACGGTGTACTGCTCGTGTTCGACGAGATCGCCACCGGCTTCGGCCGCACCGGCACGCTGTTCGCGGCGGAACACGCGGGGGTCACGCCGGACATCATGTGCGTCGGCAAGGCCATGACCGGCGGCTATCTGACGATGGCGGCCACCCTGTGCACACCGCGCGTCGCGGCCGGGATCTCCCGGGGCGAGACGCCGGTGCTCGCGCACGGGCCGACGTTCATGGGCAACCCGCTGGCCGCCGCCGTCGCGAACGCCTCGATCGGGCTGCTGCTGGCCGGCGACTGGGCGGGCGACGTGGCCCGGATCTCGGCCGGGCTGCGCGCGGGGCTGGCCGAGGCGGCCGGACTGCCCGGCGTGCGGGACGTGCGGGTGCTCGGCGCGATCGGCGTGATCCAGCTCGACCACCCGGCGGACATGGCGGCGGCCACCCGCGCGGCGGTCGGCACGGGCGTGTGGCTGCGCCCCTTCGGCGACCTCGTCTACACGATGCCGCCGTACATCACGGACGACGACGACATCGCCCTGATCTGCGCGGCGGCGAGCGCGGCGGCGCGGGTGGCGTGAGCGACGGAAAAGGTGGAGGACGTGGTGGGAGCGGACAGGCCGGCCGGGGAGATCCTGGTCGTCTCGGGCACCGGCACGGAGATCGGCAAGACCGTGGTGACGGCGGCGGTGGCCGCCGTCGCGCTGGCGGAAGGCCGTTCGGTCGCGGTGCTCAAGCCCGCGCAGACCGGCATGGCGCCCGGCGAGCACGGCGACGTGGCCGAGGTCGCCCGGCTGGCGGGCGCCGCCGTGACCACCGCCGAGCTCGCCCGCTTCCCCGAGCCACTGGCCCCCGCCACGGCGGCCCGCCGGGCCGGGCTGCCCCCGGTGCGTCCGGCGGAGATCGCCCATGCGGCCGAGGAGCTGGCGAACGGCCACGACCTGGTCCTGGTGGAAGGCGCGGGCGGGTTGCTCGTACGGTTCGACGACGAGACGGGCGCGACGCTCGCGGACGCCGCGCGGCTGCTCGACGCGCCGGTCCTGGTCGTCACCCGGGCCGGGCTCGGCACCCTCAACACCACGACCCTGACGGCCGAGGCGCTGCGCGCCCGCGGCCTCGCCTGCGTCGGCGTCGTCATCGGAAGCTGGCCGGCCGAGCCCGGCCTGGCCGCCCGCTGCAACCTGGCCGACCTCCCCTCGGCCGCCGACGCTCCGCTGCTCGGCCGCGTCCCCGAAGGCGCGGCGGCCCTGCCCCCCGAGGAGTTCCGCGCCCGCGCCACCTCCTGGCTGGCCCCGGCCCTGGGCGGGCGCTGGAGCGGCCCGGACCAGGACGGGCTGTGAGGATGTGTGGTGGCTTCTCCGCCGGGTCCGACTCACGGACCGACCGACACCGACCGGCTGTCTTGGGGCGGATATGTCGGCCCGCGCGAGGGAGCCACCACACGCGACCGGACGGACGCTCGTGACCGCGCACGCGCGTCCCTCGGCGGTCCCGGCACGCCGATGTAGCGGCGGGCCGGCGCTCCGGAAGCGCCCCGCCCGGACCTGATCGTCGACTTTCCCCTCCCCGACGCCCCCCACCGCCGGATCCTGTGGGACCGCTGCCTGGGCCCCGCCGTCCCCCGGGCCGACGACCTGGACCTGGACTTCTGCGCCGGATCCTTCGAACTGGCCGGCGGCAACATCCGCTCGATCGCGATCACCGCCGCCTACCTGGCCGCCGACTCCGGCCACCCCGTCACGATGCCCACCCTGATCCACGCGATCCAGCGCGAATACCAGAAACTCGGCCGCCTCACCCTGGCCTCCGAGTTCGGCCCGTACGTGGAGCTGCTGAGTTAGCGGCGCGATTGCCGGCCGGTGAGACGTCGGCCGAACCGGCCCCACGCGCCCGATCGGCCGAGGTCCTGGAACGCCACCGCCCAGCGGACGTCCGCCCGCTTCAACCGCTCCTCGACGGCGGCGAGTTCCGCACTGGACAGCGTCCGGACCATCGGGCGCAGCACGCTGTCCAGCAGGTGCGAACGGGTCTCCTCCCAGACGGCGTTCACCTGCGGATAGGAACTCCACGCGATGAAACAGTCAGCCACGCGGACAGGAACGGTGCACAGTCGGTCGGCCATCCGCTTCGAACGGGCGGCCCGGCCGTAGGCCGTGATCAGATCGACATCGCCGCTGTTGACCAGCGCGGCCAGCTCTCCGTCCGGCCGCTCCCCCGTGAGCAGCCGGTACGCGAGCGCGTCGTAGACCCGTTCGAGCACAGCGGGTTCCACCGGCGCCCCGGCCGCGCGGAGCGTCAGCACCCGGTCGGTCCACCCCTCGGGGGCGGCGGAGCCGTTCCGCAGTTCCCGGGCGAAGTCCAGGAGTTGGAGTACCCGGCGCTCGCGGGGCCTCAGATCGTCGGAGAAGCCGCGCAACAGATCGTGGGCGAGATCGGGCACATCCGGGTCGTCGGCGGGCCCGTGGAGCGCCGCGCCGACGAGGTGGGACCACGTGCCGGCGGCGAGGTGCGCGCTGGAGCCGTTCTCGCCGAGCATCGCCCTGGCCTCGCCGGCGGTCGGCCTGTCGTCACCCCACACCAGCCGGACGGCGGTGCGCAGCAGCGTCGGGTCGGCCATCGGGGAGACCCGGCCGGCCCGCAGGACGGCGTTCAGGACGGCGACACGGCCGCCGTCGGCCGCCGCCGCCCGGGGCGCTTCGGCGCACATCCGCAGGTGCGGCAGGACCTGGCTCGCGGTGAACGGCATCGGGACCGTGGCGAGCAGCCGGGCCACGGCGGGCGGGTCGCCCTGGGCGAGCACTTCCCACTCGGCCAACAGCAGGGCGCGGAGGTCGAAGCGGTCCTCCAGCGTGAGGCGCACGGCGGGCGCGTGCGCCGCGTCCGGGTCGGCCAGCAGCGCCACGGCGAGGCGGCGCGCCACTCCGGCCAGCAGATCCGCGCAGTCGACACCCAGGATGTCGGCGACGCACAGCAGTTCCGCCGTCCGCGCGGGGCCGTGCCCGGCGTCCGCGACACCCGCGCGCAGCTCGGGTCCGAGCTCGCCGGCGAGGCTCCGCCTGAGATCGTCGGTGAGGGGAACGCGCCGCAGGCCGTCCAGATCCGTCCCGGCACCGGGCGAGCGGACCACGTCCGTGAGGACGAGCGAGGCGAACGGCACGAGCTCGACGGCCGCCAAACGGGCATCGAGCACCGGGAACAGCCGGGTCGAGGCGGCCGTTTCGGCCGCCGTCCGGCTCCCACCGTGCGCGCTCAGCGCGTTCACAAGCCGGCGCAGCCGGTCGCGGTCCACCGTGTCCGCGTGGTGCCGCACCCAGTCGGCCGCCGCCGTTCGGCCCTCGGCGTCCAAGTCCAGCCCCGCGCACAGGGCCTCGACGGCGAGCGGGCCGTCGGACAGCACGGTCACCGCCTCGAAGAGCCGCGGTGCCCTGCCCAGCCAGACGTGGGCGGCGATCCGCGCCCAGACGTCCTCGGTCGGCGCGCCGGACGCGCGGCCGGTGCAGTCGTACACGCGGTAGCGGTGGCCGTGCCCGGCCAACCCGTGCGCGTCCTCGGGCAGGACCCCGATGATCTGCTGCCGGGCCAGCTCGGGGCGCCGCGTGTAGGTGGTGAACGTCAGCCGGTGGGCGATCTCGCGCGGCAGTACGGTGCCGGCGAGCGCGATCCACCGGGCGACGGCGGCGCTGTCCCGTTCGACGACGACGATGCGCGGCGCTGCGTCGTCCTGGATCACCTGGCGCAGATCGGCGAAGAAGCCCGCGAGCCATGAGGCCCTGGAGGCGGCGAACCCGATCAGCCGGTCCAGGTCCAGACCCCCCGGCCGCGCCCCGAAGGCGGTGATGGGCAGCGCGCCGTCGGGGAGTGTCGTGCCCAGGGGCAGATGCACGGCCTGGGCCTGGAAGCTCCCTCCGCCCGTGCAGACCGCACGGGCCACGAGCCGGCTGCCGTCGGCCAGCAGGCTGTGGCTGAACGTCTCGGGAAACGCGCCGAGTTCCGCGGTTGTGGGCCGCTGCGGCGCACCGGGCGGGGGCTCGTACCCGAGCAGCGGCTCGGCTTCCCTGAGCAGCCACGGGGATGCCCCGGGGCCGACCGACGTGAACCCCGACGCGGATGAGTACTGGAGCTGTATCAGGCCCACGCTCTGCCCCTCCCCATGCTGACGCCACCGAGGAGCGACGCGGGCTCCCCTCCCGACCACCGGCGGAACGCACCGAAGCCCCAGCTGTCCCTCACCACGTCGGCCGGTCCTCCTCGTCGTTGGGCGGATGCCTCGGCGACACCGGGCCCGCCACCGGATCACCGGCGGAGCGATCACGGCCCACCGCTGCGAGCGACATTCCAGCAGGTCGCCGCCGCGGCGCACGGCCCACCACCAATTCCCGTCTATCCAGGGAAAGTTAAAGAGGAGCGACCTCCCCCTGATCATAGCGGCGCCCCCCGCGAGCGAACGCCGCGATCACCGCCGGCCCTACGGCCGGGGTCCCGTGCCCTGCTCCGTTACGGAGCCGACCCGGCCGCCGGTCCGACAGGCCGGGTTACGGTTGGCGCAGCCCGCCTCGCGCCCCGCTGCGGCCCGCGCACCGAGAACGAGACGGTGGAGATCTGCGAGGTGTGGGCCGTAGGAGCCCGCGCGGACGCCGAGGTGTACGCGGAGGCGGCAGCCAGGGTGCGGGAGGCCGACGCACGCCGCCCGGAGTTCCAGCAGCTCTCCGAGGTGATCGAACGCTTTGGCCGCCTGGTCAGCGACATCAACCTGCCCGACCAGGAGCAGGGCGACCCCGTCCCGGACTGGCTCGCGAACCGCCTGATCCACACAGCCAGCATGAGACGCGAAGAGGTAGCCACGCTCACCCTGGAGGAGGCCGTCGACAGGTGGGCGGCTTTCACCGCCCGGCCAAGGGAGAACTGACCCAGAATCCCTGCCCCTGTATGGACCGGCCCAGCGAGCCATACCCCCCGGCATCGGCACGCCTCGCACGGCTGTTTCTGGTGGCCGACGCCCGACGCGCACCGCCCGCCAGGCAACGTTCGCCTGGCCCGTCACCAGACGAGTCCGCAGGGTCGTTCAGGGCCTGCGGCCGTGGAAGGTGCGGCGCAGGTCGCTCACCCAGGCGTCGGGGTTCTCCCAGGGGATGAAGTGGCCGCCGTGGTCGTGGGCGTTGACGTTGACGTGGTTGAACCAATCGGCCTGCGGGCCGGTCCTGAACGCCCGGACGCGCTCGTTGGCGGTCTGGATGCCGGGCGGGTTCTCGTACGTGACGAAGGTGAGGCCGACCGGGGCCTGCACGACCGGGGTGCGGTCGTGGGCGGGGGCCCAGGGGTAGCGGTTGGCGTTGGCGTAGTAACGCATCGAGGTGGCGATGGAGTTGTTCACCCAGTAGATCGTGGCGTGGGTGAGCAGGTCGTCCTTGGTGAAGACGGACTCGATGTCGCCGCCGTTGTCGCTCCAGGCGTTCCAGCGCTCCAGCAGCCAGGCGAGCAGTCCGGCGGGTGAGTCGCTCAGCCCGTGGGCCAGGGTGGCGCCGTCGAGCATGTGCACGGCGAGGTGGGACGCCCAGCGGTGGTCCAGCTCGATGATGCGGGCGCGGACGTCGGCGGGCTGGTCGTCGGTGAGGGGCCGATTCCGGGCGAAGTCCCAGGCGCGGGGGCCAGTGAAGAAGTCGAGCGGCAGCCCGGAGCCGATGTGGATGCCGTACAGCTCGTCGGCGTACTTGTGGCCGAGCTGGCTGGAGACGATCCCACCGATGTCGCAGCCCCCGGCGGCGTACTTCTCGTACCCCAGGGTCTCGGTCATCAGGGTGTGCCAGAGGTCGGAGACCTTCCAGAAGTTGACGTCCGAAAAGCCGGTGAGCGGGCCGGGGAAACCGAAGCCGGGCAGAGACGGCACGATGACGTCGAACGCGTCGGCGGGGTCCCCGCCGCACGCGGCCGGGTCGGCGAGCGGGTCGATCACCTTCGACCAGTGCCAGAACGTCCACGGCCAGCCGTGGGTGAGGATCAACGGGATCGGACGGGGGCCGCGGCCGGGCTTGCGCATGAAGTGCACCGGGACACCGGCGACGTTCGCCTGGTAGTGCTCGTGGACGTTGATGGCGGCCTCGGCCTTGCGCCAGTCGTAGCCGTCCCGCCAGTAGGCGACCAGCTCACGGAGATAGCTGTCCGGGACGCCGTAGGACCAGTCCCCATTCCCCTCGTCCAGCGGCGGACGGGTCAGTGTGAGACGGGCGCGCAGGTCATCGAGGACCTTGTCGGACACATGGATCGGCGTGGGCTCCAGGGGGAAGGCGTGCGGGGTGGTCACGGCGTGGTTCCTTACTGGGTAGGGGGAAGCGGTGTCGTCGGCCTGTTGGGTGCTTGGGCGGCGAGCCGGGCCATTTTAAGGAGTGCGGGCAGCGACGCGGGGGTCGGTACGGGGAACTGCTGAACTGAGCCCGTCACCGGTCACGGTCACCCGTGAGGCGACAGCGGACGTGCTCGATACCGCCTAGAGTGATGCGGGCGAACCTCGGGGAGGGCGAATGGGGAACCGGCAGTTACCCGCGTTGCCGCAGTACCGGTCAGACGCGGTGACCCGGCGATTGTGTGCCGCGGTGCATCTGGACGAAGGCTTCGCGCGTCAAGTGTACGAGGAGCTCACGGCGGACCGGTTGACCGCGGTCGGGCTGTCGCTGGGTGTCAATCTGCTGGCGCTGGTGAGGCACGCCAAGGCGGCTGCCGAGCGGATCGACACCCGGGACCGCCGGCTGGCATGGCTGTTCGCCGGGCTGTGCGCGGCGGTATCGCTCGCCTTCTATGGCTTCGCCAGCGGGACGTTCGCCGTAGGGGTGGCGGGTTGCTCGGCGGTACTCATCGCCGTCGGTACCGCGTGGGCGGTGGTCCACACGGCGGAGAGTCAGGGCCGGGCCGCCGCGCAGGAGGTGTTCCGCCTAAGCGGGGAGCCCGAGGATCTGGTGCCGCCCGCACCGCCGGATGCCGAGGCCCGGCTGCGGGAGCTGAAAAAGGCCAACGTCGTTCCGTACACGGCGAGCGCCGAGCGCACCAACCCCTTCGTGGGCAGTGGTACGAAGATCAAAGAGGTGGTCTGGCAGCCCATCGACATCAGCCGCCCGGCCGATGCCCCCGGTGGCGGCAAGCTGGCCGTCAAGCCTTTCGACGCCGTGGACCTGCACACGTATGTCGCCAAGGAGATGGCGAACATCGCTGGCCTCGAAGGACTGCGGGCCAGGAACCGGCTCTATGTGCTGGGGACCCATGTGCGGCACCTCGGCGATGATCTGCTGCCCGATCCGCTCCAGAGACCGCGCACGCGGGTCCCCAAGCAGTTGGTGCAGGCGGGCCTGGTCCGGTCCGGCGCCGGAATGCGCACCTACCTGAGCCTGGAGCGGATCGGCGAGGGCGGCCGTGTCATCGTGTCGATGCATCTCCGAGCCCGACTGCGGCATCCCAGCCTCTCGTGGGAGGTCGCGGCCTACGCGATTCCCCCGGTGAGCAGCCACTACTGTCGCGTGGACTGGCTGCCGATCGACGGTTTCGAGCGCTGGTGGAGTCTGGTGCGGTACGCGACCGGGCAGACGTGGCCCGCGTTGCGCGGCGCGCCCGGCCGTATCCAGCGGCGGCGTTCCGAGTCGAACCGCAGGGCGCGCACGCTGGAAAAGTGGCGCAAGGAGATCAGCAAGCGCCATGCCCTGTACGACTACGGGGCCGTGGACAGTGTGCGGGAACGTGTCGGTGCCTGGGACCAGTTGGGCCACTCCGAACGCACGGACTCACAGGACTTCCTGCACCGTCTCCAGCAGGGGGTACTGATCGCCACCGAGCGGTTTCTGAAGGCCCATAACGTCGACACCAGTTCCTTCGACCAGGCCCAGCAGGTCATCAACACCCAGACGTACAACTTCTCGGGAGACATCACCGGGCCGAGCAACTTCGGCAACAACGGACAGGTTACCTCGTACGGACAGGGCGCACAGCCGTCCGGAGCCCCCGGCGGCGGACACCCCTGACTCCGGCGGACGCATGTCCACTCGACGGCACACCTCCGACGGCAACCTTCCAGGAGTACCGATGAGCACGTTCAACTTCCACGGTGAGATCTCCGGGCCGAGCAACTTCGGTGACGGCGGGAAGATCGAGATTCATCAGCATGGGTCGAGTCCGGCCGATGCCCTGCGCCTGGCCACCGAGCTGGTACGTCAGTTGCGGACCGAGAACCAGCCGACGCTCGCCGACCAGGCGGAAGTGGTGCGCGGCGAGCTGGTGCGGGCTGAGCAGGAGCAACGGCCCGCCGACCGCGGGCGGGTCCGACAAGCGCTGGAAACGATCTCGCTCGGGCTCGCCACGGGCAGCGGCGGTCTGGCCCTCGCCCAGGAGCTGGGGCGCGCCTTCGGACTGTGAGGGTGACGGACATGTAAGCCGTCGGGGAGCTCGCGCTCCCCGCAGGCCCTCACTTCGACCGTACGACGGCCTGCGCGCCGCCAAGTTCCAGCGTGAGTCCGGAGCGCAGCGGCACCGTCTGGCCCGGTGCGATCTGCTGGGTCGAGCCGTCCGAACGCGTCCCCGTCCATGCCGCGTCGGAACGGTTCGCGAGGCCGAACCGACCGGGCTTCTGCGGGTGTTCGGTCAGCTCGGCGACCAGCGTCGCGTCGCTGTAGTCGTGTCGTGCCGGCTCGGGCACCAGATGGTGGGCGTGCACGCGGGCGGCACGGTGCAGCCGGACATGGCGTTCCACGCGCGGCAGGGGGGTGATCACGACCAGCCGGGGCGGCAGTACCAGAGGGCTGGCGCAGGACCAGCATGTCCCGGCGGTGGTCTCCTCGGGCTGGGTCATGTTCTGCCGCCCGCAGTGCGCGCAGTCGACGACCGCGTCAAGCACGGCCCGCAGCGCGTCACGCCACTGCGATTCCCGTACCCGCGCCAACGGGTCGCCCAGCCCTACGGTGAAGTTGTGCGTGAAGAGGTCCCGAAGAGCCGCAGGGGCCGCCTTCCAGGTGTGCAGAACCGTGGACTGCTCAGCGGGGTCGGGCACGTTGGAGCGGTCCTTCGGGTCGAAGACGAACAGCGGCTGCTTGCCGTACAGCTTCTTCTCGGCCGCCTCGTCCAGGCATCGGATGGCCAGCTCCTGTTTCCCCTTCAGCGGGTGATGGTTCATCAGCAGCATAAAGAGCAACACCGAAAGAGAGTGCAGATCGGTCTGGGTGCCGGGCTTCGCCCCGGGGTCCCCGCGCACCAGCTCGGGGGCCATGAACTCCATCGTCCCGGAGATGCCGCTGGTGTCACCCTCCACCACGGCGTTGTCGTTGTCGCACACCAGGACCTCGCCGGTGGCCGGGTCGAAGAAGATGTTGCCCCAAGAGATGTCCCGGTAGGCGATGCCCCGGGAGTGCAACGCCTGATACGCCTCCACCGTGTAGAGGCTCGCGGCCAGCAGGGCACGCGGCGTGGTGCGCAACTGCCTGCGGAACAACGCGGGCAGGCCCTTGAAGCGGTCCGGGCGAATGTCCATCAGATAACCGAAGGCGTCCGGCCAGGTGCCCCGGACGAACGTCGTCGGCCACAGGAAACGTTCGTCGTCGAAGTCCCGGGTCACCAACTCCTGGACGATGGCCTCCTGCCCGGGTGTCGCGCACGCCGGGTAGTACCACTTGAGCGCCTTGTCGCCGGTCGGGGTCGCCACTCGGTACACCTCGCCCTGACCGCCGGCGCCGAGCATCCCGGTGATCCGGATCTCTTCGCCGCTGTCGGCGGTGAGGAGGGTGCCCGTGTCGAGCATGCCGGTCATCATCTCTCCGTTGTCTGTCACGTGTCACCGTCGGCCGCTGTGTGCTGTACCGGCCGCCTGCCGGCCGCCAGGGTGGTGTCGTCGCCCGAGTACTGCGCGGCCTTCGCCAGCCACTCGGGCAGCATGGCCCGCGCGCCCTCGGCGCTTTCCCCGGAGAGCCGCTGGTCGAGGCCTGTCATGAACTGAACGAAGCCCTCGTCCGAGGCGAAGCTCTTGGACAGGCCGTCCGTGGACAGCGCGATGAACCGCGGCGTACGGTCCGGCGCCACGATCGGCGCCCAGTGCACCCGCACCAGGTCCCAGGCATCACGGCTGCACAGCGATTCGGTCTCGTCTCCGAAGTCCGCCTCCAGTGGGGCGAGCGGACGGCCGACGTCGCCGTTGGGTTCGATCACCGTCAACTCGCCGTCGCCGAGCTGCCAGGCCGCGAACAACCGCGGGGTCAGCACGGTGCCGATCAGCGTGGACCCGTACAGCACGAGCTTCCGCCCGTCGCCCATCACGGGCGGGGACTCGGTCCCCGGCTCGGTCGCGCCCTGGTTCTGTTCGTACTGGCGCTGCCAGTGGTCCAGGACGCGGCGCTGCCAGGCGACGATCAGTCGGCGCGGCATGACGTTCCGGGCGTAGTGCATCAGCCGGCTGAGGCTGCGCGGCCCTTCGGGTCCCTCGGCGTTCGCCATGGCCGCGAACTCCCTGGCGTGCGCGGTGAACAGCTCCACCGCATACCGGGCCCCGACCCCGCTGCGGGCGTGCCGCGCCGAGCCGTGCCCGTCCGCGACCGCGAGGACCAGCGGGTCCTCCAGGGTGCCGCGGCCGTCGGCCGCGCACTCGTCCTGGTTGCACTGCTTGTTGACTCCCTGGACGCTCCCGGTGAGCGTCTCCCAGTGCGACATCCGCGGCTCGCTCACCACACGTCATCATCGTCGTCGCCCAGCACCGGCGGGGCGTACGGCGGCTGCTTCGCCATCACGACCGTCGGTTCCGCCACCGGCTGCGAAGCCGCCTTCACCGCGGCGGTCGAGGCCCACCGGATCGCCGCCGCGAGTTGCCTGGGGCTGTTGGCGTCCAGCGGCTGTAGCTCGGGATTGCCGAGGAATTCCTGCAGCACGCTCCGGTCCGCCTCCGCGCCGATGGCGATCGCCACCCGGACCGCTTTCTTGCCCCACGGCGTGGCGTCGACAGCCTTCAGCCCGATCTTCCAGTCGTCGGTGGGCACGCCGTCGGAGACCAGTGCCAGCACCGGCTTGAGCGCACGTTGCGGCATCGGTGGGGTCTGCAGCTCACGCGCCACCAACTGCAGCGCCTCGCCCAGATTGGTCACCCCGTCCACCTGGACGTCCTGCCAGGCGAAGTCGTCGACCGGAACCGGGTCCTTGTGCAGCCACCGTGCGGTGGTGGAGAAGGTGATGGTACGCACCAGCAGTTGGGCCGCGGGGTTGGCGTGCGCGACCGAGCGCATCTCCGGGATCGCCTCCCGGATCGCGTAGTTGAGCTGGCCGATTCTCTCGCCCTGCATGGAGTACGAGCAGTCCAGCAGCCAGATGAAGTGGACCGGCCGGTTCGCCATCGGCCCACCCGGGATGTCACTCATTCTGTGCCCTCCGTTGTGTCGGCTTCGATTCCGTTGTCTTCGATTCCGTCGTCTTCGTCGTCTCCGCGCGGACGCCGCCTCAGCCGGCCAGTCTGATCAGCCCGAACGCGGCCACCGCCGCGACCACGACTGTCGTGATCACCACCGCGGTGATGAACAGGCCAAGTACGAGGCGCCGTCCCCGCGCGATGTGCGGCACCACCGTCGTCATGCCGCCTCCCGGCTGTCGCTTCTTCGGATCCCGTTGTCCCCGTTCCGTACCACCGTCGTGCCCACGTCAGCGCCCCGGCCGATCGGGTACGGCCGCACCGCGCAGCCCCGAGCGGGCCAACACCCACAGCACCGGCTCCGCGGCCCGGCGCTGCTCACTGTCGAGCGCTCCCGCTCCGGTCGCCGCGTAGGCGCTCACCGCCCAGTAGCGGCCCGCGCCGAAGTCGTGGCCCAGACCCCGGACCAGCGCGCCGAGGCCGATGTTCTCCAGCCAGGTGTCGATCCTGGCGCCCGGTACGGGCAATGAGGTGATCCGGTCAAGGACGTCCCGTTTGGTGACCACCGTGGCCACCGGTATACGCCGACGCCGCCCGGTGAGTGCCGCGAGTTCGCCGGTCAGGCGCTGGTAGGTGTCCATCGGCCCCAGGTCGGCGGGGCGGGCGTCGGCCGCGAGTTCGGCGTCGGCCGCCCCCAGCGCGCGTCGCACCTGCGGTTCGGCGAGTACGTCGGCGACCAGGATCACCCCGTCGGCGTGGGCCAGATACTGCTGTTCGCGTAGGGACCCGGCGTCGCGCAACGACTCGCCCATCGGGTCGTACAGATAGAGCAGCCGCCGTCGCCTGCCGTGGCCGATGAGCAGCATGAAGGCCCGGGGCTGGCCGCCCTGCGTCTTGAGCGCCCAACCAGCCTGGTTCAGTTGCTGGTTGAGCATCCCGGCGTCCCGCTGATCGGTCGCGGAAGCGTACTCGACGGTCAGCCGGCTCCGCCGCGACCAGGACTGCAGCCCCGCCGCCATCGCCGCCATCAGCATGGTCTTGCCGGAGGACCGGCCGCCGATCAGGGGCACATGGACCACCCGTGTGCTGCCGACCGCCTCGGGAAGCAGCTGGTCACAGTGCGGACAGCGGGCAGCGAGGCGCGCCCGGCCCGCCAGAGACGTGGTGACAAGACGCCGCCCGCACGCGCACACGTGCCACAGCGCGCCGTAGCGGCCGGGGCGCAGCTCGCCGTGCGCGACGTCGCAGTTCGGGCAGCGGTGAACGGCCAGCGGGAACGGACGGTAGCAGCCGGGATACGGGCACTTCATCCGAATACGGCGGAGCAGTACCCCGAGCCGTTCCGTACTGCGGAGGGCGAGGACGGCTGTCGCGGCCAACAGCCACATCAGGCCGAGCAACAGCCCAAAGACGATCATGATCAGGGAGGTGAGCAGCGCCGCGAGCAGCGCTCCCAGGACCGCCCCGGCCGCCGTTCCCGGGGCCAGGAGGCGCATCACGGTACGGGTGAACCAGTTCTCACCCGGTCGTCCGGTGGCCGGGTCGCGGCCCTGTAAGAGCCGCGCGGCCCAGTGCTGCAGCCACTGCATGGTCAGCCGGTACCACATGTCGCGCAGGGCGGTACGTGCCGCGGACCCGGCGTCCAGCCACATCTGCCGTGACCAGTACGCGCGGTGGACGGGCTCGCCGGGGGTGACGCCCGGCAGCCGCGGATCCGGTGCGCCGACCCGCCAGGGGCCGAGGACCCTTCCGGCGGCCTCAATCGACTTGCCGAGGAACAGCCAGAGCGTGTAGCCGAGGCAGAGCGGCACCGCCACCACGCCGGTGACCCAGAGCGCGGCCGTCATCAGGGTCGTCTCACTCACGGGCGGCCACCCTTGCGGGGTGGTTCCACATCGCCCCAGCGCGGTCCCGCCGCAGTGTCCTTGCGGCCCCGGCCGGTGAGGCGTCTGCCGAACCGCCCGAACGCCCCCGGTCGGCTGAATGCCTGGAACTCCTCCGCCCAGCGCGCTCCGGCCCGCTCCAACTGCCTCTCGACGGCGGAAAGGTCCGCGTCGGGCAGCGCCCGGACGATGGGGCGCAGCACCCGGTCGAGTAGGTGGGAACGGGTCTCCTGCCAGGCCACGCTCGCCTGCGGGTGCGAACTCCACACGGCGAAACAGTCGGCCACGTAGGCGGGGACGACGCGCAGCCGGTCCCCCACCCGCTTCGACTGGGCGGCCCGGCCGTATGCCGCGATCAGATCGGCGTCACCGCTGAGGATCAGCGCGCGCAACTCTCCGTCCGGCCGCTCCTCGGAGAGCAGCCGGCGCGCGAGCGCCCCGTAGGCCCGTTCGAGCACGGCGGGTTCCACGGGCTCCGCGACCGCCCGGAGCGTCAGAGCCCGGTCGATCCAGCCCTTGGGGGCCGCCGAGCCGTCCCGGAGTTCGCGGGCGAATTCCAGGAGCTGGAGCGCCCGGCGCTCGCGCGGCTCCAGGTCGTCGGAGATGGCGTGCAGCAGATCGTGGGCGAGATCGGGTACGTCGGGATCGTCGGCGGGGCCCTGGAGCGCCGCCTTGACGAGGTCGGACCAGGTGCCGGCCGCGAGGTGCGCGCTGGAGCCGGTCTCGCCCAGCATCAGCCTCGCCTCACGCGCGGTCGGCGGATCGCCGTCCCACACCAGTCGGACGGCGGTGCGCAGCATCGTCGGCTCGGCGATCGGGGAGACCCGGCCGGCCCGCAGGACGGCGTTCAGGACGGTGACACGGTCGCCGCGGGCCGCCGCCACCCGAGGAGCCTCAGCGCACATCCGCAGGTGCGGCAGGGCCTGGCTCTCGGTGAACGGCAACGGGACCCTGGCAAGCAGCCGGGCGGCGGCGGGCGGGTCGCCCTGGGCGAGGAAGTCGAGTTCGGCCAGCAACGCGGCGCGGAGGTCGAAGCGGTCCTCCAGCGCGAAGCGTACGGCGGGCGTGCGCGCCGAGTCCGGGTCCGCGAGCAGGGCGACGGAGAGCCGATGCGCCACGTCGGGCAGAAGGTCCGCACAGTCCACGCCGAGCGTGTCCGCGACGCACAGCAGTTCCGCCGACCGCGAAGAGCGGTTGCCGGTGTCCGCGACGCCCGCGCGCAGATCGGGGCCGAGCTCGGCGGCGAGGCGCCGCCTGAGATCCTCGGTGAGCGTGACTCGCCGCAGGACCGCGAGGCCGGTCCCGGCCTCCGTCCCGGCGCCGGGCGAGCGGACGGCGACGGTCAGCACGAGGGCGGCGAGCGGCGCGATCGTGCTGACCGGCAGCCTGCCGTCGAGCGCCGCGAACAGCCGCGTCAGAGCAGCCGTCTCTGCCGCCGTCCGGTTCCCGGTGGGCGCGCCCAGCGCGTTCACGAGCCGGTGCAGCCGGTTGCCGCCCAGCGTGTCCGCGTGGTGCTGTGCCCAGTCGGCCGCCGCGGTGCGGCCGTCGGCGTTCAGCTCCAGGCCGGCGCACAGTGCCTCGACGGCGAGCGGGCCGGGCGCGAAGTGGCCGTCCGGCAGCGCGGCCGCCGCCTTGAACAGCTCGGGTGCCCTGCCCAGCCAGACGCGCGCGGCGATCCGCGCCCAGGCGTCCGCCGTCCGCGTGCTGGACGCGCGGCCGGTGCAGTCGTGCACGCGGTAGCGATGGTCGTGCGCGGCCAGGTCCCGGCCGTCCTCGGGCAGTACCCCGAGGATCTGCTGCCGGGCGAGCTGGGGCCGCCGCGTGTAGGTGGTGAAGGTCAGCCGGTGAGCGTTCTCCCGCGGCAGTACGGTGCTGGCCAGCGCGATCCACCGGGCCACGGCGGCGCTGTCCCGTTCAACGACGACGAGCTGCGGCGCGGACTCGTCCTCGCTCAGCCTGCGCAGATCGGCGAAGAAGTCCGCGAGCCACGACGCGCGGGAGGCGGCGAACCCGATCAGTCCGTCCCGGTCGAGGCGCCCCGGAGCCGCCAGCGAGTCCAGGGGCTCCGGCACTCCTCCGTCCGGGGTACTGGCGGCCCACCGCGGTGAGCCCCAGGCGGTGATGGGCAGCGCGCCACCGGGGAGTGCCGTGCCCGCAGGCAGATGCACGGCATGCGCGTGGAAGTTGCCCCAGCGCCCGCTGTAGTCAGCTCCCGTGTAGACCGTTCGGGCCAGGAGCCGACTGCCGTCGGACAGCAGGCTGTGGCTGAACGCCTCGGGGAACGAGTCAAGTTCGGCGGCCGTGGGGCGCGGTGCGGCGTCTCGCGGCGGCTCGTACCCGATGAGCTGCTCCGCTTCCCTGAGTAGCGACTGCGGTGCGCCGGGGGTGACCGCGGTGAAGCGGAATCCCGAACCGTCGGGCCCCGGCGGGGCCGAGGTGTAGTGCAGCTGGGTCAGGCTCATGATCCGGCCCTCTCGCTCGCGGTCCTGCCGAGTTTGCCGGTCGTGCCGGTTCTACCGGGTTTGCGTACGGGGAGGAGACCGCGCAGCCCGAGCAGCCACAGCAACGGGTCCTCGATGCGCATCGGCTGTGGTCCCGACTTGGGGGCGTCGGACGGGGCTTGGGCGGACGGAGGGGAGCCGAGCGCCGACAGCCCGAAGAGCGAGAGTGACGCGAATTCCCGCTCCAGCTGTCGGCAGAGCGCGCCGGAGTCCCAGCTCTCCATCAGTGAACGCATCTCCTCGTGCACGGTCAGCCGGTCGTCCTCGTCGAGCGTCCCATCCTGGTGGGAGGCGTTGCGCAGCAGTGGCGAGTGCGAGCCGATCATCGGCCGCAGCATGTCGGTCTTGGTCACCGCCACGGCGATCGGCGTGGTGACCCGGCCACGCGAACCGCCGCGGCCGTGGGCGCGCAGCTGGGCGGCGAGATCCGCGGCGATCTGCTGCGGGGGCGTCTCGACCATGGGCACGGCGCCTTCGCCGGGCGGCAGCTGATCTCGTACGGAACCGAGCTGCAGCGGGTCGACCAGCAGGATGATACCGTCGGCGGCGCCGAGATAGTGGGTGTAGCGGTCCATCGCTGCGGCGCTTCCCAGATCTTCTCCCGCGGCGTCGAAGAAGACCAGCGCGGTGTGTCGGCTGCCGTCGCCGAGACGCCTTCTGCGGGGCAGGCTCAGCCGGTACAGCAGCGGGTCGTTGAAGCCCAGAGCGGCGGGGCGGGTGGCCGCGGGCAGCCGCAGCCGGTCATAGAGGTCCTCGGCCATCTCCCGGTCGCGGCGCTGGGTTTCGCTGCCCATCGCGGCAAGTGAGGCACCGTAGGCGCGACCTACCCGGTTGCGCAGTTCGTTGACGAGCACCGAAATGTAGGTGCTCTTGCCCGACGCCTTCGCGCCGACCAGCGCGATGATGCGGCTGTCCTGTTCGCAGTAGTCGCTGGGGAAGTCGCTGTGGCAGCGGCGGCAGACCCGGACCGGCGTGGACACCCCGCAGCCCGGGCAGGCCGCACGCGAACCACCGCTGCCCGGCCCGGGGCGCAGCCCGCCGAGCGTGCGGGGCGGCGGGAAGACCGGGCCCCGCATCCGTAGCGCGGGCGGCACGCTCGGACCCATGAACTCGGCCCAGACATCGTCGCGTTCGGCATCGCAGGGCTTGCCGCCGCGGACGCCGGTGGCCGTCATCAGACAGCGGTACGGCAGCCGTGCGGCCGGGGCCCGGTCGAAGCAGTAGGGGCACACGACGGTCGTCATGTTCAGCGCACCACCAGGGTTGTGGGAGAGGGATCTTCGAGGCGCACGGAAGCGGCACTGCCGCCGACCAGAAAGCCGCGCAGGGCGTACGGAGGCCGACAGGCGCCGGGGGTGATCTCACGCTCGACAGTGCCGGCCCGGTGCAGCTCGGCACCGCTCAGCCGCAGCACGGTCGTGCCGTCGGCGGGGTGGCGCGGCCGGACCGGGGCAACACCGTCGCCGGAGCGCGCCACGAGGACGAACTCCGGGAGCTCCGACGCCGGTTCGCCGTCCGGGCACGACAGGGAGACCCGCACCGTGGCCGGCTTCCGGCGCAGCGGGCGGCGCGGCCCGGGAATCACCTGGTACGCGACGGCGATGTCGGCGGGCAGAACGATCTCGACGCCGGCCGGAGGGATGACGGTCGCCTCGGTCGTACGGGGCGCGGCGGTCGCGTTCAATTGCACCGCGGACGGGCCGACCGGAAGGTAGAGGCCCTCGCGCAGGAACACGCTGCGCGCCACGTGGTACACGGTGCGCCGCCCGTCCTGCTCCGTTGTCACGGTCACCTGCCCCGCCTCCGGGGGCCAGTCGAAGGTGACCCGGGCGAGACCGTCGGCGGTACGCTCTGCGGCCAGCGCACCGACCGGGCGCGGTGCCTCAATATGGACACTCGGTCCGACCACAGCATGCTCACCGCGCAGGGATACCGCGGTGACAGCAACCAGTGCGCCGGGCGGCGGCACAAGCCCCCCGGCAGCCCGCCGCCACGCGAGAGGGGCTGGCAACTCGGCGTATTCTCTTGGGAGTTCCGTCCCCGGTAGCGGCGCGTTTCCGGGCCACTCGACCAGGCGCACATCAGCGTCCTCGGCGCCGCTCCAGGCGAACCGTACGCCTCCGTCCCTGACCGTGACGGTGAGTTCGCGAACCGGTGACGGCCAGGGATCGACGGTGACCTGCCGCTCGATGCCCGGCGACTCGACGTCCCGGCCGTCCGGGGCGCGGTAACAGCAGCGGACCCACACCTGATGCCTGCCCGGTGACAGCCCCCGCTCGGTGAACCCGTCGTCCCGGGCGCCGACTTCCCTGGCACGGCCGTCGGGCCCGGTCAGGACCACGCGGACGCCGACGGCCCCCGGAGGCCGCGTCCAGACGGCTTCGATGCGTTCCCTGCCATCGGTGAGCCGGAGCCCGGACACCTCCGGTGCGACGAGCAGCTTCCCGGACACGAGAGGCGGGCCGTCGACGAGTTCATCGCGCAGGGGGAAGACCGCGTAACGGACCGTGCCGCCGAGCGGAGGCTGGGTGTCCCGTGCGGAGCCGGTCCGCACCTGTCTGTGGACGACGGTCAACGACCCCGGACGACGGCCCGGAGCACGAACGATCCTGATGACCCGCCATGCCGTGACGGCTGTGCCGCCTGTGCCGCCTTCGCCGTCGGTGTCGCCGACTGGGGCCCAGATCAACCCGACAGAGTCCGGGGCGAGTTCGACGGCCAGAGGTCCTGGGGCGCTCCCAGCGGGCTGATGCGTACGGACGAGCCCGCGCAGCGCCTGGACGGAGTCGGCCGTGAGCCGGGCGGCGTGCAGATAGCGGTCGCGCGCCGCTGCCGTGTCACCTTCGCGCTCAAGTCGGCGCGCCGTGTCGAGGGCGGCCTCCGTCTCGTGTGTGAGCGCGGTGACCTGTCGCAACAGCCCCCGGAGAAACGGGTCCTGGCCACTGTCGGCCGGCAGCTCGGCCGCGAGGCGGGCAGCCGCGCGTAACCGTCCGCGCTCCCACTCGTCCTGCAACCCCTCGGCGGCGGCCCGCTGTCGTGCGTTCAGCCGAAGCCGTACGCCCGCCGCGTGGACCAGCGCCGCGGCTTCTCCCCGATCGACGCCGAGCAAGACCGCGGTGGCCGGCCGCCCGCCCTGCGGATGGTTCTGGAGAAGCTCGACCAGCTGATAGAGCAACACGCGTCGCAGCGCGGTCGGGTCCCGGCCGTGCATCTCCTCCAACTGCCGCAGCAGCGCCGACGCGTCGGCACTGGCCGCCTCCGACCGCAACCGACTCAGCTCGCCACCATCGACACGCCGCCAGCCACGGGGGGCGCGCGGCACGTACACCCCGTCGAGCACGCGCAGCCGTCCGCCGCGCGCGATGAGGAGTTCGCCGATGTGCCGCATTCCCAGGGCGTGCTGCCGAGCGAGCAGCTCCTGGTAGCGGGCCGCCAGCGGGGCCAAAGGCAACGCGGGCAGCGCCTCGGGCAACCCGAGATGATGCCCGAAGTCAAGCCCCACCATCCGCCCTCACGATCACTGCCCACCGGTGCGAGCCACCATTCCAGCAGGTCGTCACCCGCAGTGGGTGGCTTTCACCAACCCGGCCTGTCCAAAGGGAAGTCGGGACCAGGATCCCCTCCCACCGTCCGCCCCGCGAAGGGGGGAGGCAGCCCTGCCCCGATCATAACGGCGCCTCCAGGGAGCGAGTGCCGCCGATCACGCGCGGGACCGAGCGACGCGCGTTGTCCCTCGGACCGGAAGGAGCCCGACCGGAGGGCCCAGCCGACATCGATCCCGGCGGTGGGTCATGCTCCGTTGTAGAGCCGGTCCAGGTCGATGAGCTGAACAGCCGCATCACCGTCGGCGCAGGCCAGCAGCTCATCAGTGAAGCCGCCCCCGCTGAAGCAGAACAACCGAGTGTCCGCGGCCTCCACCCCTTCCCGTGCGCGCAGGAGAGTGCGGATGTGTTCCAAACGGCGAAGATGGCCCATGCCCATGGTGTCGTTCCACGACGAGCAAAGCGTCCGCCGGGGCACCCTCCCAGCCGACCGCGCCCAACTTACGGCCTACTGCGTCCGCTTGCTCAACGCCGCCACGGCGCTCGCCCAACCACCGGGAGCGCGAACGGCCACGCGGGCGTTACTCACGTCCCCGCACGCGTCCAATGGCATCCCCCCGTTATGTTCTTCGCGGTCCTGCAAGAGGACCGCTGGCCTCCGGGCCCGGCATGACTGTTCCCCTCTGTCGAACGCATGACCTGGGGGGTGGTGTCACCGGGCCCGTGGGGTGCCGTTGGAGACGCTGATGAGAGGTCCGACCACCGCCCGGCCTGGCGCAATGCCCGGCCGCTTGCGGGCGGCAGGTCTGCATAACGTGGATGCGCACGTACGGCGCCATCGCCCTGGCCAGCACCGCACGAGCCCTGTTCGGGAGGACGGGTTGTACGACATCGACGACGTGGGCGTCTTCCTCGGCCTGGACGTCGGCAAGAGCACCCATCACGGGCACGGGCTGACTCCGGCCGGCAAGAAGGTCTTCGACAAGCAGCTGCCCAACAGCGAGCCGAAGCTGCGGGCCGTGTTCGACAAGCTCGCGGCGAAGTTCGGAACCGTGCTGGTGATCGTCGACCAGCCCGCCTCCATCGGAGCCCTCCCGCTCACGGTCGCCCGCGACGCGGGCTGCAAGGTCGCCTACCTGCCGGGCCTGGCCATGCGAAGGATCGCCGACCTGTACCCGGGCGAGGCGAAGACCGACGCGAAGGACGCCGCGGTGATCGCGGACGCCGCCCGCACCATGCCGCACACCCTGCGCTCGCTGGAACTCACCGACGAGATCACCGCCGAGCTGACCGTGCTGGTCGGCTTCGACCAGGACCTCGCGGCCGAGGCCACCCGCACCTCCAACCGGATACGCGGCCTGCTCACCCAGTTCCACCCCTCGCTGGAACGCGTGCTCGGGCCGCGCCTGGACCACCAGGCCGTGACCTGGCTGCTGGAACGCTACGGTTCCCCGTCCGCGTTGCGAAAGGCCGGTCGGCGCAGGCTCGTTGAGGTGATCCGGCCCAAGGCCCCGCGCATGGCCCAGCGGCTGATCGACGAGGTCTTCGACGCGCTCGACGAACAGACCGTCGTCGTTCCCGGGACCGGCACTCTCGACGTCGTCATCCCGTCCCTGGCCCGCTCCCTGGCCGCCGTCCACGAACAGCGCCGCGCTCTGGAAGCCCAGATCAAAGCCCTGCTGGAGGAGCACCCTCTTTCCAAGGTCCTGACCTCGATGCCGGGGGTCGCGGTCAGGACCGCCGCCGTCCTGCTGGTCACCGTCGGCGACGGCACCAGCTTCCCCAGCGCCGCCCACCTCGCCTCCTACGCCGGACTCGCCCCCACGACCAAGTCGTCCGGGACCTCGATCCACGGCGAACACGCACCCAGAAGCGGAAACCGGCAACTCAAACGGGCCATGTTCCTCTCCGCGTTCGCCGCCCTCCACGATCCCGCCTCCCGCACCTACTACGACAAATGCCGGGACCGGGGGAAGACCCACACCCAAGCCCTCCTCCGCCTCGCCCGCCACCGCATCAGCGTCCTCTTCGCCATGCTCCGCGACGGCACCTTCTACGAACCCAGAACCCCACGCCTCCCTTGACGAAAAACATAGAGGCACCCCCCCCGGCTGCGGCGCCCGTCGACCTCGTACACCTGCTCGTCGATCGTGTCGGGCTCAGCGAGATCGAAGGAGACGGGACAGTGCCCGCCCGGGCGGGGCGGAGGAGCGGATCGGGCGAGGGCGGGGAGGTTATGGGCGTGCTTTCGCACTCCCTATCGTGGGGATCATGACTGAGCGCTTCACGACCATACGTCTCGATCAGGCTCCCGAGATCACCGCGCCAGACGGTTCGGCGGTACGGCCGCTGTGCGTGCTTCCCGGGGCGGCGAGCTTCGCCCAGTTCGAGCTCGCACCGGGACAGACCGCGAAAGCGGTGTCCCACGCCACCGTGGAGGAGATCTGGTTCGTCGTCTCGGGGGCGGGCGAGATGTGGCGCAGCCAGGACGGCCGCGAGGAGATCACGACGCTGGAGCCGGGGATCTGCCTGACCATCCCGCTGGGCACGACGTTCCAGTTCCGAGCGGGAGTTGAGGGACTGCGGGTGGTCGCGGCGACTGTACCGCCGTGGCCCGTGGACAGCCCGAACGAGGCCAGGTTCGAGATCGGCCGCTGGTGACCCCTATCCACCACCCACCCCCCTTACAGCCAGGCACACGTACGTGACGTACTTGACGTACCCGAAACCCCGGGAGGACACTCCCGAGGAGAGAGGGAGGTACGGACGTGTCGGCCGTGCACTACGACAGCTACAGCGAAGCCCGCGCACACCTGAAGGATCTGCTTGACGCGGCCGAGCGTGGCCGGGTGGCCACGGTCCGCCGTGACGGCCTGCTCACGGCGCTGGTCGCCGTCGAGCGTCTGCGCCAAGCGCTCTCACGGATCTGCACGCTCCACGCGCAGGTCGTGCCGGAGGCCGGCGGCTGGTCGGCGTTCATCCCCGGGTTGCCGGTGGCAGCGGATGGCACCACCTTCGACGAGGCGATCACCGAACTGGTGGATGCCCTGCGCGAGTACGCCGAGGACTGGCAGGATCACCTGGCCGACACCCCGAATCACCGCGACAACTGGAGCTTGGTGCAGTTGATCGGGCTCAGTGACGATGACCAGGTGCGCGCCTGGATCCTGGGGACCACACAGTGAAATGGCCGCAGCCGACGCGGGAGGACCACGACCGTTTCTGCCGGATCGAGGGCTGGCGCCGAGTACGCGACGCACGCGGTCGCTCAGGCACGCACCATGTGACCTACGAGCTCGACCTCCCCGATGGACGCCTTCTCCGCACTCGGGTCTCCCATCCGGCCGACCGCACCGACTACGGACCGGCCCTCTGGAACCACATCCTCGGCGACCAACTCGGAGTCGAAGAGGAGGAGTTCTGGGCCTGCGTACGCGATGGGACCAAGCCCGACCGAGGGGTACCCATCCCACCTGACGCGGCCTTGCCCGCCGACCTCGTTCACCTCCTCATCCACCGCGTCGGACTCACCGAGGCTGAGGTCGCGAAGCTGAGCAAAGAAGAGGCCATCGCACGGCTCGGACAGTTCTGGACCGAGGGAACGTGACCTGTGCCGGGGCCTTACGGCTCGCCGCCGCCAGGGCCCGGAGCGGGCGGATGCAATCGACCGCCCGCTGAACGGCCCGAGAAGCCATCCTCATACCGAGCGGTGGGCGACGTGATCGAACGGGCTGCCCGATCAGGTGATCGCGCGGGCCCGGAACAAGGCTTCAGGGCCTCTTGATAGGGATCCGGGCAATTGTTCGTTGGTGTTGAGGGGCGGGGGGTCGTCAGCGCAGGGTGCTGGCGGAGACCATCTGGGATTCCGGGCTGAGAGGGCCCTCTGCCCGGCTTCCGTGATACACCGGAAAGATCAGCGCGACGCGAGCAGAGAGGGCACCGCCCATGGGCCGGCCGACGACGTCAACTCCTCTGCCGAGGGACACGAAGGTACTGTCCATCGGGCTGCATCCGAGTGCGCTCGACTACAGCCGGATGCCCGACGGTCTCGACGAGGCGGTGCTCACCGCCCGGATCGAGGCCGGGAACGCGGCGCTGCGTGAGGCGGGGTTCGATGCTGTCCCGTGCCTGATCGACACCTCTCCGGACCGCGCCGAGGCGACCGTCCGGGAGCATCTTCAGGAGCATGCGTTCGGCTTGGCGATGATCGGCGGTGGCGTGCGCATGCTGCCGGAGAACACCCTGCTGTTCGAGCGGCTGGTCAACGTCCTCAGCGACGCGGCGCCCGGGATCCGGCTGTGCTTCAACACCGCGCCGGAGAACACGGTCGAGGCACTGAGGCGGTGGATCCAGGCGTAAGCGTGGCTGAGAAGCCGTCTGTCATGCCGAGCGGTGGGCGCTGTGATCGAGCAGGCTGGGTTCGCCAACACCGGCAATCGGCCATGACCCGACGAGCCCACTCGCGATCCTCTTCGGACGGCTCGCCGTGCTCGGCGAACTGCTCCTCCAACGCCGCACGGACCTCATCCAGGTCCGCCTGATGCCGAACCGCCTGGTCTATCCAGGTCGACGGCGTCATGCCCGCTCTCATGGCGGCACGACGCGCCCGCTCGATGGTCTCCGGATCGAACGAGATCGACACCTTCTCGGCAGCCGTGTCCCCAGCATCGCCCATAGCACCCTCGCTGGTGTGCCCCTCCACCTGCGACTTGTCCCACGTCCGGGCGCCGACGCCGACGCGGCGCTTCTCAGTCGCCACAACTCACCTGCGGGCGGAGGTGCTCGACCGCCCGCTGGACGGCCTGCGCGAAACGGCGGGCGTCGTCCGTGGTCCAGCGCTCCGGCGCGACGAGCCGGTGGGAACGCTGCCCGGTGACGGGATCGATCTCCTGGGTAATCCCGTGGGCCGCGTACACGCCGTCAAGCTCCTCCCGGGCCTGCTCGACGGCACGGAGGAGAGCGGCCGAGGCACAGGCTTTCCGGCTGCTCACTGGCCACCGCCCTTGCTCAGGAGGTTGGCGACACTCGCCGCGTTGATTTGGCGTACACGCGGACGAAGCTGCTCGGACACGAACGCGCCCGGCGCGTCATAGCGGACCCACACCCACTTGCCGGGCGCGGAGGTCAAGAGGCAACCGAGCGCCCCGGCCATCTCCCGCAACAGCCACAGCCCGCGCCCGCTGGTGGCGGTCCAGTCCGGCTCGCTCAGGACCGGCAGAACGGCCGACCGATCCCTGACGAGGAGGTACAACGAGCCCTGACGCCGCCGGATGACGAGACGGCACCGTGGATCACCGGCGTGCTGCCCCACGTTGACCAGCAGCTCGGTAACGCCGAGGCACGCGAAGTCGATGGCGTCGGGGGCCGCGTCCCACCGCTTGAGCACGTCGGCGGTGGTGTCACGCCACTGCCCTATCTCGCAGGGCCGGGCCGTCAAGTCCCAGGCGACGAGATGGGGTTCCTCAACGATGGGAAGTACGGGCACTGCCATGGACCCTCCCGACAAACTTGCTCAACGACCAGTCACCGAATTGGCGCAATCCGTGACGCTGGCTATGATGTTGGCCGCCGAGTCGCGGCGTCAAGTCCGTGACTGGCACGATGCCAATCGCGAACCCGGCTCCACTCCCCAAGGTGAACGTTCGCCCAACTGACCGATATGGGCCCGCTCACCGACGCCCGAACGTACAAGGAAGGACACTGACATGGCAGTTGTCTCAAGCAGCAGCCCTCTCACGGCACGAAGGAAGCTGGGGGCGGAGCTGCGACTGCTGCGCGATGGCACAGGGCTGACTGCGGAGGAGGTGGGCGGCCACCTGGGCTGTCATGGCTCCAAGGTCAGCCGCGTCGAACTCGGCAAGAGGACCTGCACACGCAAGGACTTCGACGCGCTCATGGAGCTGTACGAGGTTGACGACACGAAGCGGGAGGTCCTCGCTGAACTCTTCAAGCGAGGTAGGCAGCGGGTGCCACCGTGGTGGCACATCTACAACGACGTGATCAGCGCGAACTACAGCGAGTTCCTGTCCTACGAGGCCGAGGCCGCCGAAGGACGTGAGTACCAGCCTCTCTTGATCCCCGGGCTGCTCCAAAGCGCGGACTACGCCCGTGCCGTTACGGGCAGCAGCTACGTTGCCCTGGGGCCCGATCAAGTCGACAGCCTGGTGGAGGTCCGCCTGCGCCGACAAGAAAGGCTGCGTGAGAAGGATCCGCTGGTCTTCGACGGGATCGTGACCGAAGCAGCGCTCCGCATCGAGGTAGGCGGAGCAGCCGTGATGCGGGCCCAGCTCAGGAAGTTGGTGGAGGTCATGTCGCTACCCAACGTGAACCTTCGGGTCATCCCGTTCAAAGCGGGTGAGAAGGGTGCCAGCACGGGAGCCTTCATCCTGTTCTCCTCAGCGACGGATGCCGCCCCCGACGTCGCCTTCACCGAGTCCGCCGAGAACACGACGAGTCTCCGCGACGAGCCCATCGCGCTACGGCGTCTGAACAGGATGTTCAACAACTTGTCCGCCGCCGCTCTCTCGACGGAAGATAGCGTTGAGCTGCTACGACGTATCGAGAAAGAGCTGGTCTGAGATGAGCGAGCCGACGGGCCTGAACACGGTTGCACTTGCCGATGCCGGGTGGCGCACGAGCAGCTACACGGCCGGCAACGGCAACTGCGTCGAGGTCGCAGACGGCATCCCCGGCATCATCCCCGTCCGCGACACGAAAACCCGCACCGGCCCCACCCTGGTCATTCCCACTCGTGCTTGGAACACGTTCATCGCCTGCGTCAAGGCCAACGACCTGCTGCCTGCCTGACGCACCGGGCCAGTATCTGGCGCCCTGCCGAAGCCTTTGTGGCCTCGGCAGGGTTTTATTTCATGTGAGCAGCGTCAGATATTAGAGACGATCGGAAGATAGCAATGCGGCACGACTTACCCGAGCACCAACGCTACACGACCTCTCCGCAGCCGCCTGGCGAACAGCAGCCCTCCGAAAGTCCCAGGATCTCCCCGGTGATGGTCTCCGCGTGCACGGCCGCCACCGTGCCGCCGATGGTGAACGCGGTCGCCCGGCGCACGGTCGGCGACGCGACATAGGTCGGCTGGTCCGGCGCGGCCTGGAGCAGTCGGCAGCGCAGCCAGCCGCCGGACTGCCGGGCCACCACCGAGGCGGCGTGCTCCCGCAGCATGTGCAGGATGACCTCGCCCGCCTTGTTGAACCCGCCGGTGTCGTCCTTCTCCACCTCGCAGGCCGCCCACGTGTTCCCGTCCCACGCCTCCCACTTCAGCGGCGGGCGGCGCGGGTCGACGCCCACGCCCTCGATATGCCGGGACAGAGCTTCCGCGTCGCCCGGCCGCCGGTGGTGCTGGACGAGGAGCCGTTCGTCGTGGAACTGGCCGATGAGAGGGGCTGGGTGGAGTGGACGCGGGTGGACCACTTCGCCCATTCCACGGTGCGCGACCGGCACTTCACCCTCGACCCCAACTCCGGCCAGGTCGACTTCGGCCCGGCGGTCCGCGAGCGGGACGGCACCGTGCGGGGCTACGGCGTGCTGCCGCCGAAAGGTGCCACGGTCCGGGTGCGGAGCTACCGCACGGGCGGCGGGCGCCGGGGCAACGTGGCGCGGGGCGCGCTGCGGGTGCTGCGCAGTTCCCTGCCGTTCGTGGCGCGGGTGGAGAACCGCCGTCCGGCGCTGGGCGGCGTCGACGGCGAGACCGTGGAGGAGGCGCGCCGACGCGGGCCGATGACGCTGCGGACCCTGTCCCGGGCCGTCGTGCCGGGGGATTACGAGCGGCTCGCCCGGGAGGTCGCGCCGGATGCCGCCCGGGTCTGCTGTGTGCCGGCGGGTGAGGAGCGGGGTGGCGACGTCACCGGGGACCCGGCCGAGGCGGGCGGGGTGCGGCTGCTGGTGGTGCCGACCGGCCGCAGCGACGAGCAGGGGCGGGTCCGGTTCGAGGAGCTGATGCCGCCGGAGGCCACGCTGAAGAGGATCTCGCGGCATCTGGACGAGCGGCGCCCGATCGGGGCCCGGGTGCTGGTGGCGCCGCCGTACTACCAGGGGGTGACCGTCGTCGCCTCGGTCCGCCCGGAGCGCGGTGCCACCGCCGAGCGGCTGCGCGACGCGGCACTGGCCGCCCTGTACGGGTACTTCAACCCGCTGACCGGCGGCCCGGACGGGGAGGGCTGGCCGTTCGGGCGTCCGGTGCACTCGGGTGAGGTGTTCGCGGTGCTCCAGCAGGTGCCCGGCGTGGATCTGGCCGAGGACGTGCGGCTGTTCCCGGCGGATCCGGTGACGGGGCAGCGGGCGGAGGCGACGACCAGGATCGATCTGGACCGGCACGCGCTGGTGTTCAGTTACGAGCACCAGCTCCGGGTGAGGCAGGACTGAGATGCGCGCACTCGTTCCCGGGCTGCCGACGCCCCATCCGCTGATCCAGCGGCTCCCCGCCGTCTACGGGGATCAGGACTTCCTCCGCCGTTTCCTGGAGGCCCTGGACGAGGTGCTGGCGCCGGTGCTGCTCACGCTGGACAACCTTCCCGCGTACCTCCATCCGCGCACCGCGCCGGAGGACTTCGTCGCGTGGCTGGCCGAGTGGGTCTCGGTCGAGGTGGACGCCGACCGCCCGGCCACCCAGCGCCGGGCGGTCGTCTCCGGTGCCGTCGTCCGGCACCGGCGGCGGGGCACCCGGCTGGGACTGGCCGCGGCGGTGCGGGTCGAGACCGGGACCGAGCCGGAGATCGAGGAGAGCGGGAGCACGGCGTGGTCGGCGTCCCCGGCGGCCGAGTTGCCCGGATCGGCACAGCCGTGGGTGCGGGTCCGGCTGCGGGTGCCCGAGCCGGAGGCCGTCGACCGGGTGCGGCTGGAGGGACTGATCGCCGCCGAGGTGCCCGCCCATGTCACGTACCGGGTGGAGATCCTTCCCCCGGCGGAGGCGACGGGCGGCGGTGGTGCGCCGTGATCTGTCCTGACTGCGGGCACCGCAACGCGGCGGGGGCCCAGTTCTGCGTGTCGTGCCAGGCGTTCCTGGAATGGGAGGAGGGGCCGGGCCCGCGGCCGGACCGGCCGACCGTTCTCCCGGCCGGGGGCGGTGCTGAGCCCGGAGGCGGTCCCGCGCACGTGCCGGTGCCCGCGCCGCTGCCGACAAGGCCCGGGCCTCAGCCGGAGCCGGGGGTGCCGGAGCCGGTCCCGGTGGCCCCCAGACGGCCCGACGACCTCTCCGACGGCGCCGATGGCTCGGGGCCGGACCACCGTCCGGAGGCGCCGCCCGGCCCGCCCGCACAGCCGGGGGTTCCGCCGCCCGGCGCGCCACCTGCGCCGGCCGACCGCCCCTGCCCCCGGTGCGCCGCCGGCAATCCGCCCGGCCGGACCCTGTGCGGGCGGTGCGGCGAGCCCCTCGACGCCCCACCGCCGCGGGCCGATCCGAGCCCCCCGCTCCCCCGGTGGCGCCGGCTCCTGCCGCGCCGGGCGGCTCGTCCGCCGGCCGCCGGGACCCGGCCCGCACGGCCGGGGCGGAGGCGGCCCCGGTTGGCACTGCCGCTGATCCTGCTGGCCCTCGCCGCGGTCGCCTGGTTCACGCGGGCGCAAATCTCGGACGCCTTCTCCTTCGTCCGCGACCGGACCGAGAAGGTGGAGCCGCTCAGTCCGGACGACTGCCGGGCTTCGAGCGAGGCGTCCGGGCATCCGGCCGGCAACGCCTGCGACGGCCTCAGGAACCGGTACTGGGCGCCCGCCGCCGGATCGGGCGCCGGTGAGTCCCTGGAGGCACGATTCACCGAGCCGGTGCAGCTCCGGCAGGTGATCGTCACTGCCGGTATCTCGGCGAACCAGGACGAGTTCCTGTCGCAGGCCCGTCCGGCCCGGATCACCGTGACGCTCGTCGATGTGGAAGGCGGCAGGGATACCGGGACCATCGCCCTCCGGGACCAGGCCGGGGAGCAGCGGTTCGACGTGCGGGGCACGGATGTCACCCGCGTCGTGCTCACGATCGACGCCGCGTACGGCGACGGCCCCGACCGCGGCCCGGCCGTCGCCGAGGTGGAGCTGTTCGGACGCGGGTGACCGGCGCGCCGGGGACGCTGGGCGGCTGTTTCGCGGGGTGGTGGTGGGGAACCCGGGGCGCGAGGTGATCAGAATGCCTGAACCGGGCAGCAAGAAGTACGACATCCACCGTGCCCACCGCCGCAAGGACGCCGAGAGCCAGGGCGTTCCGGACCAGCATGCCAACGACGAGGCGAACGCCGACCTCCAGCGGGATCCGAAGTGGCGCTCGCGCGGGCCGCGCACGGAGCGCGGGCGGGGGCCCAAGAGCGAACGGCCGGGGACCGATTGAGGCGGGCGACTGGAATCATGGCGAGAACAGGCACGACAAGCACGGGCGAGAAGCGCGAGAAGACCGCGCGGGCACTGCTGGACCGGTGCGGCCGGACCTACGCCGAGCAGGCGGGCATCCGGCTGCGGAACACGCCGGGGCCGCTCTACCAGGTGCTGGTCCTCTCGCACCTGCTCTCCGCCAGGATCAGAGCGGATGTCGCGGTCGCCGCGGCGCGGGCGTTGTTCGACGCCGGGATGCGGGATCCGAAGCGCATGGCCGAGGCCACCTGGCAGCAGCGCGTCGACGCGCTGGGCGTGGGCCACTATCGCCGTTACGACGAACGGACGGCCACCCAGCTGGGACAGGGCGCCGAGCTGGCGCTGCGTGAGTACGGCGGCGATCTGCGCCGGCTGCGCGGCGGGGGGGCGCCGGACCGGCTGCGTGAGTTCCCCGGGATCGGCGCCATGGGCGTGGACATCTTCCTGCGGGAGGCGCAGGCCGTGTGGCCCGAGTACGCGCCCTACATCGACCACAAGGCGCAGGACGGCGCCGAGCGGGTCGGGCTGCCGCGTTCGCCGAAGACGCTGGGCGAGCTGGTCCCCGGGGACGAGGTGCCCCGGCTCACGGCGGGGCTGGTGCGGGTGGCCCTGGACAAGGGACTCGCACGGGACGTGCGGGAGATGGCGGGCCGCTGAGCGGCGACCCCGACGTTTGCCCCGCCGGAACGGGGGGACTCGCCGGGGGCACGACGAGCAATCCGGAGGCGCATCATGGCCGACGCCGAAACGTTCGAGATGGACGCGCTGTGGGCCGAGTTCCACAACGCGGTGAACATGACGTCCCAGGAGCTCGCCGCCTGGCTGCGGACCAGCAGCGCGGGCGAGGAGAGCGAACAGCCGCCCGAGCGGGCGGGCAGCGAGCAGGGTCGCGGTGTGCTGGCGATCCTGCGGAAGCGGCAGATGGACCTCACCGACGCCGACATCGGCCTGATGCACGACGTGGTGGACACGGTGCGCACCGAGCGCACCACCGGTCCGCGCCGCGAGGTGCCCGAGCCGGCCTGGCGCTACCGGCTGATGAGCCTGGGACACGATCCGCTGCGCGCCGAGCCCGACGATCTGGCGTAGGCGCGCGCCCACCGACCCGTCGCCCTGCCCGCGTCCTCCAGGCGGGCGGGGCGACGTGCCGTCCCACGGGGCTCGTCAGCCGTCGACCGGCCGGGCGATCGGCGCCGGCCCGGGCGCCGGGTCAACGGTCGCCGGACGGGCGGCGACGGACTGCCACCACGAGTCGACCGGGAGACCCACGGCCGGCTCGAACGACTCCCCGGGTCTGGGCACCGCGACCGTCACGTTCTCGTTCTTGGCCTGACTGACGGTCCGCTCGGCCGGCTCCTCCCACGGGTGCAGCGCCAGGTTGAACGTGCCCCAGTGGATCGGCAGCATGATCCCGTGCGCGGTGCCCCCGGACACGTCCACGTGCGCCCGCACGCCCTCCTCCGGGGTCATGTGGATATCCGGCCAGTACTCGCTGCTGTAGGCGCCGATCTGGATCATCGTGGCGTCGAACGGCCCGTGCCGCTCACCTATCTCGGCGAAGCCCGGGAAATACCCGGTGTCCCCGCTGTGGTAGATCCGGTGCTCGGGACCGGCGACGGCCCAGGAAGCCCACAGCGTCTGGAAGCGGTCCCGCAGGCCCCGGCCGCAGAAGTGCTGCCCGGGGGTGGCGGTCAGGGTCAGCTCCCCCACCGCGGCCGACTCCCACCAGTCCAGCTCGGCGATCCGCGCGGCGGGCACGCCCCAGCGCTCCAGGTGGGCGCCGACGCCCAGCGGCACGGCGAACACCGCGTCGGTCGCGATCAGCCGACGGATCGTCGGCATGTCGAGGTGGTCGTAGTGGTCGTGCGAGATGACCACGGCGTCCAGCGGGCCCAGCTCGCCGAGCGCGGCCGGGACGGGGTGCAGCCGCCGGGGCCCGGCGAAGGAGAACGGGGAGCAGCGCTCGCTCCACACCGGGTCGAACAGCACCCGGTGCCCGTCGATCTCGGCCAGGACGGTGGCGTGTCCGAGCCAGGTGAGCCGGAGTCCCGATTCCGGCGTGTCGTCCGGATCGACGGCGGCGGGCCGGACCAGGGGCAGCTTGCCCGCCGGCGACCTGCGCAGCCGGTCCGCCCGCCGCATCATGTCCCGGAGCATCGGCAGCATCTCGCGCGGACCGCCCATGTGTACGGGACGGTCGTTCCGGAAGGCTCCGTCGCGGTACTGCGGGGAGCGCTGGACACGGGCCAGGCGGTCGCCCGAGGCACGGGCGCCGAAGGAAGCGGGGCGCAGCCCGGCGAGGGCGGAGACGCGGGCGGGTTTACCGGTGGACGAGGACGGCTCGGTCACATGAACCTCCCAGAATGCGGCTGACGCCACTGTAAGCCATGGGAGTGACCTCCAGTCACTGTGCGCGAGAACGTCCCGTGACCACCCGGGGCCCCGGCGCGGGCGCGCCCGGAGAGGACGCGCGGGCCGCGGGAGCGGCCTGGGGGCCGACCACCGGCCGGGGGCCCGCCGTACCCCGGCGGTCGTGGAGGCGGTCCGCGCCGCCGCGTCGCGGACACCGACCGACATGGTGGACTCCGGACGGTGCCCCGCGCCGCGCGGCACCATCGGCGACGCGGCGGTCCGGACGCCCACGGCGACCCGGCGCGGCAGAAAGAGCTGTGGGAAACGGCGGGCGGCCTGGCCCGACTTCCGGTCAGGCCCCGGGCATGACGGGTTTCGTGTGGCGATGTCCAGGGAACACCGTAAACTCTGTGCGGGAACAGAAGATCGAAGTGTGAACCGTTTGAAATGTTCACGCTGCCAGGCCGGGGTCCGCCACGTCTGCCATTCGGGAATACTGCCTATGCCGAGCCCAGAGGTGCTCAAGCGAGCTTTCGTCACGCGGCGCCGAAAGCGGTCCGCCATGTCGTCGAGGCCGCCGCTGATACGTGAGTTGCTGCTCGTCATCGTGCTGTACACGGGCTACAAGTTGGGCAGGCGCGCGGCCAACGGCCAGTTCTCGGAAGCGTATGAGAACGCGGACCGGATCTGGAGCCTGGAGCGGGCCGTTTACCTGCCCAGCGAGGCATGGGTGCAGGACATGGTGCTGCACAGCGAGTCGCTGATCCGCGCCATCAACGTGTACTACGCGACCGTCCACTTCCCGGCCATGGCGCTGTTCCTCATCTATATGTATTGGCGGCGTCCCGGACACTATGTCTGGTTCCGCTGGGTCCTCACCTGGCTGACCGGTGCCGCGCTGGTGCTGCATCTGCTGATGCCGCTCGCCCCGCCGCGGCTGTTCCGGACCGACGACATGGTGGACACCAGCGCGATCTACGGCCCCGGAGTGTATGACAAGCCGGACCCGGACTCCATGTCCAACCAGTTCGCCGCCATGCCCTCGATGCACGTCGGCTGGGCGGTGCTCATCGCCCTCACCCTGATCGTGGCGACGCGAAGCCGGCTGCGCTGGCTGTGGCTGATCCACCCGCTGATCACCGTACTGGCGGTGGTCGCCACCGGCCACCACTACTGGATGGACGGCATCGTGGCCTGCGCGCTGCTGGCGATCATCCTGGTGGTGCTCCGCCCGCCCCGGATCCCTCGTCCCCCGGTGGAGATCCTGGAGCCGGCCACGAGCCGGCCGCCGAGCCTCCCGGAGCCCGCCGTCACCCAGTCCGCCGTCACGCAGTCCGCCGCCCCGCGTCCCGCCGGGGCCGGGGCCGGGGGGAAGCCGGTGTCCCCGGCGGAGCCCGCACCGGCACCGCCCGCAGTGGATCTGGTGCGCCGGGAGAGCTGAGCCCGCGCAGGAAGGCGAGGATTCCGGCGTAGCCCATCCCGAAGGAGAGCGGCGCGTCCTGGCCCTCGGTGTCGATCATCTCCGGCGCCGCGTCCGGACCGTGGCTGCGCACCAGCAGATGGCGGGCCACCCGCTCCGCCCCCGCGCGGAACCGGTCGTCGCCGCTGCTGTCCGCGAGGTCGAGCAGCGCGCTGCCCACGCCCGAGGCACCACAGCACTGGGACAGGTTCTCCATGCGGGGGACCCACGCGGCGCACGCCGCGCCCGCCGTCCGCGCGGCCCGGTCGAGCTCGGGCTCGCCCAGCACGACGGCCGCGTGCCCCAGCGCCCGCGCGGCGCCCGCCAGTCCCTGACACCACGACGCCGCGATCGGAACGGCCGAGGGCGCCGCCGCCGCGCCGGCCAGCTCGGCCGCCCGCCGGGCGAGCCGCCGGGCCCCGGCGAGGGCGGCCTCCCCCACCTGCGGGTCGGCCGTCCGGGCCGCCAGCCCGGTCAGGAAGTCCACCACTCCCGCTAGCCCGTGGGCGTAGCCGAAGGTCGGATCGACTCCGGCGCCCGGCGGCAGCCCGGAGTCAGCGGCCACCGACAGCCGCGGCCCGTCGCGGGACAGCAGCTGTTCCGCCCGTGCTCCGGCCGCCGCCAGGTGGCCGGGGTCCCCGGTGACGTCGGCGAGCAGCAGGTGCCCGAGCCCCACGCCCGCGACGCCGCTGAAGACGTCGTCGTTCGGCTCCGGCGGCGCGCCCGGCGGCGGCGCCTCGCCGGTACCGAACCCGGCGGCGGCGGCGTGGGCGAGGAAGAGCGCGACGCCGGTGGTCCCCGCGTACAGCCCCTCGGCCGGCCCGATCCGCGCGGTCGCCGCGCGGGCGTGCGCGACCAGCAGGCGCAGCACGGCCGGCACCCCGGGGCGGTCGCGGTGGTGCAGGAGCTCCAGACCGATGCCCGCGCTGCCGGTGTAGAGGCCGCCGTCGACCGAGCCGATGGCGGCCTCGTCGCCGTCCAGGTGATACCTGCCGACGCCGGCCAGCACCAGGTCCAGCACCCGTTCCGTCAGCCGGGCGACGGGCTCGTCCGGCGGGGGCGCGGTGCCCGGCGGCGCCGGCCCGGGCCCGGCGGGCCACCGGCCGGCGGCCAGGTCCCGCAGCGCCGCCTCGGCCGTGGCACGGTCGTCGGCCAGCAGGCCGCCGATCGCCGCCACCGTGCCGGCCCCGGCTCCGGCGGCGCCGAGGCCCTGGAGCATGCGCCGCCGCGCCAGGGCCCGTTCCGCGATCCCGGCGAGGGGAAGCATCCCGGTCGCCGCGTAGCCGAGCGTCATGCCGAACGCGAAACAGTCGTCCGCGCGGTCCGGCGGCTCGTCACGAAGCTGCCCCGGCGGTGCGAACCCCGGGGTGCCGCCCGGCGGATGGAAGCCGGCGAGGGCGGAGAGCCCGAAGTCGACGAGGAACGCCCGCCCGGCCCCCAGCACCACGTTCCGCGGTGTGACGTCCCGCATGACGATCCCCCGGTCGTGCAGCGCCACCAGGGTGCCCGCGATCCGGCGCGCGACACGGCGCAGCTCGCCGACCGGCAGCGCGCCGCCGGTGCGGACCCGGTGCAGAAGGTTCAACGCGCCCACGTCCGTGGTGACGAGGAACTCGTCGGGACCGTGCGCGAAGTGGTCGACGAACGCGGGGACACCCGCGAGGTCCCGGCACGCCGCCAGCACCCGGCGCTCGTTGCGCAGCCGGGTCCGCGCGTCGCCCCGCCGCCCCTCCCCCACGTACGCGCGGGCCTGCTTGACGATGACCGGCCGTCCGGTCGCGGTGTCCTCCGCGCGGTAGACGTTGCCCTGCGCGGCCTGGTGGATGCCCCGGACCGGCCGGTAGCGCCCGCCCAGCGGCGGCGCACCGCCACCCTCCGCACCGCCGCTCCCCGCACCCTCCGCTCCGGCGTCCTCGGGTCCGGCGCCGAACGGGTCGGCCGCCCACGACGGCCGCCGGTATTCGAGGGTGGCGACCGCGTCGAACCACTCGCCGTCCGGCCCCGGAATCCGGATGCCGAGGCCGCCCCGCTCCCCCGGGACCCAGCGCGCGATGAAGGGGCCGTAGCGGTAGTAGACCGGGGCGTCGGCGGCGATCCTGCGGTCGCTGAGCACGCGCGGTCCCTCGTGGCCGCGCAGCAGCGCGGCCAGCGCGAGCCCGAGGTCGCGTACCCGCGCGGGCCCGGGGTAGACGGTGACGGCCTTGCCGACGGCGGCCGGGGTGTCCCGCCCGCTGTTGAGGCGCGCCAGGGCCGCCTCGGAGCGGGCCAGTTTGAAGTGACAGCGCTCCGCGAGCAGGCGCGGCAGCAGCACGGCGGCCAGCGCGGGAAAGGTCACGGCGCGGGAGGAGATGTGCAGCTTCCAGCCGTGCGCGGCGAGCGGCACGCCGTCCGGCACGACGGTGACCCAGGCCGCCCCGGTGCGCAGGGAGACCGCGCGGGCGCCGACCGGGGCTCCGGCCAGCGCCCGCCGGACGAGATCTCCGCCGTCCCAGCCCGGCACGGCGTCGCTCAGGCGAACGCGCTGTTGCCGGTGGCGAGGCAGTTGGCCGTCGAGCCGGTGCACACGCAACTGATGGGGCAGCGGTCGGCCGCGTGGGCGGCCTGCTCGATGGTGTCGAAGGGAATCCGGGGCTCGACGGCGAACTCTCCGGCCCGGCGCGGGACGAGATCCGACAAGGCTTCCATTCATGGCTCCCTGGTGCCGTTTTCTGGCGAGCCCATCGACCGTAACACCGGGTCCCGGCGGCGCCAATGGCACCCGTGTGTGCTCCCTTGCCGAGCGGTTTCCCGGCCCATATCGTGGTTCCGCCGTACAACTCCCTTGGTCGGAATCTCATCTGACGGGGCGCAGAGTGCAGACGGCTCGGGGAGGGAACCGCCGATGACCACACGTGGACGACACCGTCGCTACCGGCCGAGTGCCGTGTCCCGCGCCTCGCTCACCGTCACCGCGAGCGGTGCGGGGCTGGCGCTCCCGCTGATCGGCGCGAGCGGCGCGGGCGCCGCCTCCGCCGACACCTGGGAGGAGGTCGCCCAGTGCGAGAGCGGCGGCCAGTGGGACATCAACACCCGTAACGGGTTCTTCGGGGGCCTGCAGTTCGTCCAGAGCACCTGGGAGGCGTACGGCGGCACCGAGTACGCCCCGCGCGCCGATCTGGCGACGCGCGACCAGCAGATCGCCGTCGCCGAGAAGGTCCTCGCGGGCCAGGGCCCCGACGCCTGGCCCGCCTGCTCCGACGTGGCGGGCCTGGTCCGCGACGGCGTCACCCCCGAGGTGACGCCCGTGGCCGAGAGCACGACCCGGACGGCCGCCCCGACGGCCCAGGCGGCCCCGGCCGCGACCGAGACCCGCGCGCGCCCCCGGACGCCGGCCGCCGACACCGGCGATCTGTACGAAGTGGTGAGCGGCGACACCCTGTTCGGCATCGCCCAGTCCAACGACGTCGGTGGCGGCTGGCAGTCCCTCTACGAGCTGAACCGCGCCACGGTCGGCGGCGACCCCGATCTGATCTTCCCCGGCCAGCGGCTCGCCCTGGACGACGCGGATCAGTCCGGCGCCGAAGCGGCCGAGGAGCCGGCGCCGGCCGAGGAGCCCGCCTCCGAGGAGGCCGGCGAGGACCGGGAGCGGGAGGAGCGCGAGCGCGCCGAGGCGGAGGCGGCGGCGGAAGCCGAGGCGGCCGAGGCGGAAGCCGCGGCGGAGGCGGCGGCCGAAGCGGACGCCGAGGAGCGGGAGCGGGAGCGGGAGGAAGCCGCGGCGGAGGCGGCGGCCGAAGCGGAGGCCGAGGAGCGGGAGCGGGAGCGGGAGGAAGCCGAGGCCGCGGCGGCGGCCGAGGCCGAACGCGCCGAGGCCGAGCGGGCCGCCGCCGAACGCACCGCCTACAGCGCCCCGGTCAGCGCGGGCACCGGCACGGCCTACCACGCCACGGGCGGCTCATGGTCAGTGGGCTACCACACGGGCGTCGACTTCCCGGTCGCCACCGGCACCTCGGTGAAGTCGGTGACCGACGGTCAGGTGGTCTCCGCCGGCTGGTCCGGGTCCTTCGGGTACGAGGTCATCGTCAAGCACGCGGACGGGAAGTACAGCGAGTACGCCCATCTCTCGGCCATCTCCGTCTCCGAGGGACAGCCGGTGGTCAGCGGGCAGCAGATCGGCCGCTCCGGCTCCACGGGCAACTCGACGGGCCCGCACCTGCACTTCGAGATCCGCACCGGAGAGGCGTTCGGTACCGACATCGACCCGCTGGCCTATCTGCGGCAGAACGGCGTCTCGCTGTGAATCCGGCCAGATCCATGGCCTGATGCGGTCGCGACTCCCGCCGACCTATCCGGACAGATACCCAGGTATTCCCCCAGCGCGGGGACGTTGATCCGGCGTTTCCTTCCCTCATCCGCCGTGGAGTCAGTAGTCTCAACCCTCGGGCCAATTCGCGCATATGCAGGGGACATTGGAGGCGTCGATGGAACTGCCCGCCTGGGCGCCGCCGGGTATGGATCTGTCCGTCCCGAGCGTTTCGCGCATGTACGACTACTACTTGGGCGGTTCCCACAATTTCGAGGTGGATCGCGCGGCGGCCCGCAAGGCGTTGGAAGCCTTCCCCGGCATTCCCAAGATCGCCCAGGCGAATCGTGCCTTCATGCGCCGCGCGGTGCGTCACGCCATTTCGGAAGGCGTCACCCAGTTCCTGGACATAGGCTCCGGCGTCCCCACCTTCGGCAACGTCCACGAGGTGGCCCAGGAGGCGAGCGACCGGGCCCGGGTGGTCTATGTCGACAACGACCCGGTGGCCGTCGCCCACAGCCGGGCGGTGCTGGCCGGTGACGACCGGGCGGATGTCGCCTCGGCGGACTTCAGGGATCCGCAGGGCGTCCTGAACAGCGATCCGGTCGGCCGGCTCCTCGACCTCGACCGGCCCGTGGCCCTGCTGCTCGTGGCGCTGCTGCACTTCTTCGAGGACGACGACAAGCCCGGTGAGAAGGTCGCCGCGCTGCGTGACTCCCTGGCGGCCGGCAGCCTGCTGATCCTCACTCACGCCTCCGTCGACCACGGTTCGATGACGCCCGAGCAGGGTGCCCGGATCACGCGGATCTATCGCGACGGCGGCGCCACGCTCGTGATGCGCTCAGGCGAGGACATCGCGCGTTTCTTCGACGGCTTCGAGCTCGTCGACCCCGGCCTGGTCCCGATGCCGGACTGGCGGCCGGAAGGCCCGCCCGATCAGGAGGATCCCATCGTGTACGCCGGCTACGCGGGAGTAGGACGCAAAGCGTGAGACCCTCGCCATCCTCCGACGGCCCGCGGCGTTTCGCCACCCTCTGGTGCCGCGCCGTCTACCCGGCCACCGCGACCTCGATGACCAGGCCGGAGTTCGAGGCACTGCTGCTGGACCTGACCGGTCGGCTCTCCGACGCGCTGCACGCTCCGCGTTTTGACCCGGACCCGGCCCGCGCGGTCGGCGAGGCCCTCGTCGCCGCCCACTGCACCGCGCCCGAGGCCCTCCCCAGCGTGCTCGGCGTCATCGACGCCTACCTCCTGCTCCACTGCGGGGACCCGGACCGGCTGAGCCCCGAGGAGGGCCGCACCCGCTGCGCCCGCCTCCAGCACGCCGTCTCCGCCGGCTTCGCCAAGGCGCTCCAGGAGCGGACCCGCGCCGAGCAGGAGGCGGTCTCCCGCGCCGCGCTCACCGCGCAGGCCGAGATCGCCAAGGCGCTGCACGAGAGCGAGACGCGCTTCCGTGCCGTTTTCAAGGACGCCCCGCTGGGCATCGGGATCGCCGACATGGACGGCGAGATCCTGGACATCAACGACGCGCTCGCCGGGATGTTCGGCGGCTTCGAGCAGCATGTGGGTGGCCGCAACGTCCTGAGCTGGACACATCCCGAGGACTCCCCCGAGGTCTGGCGGATGCAGCGTGAGCTGATGCGCGGCGAGCGCGAGCACTACCAGGTGGAGAAGCCGTACCACCGCAAGGACGGCACCGTCCTGTGGACCAACCTGACCGTCTCGCTGCTGCGCGACGCCGAGGGCCGGCCGCGCTACATGCTGGCGATGGTGGAGGACGTCTCCGAGCGCCGCCTGCTGAACCTGCGGCTGCGCTACCAGGCCACCCACGACGCGCTGACCGACCTGCCGAACCGCTCGCTGTTCTTCGAGCGGCTGGAGCAGACGCTCGCCCCCGGCTCGGGGCCGGCCCGGATCGGGCTGTGCTATCTGGACCTGGACGGTTTCAAGGCGGTCAACGACAGCCTCGGCCACGCCGTCGGCGACCAGCTCCTGATCGCCGTGGCCGAGCGGCTCCAGAGCTGCGTCTCCGGGCCGGGACAGATGCTGGCCCGGATCGGCGGCGACGAGTTCGTCGCCCTGGTCGTGGACCCGCCGACGGCCGAGGCGGTCATCGAGGTCGCGCGGCACGCGCTGGAGGCGCTGGCGACGCCCGTGGACGTGGGCGGCCGGGAGCTGATGGTCAGGGCCAGCATCGGGATCGTCGAGGGCGCCACCCGGCACCTGACCTCCGCCGAGGTGCTGCGCAGCGCCGACATCACCATGTACCGGGCGAAGGGCGAGGGCGGCAACCGGTACGCGGTGGCCGACCCGGACTCCGACGCCCGCGCCATCAGCCGGCACCACCTCACCCACCACCTGCCGGCCGCGCTGAAGGGCGCCGAGTTCTTCATCGAGTACCAGCCGCTGGTCAAGATGGAGGACGGCAGCCTGGAGGGCGCCGAGGCACTGGTGCGCTGGAGCCATCCCCGGCACGGCGTGCTCGGACCGGACCGTTTCATCCCGCTCGCCGAGCACACCGGGCTGATCGTTCCGCTGGGCCGCTGGGTGCTGCAGGAGGCCGTGCGCCAGGCGTGCCAGTGGCAGGTGCGTGGCATAGGCGGCACGCGCGCCCTGAAGGTGAACGTGAACCTGTCGCCGCGTCAGCTCTCCCACCCCGAGCTGGTCGAGGACACCGTCGCGGTGCTGGAGGAGGCCGGGCTGCCGCCGAGCTCGCTCTGCCTGGAGGTCACCGAGACGGCGATGATCAGCGCCGACGAGAACGAGTTGCGTCCGCTGCGCGAGCTGGCCGAGCTGGGCGTGGGGATCGCGCTGGACGACTTCGGCACCGGGTACTCCAATCTGGCGAACCTCAGGCGGCTGCCCGCGACCACCCTCAAGCTGGACCGTTCCTTCACCCAGGGGCTCCAGCGCGACCCGGCCGACCCGGTCGACCTGAAGATCGTGGAGGGGATCGTCTCGCTCGCCCACACGCTCCAGCTCTCGGTGACGGTGGAGGGCGTGGAGACCTCCGCCCAGGCCGAGCAGCTCCGCGAGCTGGGCTGCGACTCGGCGCAGGGCTGGTACTACGCGAAGCCCGGACCGCCGGAGCGGCTGCCCGAGGCGGTCTGACCGGGCGTCGCGGCCGGCCCCGCCCCCCGGGCCCAGGTCTTGATCGCAGCCGCCTCGGCCGCGCGGGCGCAGCACGATCTCCTCGCCCCTGAACGCGAGTTCGGCGACGGCCACGTCCACGGCGTCGTACGATGCCCCGCTCAGCATCCCGATCACCCGCCACGGCCGGACACCGGAAAACCTCGTGGGGCCGCTGGTCGGCGGCTCGGTAGGATGAGTGAAGTCCCTTACGGCGATCCGTCACACTCCGTGACTCGTTTCACTTCTCGCTATCTCTTCTCACCATTGGAGCATCCGAGGATGGCCCGACACCTCATCACCAGTGCGCTGCCCTATATCAACGGGATCAAGCACCTGGGGAACATGGTGGGCTCGATGCTCCCCGCCGACGTCTACGCGCGGTATCTCCGCGGGCGCGGCCACGACGTGCTGTACATCTGCGCCACCGACGAGCACGGCACGCCCGCGGAGCTGGCCGCGAAGGCGGCGGGCCTGCCGGTGGCCGAGTTCTGCGCCCGGCAGCACGACGCCCAGAAGGCGGTCTACGACGCCTTCGGCCTGCGCTTCGACTACTTCGGCCGCACGTCCTCGCCGCAGAACGTCGAGATCACCCAGCACTTCGCCCGCCGCCTCCAGGAGAACGGGTTCATCGAGGAGCGCGCCACCCGCCAGGTGTACTCGCTGGCGGACGGCCGGTTCCTGCCCGACCGCTACATCGTGGGCACCTGCCCCTACTGCGGCTACGAGGCGGCCCGCGGCGACCAGTGCGAGAACTGCACGCGGGTGCTGGACCCGACCGACCTGCTCCAGCCGCGTTCGGCGGTCAGCGGCAGCACGGAGCTGGAGGTGCGGGAGACCAAGCACCTGTTCCTGCTCCAGTCGAAGCTGGAGAGCGAGGTCGAGGCGTTCGTCGAGGAGAACGGCAAGGAGTGGCCGACCCTGGCCTCCTCCATCGCCCGCAAGTGGCTGACCGAGGGCCTGCACGACCGCGCGATCACCCGCGACCTGGAGTGGGGCGTGCCCGTGCCGGCCGACGTGTGGCCGGAGCTGGCTGCCGACGGCAAGGTGTTCTACGTCTGGTTCGACGCCCCGATCGGCTACATCGGCGCGACCAAGGAGTGGGCGGACGCGGCCGGGGACGGCGAGGAGCGCGACTGGCGCTCGTGGTGGTACGAGGCGGACGGCTCCGTGCGGTACACCGAGTTCATGGCCAAGGACAACGTGCCGTTCCACACGGTGATGTTCCCGGCCACCCAGCTCGGCACCCGGGAGCCGTGGAAGAAGGTCGACTTCGTCAAGGCGTTCAACTGGCTGACGTACTACGGGGGGAAGTTCTCCACCTCGCAGAACCGCGGCATCTTCGCGGACGCCGCCCTGGAGGTGCTGCCCGCCGACTACTGGCGGTACTTCCTGATGGCCGGCGCCCCCGAGTCGGACGACGCCTCCTTCTCCTGGGAGCTGTTCTCCTCGGTGGTCAACAAGGACCTCGCGGACACTCTGGGAAATTTCGTGAACCGCGTGCTGTCCTTCTCCCGCAAGCGCTTCGGCGACGCGGTCCCCGCCGGGAGCGCGGCGGGCGAGGCCGAACGACGGCTGGGCGAGGAGGTGGCGCGGCTGCTCGCGGAGTACGAGGAGCACCTGGAGGCCCTCCAGTTCCGCAAGGCGGCCTTCGCGCTGCGCGCGCTGTGGAGCGCGGGGAACGCCTATCTGGAGGAGAAGGCGCCCTGGCAGGAGATCAAGACCGACCAGGACGCCGCGGCCCTGACGCTGCGTACGGCGATGAACCTGATCCACCTCTACGCGGTGGTCTCCGAGCCCATCATCCCGTTCACGACCGAGGCGCTGCGGTCGGTCTTCGCGCTGGAGGGCGCCGCGGCCCGCTGGGTCGCGCCCGAGGAGGCGCGGGCCCTGGACGCGGTGCCGGCCGGGACCCCGTTCACCGTTCCGCCGGTGCTCTTCGCCAAGATCACCGAGGACGATCTCGCCGCCTACCGGGAGCGCTTCGGCGGCCAGGAGGAGTGACCTCCCCCGGCTCCGCCCTCAGTCCGCGTCGGCCGCTCCCGGTGGAGCGGCGGCGAGGATGCGTTCGGTCAGCTCGGCCGCCGCGGCCTTGATGGTCTCCAGCCCCCGCCTTCCCCAGGGCCGGGGCATCCGGTCGACCACGCTGATGGTGCCCAGCGCCAGGCCCGAGGGATCGAGGAGCGGCGCGCCGAGGTAAGAGCGGACGCCGTCCTCCTGCACGACGGGGTTGCCCGCGAACCGCGGGTAGTCGTTGACGTCGTCCAGGACGAGCGCCTTGCCGCGCACCACGACGTAGGGGCAGAAGCCGTGGTCCCTGGCCGTGAGCCGGGGCCGCGCCTCCCCCTCCGGATCGTGCAGCCCGGCGAAGAACTGCCGGTGCGCGTCGACGAACGTGACGGCCGCCCAGGGCGTCCCTGCGACCCGGGCGAGGGCGCGGGCCGCCTCGTCGAACGCGGGGACCGGCTCGGCGCCGAGGCCGATGCCGAGTTCGCGCAGACGCCGGATACGGCTGGGGACGTGCTGGTCCTCGGGGGTGAGCAGGGGGCGGGGGGCGTCGTCATGGGTGATCGTCAGCATGGTCGCTCCTTGACTGACTCGGGTCGGATGCGGGATGCGGAACGGGGGACGCGGAACGGGGGCGGCCGGGGGTCGGGGCGGGGAGCCGGTGCGGGTGGGCGTCAGAGCCGTTCGCGCAGGCCGTGCAGGACCGCTTCCAGCAGGGCCCGGTCGGTGCGGTCGCCGCGCGCCGGGGCGGGCGCGTCGACGGTCACGGCGCCGCAGTCCAGCAGGTCGGACAGCAACACCTTGGTGATCGTGGCGGGCAGCCGGACGCGGGCGGCGATCTCGGCCACCGAGACCGGCCGCCGGCACAGCCCGAGCACCTGGGCGTGGTCGGGCCCCACGTGGCGGCGTATCCCGCGCCCGGTGGCCTTGACCAGGGTCAGCAGGTCCAGACGGGCGGCGGGCCGGGTGCGCCCGCCGCTCGCGGTGTAGGGGCGGGTCAGGCGGCCCGCGTCGTCATCGAGCAGGGGGTCGTCCGGCGGGGAGTCGGTCATCGTGTCACCGCCCCCCGCACTGCCGGGCCGGGGTGGCCAGGGCCGGTCGCACGCTCCTGACGAGCACGGTCATCTCGTGGCCCAGCACGGCCGCGTCCGCCTCCCGGCCGGCCAGCACCGCCAGGCAGGCGCCGTCACCGGCGGTGCACACGAACAGCAGGGCGTTCGCCATCTCGACGACGACCTGCCGGGCCTCCCCGCAGTCGGGAAGGCGGCGACCGGCGGCGCCGCCGAGGGCGCAGAGGGCGGAGGCCAGGGCGGCCAGCTGCTCGGCGGTGTCGGCGTCGAGACCGTGGACGGCCCGCACCAGGCCGTCGATGGACAGCAGGCACGCGCCGCGGGCGTGCGGCACCCGTTCCACCAGGCGGGTCAGCAGCCAGGACACCTCGGTCGGCAGCCCGGCCGGCACATCGCTCACCATGGTCGGCTCGTCTCCTCGGGGGCGAAGGGGGGTGGGGGCCGACCGTCGTCGGATTCCTCGGCGAGGGCCGCGCCTCGCCGGAAGGCGGCCAGCAGGCCGGGGTCGAGGGCCGCCGCGGTGGCGGCGGGTGGCGGCGGCGCCGGGGGCGCGGCGGGCACGGCGGGAGTGGCGGGCGCGGCGGGAGAGGCGGGCGCGGCGCTCTCCCGGGAACGGGGCACCAGCCGCTCCTCGCGCCGCCGGTGCGGCAGCGGGGGCGGGGGCGGCGGCTCCTCCTTCGGGACCGACGGCCCGGCGGCGGCCCCGACCACCCCGCCGGGGGCGCACCGCCCCTCGCTCGCCTCGCCCAGCAGCTCGTGCGGCAGCACGGCCACGGCCTGGACGCCGCCGTAGATGTTGCTCTGCAACTGGACGACGATGTCGTGCCGTCGGGCCAGGGTGGAGACCACGAACAGCCCCACCCGGCCCGCGTCCAGCAGCTCGGTGACGTCGAGCCGCTCGGTGCCGGAGAGCACGGCGTTCATCCGGCGCTGCTCGTCGGCGGTCATGCCGAGCCCCCGGTCCTCGACCTCGACCGCCAGCCCGGCGGCCACCCACTGCGTACGCAGCAGCACCTGGGTCTGCGGCGCGGAGAACTCGGTGGCGTTCTCCACCAGCTCGGCCAGCAGGTGGACGACGTCGGCGACGGCGTGGCCGCGCACGGTGCCCTCGATGGGCGGCACGAGCCTGACCCGCGCATAGTGCTCGACCTCCGCGATACAGGAGCGCAGCACCTCGGAGACACAGACCGGGCGGCTCCACTGGCGGCGGGCGACCGCGCCGCCCAGGACGGCGAGGTTCTCGGCGTGGCGCCTGATGCGGGTGGCCAGGTGGTCGAGGTGGAAGAGGCCCTTGAGCAGCTCCGGGTCCTCGACCTCGGCCTCCAGCTCGTCCAGGTATTCGATCTGCCGGTGGACGAACGCCTGCGTGCGGCGGGCCAGATGGACGAAGACCTCGACCCGCTCGTCGCCGCCGCCCGCGGTGTTCACCAGCGCGGCGACCTGGCAGACGGCCGATCCGGCGGCGTGCCGGGCCGTCGCGATCTCGTACCGGAGCCGGTCCAGCGGATCATCCCCGGGCACGGGCGGCGGCGGGCCGTCCGGTGGTCGCAGCCGCTCGCCGCGCTCGGCCTGGCCCATCAGCGCCTGGAGCTCGACGCGCCCCTGCGCGGCCTGCCGGCGCAGCGCCGCGAGTCGGGCGGCGTGCGCCCTGCCCTGGGCCGCGGCGACGACGGCGGCGACGGCCAGCACCGCCGCGGTGAGGCAGGCGGCCCCGCCCAGCACGCCCCACAGGAGGCCGTCGCCGGTCCGGTCCGCGTCCGCGCGCCGTCCGCCGCCCAGCAGGTACGCGACGACGGCGGTGGCGATCACGGCCACCAGCGCCGCGGGCAGCACCGCCAGACGCGGCAGCCGCTGCCGGGCACCGGACCCGCCATCCGCGGACCGCCCGGCGGGCAGCGGATGGTCGCGGGAAGGGCGCGCCCGGGGGCGGAGCTGTGCTGGCATCGCTGTCCTCATCAGGCGGGTCCCATCAGGCGGGCCAAGTGTGCGTAAGGCAACGCTATGGGCCAACAGCGAGGCGAACGGGCATAGTTCCGGCATTCGCCACCCTTCGCCACCTCCCAATGAGTGAATGGACGCCGGGAAACTTTGACCGCGGGCCGTCGGCTTGACCTGCGGGAGCGCGTCAACGGAGCCCGGAGGCGCGGACGGTGACGTTCACCCGGCCGTCGAGTCCGAAGCCGGCCGGGCCGCCGCCGGCAAGGGTGCGGGGGACACCGTGGTGGGCGAGGCGGGATATGCCGCCGAAGACGAACGCGTCGCCGCCGGAGTTGTTCTCGCCGCCGCGCGGCGACATCACCGTGCGCGGTCCGGCGGGCGGTCGGGCAGGTGGGCGGCGCCGGGCAGCCGGATCTCGCGCGCGGGACGGGGGAACGGTTCGCCGTTCAGCGGCTCACCAGCTCGTCCGCCGGTCAGGAGCCGACGGCACCCAGCAGAGCGCGGGCGCACAGGTCGCGGACGTCGTCGCGGGCGAGCCTGCGGGTCTCCAGCCAGTCCAGGCAGACCGTGGTGACGAACGACAGCCAGCCGCGCACGGCCAGTCGCAGCGCGTCGGGCCGCAGAGACTGGGCCGACTCCAGCGCGGCGACGATGCGGGCGGCCTGGGCGTTCAGCAGCTCCTGGTAGATGGCGCGGATCTCGGGGTCGCCGGTGGCCATGGCGCGGTGGAAGGCGCGGTAGCCCTGGGAGTGCTCCTCGGCGAAGCGCAGATAGACGTCGAGGCCGGCCATCAGCCGCTCGCTCGCGGGGAGTCCGGGATCGGTGTCGGTCATGTCGAGGATGCGCTGGCCCTCACGCCGGACGACCGCGAGGAAGAAGTCCCGTTTGGTGGGGAAATAGTGGTACAGCAGGCCGCGGGAGACGTTGGCGAGCTCGGCGACCTGCTCGATCCAGACTTCCTCGTAGGGGCGCTCCGCGAACAACTGGACGCCCACCCTCAGCAACTGCTCCCGACGGCGCTCGGTGTCCAGCCGGGTGCGGGCACGTCCGCCACCAGCTTGCCGCACGGCCTTCTCGGTCACCCCGACAGACTACTTGACACCGATACGGCGAGCACCGAAGGTTTTGTTGAACCCGATTCAATAGAACCATCCGGAGGGGAAGCACTGTGATGGCGAGCGCGACCGCGACCGTGTCCTGGCCCGGGATCACCGAGATCCCCCATCCCCGGTTCCGGGTCCCCTATCTGGGCGACATCCTGGTCACCTCGCCGAAGCGGCCCGTCCAGGGCTCGATGCGGCTGGCCGCCGAGCTGGGTCCGATCTTCCACCGGAACATCTTCGGCCAGCAGATCGTCATCGTCTCCGGCGCCGACCTGGTCGCGGAGCTGGTGGACGAGTCGCGGTTCGCCAAGCGCGTGGTCCTGGGGGTCGAGAGCCTGCGGTCGGTCGGCGGGGACGGCCTGTTCACCGCCCACGACGAGGAGCCGAACTGGCAGCGCGCGCACGACATCCTGGCCCCCGCCTTCACCCGGGAGTCGATGCGGCGATACCACCCGGCGATGCTGGAGATGGCCGCCCGGCTGATGACCGTCTGGGACACCCGGGCGGACCGCGGCACGCCCGTGGACGTGTCGAGCGACATGACCAAGCTGACGCTGGAGACCATCGGCAACACCGGCTTCGGCTACGACTTCGGGTCCTTCGAGCGCGACGAGCCGCACCCGTTCGTCACCGCGATGGTCGGCGCCCTGCGCACCGCGCAGCAGCGGGTGCTGACGGCCCCGGTGATCGGCCGGTTCCAGGCCCGCCGCGCCGACCGGCGCAACGCCACCTATACCGGGTACATGGCGTCCGTGGTGGACGAGATCATCCGGGAGCGCGTCTCCGTCGGGGACACCCGCACCGACGACCTGCTCGGCCTGATGCTCAACACGGCCCAGCCCGGCACGGGCGACCGGCTGGACGTGGCCAACATCCGCAACCAGGTCATCACCTTCCTCATCGCCGGCCACGAGACGACCTCGGGCGCCCTGTCGTTCGCCCTCTACTACCTGGCCAAGCACCCGGAGCTGATGGCCCGCGCCCAGGAAGAGGTGGACCGGGTCTGGGGCGACGCCGAGGTCCCGGCGTACGAGCAGGTCAGCAAGGCGCGCTATGTGCGCCGGGTGCTGGACGAGGCGCTGCGGCTGTGGCCGACCGCGCCGGGCTTCGTCCGCGCCGCCCGCCAGGACACGGTGCTGGGCGGGCGGTATCCGATGCGGGCGGGCGCCTGGGCCGTGGTGCTGATCCCGGTGCTGCACCGGGACCCGTCCGTCTGGGGCGACGACGCGGAGCGCTTCGACCCGGACCGCTTCCTGCCCGAGCGGGTCAAGGCCAGGCCCGGTCACGTCTTCAAGCCGTTCGGCACCGGCGAGCGGGCATGCATAGGCCGCCAGTTCGCGCTGCACGAGGCGACGCTGGTGCTCGGCATGCTGCTGCGCCGCTACGACCTGCACGACCACGCGGACTACCGGCTGAAGGTCGTCGAACGGCTCACCCTCATGCCCGAGGGATTCACGCTGACGCTTTCCCGCCGTCGCCGGTGAATTGTTGACCGGGATGACCGCACTGTTACAACGAGGCTTGTCGTATGGTCGGCCTGGAATCGTGGCCGCTACGGAGGGAGAGCCCGTGACGCAGCAGCAGTCCGCCGAGTCGGTGTTGACGGGAGTACGCAATTTCCGCGACGTGGGCGGCCTGCCCACCGCGGACGGGCGGCGGGTCGCGCACGGCCGGCTGTACCGCAGCGGCCACCTGGCCCGCGCCACGGAGGCCGATCAGGCGTTCCTGAGCTCGCTCGGACTGCACACGGTCTTCGACTTCCGCAACTCGGCGGACCAGGCCCTGGAGGGCCAGGACGTCGCCCTCCCCGGCGTGCGCAACGTCAACCTGCCGCTGACCGACCCGGCCGACGGCGGCGAGTTCTGGGCCCTGGTCCGCGACGGGAGCCTGACCGAGCTGCGCGCCGCGCTGGACGCGGGACAGGCCGTCGACCGGATGATCGCCTCCTACCGCTGGATCATCCGGACCAGGACCGCCGAGCACGGCCGCGTGGTGCGCGCGCTGGCCGACGGCGCCGTGCCCGTGCTGATGCACTGCTCGGCCGGGAAGGACCGGGCCGGACTGACCGTCGCGGTCACCCTGCTGGCCCTCGGCGCGGAGCGCGAGGCCATCACCGCCGACTACCTGAAGTCCAACGCGCCGCACCGCCGGTATCTGATACGGCGCGGCGCGGACACCGAGGGCGGCGGGACCGCGCTGTCGGCGGAGGTGTCCGAGCTGCTCGCGCCGTTGTTCGACGCCCGCGCCGAATATCTCCGGACGGCGTTCGACGAGATCGACGCGGTGTGGGGCGGCACCGAGCGCTACCTCACCGAAGGACTCGGCCTCACCACCGCCGACCGGGAACGGCTGCGCGCGGGGCTGCTGACCGACGACTGAGCCGGCCGCCGACCGCCGGGCGCGTGCCCGGCCGTCATTTCTGCCGGACGACGACGAAGTCGCCCAGGGCCGTCAGCCGGTCACGGACGGCCCCGGGCATCTCCACGCCGTGCAGCGCCGCGACGGCCGCGTCGTACTGCCGCCGCGCCTCCGCCGCGGTCCATTCCCGCCCGCCGGCCTCCTCGATCAGCGCGGCCCGGACGGCGAACTCCACCTCGTCGAAGTCGTCGAACTCCTGCTGACTCTTCTTCGCGTCGGCCGTCAGCAGGGCGGTCAGCCGCTCGGCGGCGGGTCCCCCGGCGGCCAGCGCGGCGACGACCGGCAGCGACTTCTTGCGCTGCCGCAGGTCGCTCCAGGTCAGCTTGCCCGTGCTGCGCGGGTCGCCCCAGATGCCCAGCAGGTCGTCCACGGCCTGGAAGGCGAGACCGAGATGGTGGCCGAAGAGCTCCAGGGTGTCGGCCAGGCGCTCGTCCGCCCCGCCGAGCACGGCCCCGATCGAGGCGGCGCAGGCGAGCAGCGCCCCGGTCTTGTTGCCTTCCATCTCCAGGCACTCCGCGACGCTGACCCGCTCGCGGTGCTCGAAGGCGATGTCCTGAGCCTGCCCGTCGACGAGCTTGCGGCTGGCGCCGGCGAGCCGCCGCGCCGCGCGGGCCGCCTCGACCGTGCCGGGCTCCAGGATCACCTCGTTGGCCAGCGCGAAGAGCGCGTCCCCGACGAGGATGGCCTGCGCCGGGCCGTGCACCTTCCACACGGTGTCCCGGTGGCGGCGCTGCTCGTCGCCGTCCATGAGGTCGTCGTGGAGCAGTGAGAAGTTGTGCACCAGCTCGACCGCGACGGCGCCCGGGATGCCGGTCTCCGACGGGGCGCCGGCCGCCTCGGCGGACAGCACGGCGAGCGCCGGGCGCACCGCCTTCCCGCTGTCGCTGTCGGACGGGCGGCCCTCGGCGTCGATCCAGCCGAAGTGGTACGCGGCCACGGTGTCCATGGGCGGGGCCAGACGGCCGACCGCGGCGCGCAAGGCCGGCGCGGCCAGCGCCCGCGCCCGTTCCAGCAGTGCCGGTACGGCACCGTCGCTGAGTGGCTGTGCCGTGTTCACACACTCTCCTCGTGTCGCTCGTCACTGTGGGCCTGACTCCGCCCGCCACCGGCCGCCGCACGGGCCGCGGCCAGGCCACTGCGCACCGCGCCCTCCATCGTCGCGGGCCACCCGGTGGCGATCCACGCGCCGGCCAGGTACAGGCCCGGGGCGCGGGTGACGGTCCCCGGCCGCAGCCGGCCGACGCCGGGCGCGGGGGCGAACGTGGCGGCCCGTTCGCGGGTGACGAAGAAGTCGAGGACCCGCGCCCCGGCCACAGGCGGCAGCAGCCGGGCCAGCTCGGGCAGATACCGCTTGCGCAGCACGTCGGCCGGGAGCTGGATCTCCTCCCCCGCCGCCGACTGCGACAGCGCCAGGTACTGCGCGCGCCCGCCGCCGGGCAGGCCGGAGAGCCCGGAGGAGGTGGTGCGGTCGAAGACCCACTGGACGGGGCTGCCGACCGCGGCGAAGAAGGGGCGGCGCAGCACCCGCCGGTCGAGCACGACGTGCACGTTGAGGATCGGCGCGGTGCCGATGCGGGGCAGCCGGCCGGAGTCGTCCAGCGCGCCCTCCGGCAGCAACCGGTGCGCCGGTCCCTGCGGCACCGCCAGGACGACGGCGTCGGCGGTCAGCTCGCGGCGGTCCCGGTCCCCCCGGGAGGTCACCCCGATCCGCCAGGAGCCGCCACCGGTCCGCCGGGGGCGCCCGGCCCTGGCGGCGAGCAGCGTGGTCACCCCGGCGCGGTCGAGGGCGGCACGGGCCAGGGTGTCGTGCAGCTCACCGAGCGGCACCCGGGGGACTCCGATATCGGCCGCGCCCGGCTCGGTCAGCAGCCCGGTGCGGAAGATCATGGCGGCCAGCGCGAGGGAGACGTCGCCGGCGCGCGCGTTGAGCGTGGCCACGCCGATCAGGTCCCACAGCGCGGCGACGGCGCGGTCGGTCTGGCCGTGCCGCCGCAGCCAGCTCCCGAAGTCCTGGCCGTCCAGCGCGGGGTCCTCCGGGTCGAGGCGGCGCAGCGCGAACGTGGCCCGCGCGGCGGCGGCCCGCTCGCCGGGCGAGAGGTGCGGGTACCGGGCGAGGCAGGCCGCCAGGTGCAGCGGGACGGGCAGCGCGGTGCGGCGGATGCGGCCGAGCCGCCCGGTCCCCGGGTCGAGCACCGGGACATCGAGGCGGGGCTGGAGCGGGGCCAGCGAGGCGCCGCCGATCCGCTCCAGGAAGCGCCGGTAGGCGGTGCAGCAGCGCAGATAGACGTGCTGGCCGTTGTCGACGGTGAGCGCGCCGACGGGCGAATCGCGGCGGAAGGAGAACGCCAGGCCGCCGAGGCGCGGCCGGGTCTCGACCAGGGTGACGCGGTGGCCCCGGTCGGCCAGGTCGAGGGCGGTGGTGATCCCGGCGAGTCCGCCGCCGACGACCACGGCGGTCCGGACGGGCCCCGCCGCCGCGTTCACGGTCTCACCCGCCGGGCGGCCCGGCGGGTGTCGACACCGCTCAAGCCGCGGGCGGCGACCAGCGCCTTCCGGGCGGGCGGCAGGGTGACCCGCCCGCGCGCCACGGCGGCGGGGTCCCGGGCGATGCGGTCCAGCAGCCCGTGGTAGATGCCCGCCATGGCCGCGACGCAGGCGGCCGAGCGGCGGTCGAGGAGCGGCAGCAGGCGGAAGCCCTCCTCGAACAGCTCGTGGGCGCGTCTGACCTCGAACCGCACCAGCCCGGCGAAGTCGGCCTCCGGACCCGGCGCGAGCAGGTCGGGGCCCTCGGCGCAGGCGAACTTCCGCAGGTCCTCGGCGGGCAGATAGGTGCGGCCGTTGAGGGCGTCCTCGCGGATGTCCCGGAGGATGTTGGTGAGCTGGAGGGCGAGTCCGAGGGTGTCCGCGTAGGCGGCGGCCCGCTCCGCGTCGCGCGCGCCGGGCGCGACACCGAAGACGCCGAGCGATATCCGGCCGATGGATCCGGCGACGCGGCGGCAGTAGACGCGCAGCTCCTCCCAGGTCTCGTAGGCCGTGCCGCGCACATCCATCAGCACGCCGTCGATGAGCTCGTCCAAGGCGTCGAGCGGGAGGGGGAAGGAGCCGGCCGCGTGGGCGAGGGCGACGGCGACGGGGTCCGTGTCGTCCTCGTCGACCGCCCCGGCGCGCACCCGGTCCAGCAGGGCGCGGGCCTCGGCCAGCCGTGCCTCCTTGACGCCGGTGTCCAGGCCCCCGTCACCGATGTCGTCCACGCGCCGGGAGAAGGCGTACACGGCCGTCAGCGCGAGCACCTTACCGGCGGGCAGCAGCCGGACACCGTAGCTGAAGTTCCGCGAGTTGAGGGCGGCGACGGTCCCGCAGTAGCGGTACGCGGCGGCGACGGGGGGCGGCAGCGGTCGGCTCTTGGTCACGGGCTTCCGCTCACGATCTTCTCAGCAGGGTGGTCGTCGCCGCGTACAGCAGCCCGCCCCTGGTCGCCCTGGGCGGCCCTGCCAGCACGTCGTACCCGGCGTCGGCGATGGCCTGGGCCGCCGCCCTGCCGCCGCCGACGAACCCGGCCAGCAGCAGCCTCAGCCGCCCGGGAGCGGCGCCGAGCAGCGGCGCGCCCTCATCGAGCAGCCTACGTGCCCGGTCGGTCAGGTGTGCCACCAGGGTGCGCACCGAGGCGTTGGCGGTGGGCGCGGCGAGGTCGGACTCGGTGACACGGAAGCGGCGCATGGCGTCGGCCGGGAGGTAGATCCGGTCCCGGGCGAGGTCCTCGGCGACATCCTGGAGGTGCTCGATGATCTGCAGCGCCGTGCACACGGCGTCGGAGCGGCGGACGCTCTCCGGGGTGGCGGTGCCGGTGAGGGCGAGGACGAGCCGGCCGACCGGGTTGGCGGACAGCTCGCAGTAGCCGAGCAGCTCCTCGAAGGTGGCGTAGCGGCGGATCCGCTGGTCGACACGGTTGGCCTCGACGAGGGCGAGGAACGGGGCGGGGGTGAGCCCGGCGCGGCGCACCGCCGGGAGAAGGCCGCGCAGCAGCGGGTGGCGCGGCGGGGGCGGGGTGCCGCCGGTGCCGCCGGCGAAGACGCGGCGCAGGTCGGCCTCCAGCGCGTCGAGCATGGCGAGCCGGTCGTCGGCGAGGGCGGGGTCGAGCCCGAGCAGGACGGCGTCGGCGCCGCCGGGCGGGAGGTCGCCGTCGCCGATGTCGTCGACGAGGCGGGCGAAGCCGTAGACGGCCATGAGATCGTCGCGCCAGGCGCGGGGCAGGAAGCGGGGGGCGACCGGGAAGTTCTCGTGCGCGGCCTTCGCCAGCACCGCCTCCGCGTGGCGCCCCTCGGGCGCGGTCAGCACGGGCGGCCCGCCCTCACCATTGCCGTCATACTCGTATTTCTACCTTGCAATCAGATAAGCGCCGCCCCGGACACGCGGTTCGGGGCGGTGTGACTGGTCCGGTCCGCCTACTTCCCGGTCTCCTCCTCGTACGCCTTCAGCACCTGGTCGGTGGAGCCGTCCATGACCAGCTCCCCCTTCTCCAGCCACAGCACCCGGTCGCAGGTGTCCCTGATCGACTTGTTGTTGTGGCTGACCAGGAAGACCGTGCCGGCCTCGCCGCGCATCTCGCGGATACGGGCCTCCGACCGCCGCTGGAACTTCTTGTCGCCGGTCGCCAGCGCCTCGTCGATCATCAGCACGTCGTGGTCCTTGGCGGCGGCGATGGCGAACCGCAGCCTGGCCTGCATGCCCGAGGAGTAGGTCCGCATCGGGAGGCTGATGAAGTCGTCCTTCTCGTTGATCCCGGAGAACTCCACGATGCTCTGGTAGCGCTCCCGGATCTGCTCGCGGGTCATGCCCATCGCGAGCCCGCCGAGTATGACGTTGCGCTCGCCGGTGAGGTCGTTCATCAGCGCGGCGTTGACGCCCAGCAGCGAGGGCTGGCCGTCCGTGTAGACCCGGCCGCGCTCGGCGGGCAGCAGTCCGGCGATGGCACGCAGCAGCGTCGACTTGCCCGAGCCGTTGGTGCCGATCAGGCCGATGGCCTCACCGCGGTAGGCGACGAAGCTGACGCCGCGCACGGCGTGCACCTCACGGACCCGCGCGGACGGCTCGCGGCGGACGATGCGGCGCAGCGCGGCCGTCGCGTTTCCCCGGCCACCCCCGCCGTAGACGCGGTAGACGATGTGCAGATCATCGGCGATGACGGTCGGGACCCGACCGTCATCCGCCGCTGTGGGGGCGATGTCCCTGTCAGCCACGGCCGTACCGCTCCTCCGCCTTCCAGAAGTACACGAAGCCACCGATCCCGGCGACCAGCGCCCAGCCGAGGGCGAGCAGCCAGGTGCTGGCCGGAATCGTGTCGTGATACGGGCCGTCGATGAGCGAGAACCGCATCAGGTCCATGTACACCGCGGCCGGATTGGCCTCCAGGATATCCGCCACCCAGTCCGGCCAGTCCGCCCTTTGCTCGACCATGTACCGGAGCGGGAACATCACGCCCGAGGCGTACATCCAGGTGCGCAGGACGAACGGCATGAGCTGCACGAGGTCCGGGGTGTGGCTGCCCCACCGGGCGAAGAGCATGGCGAGCCCGGCGTTGAAGACGAACTGGAGCACGAGGGCGGGGGCGACCAGGAACCACGTCCACGTCGGCCAGTGCTGGAAGCCGAGCATCACGACCAGCAGGATGACCATCGAGTAGAGGAGCTGCTGGAGTTGCTGGAGCGAGAAGGAGATGGGCAGCGAGGCCCGCGGGAAGTGCAGCGCCCGGACCAGGCCGAGGTTGCCGGAGATGGATTTCACCCCGGCGAGCACCGACGCCTGGGTGAAGGTGAACACGAAGACCCCGGTCACCAGGAAGGGGATGTACTCCTCGTTCTCCATCCCACCCCGCCCGCCCAGCAGCAGCCCGAAGATCAGGAAGTAGACCAGGGCGTTGAGAAGCGGGGTGAAGACCTGCCACAGCTGGCCGAGTTTCGCCTGGCTGTACTGCGCGGTCAGTTTCGCCTGGGAAAAGGCGACTATGAAATACCGGCGCCCCCACAACTGCCGCACGTAGTCCAGCAGTGACGGCCGGGCACCGCTGACGGACAGTCCGTGCAGCGCCGCCAGTTCGGCCGGCGACACCTCACGGGTGGGCGCACTGTCGTGCGTGGTCTCACTCACCTTTGAAATTCGTCCTCACAGGGCACAGGCTGGAAGAAGCCGCGATGGGCGGCCCCTGGATGGTCTCAGACCCGAGCTTGTCAGATGACCGGAGGTCGTCCCAGCCGGGTCAGGCGCCATACCGTACGCCAACGCATCGGCTTCCGCGGACCGCATGGGGTGCGCCAGCCCTCCGCGAAGCCGCCGAACCACGCCTTCAGGGCCGGCGGCGGAGGTCGCCGCAGAAGGGTCAGCAGCAGCCAGACGGAGAGGTAGACGGGGACCAGCGGCAGCGGCAGATTGCGGCGGGCCAGCCACACCCGGTTCCGCGCGACCATGCGGTGGTAGACGGCGTGCCGGGACGGCGCGGTGGCCGGGTGGAGCAGGAGCAGATCGGCGCGATAGTGGATGTTCCAGCCCGCGTCCAGTGCCCGCCAGGCCAGATCCGTCTCCTCGTGGGCGTAGAAGAAGGTGTCCGGCAGGCCGCCGACCTGCTGGAAGACCTGGGTGCGCACGGCGTTGGCACCACCGAGGAACGTGGTGACCCGGGACGAGCGCATCGGGTCGGAGGCGCGCAGCCTGGGCACATGACGCCGCTGGGTGACACCGCTGTCCGGGTCCGCGATGCGGAAGCTGACGATGCCGAGCCGGGGATCCGCGTCGAACGCCGAGCGAATCAATTCGGCCGCACCTTTGTCCGGAAGCAGACCGTCGTCGTCCAGAAACAGCAGTACGTCGACGTCGCGGCCCCCGGGACCGAACGCCTCGATGCCCACATTCCGGCCACCCGGGATGCCGACGTTCTCCGGCAGCTCCAGGCTGCGCACGCCCTCCGGCAGATCGGACAGCTCGGCGCCGTTGCCGACCACCACCACCTCGATCGGCGCCCCGTCCTGCGCGGCGACCGAGTCCAGCAGCGCCGTGAGTTCCTTGGGGCGGTCACCCATGGTCAGGATGACCGCGCCGAGCTTGAGCCGCGCCGTCTCCACGGCGATCACCGTAGCCTGCTGGACGCCAGGATGGAGACCAGGTGCAGCAGCGTCTGCGTCACGGCGACGGCCGCCAGCACCACCACCCCGAGCCGCGTGAAGAACAGGTCGCCCCCGACCGCGTCCAGCGCGGCCACCGCCAGGATCAGCAGGGACGCCTCGACGCCGCCGACCAGCCGGTGGAACTTCAGCGCCGCGGCGGCCCGGCGGGCCAGCGCCAGCCCCTGGGAGCGCGGCGTGGCCGCCTCGTCGCGCACCGCGGACAGCCCGCCGCGGGTCCGCGCGACGTCGACCAGGTCGGTCTCGGCCTTGATCAGGATGGCGCCGAGCGCCGCCACCGTGCCGAGGAACGCCCACAGCCAGTTCGGCGCGGGCTCCTCGACGGCGAAGACGTCGGCGGCCCGCACGCCGAAGCCGACGAGCAGCGCGGCCTCGGCCAGGTAGTGGCCGACGCGGTCCAGGTAGACGCCGGTGACGGAGGTCTGGCCGCGCCAGCGCGCGACCTCGCCGTCCACGCAGTCCAGGAGCAGGTAGAGCTGGATGAGGAGCGCGGCGAGCAGTGCCCCGGCCGGCCCGGGAACCAGCAGGGCCGCGCCGGCCGCGACGCCGGCGACGACCATCAGGTACGTGAGCTGGTTGGGCGTTATGCGGGTGGACACCAGGTGCCTGGTCCAGCGCAGCGAGATCTCCCGCATGTACAGGCGCCCGGCCCAGTGCTCTCCGCTGCGCCGGTCCTTCACCCCTGGCGGGTGCACGACCGGCCGGAGTTCAGCTACCGATGGTTTTGACATAGTCCGCGTAGGTGTCCCTGATCTGGTCGTTGGTCAGGTCGAGGTGCTCAAGGATGGTGTAGCGCCCCGGCCTGGTCTGCGGTGCGAAGGCGACGGCCGTCACGAACTCGTCGGCGGTGAAGCCGATGTCGTCGGGCAGCACGGGCAGCCCGTGCCGCCGCAGCACGTCGGCGAACAGCCCGCACTGGTCGGGCTCCCCGCGCAGGTGCATGGCGAAGGCGGCCCCCAGGCCCACCTGTTCGCCGTGCGGCGCCGACCGCTTGGGGTGGAGCAGGTCCAGCGCGTGCGAGATCTCGTGACAGGCGCCGGAGGACGGCCGGGTGTGCCCGGCGATCGACATGGCGATCCCGGAGAGCACCAGCGCCTCCGCGAGCACGGTCAGGAAGCGGTCGTCCCCGCAGCCGCCGGGGTGGCGCAGCACGGCCTCGCCGGCCTGCCGGGCCATCGCCGCGGCCAGGCCGTCGATCTGCTCGCCGGTCTCCCGGTGCGACAGCTCCCAGTCCGCGATGGCGGAGATGTTGGAGATGGCGTCCCCGATGCCGGAGCGGACGTACCGGACCGGCGCCCGGCGGATCACGTCGAGGTCGACGACCAGCGCGATGGGCGTGGGCACGCCGTAGGAGCCGCGCCCGGCGTCGTTGTCGAGGGTGGACACCGGCGAGCAGATGCCGTCGTGGGCCAGGTTGGTCGCGACGGCGACCATCGGCAGGCCGACGCGGGCGGCGGCGTACTTGGCGGCGTCGATGATCTTGCCGCCGCCCAGGCCGACCACGGCGTCGTAGCGGCCGGAGCGCATCGCGTCGGCGAGCTGCACGGCGGCGTCGAGGCTGCCACCGGCGACCTCGTACCAGTCGGCCCCGGGCAGCGCCGGGGCCAGCCGCTCGCGCAGCGCGGCGCCCGAGCCGTTGCTGATGGCGACGGCCAGCCGCCCCGAGGACGAGATGCGCTGGTCGGCCAGGAGCCCCGCCAGGTTGTCCAGGGCCCCGGCGGTGATGTCGACCGAGACGGGGGACGGGATGAGGCGGGTCAGTACCGGCACGCGATCTCCCGTCCCCGGGCGAGGTCGTCGTGGTTGTCGATCTCGACCCAGCTCACGTCGCCGATGGGCGCGGTGTCGACGCGGAAGCCGCGGTCGACGAGCTCCTGGTACCCGTCCTCGTAGTAGAGCTGGGGGTCGCGCTCGAACGTGACGCGCAGCGCGTCGGCCAGCTCGGCGGCGGCCGAGGACTCGATGAGGGTGACGCCGATGTACTCACCGGTGGCCTCGGCCGGGTCCATCAGCTTGGTGATGCGCTGGACGCCCTTCTCCGGGTCGGCGACGACCTTCATCTCCTCATCGGCCAGGCGCTTGACGGCGTCCAGGGCGAGGATGATCGGGCCCTGTCCCCGGGCGGCCAGCAGGGTCTGCTCGACGGAGACCGGGTGCACGGTGTCGCCATTGGCGAGGATGACGCCCTCGGCGATGACGTCGCGGGCGCACCACAGGGAGTAGGCGTTGTTCCACTCCTCGGCCTTGTCGTTCTCGACGAGGGTGAGGCGGACGCCGTAGCGGCGCTCCAGCGCCTCCTTGCGCTCGTACACCGCTTCCTTGCGGTAGCCGACGACGATCGCGGCCTCCGCCAGACCCACCTCGGCGAAGTTCGCCAGCGTGAGGTCGAGGACGGTTTTGGTGTCCTCGCCCTCCGAGGTGACGACCGGCACCAGGGCTTTGGGCAGGGTGTCGGTGTAGGGGCGTAGACGCCGTCCGGCGCCCGCGGCCAGGATGAGGCCGATCATGCGGGTTCTCCTGTTTCGTCGTGTACGGCCGGTGCCTGGGACGAGATCCAGAAACGGATGCTCTCCCCCAGCACCAGGAGCGCCAGGGCCCCGCCAAGGACCGCGAGCGCGGTGGTGAAGCCATGCCCGGTCGCCCAGAGGGCGGCGGCGGTGACCGCCAGGACGCGCCCCTCGTGACCGCCGGTGGCCAGGACCAGCCGACGGGGGGGCGCCCCGGCACCGCCGCGGAGGCGGTACACCGTGTCGTAATGATGGTAGGCACAAGCGGCCACCAGAAAGAAAGCCGCGGGCAACGCCCCGTTCACTCCGCTGTGGGCGGCGAGGACCAGAACGGTCAGGTACTCGCCGCAGCGGAACAGCGGCGGCAGCACCCAGTCGAACGGCCGCTCCAGGGGCGCCGCGATCGCCCGCCCCGCGCACACCGCGTAGCACGCCGCCGCGGCGACGCCGTACCAGCGGGTGTCGCCGGCGGTGGCGAGCAGGACGCCGACCAGCGCGGCGGTCCCGGCCAGGGCCCACAGCGGCGCGGTGAGACGGCCGCCGGCCGGGCGCGGGCGCGCGCCGGCCACGGCGTGCGCGAACGGTCCGCTGTCGGCCAGCCCGGCGAGCGCGGCGGCGCCCCGCTCCCCGCCGCCGCGCAGCCGCCGGGAGCGCAGCAGGCGTCCGGCTGTGGTGTAGCAGGCGGCGAACCCGCTGGCGGCGAGCAGCACGGTGAACGTGACGCGGGGCGTGGTGACCGCGGTGAGGACGGCGATCAGGGCCCAGCGCTCTCCGATGGGCAGCACGATCATGCGCCGCAGCCAGACGGTCCAGCCGATCCGGTCCAGCCGGCCGGAGAGGGCGGTGGCGCCCGGCGAGGCGGCGCCGGGGGCCGGCGGGTGGGCCTCGTTGAAGGCGAAGTCCACGATGTGCCGGGTGGTCTGGAGGACCATCGCGCCCAGGGCCAGCGCCCAGACGTCGTCGCCGCCGCGCGCCGCGCCGAGGGCGAGCCCGGCGTAGAAGGCGTACTCCTTGGCCCGGTCGAACGTCGCGTCGAGCCAGGCGCCGAGGGTCGAGTACCGCAGGGCGTAGCGGGCGAGCTGGCCGTCGGCGCAGTCGAGCACGAAGGAGCCGAGCAGCAGCAGCGCGGCGGCCACGAATCCGGCGCGGGTGCCGGTGGCGGCGCAGCCGGCCGCGATCAGCGCGGTGATCAGCGAGGCGGTGGTGACCTGGTTGGGGGTGAGGCCCCGGCGGGCGCACCAGCGTGCCAGATAGCGGGAGTAGGGGCTGACGAAGTGGGTGGTGAAGAACCCGTCGCGGGACTTGACGGCGGTGCGCAGCCGGTAGTCCTCGTCGTCCACGGCGGCGACGGCTTCGGCGGCCCGCTCGCGTTCGGCCGCGTCGGCCGGGACGGTGGCCACCAGGGGGCCGAGGTCCGGGCGGTGGACGGGCGTGCCGGCCGCTTCGAGGCGCGCGGCGACGCGGTCGGGCAGGCAGCCGGTGGCCGGCGGCGCGGCGACGGACCGGCTCGTGGACGCCGACGCCGACGCGGGCGCGGCGCTCGCGGCGCTCGCGGCGGGGGCCAGGGCGGCGGCCAACACGCCGCGCTCGTCCGGAAGCACGGCGACGGCACCGGGTACGGCCGAGGCGCCGAAGCGGGGGTCGGTCAGGCCGAGCCGCAGGCTGTGGCGGTGGCCCACGAAGCGGGGGTCGACGAGAGCGACCCGCTCCCCGGCCGGGATGTCCGCGAGCGCGGCCGAGGGACCGGCGCTGTCATCGGCCACCCGGACGGAGAATCCCAGCCCGCGCAGGTCGCCCTCAAGCGACGACCCGGGTGGGGGCGGACCGGTGAGAATGGCGGTCGACAGGGTGATTCACTCCTCGGGGCGGAACCCGTCACTGCGGCTGCACGTCGGCAGAGATTATCTGATGACCACTCCACGGCAAGAATGGCGTTGGCATCAGGAAACCCGGGGTTCATCTCCGGGGGCGGACATATCGGGAAGGCGCCACCCTAGCCGATACGACCGAATGCGATCGAACCGTTACGACAAGCAACGGCCGTTCCCGGGGAAGCGGTTAGGCTGCCGCCATGAGCTGGCTGATCACCGGCGGCGCCGGGTACATAGGGGCGCACGTCGTGCGGGCGATGAGGGGCGCGGGCGAGCGGGTGGTGGTGCTGGACGACCTCTCCACCGGCTTCGCCGCGCGGCTGGCCCCGGACGTCCCGCTGGTGACCGCCTCGGTGCTGGACCGGGGGCTGCTGGACGGGACCCTGGCCGCGCACGGCGTCACCGGGGTGGTGCACCTGGCGGCGAAGAAGCGGGTCGCGGAGTCGGTGGCCGAGCCGCTGACCTACTACCGGGAGAACGTGCACGGCCTGACCGTGCTGCTGGAGGCGGTGGCCGCCGCCCGGGTGCGGCGCTTCGTGCTGTCCTCCTCCGCCGCCGTCTACGGGATGCCGGACACCGACACCGTGACCGAGGAGACGCCCTGCCACCCCATGAACCCCTACGGGGAGACCAAGCTGGCCGGTGAGTGGCTGGTCCGGGCGGCCGGGCGGGCGCACGGCATCGCCACGGTCTGCCTGCGGTACTTCAACGTGGCGGGCGCGGCGGCCCCCGAGCTGGCCGACACCGGGGCGGCCAACATCATCCCGATGTTCTTCGAGCGGATCTCCGGCGGCGAGGCCCCGGTCATCTTCGGCGACGACTATCCGACCCCCGACGGCACCTGCGTGCGGGACTACGTGCACGTGGCGGATCTCGCCGAGGCCCATCTCGCGGCGGCCCGGCACCTGGCGGAGCGCCCGGCGCCCGCGCCCGGCGAGGGCGACGACCTCACGCTCAACATCGGCACCGGCACCGGGGCGTCGGTCCGGGAGGTGGCCGCGATGGTCGCCGGGATCACCGGCGTGCGGGAGCCGGCCGCCGAGGTCGCCGGGCGCCGCCCAGGCGATCCGGCCCGGGTGGTCGCCTCGGCTCGGCTGGCCCGGGAGCGGCTGGGCTTCACGGCCCGCCGGGACCTGCGCGAGATGGTTTCCTCGGCCTGGGAGGGCTGGCGGCTGCGGCACCCCGGAAGGTAGCCGTCCGGCCAACGCCGCACGTCACACCGGCCGCCACCGCCGGCGCCGCTCCGGACGCCGAACGCCCAGGTCAGAGCACATGACAACGGTGTTCAGTGCCGCGTTGCCCTATACCCCCCACCCGTAGTTGACTGTGGACTGTCGACGAGAAAGACAGGGGCCATCATGGGTACCGGACATCACCACCACGGGTCGCCACCAGCCGGTCACGGCACGGCGGGCGCCGCTCACCGGGGACGGCTGCGGACCGCCCTGATACTGGCCTGCGTGCTGCTGGCCGCCGAGATCGCGGGCGCGGCGGCCACCGGCTCCCTCGCGCTGCTGGCGGACGCCGGGCATGTCGCGACGGACGTCGTCGGGATCGCCATGGCACTGGCCGCGATCCATGTGGCGAACCGGCCCGCCGCCGCCGGTGACCGCCGGACCTTCGGGTATGCCCGGCTGGAGATCCTGGCCGCGCTGGCGAACTGCCTGCTCCTGCTCGGAGTCGGCGGCTACATCCTGTTCGAGGCGATCGAGCGGCTGCGCGACCCGGCCGAGGTGCCGGGCGGGCAGACGGTGCTCTTCGGTCTGTTCGGCCTGATCCTCAACGGGATCTCCCTCGCGCTGCTGATGCGCGGGCAGCGGGAGAGCCTCAACGTGCGCGCGGCGTTCCTGGAGGTCGCCGCCGACGCGCTCGGCTCGCTCGCGGTGGTGGCGGCGGCCCTGACCATCATGGCGACGGGCTGGCAGGGCGCGGACCCGGCCGCCTCGCTGCTGATCGCGCTGCTGATCGTGCCCCGGACGGTCCAGCTGGCCCGCGAGGCGCTCGACGTGCTGCTGGAGGCCGCGCCGAAGAACGTGCGGATAGCCGAGGTCAAGGCACACATCCTCGGTCTGCCCGGGGTGGAGGACCTGCACGACCTGCACGTGTGGACCATCACCTCGGGGATGCCGGTGCTGTCCGCGCACGTGGTGGTGAGCCGGGAGGAGCTGGACGCGGTGGGGCACGAGCGGATGCTCCACAGCCTCCAGGGGTGCCTCGGGTCGCACTTCGCGGTGGCGCACTGCACCTTCCAGCTGGAGCCGTCGGGCCACGCGGCGCACGAACCGGGTCTGTGCGACGGCCCTCCGGCCGGTCCGGTGGGGCAGACTGGTCGGAGCACGTCCCGGACGTCCGGATAACGGCCGTACGCACCCGGGAAGGACCAGGAGGAGGCCAGGGAAAGGGTGGACATGCCCCACAGTGCGGCCGTCGCGGCGGACCCGATCATGCTGGAGCTGGTGGACGAGGGCGGCCGGACGATCGGCACCGCCGAGAAGCTGTCCGCGCACCGCGCCCCGGGGAGACTGCACCGGGCCTTCTCCGTCTTCCTCTTCGACGCGAGCGGACGGCTGCTGCTCCAGCGGCGCGCCGTCGACAAGTACCACTCCCCCGGCGTCTGGTCGAACACCTGCTGCGGCCACCCGTATCCCGGTGAGCCGCCGTTCCTGGCCGCCGCCCGGCGCACGGCCGAGGAGCTGGGGGTCGCGCCCGCGCTGCTGCGGGAGGCCGGCACCGTCCGCTACAGCCACCCGGATCCCGCCTCGGGGTTGATCGAGCAGGAGTACAACCATCTCTTCACCGGGCTGGTGAACGCACCGCCGCGGCCGGACCCGGTGGAGGTCGCCGAGGTCGCCTTCGTCTCCCCCGCGGAGCTGGCCGACCTGCGGGACCGGGGCACGTTCTCCGCGTGGTTCCCGACCGTGCTGGAGGCGGCGCGGCCGGCGATCAGGGAGACGACGGGGGCCGCGGCCGGCTGGTGAGCCCCCGCGGCCGGGTGGAGCCCGTCGTTCCCCGTTCTCAGACCCGGTCGAAGGGGAGCGTCGCCCAGACCACCTTGCCGCCCGACGCGGTGCGTTCGACTCCGCAGTCGCCGCCCGTCTCCAGGGCGATCGCCCTCACCAGCAGCAGCCCGCGCCCGCCCAGCTGTTCGCGCTCGGGGACCGGCTCCAGCGCCTTGGGCCGGTAGGGGTGTCCGTCCTCGACCGCCAGCCGCAGGGAACGGAGGCCCAGGACGACGTCGACGCCGATCTCGGGGGTGAGCAGGGCGGCGTGCCGGACGGCGTTGGTGACCAGCTCGGAGACGATCAGCAGGGCGCCGTGGAGCAAGTCGCCGGACAGCGGGGCCCGGTGTCTGACGACGAGATCACGCACCGCGTGCCGGATGCGGGGAACGGCGGCGTCCGTCGGCCCCGCGGTGAGTCGCCAGGCCGCCGGACGAATCGGCCCGCCGTCGACATCGGTTTGCATCAAGGCACTTGCTCGCGCGTCCATGGTTCGACACCACTCTTCCTCGCTCGCTCGGTCTTGCACTCATCCGAGTGTTGGCATGTGCCACCGCGACACGACCTAGAGAGCACAACTCAGCACATATAAGGCGTACCCCGATCGCCTAGCTTCATAGCAGGTAGCTTTTCGACCGATCCCCGACCGGCCCCCCGGCCCGCCCCACCCACGCGGCCCCCCGGCCGGCGGCGACACCGTCACCCGACCGGGCGAGGCGCACCGTTGCGAACGCGCGGCGGACTGCCGCCCTGGCGTAAGCGCCGGATCGCACCGCGCCTCTGTGGCGCGAATATACGCAAGTTGAGAAATCGGACCGCTGCGGGGCTCCACCTCGGCCTTTCCCAACGGCTCGGCGCCATACATGGTTACTATCACCATGTATATGAATTACCCCGAACCAGAAGGAAAAGGGACGAGCCCGCTTGCTCTCGACATTTCGGAGAGTGTTCGAGTGGCTTCAGGGGCAAGGTCATCCCGACCGAATCCCCTGGACGTTGGAGTGCTCCTGCCATGGCTCTTCCGCAAGGTCCCCTGGAGCATCGCTACCAGGGGGAACACCCGGTGCGGACCCTCGCCTACCTCTTCAGGGACGACCGGTGGAGACTCCTGGTCTCCGTCTTGGCGTTCATCGTCAAGCACAGCCCCGTCTGGCTGCTCCCCCTGGTCACCGCGAACATCATCGACATCGTCGTCGAGCAGCGCCCCATCTCGGAGCTCGGCGCCAACACCCTCATGCTGCTGGTCGTCCTGATGCTGAACTACCCCACCCACCTGCTCTACGTGCGCTGCATGCACGGCAGCGTCCGCCGCGTCGGCACCGCGCTCCGCTCGGCGCTGTGCCGCCGGATGCAGGAGCTGTCGATCGGCTACCACGCCCGGATCAGCGCGAGCGCCCTGCAGACCAAGGTGATCCGCGACGTGGAGAACATCGAGGTGTCCGCCCAGCAGAGTGCGGACACCGGGCTGGCCGCCGTCATCACGCTCCTCGGGGGGCTCGCCGTCATCGCGGTGCGGGTCCCGGCGGCGCTGCCGGCCTTCGTGCTGGTGGTGCCCGCCGCCTCGTTCCTGGTGCGCCGACTGCGCGGCCGACTGCGCAGGCACAACGAGCACTTCCGACGCCAGGTGGAGCAACTGTCCACCCGCGTCGGTGAGATGACGACACTGATCCCGGTCACCCGGGCCCACGGCCTGGAGCGCACCGCCCTGGGCCGGATCGACGGATCGCTGCGCCAGGTGCTCACCGCGGGCATACGACTGGACCTGCTCAACGGGCACTTCGGCGCGCTGGCCTGGATCCTGCTCAACGCCATCGGCATCGGCTTCCTGGCCGGCGCGGCCCTCGTCTCCTACTACGCGTGGCTGCCGATCACCCCGGGCGACGTGGTGATGCTCAGCACCTTCTTCACCACCCTGACCGGCTCCATGACCATGCTGATGGGCCTGACCCCGATCATCAGCAAGGGGCTCGAATCGGTCCGCTCCGCGGGTGAGGTCCTGCAGGCCCCCGACCTGGAGGTCAACGCCGGCAAGGCCGAGGTCCGCACTGTGCAGGGCCGGGTCGACTTCGAGTCGGTGACCTTCCGGTACGACGGCGAGGGCGCCGCCGCCGTCACCGACTTCCGCCTCTCCGTGCCGCCCGGCGAGACCGTCGCCCTGGTGGGCGCCTCGGGTGCCGGCAAGTCCACCATCCTCAACCTGCTCATCGGCTTCATCCGCCCGGCCTCCGGCCGCATCCTGCTGGACGGCGTCGACATGAGCACCCTCGACCTGCGCAGCTACCGCCGGTTCCTGTCCGTGGTGCCGCAGGAGTCGGTGCTCTTCGAGGGGTCCATCCGGGAGAACGTGGGCTACGGGATGAGCGACATCGACATCCAGGCCGTGCGGGAAGCCCTGCGGGACGCCAACGCCCTGGAGTTCGTCGACCGGCTCCCCAACGGCCTGGACACCGTGGTCGGCGAGCGCGGCGCGCGGCTCTCCGGCGGCCAGCGGCAGCGCATCGCGATCGCCCGCGCGCTGATCCGCGACCCGCGCATCCTGGTGCTCGACGAGGCGACCTCGGCGCTGGACACCCGCTCCGAGGCGCTGGTCCAGGAGGCGATGGACCGCCTGATGCGCGGGCGCACCGTCTTCGTGGTCGCCCACCGGCTCTCCACGGTGCGCGGCGCCGACCGCATCGTGGTGCTGGACCACGGCCGGATCTCCGAGATCGGCAGCCACGAGGAGCTGGTCGAGCGCGGCGGGGCGTATGCCCGTCTCCAGTCGACCCAGATGACCTGAGCGGCGCCGCGGGAGCCCCGCGCTCCGGCGGCGCCGCGGCGGCCCCGCGCCGCGACCGGGCGTCACAGCGGCTCGGACTCGGTCAGCTCGCCGTCCAGCAGCAGCCACCGGGTGATGCCGAGCCCGCGCAGGAACGGCACATCGTGGCTGGCGACCACGAGCGCGCCCCGGTAGGCGGCCAGCGCCGAGGTGAGCCGGCGGACGCCGGCCAGATCCAGGTTGTTCGTCGGCTCGTCCAGCAGCAGGAGCTGGGGGGCCGGCTCGGCCAGCATCAGCGCGGCCAGCGACGCGCGGAACCGCTCGCCGCCGGAAAGCGTGGCCACCGGCTGGTCCGGGCGCTCCTTGCGGAACAGGAAGCGCGCGAGCTGGGCCCGGATCGCCTGCTGGGAGGAGCCGGGCGCCATCCGCCGCACGTTGTCCAGGACGCTCAGCGATTCGTCGAGGATGTCCAGACGCTGCGGCAGGTAGCGCAACGGCACATGGGCGAGCACCTCCCCACTGACCGGTGCCAGCTCCCCGGCGACCGTGCTGAGCAGCGTGGACTTGCCCGCGCCGTTGCGGCCGACCAGGGCGATCCGCTCGGGCCCGAGGACCTCCAGCGTCGCCCCGGCCCCGTAACGGACCCGCGCCGAGCGGAGGCTGAGCACCCGGCGGCGCGGCGGCACCTCGGTGTACGGCAGGTCGACGCGGATCTCGTCGTCCTCCCGGACCGCGCGCTCGGCCTCCGCCAGTCGCTCCCTGGCCCGCCCGAGGCGCTCCTCGTGCAGCTGACGGTGCTTGCCCGCGGACTCCTGCGCCATGCTCCGGCGCGAGTTGGCCACGATGCGCGGCACGCGTTTGGTGTCGTACGCCTTCCTGGCGACGCGCCGGCGGTCGGCGAGCTTGCCGTGCGCCTCGACCAGCTCGCGCTTCTGCCGCCGCACATCGGCCTCGGCGACCCGGACCATCCGTTCGGCGGCATCCTGCTCGACGGCGAGCGCCTCCTCGTAGGCCGAGAGCGTGCCGCCGAACCAGCGCACCTCGCCCGCCCGCAGATCCGCGATGTGGTCGACCCGCTCCAGCAGCTCCCGGTCGTGGCTGACCACGACCAGCACCCCCTGCCAGGCGGAGACGGCCGCGTACAGCCGCTGCCGGGCGCGCAGATCGAGGTTGTTGGTCGGCTCGTCGAGCAGCAGCACCCCGGGCCGGCGCAGCAGCAGCGCGGCCAGCCGCAGCAGCACGGTCTCGCCGCCGGAGACCTCGCCGACGGTGCGGTCCAGGCCGACGCCGTCGAGACCGAGCTGGTCGAGGGTGGCGCGGGTGCGCTCCTCGATGTCCCAGTCCTCGCCGACCACCGCGAAGTGCGCCTCGTCGGGGTCGCCGGCCTCGATGGCGTGCAGGGCGGCGCGGATCCGGTCGACGCCCAGCACCTGGTCGACGCGGCGGGTGGTGTCGAGGGCCAGGTTCTGCGGCAGGTAGCCGATGTCCCCGGCGACGCGCACCGTGCCGGAGGCGGGAGTCAGCTCGCCCGCGATCAGCTTCAGCAGGGCGGACTTGCCCGTGCCGTTGAGGCCGATCAGCCCGGTGCGTCCGGGGCCGACGGCGAGGTCGAGGCCGTCGAAGAGGGGCGTGCCGTCCGGCCAGGAGAAGGTCAGACGGTCACAGGTGACGGACGGGGTGGAAGAAGCGGCCATGCGGGCCTCCGGTCTGCGCGTGACGGATGACGACGACACGTGCGGACACCGGGCCGGGCCGGGAAGGCAGCCGTTCACCTCCGAGGTCGTCCGTGTGCCGCGGCCGGATGCGGAGTCGGAAACGACTCGAACGCACCACCGGCGGGCTCACGGTGTCCGCGACCTCAGATGAACAACGGCCTCTCCCAACGGACGGCTACAGGACCGGAAGCAACGGTAGGGCGGTGCTCCCGCCGGGGCAACCGGGATTCTCCTCCTCCCGGGCCCCGGCGGGGGCTAGCCGGCGGCGTTCCGCGTGGTGCGGGCGGCGACGCGGGCGCGGCGGGCCGCGAGACGCTCCTCGAAGACGCGGGCCTCGCTGTCGAGCCCCTCCATGAACATCCCCAGCTCCTCCTGGGCCTTGAGGCCCTCGGGACCGAGGCCGCCGAGCTCCAGGGTGCGCAGGAACCGCAGCACCGGCTGGAGCACGTCCTCGTAGTGGATGCGCAGGTTGTAGATGCCGCCGATCGCCATGCGGGCGGCGGCCCGCTCGAAGCCCGGCATCCCGTGGCCCGGCATGCGGAAGCCGATCACGACGTCGCGGACGGCCTTCATCGTCTGGTCGGGAGCCAGCTCGAAGGCGGCCCGCAGCAGGTTCCGGTAGAAGACCATATGCAGGTTCTCGTCGGTGGCGATGCGCGCGAGCATGCGGTCGCACACCGGGTCGCCCGACTCACGGCCGGTGTTCCGGTGCGATATACGGGTGGCCAGCTCCTGGAAGGCGACATAGGCCACAGAGTGCAGCATGGAGTGGGAGTTGTCCGACTCGAAGCCCTCCGACATGTGCGCCATGCGGAAGTTCTCCAGCTGGACCGGGTCGACGGCGCGGGTGGTCAGCAGGTAGTCCCGCATGACGATGCCGTGCCGGCCCTCCTCGGCGGTCCAGCGGTGCACCCAGGTGCCCCAGGCGCCCTCGCGGCCGAAGATGGTGGCGATCTCGTGGTGGTAGCTCGGAAGGTTGTCCTCCGTCAGCAGGTTGACGACCAGGGCGGTCCTGCCGATGTCGCTGACCTTGGACTGCTCGGGGGACCACGCCTCGCCACCCATCGGGCCGTCGAAGTTCCGTCCGTCGCTCCACGGCACGTACTCGTGCGGCATCCAGTCCTTCACGGTCGCCAAGTGCCGGTTGAGCTCGCGCTCGACGACCTCTTCCAGGGCGTAGATCAGGCGCGCGTCGGTCCACTCCTCCTGTTTGGCGACGGGGATGGGGCTGAGGGTCACGAGTTCTCCTGGCGTCGGCGGACGGTTCTACCTACGAGACCGTAGGTTACGGCACCGTAAGTTGTTACTCGCCGGTCTGGCAAGGATCACCGGCCGAAATCACGCGCGTCGGCGACCGGAACCGGGCCGGCTCCGGTCGCCGACGCGGGCCGAACACGGCGCCAAACGGGGTAATGACAGGGGGTTTCGCGGTGGAATGTCACTTTTTTCCGCGTCCCTTGTCGACCAGCCCCGCACGGCGGAGGGCATCGGCCATCGCGCTGTTGACGGGCGGGCCGTCGCCGCGCCGGGCACCGGCCCGGCCCGCTCCCTCGTCGCGCCGCCCACCGCGCCGGTCACGCTGCCTGGGGGCGCCACCGCCGCCACCGCCGCCACCACCACCGCCACCGCCACCGCCACCACCCCGGGCGCCGCGCTCCTCCCGGTCCCGCGGCCGGCCGCCGCCGGCGCCCGGCTCCTCGTCCAGCCGCAGTGTCAGGGAGATCCGCTTGCGCGGCACGTCGACGTCCATCACCTTGACCTTCACGATGTCACCCGGCTTGACCACCTCGCGCGGGTCCGCGACGAACTTCTTGGACATGGCCGAGACATGGACCAGACCGTCCTGGTGGACGCCGACGTCCACGAAGGCGCCGAAGGCCGCGACATTGGAGACGACGCCCTCCAGGACCATCCCGGGCGCCAGGTCCCCGATCGTCTCCACGCCGTCCATGAAGCGGGCCGTCCGGAACGCCGGGCGCGGGTCGCGGCCCGGCTTCTCCAGCTCCCGGAAGATGTCGGTGACGGTCGGCAGGCCGAAGGTGTCGTCCACGAAGTCGGTCGGCTTCAGGGCGCGCAGCGCGGTGGCGTTGCCGAGGAGCGAGGGGATGTCGGCGCCGGTGGAGCCGACGATGCGGCGCACGACGGGATACGCCTCGGGGTGCACGGCGGAGGCGTCCAGCGGGTCGTCGCCGCCGCGGACGCGCAGGAAGCCGGCGCACTGTTCGAACGCCTTGGGGCCGAGCCGGGGCACCTGCTTGAGCGCGCTCCGGCCGCGGAAGGGGCCGTTGGCGTCGCGGTGGGCCACGATGTTCTCCGCCAGGGTGCCGCCGATGCCGGAGACGCGGGCCAGCAGCGGCGCCGAGGCGGTGTTCACGTCGACGCCCACGCCGTTGACGCAGTCCTCGACCACCGCGTCCAGGGAGCGGGAGAGCTTCACCTCGGACAGGTCGTGCTGGTACTGGCCGACGCCGATGGACCGGGGGTCGATCTTCACCAGCTCGGCCAGCGGGTCCTGCAGCCTGCGCGCGATGGAGACCGCGCCGCGCAGCGAGACGTCCATGCCGGGCAGCTCCTGGGCGGCGAAGGCCGACGCCGAGTACACCGAGGCGCCGGCCTCGGAGACCACCATCCTGGTGAGATTCAGCTCGGGGAGCTTCGCGACCAGCTCGCCGGCCAGCTTGTCGGTCTCCCGGGAGGCCGTGCCGTTGCCGATGGCGATCAGCTCCACCCGGTGCTCGCGGGCGAGCGCGGCCAGCGTGGCCAGGGCCTCGTCCCAGCGCCGCTGCGGGACGTGCGGGTAGACGGTGGCGGTGGCGGCCACCTTGCCGGTGGCGTCCACGACGGCGACCTTCACCCCGGTCCGCAGCCCCGGGTCCAGGCCCATGGTCGGCCGGGTGCCGGCCGGGGCGGCGAGGAGCAGATCCCGGAGGTTCGCCGCGAAGACGCCGACCGCGTCGTCCTCGGCCGTCGTCCGCAGCCGGGTGCGCAGGTCGATGCCGAGGTGCACCAGCAGGCGGGTGCGCCAGGCCCAGCGGACGGTCTCGGCGAGCCAGGCGTCGGCCGGACGGCCGCGGTGCTCGATGCCGAAGCGGCGGGCGATGATCGGCTCGAACGACGACGGCCCGGCCGGGGCGGTCTCGTCGGCGGGCTCCTCCGGCTCCAGGGTCAGGTCGAGGACATCCTCCTTCTCCCCCCGGAACATCGCGAGCACCCGGTGCGAGGGCAGCTCGGTGAACGGCTCGGAGAAGTCGAAGTAGTCCGCGAACTTGGCGCCCTCGGTCTCCTTGCCCTCGCGCACCTTCGAGACCAGGCGGCCCCGGGTCCACATCCGCGCACGCAGCTCGCCCAGCAGATCGGCGTCCTCCCCGAACCGCTCGGTGAGGATGGCGCGGGCGCCCTGGAGGGCCGCCTCGGCGTCCGGGACGCCCCTGGCCTCGTCGACGAAGGCCACGGCCGCGGCCGTCGGGGCGACGGACGGGTCCGCGAGCAGGCCGTCGGCCAGCGGCTCAAGGCCCGCCTCGCGGGCGATCTGCGCCTTGGTGCGCCGCTTGGGCTTGAACGGCAGGTAGATGTCCTCCAGCCGGGCCTTGGTGTCGGCCTCGCGGATGGTGGCCTCCAGGGCGTCGTCCAGCTTGCCCTGGCCCCGGACGGACTCCAGGATCGCCTGGCGCCGCTCCTCCAGCTCCCGCAGATACCGCAGCCGCTCCTCGATGGCGCGCAACTGCCCGTCGTCCAGGGTGCCGGTGGCCTCCTTGCGGTAGCGGGCGATGAACGGGACCGTGGAGCCGCCGTCGAGGAGACCGACGGCCGCCCGCACCTGCCCCTCCCTGACGCCCAGCTCCTCGGCGATCCTGCCTTCGATGGACTGGCCTGCGACGGACTGTGTCACGATCAACGCTCCGCTTTCCCGGCGCCCTCTGCGCCGCGCTGTGCATTCTGGCACCAGGGGCCGACAGCGGCGCGATCAGGCGCGCGGGCCGCGCGCCGGACACCGGGGCGCCGGCGACCGGGTCAGGCGGGAGTCGGCAGAGTCCGCAAATCACGGTCGCTCGGGGCGCCGTCGCCCTACGATGCGTGCATGGCAGGCGACGTGCGGCCTCCGGGGCCGCGTGAGCTCAGAAGGCGGCGTACGCACGAGGAGTTACTCCGTGCCGGCCTGGAGCTCTTTCTCCAGCGGGGATACGGCAAGACCACGGTCGGCGAGATCGTCCAGCACGCCGCGGTGTCGGAACGCACGTTCTTCCGGTACTTCGCGAGCAAGGAGGAGCTGGTCCTGCACCCGGTCCGGGAGGCGAGCGACCTGCTGCTGGCGGAGGTGATCCGGCGCCCGGCGCCGGAGGCGCCCCTGCTGGCGCTGCGCCGCTCGTTCGCGAGCCTGCCGGAGCTGATGCCCGACGGCTGCCCCGAACGCTATCTGGCGGCGATGCGGGTGCTGTGCTCGGAGCCGGAGACGCAGGTCGTGCTGCTGCGGTTCGCCGCCGAGGACCAGCACCGCCTGGCGAGCGCCCTGGCCGGGCGGGAGGGCATCGGGACCGGGGACCGGCGGCCGAAGCTGCTGGCGGGCGCGTTCGTCATGTCGGCGATCCACGCGGCGCTGGCCTGGGAGGAGCGGCGGGACGGCAGCCTGGCGGGCCTGATGTCCGGCGTGGAGTCCCATCTCGCGCTGCTGCCCTCGGCCGTGATGGACGGCTGGCGGACGGACGGGACCCTTTCCGGCTGACGGGCCGCGACCACGGGCGAGCTGGCCGGGCTCATCGGCCGGCCGACCACCCCGCTCGCCACCGCCGTGGCGGCGGCCCTGAAAGAGTGACGCGATCGCCCATAAGACACCCCCGGCCACCCCTTCGAGTGATATGAACGGCACATGTGCAGGCGAATTCCTTGCGGACTGCCGGGAGTTAAGGGCAGGGTGCGAGAAGTAACCCAGTGCACTCGCCCCATGACATCCCGTGCAGCCACGGAGGGACCATGACGCTCGCCGGCCAGGACGCCGCCACCCAACGCCTTTCCTACAGTTGGCTTCTGACCGCGCGCCGGGAGGATCTGGCGCACTTCCGCCGCATGGCCTCGCTGGCCACGCGGGCGTGGGGGCAGGCGCCGGGGGTGACGGAAGTGGTCCTGCACGGCGTCACGGAGCTGCTGTCCAACGTCGCCCGGCATGTGCCCGATCCGCGCTGCACGCTGGAGCTGACACTCGTCGGCGGCGCCGTCCAGGTCACGGTGCACGATCGCTCCACCGCGCTGCCGGTGATCACGCTGCCCGACTGGACCGCCGAGGAGGGCCGCGGGCTGTGGCTGCTGCGGGAGATGGCCGACGACCTCGGGTTCGCGCTCACGGACGACGGCAAGCGGGTCTGGGTGCGGGTCAGCGAGGAGCGCGCCCACTTCTGACATCGGGGGTGAAAGCGGCGGGCTGAAAGCGGGGGCCCTGAGAGTGGGCGGAGCGGCGCCGGGCGGGGGATGCCCGGCGCCGCCGCCGGTCAGACGTCGGCGAACGTCTCGCCGCGCTCGGCCTTCGCCAGCAGGAGCGCCGAGGGGGCGAACCGGTCGCCGTAGCGGGCCTGGAGCTCCCGGGCCCGGGCCACGAAGCCGGCGGGGCCGCCGGGGTAGCCGTTGATGTACTGGAGCACGCCGCCGGTCCAGGCGGGGAAGCCGATGCCGAAGATGGAGCCGATGTTGGCGTCGGCGACCGTCGTGAGCACCCCTTCCTCCAGGCAGCGCACGGAGTCGATCGCCTCGACGAACAGCATCCGCTCCTTGAGCTCCTCGAAGGGGATCTCCGCCGCGTCCGGCGTGCCGAAGTGCTCGCGCAGGCCCGGCCACAGGCCGGCCCGCTTGCCGTCCACGTAGTCGTAGAAGCCCCCGCCGCCGGCCCGGCCGGTGCGGCCGAACTCCTCGACCAGGCGGTCGATCACCGCTTCGGCCGGGTGCTCCGGCCACACACCGCCGGCCTCCTCGATCGCACGCCGGGTCTCGATGCGGATCTTGCGCGGCAGGGTGAGCGTCAGCTCGTCCATCAGCGAGAGGACCTTGGCCGGGTATCCGGCCTGGCCCGCGGCCTGCTCGATGGTCACCGGGTCGACGCCCTCGGCGAGCATGGCGACGCCCTCGTTGATGAAATGGCCGATGACGCGGGAGGTGAAGAAGCCCCGGGAGTCGTTGACCACGATCGGCGTCTTGCGGATCTGGCGGACCAGGTCGAACGCGCGGGCCAGCGCCTCGTCACCGGTGTGCTCGCCGCGGATGATCTCCACCAGCGGCATCTTGTCGACCGGCGAGAAGAAGTGCAGGCCGACGAAGTCGGTCCGCCGCCGCACCCCTTCGGCCAGCAGCGTGATCGGCAGCGTCGAGGTGTTGGAGCACAGCAGCGCGTCCGGCTCCACGACGCCCTCGATCTCCTGGAACACCTTGTGCTTCAGCGCCGGGTCCTCGAACACCGCCTCGATCACCACGTCGCAGCCCGCCAGATCCTCCGGGTCGGCGGTGGGCGTGATGCGGGCCAGCAGCGCGTCCCGCTTCTCCTGGGTGGTCCGGCCCCGGGCGAGGGCCTTGTCCAGCAACCCGGTCGAGTACGCCTTGCCCTTCTCGGCCGACTCCGCCGAGACGTCCTTCAACACCACGTCGAAGCCCGCCTGGGCGCAGGTGTACGCGATGCCCGCGCCCATCATCCCGGCGCCCAGCACGGCGATCCGGGTGGGCTTGCGCTCCTCGATGCCCTTGGGCCTGCTGGCACCGGAGTTGACGGCCTGGAGGTCGAAGAAGAACGCCTGGATCATGTTCTTCGACGTCTGGCCGATCACCAGCTCGGTGAAGTACCGGCCCTCGATGGTCTGCGCGGTCTCGAAGTCGACCTGGGAGCCCTCGACGGCGGCGGCCATGATGTTGCGCGGTGCCGGGTAGGGCGCGCCGTTGAGCTGCTTGCGCAGGTTCGACGGAAACGCCGGGAGGTTGGCCGCGAACTTCGGGTTGCTCGGGGTGCCGCCGGGAATCCGGTAGCCCTTGACGTCCCACGGCTGCTGAGCGGTGGGGTTGGCGTCGATGAAGGCGCGGGCCTTGGCGAGCATCTCGTCGCGGTCCTGGGCGACTTCGTGGACGAGACCGGCCTCCAGGGCGCGCGCCGGGTCGTACTGGCGGCCCTCCAGCAGCACCTTCAGCAGCGCGTCGGTGATGCCCATCAGCCGCACGGTGCGGGTGACCCCGCCGCCGCCCGGCAGCAGACCGAGGGTGACCTCGGGCAGACCGATCTTCGAGCCGGGCGCGGTCAGGGCGACGCGGTGGTGGCAGGCGAGCGCGATCTCGTAACCGCCGCCGAGCGCGGCACCGTTGATCGCCGCGACGACCGGCTTGCCGAGCGTCTCCAGCTTGCGCAGCGCGCGCTTGACGCGCATGCCGCCGTCGAAGACGGTCTCGGCGTGCTCGGGGCGAGCCGAGATGAGGTCGCGCAGGTCACCGCCGGCGAAGAACGTCTTCTTGGCGGAGGTGATGACGACGCCGCGCACGGACTCGGCCTCGGCCTCCAGGCGGTCGACGACCGCGGTGAGGGACGAGAGGAACGCGGCGTTCATGGTGTTGGCGGACTGGTCGGGGTCGTCCAGGGTGAGCGTGACGATGTCGTCGGCGTCCCGGTCCCAGCGGATCGTCCCGGACTGTGGCGTGGACTCAGGCATGGTGTCGTTCTTCTCCAGGGGTCGGGCGCGGTCAGACACGTTCGATCACGGTGGCGATACCCATGCCGCCGCCGACGCAGAGGGTGGCCAGGCCGTAGCGCAGGTCGCGCCGTTCCAGCTCGTCGATCAGCGTGCCGAGGATCATCGCGCCGGTGGCGCCCAGCGGGTGACCGAGCGCGATGGCGCCGCCGTTGACGTTGACCTTGGCCAGGTCCAGGTCCATGTCCCTGACGAAGCGCAGGACGACGGCGGCGAACGCCTCGTTGATCTCCACCAGATCGATGTCACCGATGGTGAGCCCGGCCTTGGCCAGGGCCTTGCGGGCGGCCGGGGCGGGCCCGGTCAGCATGATGGTGGGCTCCGAGCCGGTGACGGCGGCGGAGACGATCCGGGCCCGCGGGGTGAGCCCGAAGCGCTCGCCGACCTCCCTGCTGCCGAGCGCGACCAGGGCCGAACCGTCCACGATGCCGGAGGAGTTGCCCGCGTGGTGGACGTGGTCGATCCGCTCCACCCAGTGGTACTTCTGGAGCGCGACCGCGTCGAACCCGCCCAGCTCGCCGATGTCGGCGAAGGACGGCTTCAGCTTGGCCAGGCTGTCGGCGGTGGTGCCCGGCCGCATGTGCTCGTCGTGGTCCAGGACGGTCAGGCCGGCGCGGTCGGTGACCGGGACGACCGACCGCTCGAAACGGCCTTCCTTCCACGCCTCCGCGGCGCGCTCCTGGGAGAGCGCGGCGTACTCGTCGACATCGCGGCGGCTGAAGCCCTCAAGGGTGGCGATGAGGTCGGCGCCGATGCCCTGCGGGACGAAACCCGTCTCGTAGCTGGTCATCGGGTCCATGGCCCAGGCGCCGCCGTCGGAGCCCATCGGCACGCGGGACATCGACTCCACCCCGCCGGCCAGCACGAAGTCGTCCCAGCCGGCGCGGATCTTGGCCGCCGCCATGTTGACGGCCTCCAGGCCGGAGGCACAGAAGCGGTTCTCCTGGACGCCGGCCACGGTCTCGGGCAGGCCGGCGGCGATGGCGGCGATCTTGGCGATGTCGGAGCCCTGGTCGCCGTGCGGGCTGACCACGCCGAGCACGACGTCGTCGATGACGGCCGGGTCGAGGTCCGGCAGCCTGCGCCGCAGCTCCCGGATCAGGCCGACCACGAGGTCGATGGGCTTGGTGCCGTGCAGGGCGCCACCGGGCTTGCCGCGCCCGCGCGGGGTGCGGATCGCGTCGTACACATAGGCTTCAGTCACGCTTCGTCTCCTTGCGTTCCTCAGGCGAGGAGCGACCGGCCGATGATCTCTTTCATGATCTCGGTCGTGCCGCCGTAGATGGTCAGGATCCGCCCGTCGGTGTAGGCGCGGGCGATGGGGTATTCGGACATGTAGCCGTAGCCGCCGTGGAGTTGGAGGCAGCGGTCGGTGACCCGCTTCTGCAGCTCGGTGGCCCACCACTTGGCCATGGAGGCGTGCACGGCGTCCAGCTCGCCGGTCGCGTGCTCGGTCAGGCAGCGGTCGATGAACGTGCGGGTGACGGCGCATTCGGTGGCCATCTCCGCGATCTCGAAGCGGACGTGCTGGAACTTCGAGATGGGCCGGCCGAACGCCTCGCGCTGCTTGACGTAGTCGGTGGTGATGGCGAGGAGGTGTTCGGCGATGGCGATGGCGCCGACGGCGATGGTCATCCGCTCCTGCGGGAGGTGCGTCACCAGGTGGATGAAGCCGCCGTGCAGCTCGCCGAGCAGGTTCTCCTTGGGGACGCGGACGTCGGTGAAGGACAGCTCGGCGGTGTCCTGGGCCTTCTGCCCGATCTTGTCGAGGTTCCGGCCGCGCTCGAAGCCCGGCATGCCCCGCTCCACCACCAGCAGGCTCAGCCCCTTCGCCCCGCCCTCCGGGGTGGTGCGCGCCACCACGACCACCAGATCCGCCAGGATGCCGTTGGAGATGAACGTCTTCGACCCGTTCAGCAGCCAGTGATCGCCCTGGTCGGTGGCCGTGGTCCTGATCCCCTGGAGGTCGGAGCCCGCGCCCGGCTCGGTCATCGCGATCGCCGTGATCAGCTCGCCCGAGCAGAACCCCGGCAGCCACCGCCGCTTCTGCCCCTGGGTGGCCAGGTTCGTCAGATAGGGACCGATGATGTCGTTGTGCAGCGGGATGGCGAAGCCGCTGGCCCCGGCGTGGGCGAACTCCTCGCCCAGCACGGCGCTGTAACGGAAGTCGTCCACCCCGCCGCCGCCGTACTCCTCGGGGACGGCCAGGCCCAGCAGTCCCTGCCGCCCGGCGGCCCGCCAGGCGTCGCGGGAGACGATGCCGTCGCGTTCCCACCGCTCGTGGTGCGGGGTGACCTCCTTGGCCAGGAAGGTGCGCACGGTCTCCCGGAACGCCTCGTGTTCTGCGGCGAATAGCTGACGCTTCATCAGTCGTCCTTACGTCACTTCGTGAGCTGGGGCAGGTCCCAGTCGCGGGCTATCTCCGCCGCGTCGGCGCCGGGGATCGCCGGGCCGCGGCGGATGGTGGCGGGTGTGTCCGAGAAGCGGGGCGCGGGCGCCGGCTGGACGGCGCCACCGTGCTCGGTGAAGGTGCCGCGGGCGGTCAGGTGCGGATCCCCGGCCGCCTCGCGGAGGGACAGCACGGGCGCCACGCAGGCGTCCGTGCCGGTGAAGACCTCCGTCCACTCGGCCCGGGTGCGCGTCGTGAAGCGAGCGGCGATCGCCTCCCGCAGCTCGGGCCAGCGGGCGAAGTCGTTCTGCCCGGGGGCCTCGGGGCCCAATCCGAGCAACTCGGCGAACTCGGTGTAGAACCGGGCCTCCAGCGCGCCCACCGCCATCCAGCCGCCGTCGGCCGTCTCGTACACCGCGTAGTACGGCGCGCCGCCGTCCAGCAGGTTGGCCCCGCGCCGGTCCTGCCAGGCGCCCGCGCCGAGCATGCCCCAGATCATGGTGCCCAGGTGCGCGGTGCCGTCCACGATCGCGGCGTCCACGACCTGGCCGCGCCCGGTGGCGCGGGCATGGTGCAGGGCGGCGAGGACGCCGACGACGAGGTAGAGGGAGCCACCCGCGTAGTCGCCGAGCAGGTTGGCCGGGATCGCGGGTGGGCCATCGCTCGCCCCGATCATGCCGAGGGCTCCGGCGGTGGCGATGTAGCCGATGTCATGTCCGGCACTGTCGGCGAGCGGGCCGTCCTGCCCCCAGCCGGTCATCCGTCCGTAGACCAGGCGCGGGTTGCGCGCCAGGCAGTCGGCCGGACCGACGCCGAGCCGCTCGGTCACGCCCGGCCGGTACCCCTCGATCAGCACGTCCGCGCGGGTGGCCAGATCGAGGACGAGCCCGGCCCCCTCCCCGGACTTGAGGTCGATGACGACCGACCGCTTGTTCCGGTTGGTCACGTCGCGCGCCGGGTCGAGGCCGAGGGCGGCGCCGCCCGGCCGGTCGACGCGGACCACGTCGGCGCCGAGATCCGCCAGCAGCATCGCGGCGAACGGGCCGGGTCCGATCCCGGCCAGCTCCACGACGCGCACGCCGTCCAGCGGGCCCGGGCCCTGCGTTGTCGCTGTTGTCATGAGACTCCCAGGCACGCCGCGACCATTGCGGTCACTGGGAGAGATACTAAGAACGTGTTTCACTTTTCACAAGGGAGATCGGCACCCTCGCGCGACCCGGCTCCGGCTCCGGCTCCGGCTCAGAGGCTCACCACGCGGACGACCGTGACGGTCAGCACCGAACCGCCGACGTAGTAGCGGATGATCACGCCCTCGACGGTCGCGTCCCTGCGGTCGCACTCGTCGCTCACCGGGCTCGACCCGTGGCCGTAGGGATCCACCGCGACCGTGGCCGCGAGCGCGGCGTCGAACCGTGACCGGGCGGCCGGGTCCATGGCGTCGTGGGCCTTCTCCGCCACGGGGTCGTAGACGACGCGGTAACGGATCACGCGCCCCCGTCCCGGTCGGGCTCACGGGCGCCATCGCGGTCCCGCCGGGCGAGCTCGTCGAGGTCGCGCCGCATCTGCGGGTCGTACTGCTCCAGCAGCTCCATCACCCAGCGGCGGACCACGGCGTGGATGTCGAACACGCTGGCGTTCTCGATCGACTCGTTGAACGCCTCGCGCCGGTCGGCCGGGAGCGCCGCCCGGATGTCGCGGATGGTCGAGGGGAGCGTGATCTCCCGGCCGTCCCCGCCGATGGTGCGCAGTGGTCTCGCCTCCACGGCGGCCTCCTCACTGAGGAACCAGTCTCACTGGACACCAGTCTCGCTGGGAACCGGTCTCACTGGGAACCGGTCTCGCCGGGGAACCAGCCTCACCGCCGCCCCAGCCCGACCGCCGACCCGGCCCCGAGCCGCCACGGGACGCCGGTCGGCGGCCGGGCCGCGAGGGCGGCGCCCCGTTCAGCGGACGGTGCCGGCCGGGGCGGGGACCGGGCCGCGGAACTGGAAGCTGCCCGCCTTGGCCTCGTAGAGATACGCCGTCGGCCCGGCGCCCGCGTAGTCGCCCGCCGCGTCGAACGCCAACTCCCGGGCGACGCCCCGGTGTCTGGCCTCCCGCAGCCGGGGCAGCAGCACGGTCCTGCTGAGCGGCGTGCCCTCGCGGGCGGCCCGGCGCATCTCGGTGGCGAGCAGCACGGCGGCGTCGTAGCTCTCGGCCGCGTACGGATCGGCCTTGCCGCCGAACCGGCTGCGGTGGGCGGCGGCGAAGCCCTGGGCGAGGAAGTCCGCGCCCGAGTCGGTGTAGCCGGCCACGAAGCGCCAGCCCTGGGCCGCGTCCCCCGCCGCCGCGTAGAAGCCGGGGCCGAGCGCCTCCTCGGTGGCCAGTCCGACGCCGGTGTACCCGGCCTCGCTCAGCGCGCGGGCGAGCCGGCCCGCACCCTCGGCCCGGCCGCCGTAGACGACGGCGTCGACCTCCGCCGCCGTGAACTCGGCGGCCAGCGACGCGAACGAGCCGCCGTCCGCCGCCAGCACGCGCGGCACCAGCTCGATCCGGTCGCGGTCGGCGGCGGCGGTGACGGCCCCGGTCGTGCGGCTGCTGTAGGCGCCGGCGCCCCGGTCGTGGACGAGGCCGACGCGGCGGGCCGCCAGCTCGTCCGCCAGATAGGCGGGGATGGCCCGGCAGGCGGAGCCGGTGTCGGGCCGGGCGTGCAGCAGCGTCGTGAGTCCGTCGCGCGGCTCGAACGCGCCCACGGACAGCGCCAGCAGCGGAACGCCCGCCGCCGCGTACGCCTCGGCGGCGGACCTGGCGACCGGGTCGCCGGTCGGGCCGATCACCGCGAGCACCGAGCGGTCGGCGGCCAGCTCCCGGGCGGCCTCGGCGGCGCGCTCGGGATCGCCGCCGTCGTCCACGGCCCGGTACTCCAGCTCGAACGGCAGGTCACCGAGGCCGTTCAGCTCCTCGACCGCCATGATCAGGCCGCACCGCTGGCCCAGGCCGAACGCCCGCCGCTCGCCGGTGAGATCGGCGTGCAGCCCGATCGTGTGACGCGGGCCGGAGCCGGCCGACGCGGCCGGGCCGGAGCCGGGCCGCAGCCACGCCGCGGCCAGCCCGCCGACCGCCGCCGTCAGCCCCGCGCCGCCGCCGAGCAGCAGCACGGCCCGGCGGCGGGTGCGGCCGGGCGGGGGCTCGGGCGGCGGAGCGGGGCGCTCGGGGGTCCGCGGTCTGCGCCGGTCGGAGCTGTCGGATCGGCCGGAGTCGGCGGACGGATCGGTCTTGGGTTCCGGTTCCGGTTCCGGCGCCAGCGGCGGCGGCGGGGCGGCGAAGCGCTCGGCGACCTCACGGGCGACGGCCGACGGGAGCCAGTCGGCGCCGCCGCCCCCGATGCCGAGCTCGGCGCGCAGCTCGGCCACCGTGGGGCGCAGCACCGGCTCCTTGTGCAGGCACGCCTGGACGATCTCCAGCAGGCTCCTGGGCACGTCGGCCAGGTCCGGCGACTCGTCGCGGGCCCGCAGGACCAGCTCCGCGTCGGTGCCCGCGCCGAACGGCGGGCGGCCGGTGACCGCGTGGGCCAGGAGGCAGCCGAGGGAGAAGACGTCGCCGGCCGGTCCCGGCTCGGTGCCCCTGGCCTGCTCGGGCGAGAGATATCCGGGGGTGCCGGCCCCGCCGCCGGTGCCGCCGAAGCCGGTCAGCCGGGGGCCGTCCGGGGTGAGCAGCACATGGCCGGGCCGGACGTCCCGGTGGGTGAGGCCCGCGTCGTGGATCGCCCACAGCGCCCCGGCCAGCAGGGAGCCCAGCGCCCGCGCCGACCACGGCGGCAGCGGCCCGTGGGTGCCGACCGCCTCGGTCAGCGACGGGCCGGGAACGTAGGGGAACGCGGCCCAGGTGGTGCCGCCCGCCGTGTCGGCGGCCAGGATGGTGACGAGGCAACGGGCGGAGACGTGCCGGGCGGCGGCCACATCACGTTCGAAACGCGCCCGGTGGTCGGGGTCCCGCGCGTACCGCGGCCGGATCACCTTCAGGGCGATCGGCGTGCCCGCGAGGGATCGGGCCAGATAGACGATCCCGGTGCGGCCCTCGGCCAGCCGCCGCAGCAGGCGGTACCCGCCGATCCGCCGCGGGTCCGTCGGCTCCAGGTCTCTCACCGCGGCCCGCCCCGGGCCGAGCCGTCCACAGCATTGCCACACCGCACGATGTCTCCCCCGTCCGCACCGAAGCGCCTCGGCCGTGGCGCGGGCGCGGGGTGCGGGGCCCGCTTCCCGGCGGCGGGCGGCGCGATGTCAGACTGTAGCGAAGCCGTGGCGCTGCGCGCCAGTTGGGGAGTCGCCGTGGAATCGCTGCCGCATGGGGAGTACGCGCCGAGGACGGCGTACCTCAATACCGCCGCGCACGGTCTGCTGCCGGCCCGAACGACGGCGGCGCTGCGGGAGACCGTCACCCGGATGGGCGACGGCCGGATCGACTCCGTCGCGTACTTCGGTGAGGTGGAGGCGGCGCGGGCCGCGTTCGCGCGGGTGGCGGGCGTGGCGCCGGAGCGGGTGGCGGTCGGCTCGGCGGTCGCCGTACACACCGCCGTGATCGCCGGATCGCTGCCGCCGGGCTCCGAAGTGCTGTATCCGCACGATGAGTTCAGCTCGCTGGTGACGCCCTTCACGCAGCGCGCCGGGGTGCGGCTGCGGGCGGTGGAGCTGGACGGGCTGGCCGACGCGGTCGGTCCCGGCACGACGCTGGTCGCGGTCTCGGCCGTGCAGTCGCTGGACGGGCGGGTGGCGGATCTGCCGGCGATCCGGGCGGCGGCCCGGCGCCATGGCGCGCGGACGCTGGTGGACACCACGCAGGCGACCGGCTGGCTCCCGCTGTCGTCCGGTGACTTCGACTTCACGGTGTGCGCGGGATTCAAGTGGCTGCTGTGCCCGCGCGGCACCTCGTTCCTGACGGTGCCCGAGGACGGCGGCGGGCTCGTTCCGCTGCACGCCGGCTGGATCGCCGCCGCGGACCTGTCGAACAGCACCTACGGTCCGGTCGGTGAGCTGGCCCGCGACGCCCGGCGGTTCGACGAGCCGCCCGGCTATCTGCCGTGGGTGGCGGCGGCCCGCTCGCTGACGCTGGTCGAGGAGGTGGGCCGGGCGGCGATCGCCGCGCACGACCTGGGGCTGGCCCGCCGTTTCCGGGCCGGGCTGGCGGAGCTGGGGATGGCGGCGGTGCCGGCGGACTCCCCCATCGTCTCCGCGCCGGGGCTCGGCGACGCGGCGTCCGCGCTGCACGAGGCCGGGATCGTGGTGGCGGCGCGCGGGGGCAACCTGCGCGCCTCGTTCCACCTCCACAACACCGAGGCCGACGTGGACCGCGCCCTGAACGCGCTCGCGGACGCGGGCCGTCAAGCGCCGCTCGGCACCTGACGGCCCGGCCGCGGGACCGGGGCTCAGCTCAGGTCGACGCCCGGGTAGAGCGGGTGCTCGGCGAGCAGATCGGCGGAGCGCTCCTCGACCCGCTTGGCCACGCCCTCCTCCAGGACATAGGCCGCCTTGGACGGCTTGCCGCTCTTCGCGGTGCCCGGCTGGGTGCGGGACAGCACGGTGTCGATGAGCTCGGCGACCTCGTCCATCTCGGCGGTGCCCAGGCCCCGGGTGGTCAGCGCCGGGGTGCCGATGCGGATGCCGGAGGTGTACCAGGCGCCGTTGGGGTCCTGCGGGATGGCGTTGCGGTTGGTGACGATGCCCGCGTCCAGCAGGGCGGCCTCGGCCTGGCGGCCGGTGAGGCCGTAGCCGGTGACGTCGATGAGCGCCAGGTGGTTGTCCGTGCCGCCGGTGACCAGGCGCGCGCCGCGGCGCATCAGGCCCTCGGCCAGCGCCCGCGAGTTGTCCACGATGCGCTGGGCGTAGTCGCGGAACGCGGGCTGCCGGGCCTCGGCCAGGGCGACGGCCTTGGCCGCCATCACGTGCGGCAGCGGGCCGCCCAGCACCATGGGGCAGCCGCGGTCGACCTGGTCGGCCAGCGAGTCGTCGCACAGCACCATGCCGCCGCGCGGGCCGCGCAGGGACTTGTGGGTGGTGGTGGTGACGATCTGGGCGTGCGGCACCGGGTCGAAGTCGCCGGTGAGGACCTTGCCCGCGACCAGACCGGCGAAGTGCGCCATGTCGACCATGAGCGTGGCGCCGACCTCGTCGGCGATCTCCCGCATGATCCGGAAGTTGATCAGCCGCGGGTACGCCGAGTACCCGGCGATGAGGATGAGCGGCCGGAACTCGCGGGCGGCGGCGCGGACGGCGTCGTAGTCGACCAGGCCGGTCGCCGGGTCGGTGCCGTAGCTGCGCTGCTCGAACATCTTGCCGGAGATATTGGGCCGGAAGCCGTGGGTGAGGTGACCGCCGGCGTCCAGGGACATGCCCAGCATCCGCTGGTCGCCCAGGGCGCGGCGGAGCGTCGCCCAGTCCTCCTCGCTGAGCTCGTTGACCTGGCGGACACCGGCCCGCTCCAGGGCCGGGCTCTCCACGCGCTGCGCCAGGACGGCCCAGAACGCGACGAGGTTGGCGTCGATGCCGGAGTGCGGCTGAACGTAGGCGTGCCGGGCGCCGAACAGCTCGCGGGCGTGCTCGGCGGCGATGGATTCGACGGTGTCGACGTTGCGGCAGCCGGCGTAGAAGCGGCGGCCTACGGTGCCTTCGGCATACTTGTCGCTCAGCCAGTTCCCCATGGTCAGCAGGACGGCGGGGGACGCGTAGTTCTCACTGGCGATGAGCTTGAGGGACGCGCGCTGGTCCTCGACCTCGGCGGCGATGGCGTCGGCGATGCGCGGCTCGACGGCGCGGACCACGTCCAAGCCGCTGCGGAAGGCGGTGGATTCGGTGGTGCGCGCGGACGGTTCTGCGGTCACTGCGGGGCCTCCTTGACGTGAGTCGCGACAGCCCAGGCGCACGGCTCCTCATCGCTCGGCGGCGGGCCGCTCCCCGATGGTTGGTCCCATCCCCGACGCGCCAGTCACGGCCCGGTTCGAGCCTAGCATCGCCGCTCCGGCCGCCGACGCCGCGCGCTCGCGGAACCCCGGAGCCTGGGGCACGGTGGAAGGTGCGAAATCCACCGTGCCCCAGGCCCATCGGGAGGCCAGCATGAGCGACCACATCTACCGGGTGACCGAGATCGTCGGCTCCTCGCACGAGGGGATCGACGCCGCGATCCGTAACGCGATCGGCCGGGCGTCACAGACCCTGCGCCAACTCGACTGGTTCGAGGTGACCCAGATCCGCGGCCACATATCCGACGGCTCGGTCGAGCACTACCAGGTGGGGCTGAAGGTCGGCTTCCGCCTGGAGGACGGTGACGCCGACTGAGCCGCCGCCGTCACGGCACCACGCCCCGCGCGTAGTGGCGGGCCGCCAGCACGGAGGCCAGCAGATCGCCCTCCAGCAGCGTCGCGTCCGCGAACCGGGAGGCGCCGGCGTGGGCGTTGAGCGCCGCCTTGGTGGTGCGCAGCGCGCCCGGGGCCCGGCGGACCAGCGGCCGGATCCAGCCGGCGACGACGGCGTCGACCTCGTCCGGCGGCGCTGTCCGGTGCAGGACGGTCAACTCCCGCGCCGTCTCGGCGTCGAAGCTGTCCCCGGTGAGGATCAGCTCCCTGATCCGCGCGGCGCCCACCTCGTGGACCAGCCGGGGCAGCGCGCCGCCCCAGGCCACGGGGAGGCCGAGCGCCAGCTCCGGCATGCGGAAGCGGCAGTCGTCCGCCCCGACCCGCAGGTCGCAGAAGATGGCGAACGCGACTCCCGCCCCGATCACCCGGCCGTGCACCCGGGCGATGGTGACGACGCTGCTCATGGCGAGGCCGTCGCAGACCTGGCGCGCCTTGACGCCCAGGTTCTGGATGAGCGCGCCGGAAGGGTCCTCGGCGATGAGCCGGTCGAACTCGTGCCGGTCCGCGCCGAGACAGAAGTCGTCACCGGCGCCGGAGAGCGTCAGCACCCGGATGCCCGGCTCCGTGCGCACGGCGGCGAGCACGGAGATCAGCTCGTCCAGGAGCGGCTCGGTGACGATGTTCCCGTTCTCCGGGGTGTTGAGGCGCACGTGCAGCACGTGGTCGTCGCGGCGCACGTCGAGTAGGGGCTTGATGTTGTCGAACATCTGTCCTCGTTCCGAGCCGTCAGTGGTCCATGACGTGCAGGGCGGTGAGGCGGCGGAACGCCACCCGGGGCTCCCATAGCGGTGGCGAGCTGACGCGGAGGGTCGGGAACCGCCGGACGAGGGCCTCCAGCAGCACGTGCGCCTGCAGCCGGGCCAGCCCGGCGCCGATGCAGTAGTGGATGCCGCCGCCGAAGGCGAGGTGCGACAGGTGGCCGGCCGGGCGCCTGATGTCGAAGGTCTCGGCGTCCGGGGTGCGGGCCGGGTCGTGGTTCGCGGAGGCGATCACGGTGTGCACGAGCTGGTCCTTGGCGATGGGCACCCCGGCCAGGACCGTGTCCTCGGCGGCGGCCCGGGTGGTGATGTGCACCGGGGCGTCGTAGCGCATGACCTCCTCCACAGCGGCGGGGATCTCCTGCGGGTTGGCGCGCAGCCAGTTGAGCTGGTCGGGGTGCTGGTCGAGCGTCCACACCATGCCGGACAGCAGCGTGGACGTGGTCTCCAGGGCGGCGATGACCAGGAACATCGTCAGGAGGTAGACGGCCTCGTTCGCGGCCTCCTGGTCACCGTGCTCCAACTCGTCCCAGGTGCGCAGCCAGCCGGAGACCACGTCGTCCCCGGGGTTCTCGCGGCGGTCGCGGACCAGTGCGCCGAAGTAGTCGCGCAGGCCCTCGGTGGCGGTGTTGGCCAGCGCCAGCTGGCTCGCGGAGGGAAGCAACTCCTGTGCGTACGCCTGGTGATGGGTGAGTCGGCGCAGTAACGGGTAGTCCGCGCGCGGCAGGCCGAGCCACAGGCCCATCGCGGAGACCGGGAGCTCCTCGGCGACGAGGGCGGCGAAATCGGCCTCGCCGCCACGCAGTCGCTGGGCCAGACCGTCGAGGATCTCGTCGACGGACCGGGTGACCGGGTCGCGGAGCCGACCGAGCGTCCGCCGGTCGAAGATGTTCCCGACGGACCTGCGGAACCGCGTGTGGTGCGGTGGATTGAGTCCCTGGAGGGCCCGGCCGAGCTCACGCGAAGCGGGCGCCGCCCAGCGATTTCCCTCGCCCTGCCGCGCCCGCCATTCGCCGTCCAGGGCCACCCAGGATTTACTGCGAAGCACCTGATCGCACACATTGTAGGTGGTGAGGAGAAACGCTCCCCAGGGCGCCGGGACGACATCGCCCATTTCTCGGAGTTCCGCGTATATCGGGTAGGGATTCGACTGTCCTCGCGACGCGCGTAGACGCGAGATCCGGGAGACAACTGAGCGTGGATTGATTGCTGTGTCAGCAGCAGCGGATTCCACGAATAACCCCTTCATGCTCACTAGGTCGGCCCGTATGAATTCACGCCAGTCACCGAAATAATCCAGCCACTGGCGTGAATCCATATACCACTACCCGTATACCTAAATATTCATACATATACCTTACACATATGCCAAGTTGTTATCTTAGTCACACCCGCCACCAGGTGAGGAACGAGCTCCACCAGGTGCCCTTCTCCGGCCCGGCCTGCGGCGCGGCCTGCGAGGCGGACGACGAGGAGGGGAGCGCGGGCTTCGGAGGGAGCCGGACCGGCGTGAACCGGGCGGGCAGCGAGGCCAGGGCCCGGTGGAACGGTCCGGGCCGCCAGACCAGACTGTCGACGGGGACGGCCAGTTCGATGTCGGGGAGCTGGTTGAGCAGCTTCTCGATGGCGACCACGGCGATGAGCTGGGCGGGGTCCTTGGCGGGGCACGCGTGCGGCCCGGCGCTCCAGCCGAGGTGGGCGCGCTTGCTGAGTGTGTGCCGTGAGGACGGCAGCGCGGGGTCGGTGTTGGCCGCGGCGAAGCTGATGAGGACCAGCTCGCCGGCCTCCAGCGGGACGCCGAACAACTCGGTGTCCTGGACCGGGTAGTGCGGCGCGTAGTTGGCCATCGGCGGGGCGTCCCAGAGCACTTCGTCGAGGGCGTCCTCGACCAGCAGGGAGCCACCGTACCGGCCGCCGGAGAACCGCTCGTCCGACAGCACCAGGCGCAGGCCGTTGGCGATGAGGTTGCGCTGCGGCTCGGTGCCCGCGGCGATCAGCATCACCAGCTGATGGATCATCTCCTCGTCCGTCAGCTTGGCCGAGTGCTGCATCAGCCAGGAGGTGATGTCCTCGCCGGGCTGGGCGCGCTTGAGCGCGACCAGCTCCACCAGGGCCTGGGTCAGCTCCTTGTTGGCGTTCTCCGCGTCGACGTCGGCGTCGAAGATGCCGGAGGTGCCGTAGATCAGCCGGTCGCCGATCTCCGGCGGGCAGCCGAAGATCTCGTTGAAGACCAGCAGCGGCAGCATCTTGGCGTAGTCGTTGAGCAGGTCCACCGAGCCGCGATGGGCGAACTGGCCCACGAGATAGCCGGAGACACGCTCGATGTGGCGGCTCAGCCGGTGGGAGTCGACGCGGGCGAGGCTGTCCGTGACCGCCTGCCGCAGCCGCATGTGCTCGGCGCCGTCGGTGAACAGGCAGTTCGGCCGGTAACCCAGCATGGGCACGACCGAGCTGTCCTCGGCGACCCGGCCCTCGGCGAAGTCACGCCAGCGCCGGGCGTCCTTCGAGTACCGCTCGGGGTTCTGCAGGACGTGCAAGGCGGCGGTGTAGTCCGTGACGAGCATGGCCGACACGCCCGGGGACAGCTCTACCGGGGCGGCCGGGCCGAACTGCCGCAGGTAGTCGTAGTACGACGCGGGGCTCGCCGCGAACTCGGGTCCGTAGAGCGGGACGGGCGCCTCAGCCTCCTGGGCGTCCTGGGCGTCGTGCTCGCCGGCGTTGTGGGCGTCGTGGGCGGGGCATCCGGGTGGCGGTGAGACGAAGTCCGGATGAGAGTTCATGTTGTTCTCCTATCGGGTGCGGCTCTGCAAATAGCGGACAAGAGCCATGAGCGCGTTCGCCGATGACCTCTCGTCACGCGCGTCGCAGGTGACGATGGGAGTGTCGGGAAGCAGATCCAGTGCCTCTCGCAACTCCTCGTCGGCGCGGCTCGGCGTGCCGTCGAACCGGTTGACGGCGATCGCATAGGGAATCCCGTACTTCTCCACCAGATCCATCACAGCGAAGGATTCCTTGAGCCGTTGGGGGTCGACCAGAATCAGCGCGCCGAGGGCGCCCCGGGTCATGTCTTCCCACACCTGAACGAAACGCTGCTGGCCCGGCGTTCCGAAGAGATAAAGGACGAGCCTTTCGTTGAGCGTGAGCCGACCGAAGTCCATGGCGACCGTGGTCGTCGTCTTGCCCTTGACCCCCCTCAGATCGTCGACGCTCGCCCCGGCCTGCGTCATCGTTTCCTCGGTGCGCAATGGGGGGATTTCGGACAACGTCCCGATAAACGTCGTCTTACCGACAGCGAAATGCCCGACGACAAGGATCTTCGCGGCGATCTGCACTTTGTCCGGCAGATGCACGGTGTCACCCAAAACGCGCCTGGAGTCCATCCAGCACCTCCTGAAGAACCTTGATATCAGCGAGTTGAGCCGGAGGTACCGGGGTACGGGTCAGGATGTAGCCGTCCTCAGCGAGATCGGAGAGCAGGACCTTGACGATGCCGATGGGCAGGCGCAGATGACCCGCTATTTCGGCGACCGAAAGATAGCCCCCCTGGCACAGCGCGACGAGGCTGCGTTTCTCCGGGTCGAGCCGGTCGGTCCGCTTGTCCGCGGCGGACGCCGTGACCAGAGTGATCAGGTCGAACCGGTCGCGGTCGGGCAGCCCGCGGCCGTTGGTGATGACATAAGGCCGTACTAATTCCACGGACTCGGTCCCAAGCTCGTCATCCGGTGCTGTCATGCTTGAATACCAGTATTCTCGCGGGGCGGGGTGGTCAGTGCTTTGCCGAGCTGTGCGACGAGTTGCTGCATACGGAAAGTGATATCGGCCATGTCGACGTGGGGTGAGGCCGAGACCGCCAGGTACGCCCCTTCACCGGCGGAGATCAGGAACACCCACCCCCCGTCGAACTCGACCACGGTCTGGCGCCACTTCATCGAGGCACCACCGGCGAAACCGCCCAGGGTCCGGCTCAGCGACTGCATGCCGCTCATCGCCGCGGCCACGGTGTCCGCCTCGTCCTTGTCGACGTCGTTGGAGCGGGCCATGAGCAGACCATCGGCCGAGACCAGGATGGCGTGGCGCGCCTCCGGGACTTCGAGAGCGCTCTCCAGCATCCAGGACAGTTCGGTGTTCACGGGGTCTCGTACCCTTCCCTGCTCGGATCGGCGCTGCGGCCGGACTGGGTGCCTCGCTGGAAGGCACCCATGATGGACGCCGTCTCCTCGCTCGACCGCACCGCACCGCCGTTCTCCGCGCCCGAGCGCGCCTGCGGCACGATGGCGATGGCGCCTCGTCGGCGGCGTTTGGGCAGGCCGCCCGGGGTGGTGGCGTCCTCTCCCTCCTCCATCGGCTCGGCGGTGGACTCGGTCACGGTCGGGTTCTGCGGTTCGGGCATGCTGGTGAGCAGCTCCTGGGGAAGGAGGACCACGGCGCGCACCCCTCCGTAGGGGGAAGCCGAGTCCACAGAGACGCTGAATCCGTAGCGAGCGGCGAGCACACCGATGACGGCGAAGCCGAACTGCGGCGGGTTGCCGAGCTCCGTGACGCCCACGGGGTGCTCACCCGACAGGAGCCGGGAGGCCCTGCTCTTCTCCTCCTCGTTCATGCCCACGCCCGCGTCGTCGATGATCACGCAGACGCCCTTGGGCACGGTCCTGATGTTGATGTCGATCGTCGTCTCGGGCGCCGAGTAACTGGTCGCGTTGTCCAGCAGCTCGGCCAGGACGAGCGCGACCGGCTCCACGACCTGGCTGACGATCGCGAAGTTGGTCTGCGAGTGGATCTCGACGCGCGTGTAGTGGCGGATGCGGCCCTTCGCGCTGCGCGCGACGTCATATACGGAGGCGACGGCCCGCTGGCGTCCCAGCCAGCCGTCACACAGAACGGCGACGGACTGGGCCCGCCGGCCGAACTGCGAGTTCATGTGGTCGATTTCGAGGAGGTCCTCAAGGACCTCCCGGTCTCCGTACTTGTCCTGGAGCTTCGAAATGGCCAACTGCTGCTCGTTCGCCAGGCCCTGAAGGGTACGCATCGCGGACTTCAGCGCCGTCTTGGTGGCTTCCTCGGCACGCAGGCGGGCATCCTCTACCGCCTCGTTAAAAGTATTCTCCAACTCCGTGTGACGGTCTTGGAGATCGATATTCTGTCTGCGGAGCTTCGCACTTGTTTTTCGCCCCCGATAAATCACGGATGCGGCCAGGGGAGTTCCGGCGATGAGGCCCCATAGGGCAGGATCCTGTAGGTATTGGGTCATGAGATTCTCTTCAAGCTAGACCGCCAGGTACTTGAATATGAGGGCGCCGCGGTTGGCCGATCCGGCTCCCCCGATGCGGTTCCGCCCTACCAACCGACCTGACACGATGACGGGGCCCGCTCAGCCTGGGAGGATGACTTCCACCGGGCCGACGGCTTCTGCCGCCAGCCGGCCCGCCGCTTCGGCTCCATATGCCCTACTGACGGCATAGTGCTCCTCGGTGAAACCCTCTCGGCTGCATTTACGAGTCGGCTGTTCGCCTTACGCGCTGTCAGCCCGTTTGGCAAGCCCGGCGATCGTATCATCAGAGCGCCAGACAACAACCTTCTCGCCGAAGTCTGTTACGGGATCTGATCGTTCCTCACGAGGGCCCCGTTTCAGGGCTGTTAAGCCTGACTGAACGCGGTCAGTTCGGCCCTGGTCGGCGGGTCGGCGCCCACTCGGGTACAGGTGATGGCCGCCGCCGTCGCGCATCGTGTCAGCACCGCGGCGAGCGCGTCGCGTCCGGCGGGCGGGCCGCCGTGCTCGGCTATCGCGTCCAACAGGGCCGACTGGAAGGTGTCACCCGCGCCGACGGTGTCGACCACCGAGACGCTGGGCGCGGTCACCCACACCTCGTCACCCCCGGGGGTGACGGCGAACGCGCCCTTCCCCCCCAGGGTCACCACGACCAGTCCGGGCCCCGCGGCCAGCAGCGTGCGGGCCGCGGTGGCCGGCTCCTGTCCGGGGTAGAGCCAGGCCAGGTCCTCGTCGCTGGCCTTCAGCACGTCGACCGCCCCGGCGAGCCGCGCGGCCACCGCGCGGTAGGCGTCCTTGTCGGGCTGCACGGCGGGGCGCACGTTGAGATCGGCGGCGACCGCGCGGCCGGCCCGCCGCTGGTCGGCGCACAGCTCCAGCACCCGGCTCGCGCCCGGCTCCACCACGGCGGCCAGCGACCCGGTGTGCAGCACGGCGGTGTCCGCGGGAACCGGCAGCTCGCGCGGGTCCCAGGAGGCGAGGAAGTCGTACGTCGCCGCCCCGTCCTCCCCCACGTAGGCCAGCGCGACGATGGTGCGGCCGGGCCCGCCGGGCACCCGCCGCACGTCCACGCCGATGCCGGCCAGATGGTCGCGCACCAGGGCGCCGGGCGGGTCGTCGCCCCACGTGGTCAGCAGCGTGACGGGCCGCTCCAGCCGGTGCAGGCCGACGGCCACGTTGGCCGGGCTGCCGCCGGGCGCCGCGTGCAGCTCCCGGGCACCCGCTCGCCACAGCAGGTCGACCAGCGCCTCCCCGACGACGGTCACCCGCGCTCTCCGCGAACTCACAGCCCCTCCTCGTGCACGTCGCCACCCGCGCGGCGGACGTCGATCCGGTGCGGCCGTTCACCGCTGCGATGTCGATCATCCTCGGTGACCGGGACTCGGGACGCCAAATCCGGTGTCCGGCCGTTGACGGCGGGGGGGTCGCACATGGGTCATCCGTTCTCGTGCGGCGGGCCCACCGAGTCCCGCACGCGCGGCGGCATCGGGACACGATGGGTGACGGCGTTGAGCGGACCGTCTTCGAGAATCAACTCGACGGCGATCCGCCCCAGTTCGCTGTGCGGCAGGGCAAGCGTGGTGAGCGCGGGACGCAGCCAGGAGGCGAAGTCCTGGTCGTCGAACGACACCACGGAGACGTCGTCCGGCACCCGCAGCCCCGCCTCGGTCAGCGCCTGATACGCGCCGAACGAGACCCGGTCGGTCGCGCAGACCAGCGCCCGGGGCCGCCGCCCGTCGGCGAGCAGCGCGCGGACCTCCCGGTACCCGGCCGCCGCGCCCCACTCGCACTCGACCACGCCGTCCAGACCACCACCGCCCGCGCACAGCGTCTCCGTCAGCCCGCGCACACGCTCGTCGCCGGCGAACAGCCCGTCGGGGGTGGCCGGGAGGGCGTGCCGGCCGCCGATCGACCAGATACCGCGCGTGTGCCCCGCGCTGAGCAACAGCCGCGCGGCGTCGCGGCCCGCACCGATCTCGTCCGGGATGACGGAGGGCGCCCCGAAGCCGGGCGCCAGGCAGTTGAGCAGCACGACCCGCCGGCCGCGCAGCTCGGACGGCGGCGAGACGTGCCGGGTGAACATGGCCGCGTAGACCACCGCGTCCACCTGCCGGTCGAGCAGAGCGTTGACCAGGCCGGACTCGGTGGCGCGGTCGCCGCCGGTCTCGGTGATGAAGAGCAGGTGGTCACGGGCGCGGGCGGCCTCCAGGGCGCCGCGGATGAGCTCGCCCGCGTAGGGCGTGGTGGTGATCGTGTCGGAGACGAGGCCGATGGTCAGGGTCGACTTGGTGCGCAGGCTGCGCGCGGTGACGTTCGGCCGGTACCCGAGCTCGCGGGCGGCGGCCTGGACCCGCTCCCGGGCGGCGTCGGAGATCCGCATGTCGGTGCGCCCGGACAGCACGAACGACGCGGTGGTCGGCGAGACGCCCGCACCGCGCGCGACCTCGGCCATGGTGACGCGGCGTTGGGCCATCCTTGGTCTCCGGTCCGGGTGCTAAATCGAATTAGCGGATCCCGAGGAGGATGCTGTCCGGCCCCGGAGTTGTCAAGACCGGCGGCGGTGGAGACGGCGCCGGTCAGTCGCACGCCGCAGGACCTCTGACGTCATCGACGGGGGTGGGCCGCCGGGCGATCGCGGGCTCACGGGAAATCCCCTCCCCGACGAGGAGCTGATGACGATGTCCGCGCCGAACGTTCCGATCCAGGCCACGACCGCGTCGAGGTGCTCGGCGAGGCGCAGCACCATCGCGCGGCTCGGCTGGGCCTTGCCCGTCTCGTCGAAGCTGATGGGCCGCGCCGAGGAGTCGGCACCCAACGCCGGGTCGAGCTGGCTGACCCCCTCCCGCTGACGCCATTCCCGCAGCAGCGGGCCGACTCCGGTGGCGGTCGCGGTGGCGCTGGTCACGGCGGCGGTGGTCGTACGGCGTGCGTACCTCCGCGAGGGCCGGGTGTCCCCGGCCGGCGGCTCGTTCGCCCAGGTCACCGCCGACGGCCGACCTCCGCCGCACCGCCTCCCCCGTTTCCGGCCGGTGAACCGCCGTGTCGGGGCCGGACACCCGTCACGAACGCGCACTTCCGGCCAACGGACGTTCAACCACCCCCGGTCGTGGATAGATTCGGCCCCGCAGGAGCCCCGAGGCACCCGATGCAGGAGAGAAGGGCAGCATGGCCGAGACCGGTGACGGCGTGGCACAGGAGATCGACATCAGCGTGCCGAGCGTGGCGCGGATCTACGACTACGCCCTGGGCGGCAAGGACAACTACGCGGTGGACCGGGAGGCGTTGGCCCAGATCGAGGCGACGGCTCCCAGCACCCGCCCGCTGGCGATCAACAACCGACGCTTTCTCCAGCGCGTGGTCCGTATCCTGGCCAGGGACTACGGCATCCGGCAGTTCATCGACCACGGATCAGGGCTGCCGACGCAGGACAACGTCCACCAGATCGCGCAAAGCGTCGACCCGGACGCCCACGTGGTCTACATCGACAACGACCCGATCGTTCTCGCTCATGGACGGGCGTTGCTGGAGGAGAACCAGAACACCGTCGTCATCCAAGCCGACTTCCGCAACACGGAGCTGATTTTCGGTCATCCCGAGGTGGCGCGGCTGATCGATCTCGACCAGCCGGTGGCAGCGCTGTTCGTCTCCGTGCTGCACTGCATTCCCGACTCCGACGACCCGGACGGGCTGGTGCGGCGGGTGGCGGAACAGCTGCCCTCCGGTAGCTTCCTGGTCATCAATCAGCTCGTCAGCGAGAACGCCGAGCTGCGCAGGCAGATCACGGAGTTCATGGCCGAGAGCACGCGGGGGCACTGGGGCCGGGTGCGCCAGGCGCACGAAGTCCGGCGGTACTTCGAGGGGTTCGAGATCCTCGATCCCGGCCTGGTGGAGATCAGCACCTGGCGTCCGGACACCGAGCTGGGACCGAAGCAACTGACCGACGAGTGGATCGAGTTCGGGGGCGTGGCCCGCAAGCGGTGAGCCGTGCGAGGCCGGCTCGGGCCGGGTCGGCCTCTCGGGCTCGGGGCCGGGCCGGCCTCTCGCCGTCGGCTCCTTCTTGCCCATCGCCCGGCCATGCCCATCGCCCGGCGCATCAGCGCGTCGGCGCCCGGCTGGTCGGCGCCCGGCGCGTCACAGAGTGCGCTTGAGACCTTCCAGGAACCGCAGACCGTCGAGGAACTCGGCGGTCTTCCCATGCGGTTCCGCCGTGGCGCACAGGCTGTCCATGACCGCCAGGTAGTCCTCGACGTCGTCGCGCTTGTCCATGTAGAGCGCGCTGTTGAGCTGCTCCAGATAGACGATGTCCGGCAGGTCGGGCTCCAGGAAGCGCAGGATGGTGATCGGACCGCCCGCCGCCGCGAGGCCGCCGAGGCGGAACGGTGCTATCTGGAGCGTTATGTTGGGGCGCTCGGCCAGCTCGCGCAGCCGCCTGATCTGGGTCCGCATCGCCTCGGCGCCGCCGAGCGGGCGGCGCAGCGCGGCCTCGTCCACGACGGCCCACAGCTTGGGCGCGTGCGGCTTGTCGAGGAGCTGCTGGCGCGCCATCCGCAGCTCGACGCGGCGCTCGACCTGACGGTCGGACGCCCTCGGGTTGCCCAGCCTGATGCAGGCGCGGGCGTAGTCGGGGGTCTGGAGGAGCCCGGGTATGAACTGCACCTCATAGGTGCGGATCACCGACGCGGCCTCCTCCAGCCCGATCAGCGTCTCGAACCAGCTCGGCAGCACATCGCTGTACCGCTGCCACCAGCCGGGCTTGCTCGCCTGCCGGGCGAGCGCCAGGAACTGCTCGCGCTGGTCCTCGTCGACCACGCCGTACAGCGTCAGCAGGTCGGCGATGTCCCGTTCCTTGGCGCTCACCCGACCGAGCTCAAGTCGGCTGATCTTGGCGTGTGATCCTCGGATGGCGTCGCCCGCGGCCTCCCGGGTGATGCCGCAGCCCTCACGCAGACGACGCAGATGAGTGCCCAGCACGATCCGGAGAACCGTGGGTCCGCCCCTGGGGTGGGAGAGGATGTCCCGCACCGAGGAAGAGGCTCGACCTGCCTGAGCTGACGTCATGAGTGTGTCCCCTGAGTGTTGAATTAGCGCCCAAGTGTTGCACTGTTCGGGCTAGGCGTACAGTCGCCCCCGGGACACTCAGGGTGAATCAGTCAGTCCCGGCTGATGAGGTCGTCGAAGTCTCCGTCTCTGGCTCCCAGGACGAAGGCGGTCATCTCCGCCCGGGTGTAGATGAGTGCGGGGCCGTGCGGGTCACGGGAGTTGCGGACGGCGACGCCGCCGTCGGGCAGCCCTGCCACCTCGACACAGTTCCCATTGGGGTTGCTCCGGCCGCTCTTGCGCCAGACCGCTCCTGCGATGCGGCCCGCGGGTACACCGTTGACGAACTCCGGCATGTCCACTCCTACTTCTGCTTCTGGTGCGCTGACCACCCAGCGTGGGGGATGTTGGACGGCTTCTGACCGAATACTGCCCCAGATCCGAGCGTTCTTGCATCTGTTCTTGCATTCGTTCTTTCAGGTGTACTTGCAGCGATACGCTCTGTCGACAAGGATGGACCTGACGGAGCCGCCGCCCAGGGACAGGCAGCCAGATCGCCGCGGAGGTCGTGATGACAGCTCTCCCGTTCGCCGCCATGGCGCCGTATCAGGCGCCGCGGGACCGGGGCGGGACCGTTGACGCGGCGGGTTTCGCGACGTTCCCGCTGGCCGGGACCGCGGAGACACCCGGCGCGGCGCGGAGCATGACCCGTTCGACCCTGCTCAGCTGGGGACTTGGGGAGCTGGTGGACGACGCCAGTGTCGTCGTCTCCGAATTAGTGACCAACGCTCTGCGGTACGGGCTGCCCACCGCCCGGCATCCCCGTCCGCTTCCGCCGGCCACCGCCGAACAGCCCATCCTGCTCACCCTGTTGCACTGCGGCGGCGCCGTCCTCTGCGCGGTGTTCGATCCGGGGCACGACGTTCCCCTGATCAAGGAGCCCAACTATCTGGAGGAGACGGGGCGCGGCCTGCACATCCTGGAGTGTCTGGCCGAGAGTTGGGGCTGGACCACTCCCGACCACCACGGCAAGGCGGTCTGGGCGCTGCTGGTCGCCCCCGGCGTCCCGGCGCCCGCTCCCCGGGGGGGCTCCGATCAGGACTGGGAGCCGCTGACCCGGCTGCTCCTGCTGCTGGAGCTGCTCAACGGCCCGTCGTGGCTGAAGGCGTTGGGCGCCTCGGCGGCGTCGAAGGCGGCCGACGGGCACTGAGGTCGGGCGGGAGAATCCCGCACAGCGCGTCGAGGGCGGCGGCGAACCCGTGGTCGGGCGGGGCGCAGCGTAGCCCCGCTCGCGAACTGATGGGCCGGAGTCAGCAACACGCCTCCGGCGCCGCCGCCCGTCAACGCGCCGAGACCCGCGCCGTGTTCGTCCATGGGCAGCGGCACTGCGCACATCCCTTCGGCGGCCGGCGACCGGGACGACGGCAGCCGCGCGCCGCGGATCGCCTCGCGCAGCGCCCGCGTCAGCCCGTCCCGCACACCACCGGCCCCGCCCACGTCCAGGTGCAGGTCGAGGCCGGTGCCGTCGGTCGAAGTGGCCCAGGATTCCACCCCGCGAGTGGACCACATCACCGGGCCGCCTCCGCCCTAGGGTCGGTGCCATGACCGCACACGACCACTCCCCCAGGATGAACCTCTCCCAGGCCGCCCCGGCCGTCCACCAGGCGCTGCGCGCCCTCGACGGCGCCTCCCGCGCGGGTGGGAGCCGGCCCTCGCCGAGCTGGTGAAGATCCGCGCCTCCCAGCTCAACCACTGCGCGTTCCGCGTCGCCACGCACACCAAGGACGCCCGCGCGGCCGGCGAGACGGAGGAGCGCCTCTACCTGCTGAGCGCGTGGAAGGAGGCGGCCCGCGCCTACACGGACCGCGAACGGGCGGCCCTGGCCCTCACCGAGGCGATCACGGTCCTGACGGACGGCCTCGTCCCGGACGCGGTGTACGAGCGGGCGGCGAAGCACTTCACGGAGGAGGAACTGGCCCACCTGATCGCGGCGATCGTGACGATCAACTCCTGGAACCGGATCGCGGTGTCGACCCGGATGGTCCCCCAACTCGACGGCCGATAACCGTTCGCCACCGCTCACTCACCCTCCGGCACGGGGGTGAGAGCACCCCACGAACCTTGATATGGTTGCCCATGTCGCGACGGCCCATCACAGCCCCGCGCACGATCACCTCGTCCGGGTGGCGGAATGGCAGACGCGCTAGCTTGAGGTGCTAGTGCCCGTTTAAGGGCGTGGGGGTTCAAGTCCCCCCTCGGACACAACCAGTACGCCTACGCCAGGTGCTGGCCGACTCTCGGCCAGCACCTCATGCTTTTCATGGTCGTACGTCAAGCGTAGCCCCAGGTGGCGGGAGACATCGGCCTTGTCCGCCGGGTCGGCCCTGCGTAGGGCCGACGGCAGGCCGCCGAGTGTGTCGACAAGGTCCCGGATCTCCTGGCGGGTCATCCGCCGGGTGGGGCTCCCGGGGGCTTCGACATCCGCGCCGCCCGCACCCACGGCACCGTCGACGCGCTGACCAGCGCGGACCTCCCGTCCTGGGCCGACAAGGCATACCGGGGTACCGGTGGCACCGTCCGCGTGCCCTACTGGGGACGGTGCGGGCGTCAGCAGATCAGGGCCGGGCCGAGGGCGCCGGAGGGGATGTGGCGCCCGTGCGGGGCGGCGTCCGTCAGGTGCCCGTCGTCCACGACCACCCGTCCGCCGACGACCACCGTGCTGGGCCAGCCGGTGACGGGCAGCCCCTCGTACGGCGTGTAGTCCGTCGCCATGTGGAGGCCGGAGCCGCGCACCTCACGGGTGACGGACGGATCCCACAGGGCGAAGTCCGCGTCCGCGCCCGGGGCGATGACGCCTTTGCGGGGGTAAAGGCCGTTGAGCCTGGCCGGGTTGGCGCACAGCGCCGCGACGAAGCGGCCGAGCGGCAGCCCGCGCTTGACGACCAGCTCGCTGAAAAGGACCGGCATGCGGGTCTCCACGCCGGGCAGGCCGTTGGGCATCGCCCGCACGTCGTGGCGGGCGGACTCCTTCTGCGCGGTGTCGTAGCAGCAGTGGTCGCTGCCGATGGTGGCCACCTGTCCCAGGAAGACCCGGGACCGCAGCCCCGCCACGGTCGTGGCGGTCCTCAACGGCGGGCAGCAGACGAACCGTTCGGGGTGCGGTCCGGCGTAGGCCGAGTCGTCCAGCACGAGGTGGTGCGCGACCGCTTCGGTGAACGCCCGCACGCCCCGGCTCCTGGCCCGGGCGACCAGGTCGACGGCCTCCGGGGTGGACTGGTGGACGAAGTAGACGGGAGCCGCGACGGATTCCGCGATCGCCAGGATCTCCGCCACAGAGGCCGTCTCGGCGAGCTCGGGCCGGGTGGCGGCGTGGTGGCCGGCGTCGATGGCGCCGACCGCCGCGCGGCGCTCCTGGACATCGGTGATGATGTGGTCCGCCTCGCAGTGGACGACCACCATGCCCCCGAGGTCGCGCAGGTGCGTCATGACCTTGAGGATGGTCTTCTCCTCGGCCATCGTCTCGCCGCGGTAGGTGGTGAACATCTTGACGGTGACCACGCCGTCGGCCACCAGCGCGCGGAGTTGCTCGGGCACGGTGTCGTCCCAGTCCACCACGCAGGCGTGCAGCGCGCTGTCGCACAACCCGTCGGCGGCCTTGACGCGTTGGACGGCGACGACATCGGCCGGGTTCTCGCCGGGCCGCGGGATCGCGAAGTCCACGATGGTGGTCGTGCCGCCGAAGACCGCGGCGGTGGTGGCCTGGCGGTAGTCGTCCAGCGAGGTGAACTCCCCGGAGGTGAAGCCGACATGGCAGTGCGGATCCACCCCGCCGGGCAGCAGCAGCCGGCCCGAGGCGTCCAGCTCGCCGGCCCCGGCGCGGCGTATCGCCTCCGATGGGAACGCGCCGGGCGCGACGAGCGCGCGCACCCGCCCGTTCCCGACCAGGACGTCCGCGGCGCCCTGCCAGTCGGCGTTGACCACGGTGCCACCGCGCACGACGAGGTCGATCGGCTCGGAATGAGGCATGGAACTCTCCAACGGGACGAATCTTCCTGGGGCTAGAAGCGGGTGGCGAGGTAGGCGTGCCAGCCGCCGTGCTCGGTGATGTCGACGACGCCGGACGCGTCCAGTGCCGTGGCTCGCATCCGCATGGAGAAGGAGCCCGAGCCGTCCTCCAGCCGGATCACACCGAGTTCGAGCTCGGGCGGTTCCCTGGGCAGCAGCAGGTCGCGCAGCACCTCGTACGTCACCTCGTACACCTCGCCGGCGATGGCGGCGCCGCCCTCGGGCACCGGGTGCAGTCCGGGGAACTCGTCGCGCACGGAGAAGAAGCGGTAGTCGGGGGCGGTGCGCGCGGCGCCGGCGAAACGGGCGTCCCGCAGCGCGTTGTTGAGGCTGCCGCCGGACATGGCCTGGCCGTTGACGAACATGCGCAGTGGGGTCATCGGGGACAACTGCCTTTCCGCAGAGGGGTTTCGGTCCGCCGGGTGAGCCGGCCGGGGCCGAGGTCGTCGATGGGCTCCGGGGGGCGGTCGCCGGCGACCAGCGCGCGCAGCGTCTCCCCCCACAGCGGCGCGAAAGTGAACGCGTAGGTCCCGCCGGCGACGAGGAAGCCCGGGTGCCCGGGGACCTCCCCGATCACCGGCATCTCGTCGGGCGTCGCGGCGAGCGGTCCGGCCCAGACGCGCAGCAGCCTCAGCCCGGCCAGGAACGGCAGGACGCGGCACGCCTGCGCGAGGTTGCCCGTCAGGCTCGCCATGCTGGCCGTGCCACGGCCGGCCGTGGTGACCGGGCGGGCCGGCCAGCCGCCGCCGATCAGCAGGTTGCCCGCAGTGACCTGCTTGACCGACATGCCCTCACCGATGTGCTGGACGAGATGGCGCATCACCGGGGGCACGCGCACGGTGGCGTGCATCTGGATGACGACCGGGGCCATCTCCAGCGCGATCCCGGCGAGCGCCGCCACCTCCCCGATCCACGGACCGGCGGCGTTGACGACGACGGGCGCGGACCAGCTTCGGTCGCCGGAGTGGACCACATAGCCGCCGACGACCCGGTCGATGCCCGTCACCGGAGTGAACGCGTGCACCTGGGCACCGTGCCGGAAGGCCGCGGCGAGGTAGGCGGGCGTGATCAGCAGCGGGTTGGCGTAGCCGTCGAGCGCGCACCAGGTGGCGGCCCGGACCCGGTCGGAGAGCAGGGGCAGCCACTCGCGGGCCTGATCGCCGGTCAGCAGCTCGGTGGCGATCCCGGCCGCGCGCTCCCACTCCCGCTTCTCGTGGAGCTCGTTCTCCTGCTCGGCGGTCTCCGCGACCATGAACCCCCCGCCGCGCCGCAGCTCGACGTCGGCGTCGAGCCGCTTCTCGACCGTGGACCAGCGCTCCGAGGCCGCGCGCTGGAGGGGCAGGAAACGTTCGCTGTCCACCGGGACGTCCTGGCCGGGCCGCCGGGTGTGGATGCCCTGGATGTGCAGATTGCCCGCGGTGGTGCCCGATCCCTCGCGGTTCGGGGCGCCGCGTTCCAGCACGGCCACGCGGTGCCCGGCCTCGGCCAGGTGGAAGGCCGCGGCGGCCCCGAGGATGCCCGCCCCGATGATGACGACGTCGGTGCGGCGGGTGCGGTGTAGCTCACTCATGGGTCCCGACCCCTGGCGGGAACGGGTCCGCGGCGTCGGCGTCGCCGAGCGCGAGGGCGGTGCGCACCGGGATGGGCTTGAGGGGGGCGCGGGCGGAGAAGGCGGCGGCCCCGCCGGGCGACCCGGCCGCTAGTGCCGCCACTACATGGCCGCACTCCCGCCCCTGGCACGGTCCCATGCCGGCGCGAGTGGCGCCCTTGGCGGCGTGCAGGTCATTCCAGCCGGTGGCGGCGGCCCGCCGGATCTCACCCGCGGTGACCCCCTCGCACCGGCACACCGGGGTGTCGTCGGCCAGTGACGTCGCAAGCGAGGACGGCACCGGGTACAGCCGGCGCGTCAGGGCCGCGAAGCGGTCCAGGGCACGGGCCCGCCGCCGGGCCGCCGCCAGGGACCGGTCGGCGGCGGCGCCCCGGCCGAAGTGGCGCAGAATGGCGCGGGCGGCCAGTTCGCCGCGGACGGTCGCCGCGTGCACCCCGGCGATTCCGACGCACTCGCCGGTCGCCCAGACGCCGTCCACCGAGGTCGCGCCGTCCTGGTCGACCTCGGGCAGCTCCTCGCCCGTGGCCGGGTCCACGTGGCCGCGGCAGCCCAGCAGGCGGAGCAGCTCGGTGCTCGGGCGGAACCCGAAGCCCACGCACAGCGCGTCCACCTCGACGCGCCGGTTCTCCCCGGCGGCCCACGCGGGGTCCGCCGGTCCGATGTCGACCGCGCGCACCCGGTCGTCGCCGTGCGCGGCGAGGACGCGCCAGCCCTGGCGCACCCGCACGCCGTGGGCGGCGAGGGACTGCAGGTAGCCCGCCGCCTCCCTCAGCCGCGCGGGGTGGCGGGCCGCGCCGAGCGCGGCGAGGCCCGGACGGTAGGGGTGGTTGAGCTCCAGCAGTGCCTCGATGCGGACCCCGACACCGAGCAGGGCGTGGGCGACGGGCAGCAGGAACGGGCCGGTCCCGGCGAGCACGACCCGGCGGCCCACCGGGGTCCGGTCCATGGTGGCCAGGTGCATGGCGAAGCCGGGAGTGACCACCCCGGGCAGCAGCCAGCCGGGGAAGGGCGCGGTGCGCTCGAAGGCGCCGGTGGCGACGACCGTGGCCCGGGCACTGACCCGGCCGGCCGCGCCGGTGCGGACATCACTGGTGAGGAGGGACGTCGCTCCGTCGCCGGCGCCCCACACCAGCGTGTGGGTGAGGCACCTGACGCCGGCGGCGTGGGCCCGCCGGATCAGCGCGGTTCCCTCGGGGCGGAAGTCACCGAAGGCGCTCACCATCGGCGCCGCACGGCGCTTGTAGTACTGGCCCCCGAGCTGGTCCGATTCGTCGATCAGGGCGACGCGCAGTCCGCCCTCGGCGAGCAGCACGGCCGCGGTCAGCCCGGCGGGCCCGCCGCCCACGACGGCGACGTCAGCGTCGATGGCGAGGGCGGGCGGAGACTGCTGTTCAGGCATGGGACGCCTCCTCGTGCGGGGGCGCTCCGGCGTCCGCGAGGGTGCGGATGTCCATGCCGTCGGCCACATGGGCGAGGCAGGAGCGGACGTCAGCGCGACCGTCGATGGTGACCTCGCATTCGAGGCACACCCCCATACCGCAGAAGGGCCCGCGGGCCTGACCGGTCACCGGATTGCGGCGCAGCGCCCAGATCCCGGCGGCGGCGAGGACCGCGGTGACCGACTGGCCCTCCCACGCCTCCCTGGGGGTTCCGTCGACGACGACCCGCACGGTGCGGGGCCGGCTGTTCCCGTTGTTCATGGGCCCGCTCACAGGATCTTGCTCAGGAATCGGCGGGTGCGTTCGTGGTCGGGGGCGGCGAAGAAGTCGGCGGGCGGCTTGTCCTCCAGCACCTCGCCGTCGCTGAGGAACACCACGCGGTCGGCGGCGGCCCGGGCGAAGCCCATCTCGTGGCTGACGACGATCATCGTCATGCCCTCCTCGCGGAGCCGGACCATGACGTCCAGCACCTCGGTGACCATCTCCGGGTCCAGGGCCGAGGTCGGCTCGTCGAAGAGCATCACCCGGGGCCGCATGGCCAGGGCCCGCGCGATCGCGACACGCTGCTGCTGGCCGCCGGAGAGCTGCCCGGGGTAGCTGTCCGCCTTGTCACCCAGCCCCACCAGGCCGAGCAGTTCCCGGCCGTCGCGCTGGGCCTCGGCCTTCGCGGTGCGGTGGACGTGCACGGGGCCGCAGGCCACGTTCTCCAGCGCGGTCATGTTCGGGAAGAGGTTGAACTGCTGGAACACCATGCCCGTCACGCGTCGTTGCACCGCGATGCGGCTCTCCCGCAGCCGGGTGCGGCGGCCGGGGCGCTCGGGGCGGCCGAGGAGTTCGCCGCAGACGCGGACGCTGCCGGCGTCGATATCCTCCAAGTGATTGAGGGTCCGCAGGAAGGTGCTCTTGCCACCACCCGACGGGCCGAGGATCAGGACGACTTCCCCCTCGTGGACGCTCAGGTCGATGCCGTTGAGCACCCGGACCGCTCCGAAGGACTTGTGCACGCCCCTGGCCTCGACCAGCACGGGCCGGCTGTCCGGCGCGGCGCTCATCGGTTGTCCATGTCTGTCAGGGGAACGGGTGCGGTCACGGGAGCGGGGCCTTTCTTCGCTCGGGGAATCCTCGACGCCGGAGGCGTCGTGTAGCCGCGGCCGACCCTGGCTTCCAGCCAGCGCTGGAAGAGGTCCCACAGCGTGGTCATGGCCAGGTAGAACAGCGCCGCCGCGACCAGGCCCTCCAGGACCCGGAAGTTGGTCTGGACGGCGTACTGGGTCCGGCGCAGCAGCTCTTCGACGGAGATGACGGAGACCAGGGTCGTCGTCTTCAGCAGGCCGTTGAAGCTGTTGCCGAGGGACGGGACCATGATCCGCAGCGCCTGCGGGAAGAGAACGACGCGGAACACCCGTGCCGGGGACATGCCCAGGGCGCGTGCCGCCTCGGTCTGGCCGCGCGGCACCGAGAGGAATCCGGAGCGCACGATCTCCGAGAGGTACGCCGCCTCGTTGAGCACGAGTCCGGTCAGCGCCGCGGTGACGACATCCAGCTTGATGCCGACCTGTGGCAGGCCGGTGTAGATGATGACGAGCTGAACCAGCAGCGGGGTGCCCCGCATCAGCCAGACGTAGAAACCCGTCACCGTCCGCACCGGGACGAGGGCCGACGCCCTGCCCCAGGCCACGATCACGGCCAGCACCAGCCCGAGGGCCATGCTCACCACCGTCAGCCACACGGTGGTCCAGGCGCCCTCGAACAGCGCCGGACTTCTGAGGAAGGAGAAGAAGGCTTCCCAAGACCACATGATTCGACCTTTCCGTCGTCGGGTCGGCTACTCGACGGAGACCGGCCCGGTGGTCACCTCGATGGGGCCGGAGTAGGGCATGACGTTGTACTCCTCGAACAGCTCCGCCAGGTAGCCCTCCTCGTCCAGCTCCCGCAGGGCGCCGGCGACGGCCTCGGCGACCGTCGTGTCGCTGAAGCCCAGGGCGAGCGGGGCGGTGTTCATGCCGGAAACCGCGGTCTCGAAGCGGCCGTTGCCCTGGTAGTAGGTGGTGACCGACTCCACGATGGCGACGCCGTCGACCTGACCGGCGGACAGCGCCTGGTAGGCGTCCGCGTTGTTGTGGAAGGTCTGGAGGTTGATCTCCGGCCGGCCCGCCTCCTGGAACCCGGCGTTGAGGGCTTCGAGGGTGTCGTACTCGTAGCCGGGGGCCTCGACGGCGATCGTCTTGCCCGACAGGTCGTCCTCGGAGGTGATCCCGTCCGGGTTGCCCGCGGGCACCGAGACGGAGACGCCCTGGATCTCGTAGGGAACGAGGGTGACGGTCTCGGCCCGCTCGGGGGTGTAGAACATGCCGGTGTTGATCATGTCCCAGCGGCCACTCTGGACGCCGGGTATCTGGGCGTCGAAGGGGACGTTGACGAATTCGGGCTCCAGACACAGCCGGGCCGCGAGCTCCTTGCCCAGGTCGACGCGCATACCGACGATCTCGTCGCCGGACTCGACGTACTGCATGGGCGGCAGCGTCGCGTTGGTGGACATCGTCAGGGTGCCGTCCTCGACGAGGTCGCCGCCCTCGATGCCGGGGGTGCAGTCGTCGGCCGCGGACGGGGAGGAGCCGGAGGAGTCGCCGCTGCCGCAGGCCGCGAGGGGGATGAGGAGGGCGGCGGTGGTGAGGGGGAGCAGTCTTCGCACGAACGTTGCCTTTCGGGACGGCCTGGTGAGGGCCGGGGGGAGCGATGGTGCGTCTTAAGGGGACGTCGCCGCGACGGCGGCCGACAGACCGGCCTCGTCCAGGGCGGTGGACAGGAGCGCGAGCCGGGCCGGGTCGTCCAGCGGGAGCAGGGGCGGGCGAACATGCCCGCCCGGCTGCCCGAGCAGCCGCATCGCTGCCTTCAACTGCGCGGTGGGTGAGGCGAACTTGGAGCTGTAGTCGGAGTTGACGAGCAGGCCGGTCAACCGCTCGTAGCGGGCGGACCAGGCGCGGGCGCGGTCGAGGTCGCCGGCCCAGAAGGCCGCGTAGAAGGGGACGGCGAACGGGGCGCCGAGGCCGCCGCCGTCGATGTTCCCGTCGCCGCCGAACTCGGCCATGATCGCCATGCCGCGGCGGTGGATGAAACGACCGAACACCCGGAGCGAGCCGACGAGGGCGGCACAGGTGTCCGCCACCTTCAGCTCGTCGCCCGAACTGTCCTTGATCGCCACGACGTTGTCCAGGCCGGCGAGGCGTACGGCGGTGTCCACGCTGATGTCCACGGCCGTACCGCGCGGCCAGTTGTAGACCATGAGCGGCATGTCGACCGTATCGGCGATCGTCCGGTAGAAGGCGTAGATCTCGTCCTGGCTGGGGTGGGCGTAGGGGGGCGGGGTGGTGAGAATGCCGTCGGCTCCGATGGCGCGGGCGTGCTCGCCGAACGCGACGCACTCGGCGGCGGTGAAGGCACCGCAGCCGATCAGGACCGGGACCCGGCCGCCGAGTTCCGCCACGGCGATCTCGGCGACGCGGCGGCGCTCCGCCGGGGTCTGGGCGAACCACTCGCCGGTGGTGCCGTTGACCAGCACGCCGTGCACGCCCTGCGCGGCGTAGAGGCGCAGCAGTCCCCGCCAGGCCGCCTCGTCGACCGCCCCGTCGACGGTGAACGGCGTGGGCGCGGCGGGCCAGTAGCCGCGCCAGTCGACGTCACCCCGGTGCATCTGTGCGCTCCTCTCGTGGGATCGATTGCACAACACCGTGAGCCCCAGCAGACCGTGGAGTCAACCCCCGACCGCCGGGTAGCTTCCTGGGGAAATGGCGAATTTACGGCCGGGAAACCTGATCGACTCTGCCATAATGAGGGGGTCGCCGATCCGGCGACGGGCTATCGAGTGAAATCGATTCCACACACGGGGAGTTCACCTTGGCTGTCACACTGGCCGACGTCGCCGAAGCGGCGGGCGTATCGAAGAGCACGGCGTCGCGGGTGCTGAGCGGGTCCGGGCGGATCAGCCCGCAGGCCCGGCGGGCGGTGGTGACCGCGGCCGAGCGCCTCGGCTACCGCACCAACCGGATCGCCAGCGGCCTGCGCACCCGGCGCAGCAACCTCGTCGGCCTCATCGTGACCAACCTGGTGAACGCGTCCTTCCACGCCATCACCTCCATCGTGCACCAACGCCTGGACGAGCTGGGCTACCAGGTCCTGCTCTGCATCACCGACGCGGACCCGGCCCGCGAACGGCGGTATCTGGAGGCGCTGCTGGACCACCGGGTGGACGGGCTGATCATCGTCGGCACCGGGGAGAACGCCACGGTCGTCAAGGAGGTGGAGACGGCCGGCATACCGGTGGTCAACCTGATCCGGTCCCCCGAGGGCACGCCCGGCGACGCGGTCATGGCCGACGATCACGAGGGGGCGGTGCTGGCCGCCCGGCACCTGCTCGGGCTGGGCCACCGGCGGATCGCCTTCATCGGCGGCCCGGCCTCGGTGGACTCGGGCCGGGAGCGGTACGCGGGTTTCGCACAGGCGATGGCCGAGCACGGTGTGGAGCCGGACCCGGCCCTGGTTCTACGCGGCCCGTACGAGCCGCCGTTCGGCGACGAGGCGGTCACGCGGCTCATGACGTCCCCCGCGGCGCGGCCCACCGCGCTCTACAGCGCCAACCACGAGGCGACGTTCGGGGTGCTCGGTGCCCTGGTCCGGTTCGGGGTGCGGGTGCCGGACCATCTGTCGCTGGTGTGCCACGAGGAGGCCCCGTTCTTCGCCTACTGGCACCCGCCGATCACCGTGGTCGACAACGCGCCCCGGGATCTGGGGGAGTTGGCGGCCGAGCAGTTGCTGCGCCGCATCGAGAAGGGCGAGGCGGGCCGCGGCGGGACCTCCCGCTCGCTCCGCGTCGGCGCCCAACTGGTGGTGCGGCGCTCGACGGCCGCATGGCAGCCACCCGCCGCGCGGCCCGGCGACGACGGCTGACATGTGCCCCCCGGCGTCCTCGGGTGCGGCGGAGAGGCCGTCGGCCACCTCGCCCGCGATAACGCGGCACAAGGAACACCGCTACGTCACGGTGTCCCCTCCCGCTCTCCCGGGCGCACGGAGAAAGCTCCATGACCCGTCCGCAGGTCTCCCGCCGCATCGGCGAGGACGTCACCTTGGCGTTGCGGTGCGCGGGGTCCCCGGCGGGCAGCCGAGGCCCGGTGCGGCATGTGACCTGGGTCTCGATGTGAACCGGCATGCTTGTTCGTCTCTGAAACCGCTTACATAATGATCGCTATCTGATCAATCCATGATGAAGTGATGTGCAAGGCGTGAGAGCCCAGAAAATCGTCACCCGTGGAGGCGTGCGCTCCTCGCGTTCGGTCGACGCGGGAGGAGGTCCGTCCCCGCCGCCTCCTCGCGCTCGTTACCTGAACGACCGTTCACTCCCGGCCGTCCCGACTCCCGGGCGCCGCACGGAAACCTCCCCCACGTGACCGCCCCCGTCCCGCGACGGTGCGCGCACCAACCCCAGTCCCACCCACGAGAACGCACGACTCTGGCCGACGGCGTCCGGATCACCACCACCGGTACTCGCCAGGAGAGAACATGACCATCCGTGACGTAGCGGCCCGTGCCGGCGTATCGCCCGCCACCGTTTCCCGGGTCTTCACGCAGCCGCACGCCGTCGCGGGCGCCACCCGGCAGCGGGTGCTGGCCGCCGCCGAGGAACTGCGGTACATGCCCAATCCGGTCGCCCGCTCACTGGCCCGGGGCCGGTCGGGCAACCTCGGCCTGATCGTGTCGGACATCGCGAGCCCGTTCCAGGCCGAGGTGATCAAGGCCGTCCAGCGGCAGGCCCGGTATGACGGCTACGCGCTGTTCGTCGCGGACCCCGACGAGGCGGCCCGGGACGAGGCGCGGATCGCCGTCGCCATGGCCGGACAGGTGGAGGGGCTTTTGCTGTCCCGGCCCAGCATGGCCGACGAGCGGCTGCACGATCTGGCCACGCACACGCCCGTCGTGCTGATCAACCGCGAGGTCGACGGGATTCCCGCGGTGCTCACCGACCCCACCGATGCCACGGTGCACGCCGTGGAACACCTGCACGCGCTGGGGCACCGGGAAGTGGTCTACCTCGCCGGTCCGGCGGGCTACTCCAACGAGATGCGGCTGTGCGCGGTCCGCGCCACCTGCCGGCGGCTGGGTGTCGAGCTCGCCGAACGCGGCCCGTTCGAGCCGACCCTCGCGTCCGGAGTGAGGGCCGCCGACCTTGTTCTCGGCACATCCGCCACGGCGATCGTGGCGTTCAACGACGAGATCGCGGTCGGGGTGCTGGGCCGCCTCGCGGACCGCGGGCGGAGCGTGCCCGAGGACATCAGCCTCGTCGGATTCGGGGACACCTCCCTCGCGGAGGTGGTGACGCCGAAGCTGACCACGGTGCGGCTGCAGAAGTCCGCGGCCGGCATTGCGGCCGTGCACCTGCTGCTCGACATTCTCCGCGGCGGTGACCCGGGGGAACGGACGCCGGTCACGCTGCCCGCCGAACTGGTGGTCCGCGCCAGCGTCGGCCCGGCCGCGGCGGGGGTCGCGGTCGCCTGAGCGGCCCGCCTGGGCCGCGGCGCCGCACGATGAAACCGGTTTCGGCATTACTGAAAACTGCCGTGCATTCGCTGGAACCGTTTCCGTGACAAACCGGAGATTGACGAATATCACATCGCGCGCATAGTCTTGCCGCAACCGAACGGACTCCTTTCGGATTGTGGTGCCAATGGAGGTGCCCCCATGGCGACATGCGGAATGCGGCGTGAGCCCTCGGAATGCGTTGCTGTGCACCGGATGCGTGCCCTCCATTCACCGAACGCCTGCTGGTCTTCAAGCGTCGTGGAAGCGGAAGGAGCACGGTAAATGGTGGATGTCTCGGGTGTACTCGCCATCGTCCTCGCCGGTGGGGAGGGGAAGCGCCTGATGCCGCTGACGGCCGACCGCGCGAAGCCCGCGGTCCCGTTCGGCGGCAACTACCGGCTGATCGACTTCGCGCTGTCCAACCTCGTCAACGCGGGCATCCGGCGGATCATCGTGCTGACCCAGTACAAGTCGCACAGTCTCGACCGGCACGTGTCGCTCACCTGGCGGCTTCCCGCGCTGCTCGGCGACTTCGTCACCCCGGTCCCGGCCCAGCAGCGGACCGGCCCCCGCTGGTTCGAGGGCTCGGCCGACGCCATCTATCAGTCTCTCAACCTGATCTACGACGAGCGGCCCGAGACCGTCATCGTGTTCGGCGCCGACCACATCTACCGGATCGACCCCCGACACCTGCTGGCCGCACACGCGGACTCCGGCGCCGCGGCCACCGTCGCCGGCATCCGCGTGCCGCGCGCCGACGCGCACCGCTTCGGCGTCATCGAGACCGACCCCGGCGGACAATGGATCACGGCGTTCCGGGAAAAGCCGGCCGATGCCGCCGGTCTCCCGAATTCGCCCGACGAGGTCTTCGCCTCCATGGGTAATTATGCGTTCCAGACCGACGCCCTTGTGCATGCGGTGAAAGAGGACGCCCGGCATTCTTCGTCGCGGCACGACATGGGCGGCGACATCATTCCGTCATTCGTCGCGGAGGGCACCGCCGCCGTATTCGACTTCGCGAACAGCACCGTGCCCGGCGCCACCGACCGGGACCGTGGGTACTGGCGCGATGTGGGGAGCATTGATTCCTATTACGAGGCCAGCATGGATGTCATCGCCGACGACCCCGTGTTCAACCTCTACAACCAACGCTGGCCGATCCTCAGTTACCAGCCTTCGCGGCCTCCGGCCAAGATCGTCCCGGCCTACGGCCTGACGCCCGACGTCCAGAACTCGGTGCTGTCGCCGGGCGTCATCCTGGCCGGCGCCCGCGCTCAGCGCTCCCTGCTCTCGCGGGACGTCCGCGTCGCTCCCGGGGCCGATATCGAGGGATCGGTTCTGTTCGACAATGTGCAGATCGGTGCTCATGCGATCGTCCGCAACGCGATTCTCGACAAAAACGTGATCGTTCCCGAGGGGGCCAGGATCGGCGTTGATCGCGAAAAGGACAGCGCCCATTACTCCGTAAGCCCGAGCGGTGTGGTGGTGGTCGCCAAACACCAGACCGTCGTGCCGAGCTGACAGGCAGGAGAGCCCCCCATGCCGATCCATCCACGGGCGGGAACGCCCGCGCTCGCCGGCGATCTCGTCGACGTCGCGAGCCTCACCGACGCCTACCACCGCAGCCCCGATCCGTCGGCGCCTGAGCAGCGCGTCGCCTTCGGGACGTCCGGACACCGCGGTTCCAGCCTGCGGGACGGCTTCAACGAGGCACACATCCTGGCGATCACGCAGGCCCTGTGCGACCACCGGGCGGCGCAGGGCGTCACGGGCCCGCTGTTCCTGGGACTCGATCCGCACGCCCTGTCCGGACCCGCCGGGGTCACGGCGCTGGAGGTGTTCGCCGCCAATGACGTCACCGTGCTGATCGACGAACGGGACGGCTACACCCCCACCCCCGCGGTGTCCCACGCCATCCTGTCCCACAATCGCGGCGGCACACGCCACCGGGCCGACGGTGTCGTCATCACCCCGTCGCACAATCCGCCGTCCGACGGCGGGTTCAAGTACAACCCGCCGCACGGCGGCCCGGCCGGCACCGCCGTGACCCAGTGGATCCAGGACCGGGCGAACGCCCTCCTCGAAGGCGGCCTCACCGGCGTCCGCCGTGTGCCCTGGGCACGCGCCAAGTCAGCCGAGACCACAGGGCGTTACGACTTCCTGGGCCACTACGTCGACGACCTGCCGTCCGTGGTCGACCTGAAGAGCGTCAAGGAGTCCGGCCTGCGCATCGCCGCTGACCCGATGGGCGGCGCCAGCGTCGCCTACTGGGCCGAGGTGGCGAGCCGCCACGGTCTCGACATCACGATCACCCAACCCGCCGTGGACCCGACGTGGCGGTTCATGTCCCTGGACTACGACGGCAGGATCCGCATGGACTGCTCCTCACCGTGGGCCATGGCGTCCCTGGTGGAACGGTCCGCCGGCTTCGACCTCGCGGTCGGCAACGACCCGGACGCCGACCGGCACGGCATTGTCACGCCCGACGCCGGGCTGATGAAACCCAACGACTACCTGGCCGTCGCCGTCGACTACCTGATCGGGCACCGGCCCGGCTGGCCGCCGGCGGCGGCGGTCGGCAAGACCGTCGTGTCGTCGTCCCTGATCGACCGGGTGGCCCGCCACCACGGCCGTCCTCTCGTCGAGGTCCCCGTCGGCTTCAAGTGGTTCGTGCCCGGCCTGCTGGACGCCACGCTGGTGTTCGGCGGCGAGGAGAGCGCCGGCGCCGCCATGCTGCGCCGCGACGGCACCGTGTGGACCACCGACAAGGACGGCATCGCGCTGTGCCTGCTCGCCGCCGAAATCACCGCGACGACCGGGGCGACGACCAGCGAGCGGTATGCCGTCCTCGCGGAGCGGCTGGGATTCCCGCTGTACGAACGGACCGACGTCCCCGCGACCGCCGACGAGAAGAGGCTCCTCGGGAACCTGTCGGCGGCCCGGCTCGCCGCCACCGAACTCGCCGGCGAGCCCATCACCGCGATCCTCACCGAGGCGCCGGACGCCATGGCGCCCATCGGCGGCCTGAAGGTGTCCACGCCGTCGGGATGGTTCGCCGCGCGGCCCTCCGGGACGGAGGACGTCTACAAGATCTACGCGGAGTCCTTCCGCGGACGCGACCACCTCCAGCAGATCCAACACGAGGCGCGGACGTTCGTCTCCGCCGCCCTGAACGACAGGTAACACCCGTGCGAGCTCATCGACTGATCACCGTCCCGCTCCACCTCCCCGCCGGGGTGGCCCCGCTGCGGGAGCTGGCGACGAACCTGCGCTGGACGTGGCATCCGCCGACCCGCGACCTGTTCGCCGACGCGGCACCCGAGCTGTGGTCACGCGTCGGGGAGAACCCGGCGCGACTGCTGAGGGCCCTGTCCCCCGAGCGGCTCGCCCGCCTCGTCGGCGACGAGGAGTTCCTGGCACGGACGCGTGAACTGGGCGCGGAACTCACCGCCTACCTCGACCGGCCCCTTTCGTCCGCGCCCGCCGTGGCGTACTTCTCGCCGGAGTTCGGCATCTCCGCCTCGCTGCCGCTGTACTCCGGCGGGCTCGGGATCCTCGCCGGCGACCATCTCAAGGCCGCCGGCGATCTGGGCGTCCCCGTGATCGGGGTCGGCCTGCTCTACCGCTCCGGATACTTCGTCCAGTCCTTCGACGACGGATGGCAGCGGGAGCGGTACCCGCGGTTCGAGCCCGAAGAGGTCGGCCTCAGCCCGCTGTCCGACGCCGACGTGCACCTCGCCCTCCCCGGCCACGGGGACCTGTTCGCCCGCGTCTGGGTGGCGCGGGTCGGCCGGGTGCCGCTGCTGCTGCTCGACAGCGACGACGAGCGCAACGCCCCGGCGGACCGTGCCCTCACCGATCGGCTGTACGGCGGGGACACGCTCACCCGGCTCCGCCAGGAGCTGCTGCTCGGCATCGGCGGGGTGCGGGCCGTCCGCGCCTACTGCGAGCTGACGGGCACCGACGAGCCGGAGGTCTACCACACCAACGAGGGGCACGCCGGCTTCCTCGGTCTCGAACGCGTCCGTGCCCTCATGGACGAGGCGGAACTCGGATTCCCCGAGGCACTGGAGGTTGTCCGCGCCGGAACGGTGTTCACCACGCACACACCCGTGCCCGCGGGCATCGACCGGTTCGACAGCGGCGCGGTCGCCGACCACCTCGCCGCCGCGATCCCCGGCGTGCCCGTGGCGGCTTGCCTCGAACTCGGCGAGGAAGCCGGCCCCGGCGTGTTCAACATGGCGCACATGGGGTTGCGGCTCGCCCGGTGGCGCAACGGCGTCTCCGAGCCGCACGGAGCGCTGAGCCGGTCCATGTTCGCCCCGCTGTGGCCCGGGCTCCCCGTGGACGAGGTCCCGATCGGCCACGTCACCAACGGCGTGCACGCCGCCACCTGGGCACCCGCCGCGCCGGCGCCCGGCCTCGACGACGACGCGCTGTGGGCGGCCCGGCGCGACCTGCGCGCCCGTTTGGTCGAACGCGCCCGCCGGCGGCTGCGCGCGGCGCGTACCGCTGCCGGCTCCCGCTCCGGCACGGAAACCGCCTGGGTGGACGACTGTCTCGACCCCGAAGTCCTCACCATCGGATTCGCCCGCCGTGTCCCCACCTACAAGCGGCTGACCCTGATGCTCACCGACCGCGACCGCCTGCGGCGGCTTCTGCTGGACCCCGACCGGCCGGTGCAGCTGATCGTGGCGGGCAAGGCCCATCCCGCCGACGACGACGGCAAGAAGCTGATCCAGGAGCTGATCTGGTTCGCCGGGGACCCCGCGCTGCGCCGCCGCGTCGTGTTCCTACCCGACTACGACATGTCGGTCGGCGCCGAGCTGGTCGCCGGCTGCGACGTGTGGCTGAACAATCCGCTCCGGCCGCAGGAGGCGTGCGGGACGTCAGGCATGAAGGCGGCACTCAACGGCGGACTCAACCTGTCGATCGGCGACGGCTGGTGGGAGGAGTGCTACGACCCGGCCTTCGGGTGGGCGATCCCCTCGGCCGGCGGCGGCCCCGGCCGGGACGAGGCCGAGGCGAACGCGCTCTACGACCTGCTGGAGACGAAGGTCGTGCCGCTGTTCTACGACGACCGGCCCGGCTGGCTGCGCATGGTCCGCGCGGTCCTGCGCGACCTGGGGCCGCGGCTGCTGGCCGACCGCATGGTCACCGACTACGTCGGAACGCTCTATCAGCCGGCCGCCGAGGCGGCCGAGGGCCTCACCGCCGACAGCTACGCCCCCGCGCGCCGGCTGGCCGCGTGGAACGAGAGGGTGCGCCGCGCCTGGCCCCGGGTCGGCGTGGACGGCCTCCGGGCGAGTACGGTCCACCGCCCGCCGCACGACGGCCGCCTTGTCAGCCTGCGCGCGGACGTGGAGCTGGGAACGCTGTCCCCGGCGGACGTCGAGGTGCGGGCGTTCTGCGGCCCGGTCGACGATGACGGCGAACTCGTCGCCCCCGTGTCCGCGCCGATGACGCCCACCGCCGACGGCACGGCGTACGAGGCCATTCTCGTGCCGCCGCACAGCGGCGTCCTCGGCTGCGCAGCCCGCGTCCGGCCCCGGCACGAACTGCTCGGGCCCGGCGGGCTCGGCCTGATCCGTGACACCGCCCCGGCCGGCGAGGTGGGCGACGGACACACGGCCACCGGGGAGAGCCAGTGATGACCGAACGCGTGGGACTGCTGACCCGGGAGTACCCGCCCGACGTGTACGGCGGCGCGGGCGTGCACGTCGCGGCGCTCGTGCCGGCACTCCGCGCCCTGGTGGACGTCGACGTGCACTGCTTCGGTGAGCCGCGGCCGGACGCCCACGCCCACCAGCCGGACCCCCGGCTGCGTGCCGCGAGCTCCGCCCTGTCGACGCTGTCCACCGATCTGTCCATCGCCGCCGCGGTGGGCGAAGCGGACCTCGTGCACTCGCACACCTGGTACGCGAACTTCGCCGGGCACACCGCGAAACTGCTGCATGACGTCCCGCACGTGGTGACGGCGCACTCGCTGGAGCCGCGCCGACCGTGGAAGGCGGAACAACTCGGCGGCGGATACCGGCTGTCGTCGTGGGCCGAACGCATCGCCTGCGAGGCGGCCGACGCGGTCATCGCCGTCAGCGACGGCATGCGCGCCGACGTGCTGGACTGCTATCCGGCGCTCGACCCGGCACGGGTCCACGTCATCCGCAACGGCATCGACACGGTCCGGTTCCACCCGGTCACCACCACCGGGGCCCTGCGCGCCGCCGGCGTCGACCCGGCGCGGCCCGTCGTGGCGTTCGTCGGGCGGATCACCCGGCAGAAGGGCCTGGACCACCTCATCGCCGCCGCCCACCAGATCGACCGCGGCGCGCAGCTCGTGCTGTGCGCCGGAGCGCCCGACACGCCCGCGCTCGCCGAGGAGACGGCCACCGCGGTGGCCGCGCTCGCCGCCACCCGGCCCGGCGTCGTGTGGATCGACCGGATGCTCACCCGCCCCGAGGTGCTTGAGGTGCTCTCCCGGGCCGCCGTCTTCGTCTGCCCCTCGGTGTACGAGCCGCTCGGCATCGTCAACCTGGAGGCCATGGCCTGCGGCACGGCCGTAGTCGCCTCGGACGTCGGGGGCATCCCGGAGGTCGTGGCCCACGACACGACGGGGCTGCTGGTGCACTACGACGCGGAGGACCCGGAGACCTACCGGCGGGATCTCGCCACGGCGGTCAACTCCCTGCTCGCCGCCCCGGACCGGGCACGGGCCATGGGTGCGGCGGGCCGCGCGCGGGCGGAGCGAGAGTTCGGCTGGCGTGCGGTCGCCGAGCGGACCGTGCGGGTGTACCGCTCAGTGCTGGCAAGCCGGTGAGAGACAAGAGTGAGGAGGCGGGGATGACCCGGATACGGGGTGCGGCCGGAGCCCGGCTGGCCATCCACGACGTCCGCCCGGCGGTCGGCGGCGGCAACTTCCCGTCGAAGGCGGTGGTCGGCGAGCGGATCACGGTCGAGGCGACGGTGTGGCGCGAGGGACACGAAGCGGTCGCGGCCACCATGGTGTGGCGCGGGCCGCTCGACAAGAGGTCGAGGACGACCCGGATGACGCCGGCCGGCGCCGGCACGGACCGCTGGTCGGCGCCCCTCGCCCCCGACGCCGAGGGAATGTGGACGTTCCGCGTCGACGCCTGGGGCGACCCGTGGCTCACCTGGCGGCACGCGGTGCGGGCCAAATACGAGGCGGGACAGGACGCCGACCAGCTGGCCAACGACCTCGAATCCGGAGCGCGGCTGCTGGGGCGGATCGCCCATCGCATCCGCCGCGACGACGCGCGGACACTGCTGGGCGAGGCCGCGGCGGATCTGCGGGACGTCGACCGGCCGTTGGCGGAACGCGTCAGCCGGGCCCTGTCCGAGCCGGTGCACCGGCTCGCCACCGACCACCCGGTGCGGGAGCCGCTGACCAAAGGCCGCACCCACCGGGTGTCGGTGGAACGCCGCCGGGCGCTCAGCGGCGCCTGGTACGAGCTCTTTCCGCGTTCGACCGGGGGCCGCGATGCTGACGGCAGGCCCGTGCACGGCACCCTGCGCACCGCCGCGGCGGAGCTGGACCGGATCGCGGCCATGGGGTTCGACGTGGTGTATCTGCCGCCGATCCACCCCATCGGCCGGATCAACCGCAAGGGCCGCGGCAACACGCTGACCGCCGGACCGGACGATGTCGGTTCTCCCTGGGCGATCGGCGCGGCCGAGGGCGGCCACGACACCGTCCACCCGGAGCTCGGGACCCTGGGCGACTTCGACGCGTTCGTCGCGCGCGCCGCCGAGCTGGGCCTGGAGGTGGCGCTCGACCTCGCGCTGCAGTGTGCCCCGGACCACCCCTGGGTGACCGAGCACCCGGAGTGGTTCACCACCCGGCCCGACGGCTCGATCGCCTACGCGGAGAACCCGCCCAAGGAGTACCAGGACATCTACCCGCTCGACTTCGACAGCGCCCCGACCGGGCTGTTCGAGGAGGTTCTGCGGGTGGTGCGGCTGTGGATCGCCCACGGGGTGCGGATCTTCCGGGTCGACAATCCGCACACCAAGCCGCCGAACCTGTGGGGGTGGCTGATCGAGACCGTCAAGAAGGAGAGCCCCGACGTCCTTTTCCTCGCCGAGGCGTTCACGCGCCCCGCCCGGCTCTACGGCCTGGCCCGGCTCGGCTTCAGCCAGTCGTACACCTACTTCACCTGGCGCACCTCCAAGCGGGAGCTCACCGAGTTCGGCGCCGAACTCGTCGCGCACGCGGACGAGGCACGCCCGAACCTGTTCGTCAACACACCGGACATCCTGCACGCCTCGCTGCAGCACGGCGGGAAGGCCATGTTCGCGCTGCGGGCGTCCCTGGCCGCGACGCTCTCCCCGACGTGGGGCGTGTATTCCGGCTACGAGCTGTTCGAGAACCGGGCCGCGCGCGAGGGCAGCGAGGAGTACCTCGACTCGGAGAAGTACGAGCTGCGCCCCCGGGACTACGCGGCCGCCCTCGCCGCCGGCGATTCGCTCGAACCGTGGCTCACGGCGCTCAACACCATCCGCGGCCGGCGGCCGGCGCTGCGGCAGCTCCGCACGCTGCGGTTCCACGGGATCGACGATGACGCGCTGATCGCGTACTCGAAGCAGGATCCGGTGACCGGCGACACCGTGGTCGTCGTGGTCACCCTCGATCCGCACCACGCCCGGCAGGGCACGCTGCGGCTCGACCTGCCCTCGCTCGGCCACCCCTGGGACGCGTCGCTCACCGCGCACGACGAGGTGACCGGGCAGACCTGGCAGTGGGGCGAAAGTGTCTTCGTCCGGCTTGACCCGGCCCACGCGGTCTGCCACATCGTGCGGCTCGACCCGCCGCCCCTGCGGCCCGGCGGCGAACCGTGAGCGCCCAGGACACCGCGCCGGCACGGGAGGACGTCGACCGGCTCCTCGGCGGCGCGCACAGCGACCCCCACGCCGTACTCGGCGCGCACCGGCACGCGTCGGGCGGGACGGTCGTGCGCGCGTACCGGCCGGGTGCGGAGGCCGTCGCGGTCCTGATGGCCGGTGCCCGGGTCCCGATGTCCCGGGTGACGGGCGGGCTGTTCGCCGCCCTGGTGGACGCTCCGGCGGACGACTACCGGCTTGAGGTGCGCTACCGCGAGGGCACCGTCGTGCTCGACGACCCCTACCGGTGGCTGCCCACGCTGGGCGAGCTGGATCTGCACCTGGTCTCCGAAGGCCGGCACGAGCGGCTGTGGGAAGTGCTGGGGGCCCACGTGCGCCACTACGACACCCCCTCGGGCAGGGTGACGGGTACGTCGTTCGCGGTGTGGGCGCCGACCGCCCGGGGTGTCCGGGTGTGCGGCGACTTCGACAGCTGGTCCGGCGAGGCGTACCCGATGCGGTCGCTGGGTCGCTCGGGCGTCTGGGAGCTGTTCGTGCCGGGCGTCGGCGCCGGCACGACGTACAAGTTCCGCCTCCTCGGCGCGGACGGGACCTGGCACGAGAAGGCCGATCCACTGGCGTTCCGGGCCGAGACCCCGCCCGCGACGGCGTCCGTGGTCTTCACGTCCGGATACCGCTGGAACGACGCCGGCTGGCTGGCCGCCCGTGCCGCGTCCACATCGCACCGCGAGCCCGTCAGCGTCTACGAGGTGCACCTCGGCTCCTGGCGCCAGGGCCTCGGCTACCGCGAAGCGGCGGCCGAACTCGCCGACTACGTCACGCGGATGGGATTCACCCACGTCGAGCTGATGCCGCTGGCCGAGCATCCCTTCGGCGGCTCCTGGGGGTACCAGGTGACCTCCTACTACGCGCCGACGTCCCGGTTCGGGACGCCCGACGACCTGCGTCATCTCATCGACACCCTGCACCGCCACGGCATCGGCGTGATCCTGGACTGGGTCCCCGCGCACTTCCCGCGGGACGTCTGGGCGCTGGCCCGGTTCGACGGCACGCCGCTGTACGAGCACGCGGACCCGCGCCGGGGAGAACACCCCGACTGGGGCACCCACGTCTTCGACTTCGGCAGGCCCGAGGTCCGCAACTTCCTCGTCGCCAACGCGCTGTACTGGTTCTCCGAGTTCCACGTCGACGGGCTGCGGGTCGACGCCGTCGCGTCGATGCTGTATCTGGACTACTCCCGGTCCGACGGGGCCTGGCTGCCGAACGCGCACGGCGGCCGGGAGAACCTGGACGCCGTCGGCTTCCTCCAGGAGCTCAACGCGACCGTCCACCGCGAGCACCCCGGCGTCATGATGATCGCCGAGGAATCCACCTCGTGGCCGGGCGTCACGCGGCCAACGGAGCACGGCGGCCTCGGATTCGGCCTCAAGTGGAACATGGGCTGGATGAACGACACGCTCCGCTACAGCGGACGCGATCCGGCGCACCGGTCGTTCCACCACGACGAGGTGACCTTCGCCCTGACCTACGCCTGGAGCGAGAACTTCATGCTCCCGCTCTCGCACGACGAGGTGGTGCACGGCAAGGGCTCGCTGTGGGACCGCATGCCGGGCGACCGATGGCACAAGGCGGCGGGGCTGCGGACACTGCTGGCCTACACATGGGCCCACCCGGGCAAGCAACTTCTTTTCATGGGCGGCGAGTTCGGCCAGCCCGGCGAATGGTCGCACGACCGGTCGCTCGACTGGGACCTGCTCGGCGATCCGGCGCACGCGGGAATCGCGGCCCTGGTCGGCGACCTGAACCGGCACTACCGCGCGACCCCCGCCCTCCACGCGGCCGACCACACCCCCGACGGGTTCTCCTGGATCGACGCCGACGACCGCGCCGGAAACGTGTTCAGCTTCCTGCGCCTCGCCCCGGCCGACCCCGGTAGGCAGGTGCTGGCCTGCGTGGCGAACTTCGCGGGCGCCGCGTACCACGACTACCGGATCGGCCTGCCGGCCGCCGGCGCCTGGCGCGAAGTCCTCAACACCGACGCCGAACACTACGGCGGGTCCGGCACGGGGAACCTCGGCACGGTGACCGCGACCGACCGGCCCTGGCACGGCCGCCCGGCCTCGGCGGTGATCCGGGTACCGGCGCTCGCCGCCCTGTGGCTGGAGCCGGTGGCGACCGGGTCGGCGTGACGGCGTCACGCGCCGCCGACCCGGGTACGGGGTGCGGGCGCTGCCGCGCCAACCACGATCAGTGGGACCGGCTGGTGACGTCGCCCGCGCGTCGCGCCACTCGCCCGGGTTGAGATCGCCGCGCACCTCGAAGCCCTGGTCACCCGGCTACCCGGCTACCCGGGTTCCGGCTCGCCGACGAGCCGGAACGACGGGGCGAGTCCGTGATCCGGGGCCCGCGCACGCTCCCGGTGACGGTGTAGCCGCCGACGCGGACGTCAGGCGGGCGGTGCCGTCCGGGTGCGGCCGTCAGCGGTGCGGTAGCCGAGGGCGAAGCTGGGGCAGCGGTCGATGACCTCGGCCAGCTCATCGGCCGGGGCCGCTTCCGGTGTGATCCACGGGCGGCGCGAGGTGTCGAAGACAGCCGGGACGCCGCGCACGCATTCGGCGGCGTGCTCGCAACGGCCCGGCTCCCACGTGACGGTGATCCCGGGCGCGGGGTACTCGCGGATGGCATCAGACATGATCAGCCGCCTCAAGGGGATGGGTGACGTAGCCCGCCCGGAGGTTGGCCAGGACCTGCTCGGGGACGGTTCGGATCCCATGTTATCGGGCGCCGGGCATGGACAGAAGTACACACTTCCATGTACAAACGTACGCACCATTGCGCCGAGCATCACCGTGAGGGGCCGAGCCGTCCGAAGTGGGACCGGAAGGGCCCATAAGACCCGTTCATCGATGGGATCTGAACCGAGGGTGCCGGCGGCGGGACGACGAGGTGGTCGACCGCTACGACGCCTCGGTGCTGTGCGCGCCGGCGGCGGGGGCCGGAGGAGTACGACGCGGCCGTCGTCGCCGCGCGCCGGCTGACCGGTCGTGTGACCGGCCGGGTCGGTGCCAGGCAGGCGCCACCACCACCAGTGGGAACCAGGAGAAAACGTTGACTCAGCACACCCACGAGACCTACGACGTGGTCGTCGTCGGCGGCGGTACAGCGGGCTCGGTCATCGCCTCGCGGCTGACCCAGAACCCCGACCTGCGGGTCTGCGTCATCGAGGGCGGCCCCAGCGATGTCGGTGACGAGCGGGTGCTGAATCTGCGCAACTGGATCAACCTGCTGGAATCCGAACTCGACTACGACTACGGCACCACCCCGCAGCCACGCGGCAACTCCCACATCCGCCACTCCCGGGCCAAAGTCCTCGGTGGCTGCTCATCCCACAACACACTGATCAGCTTCCTGCCACTCCCCGGCGACTTCGCGGACTGGGAGAAGGCCGGCGCCACCGGCTGGGACTACGGGACCATGCTCCCCTACTTCCACCGGCTCGAACTCAACCTCACCCCGGTCGCACCACACCACCGCAACGACCTCAGCCAATCCTTCGTAGCCTCGGCCTCGACCGCGCTCGGCGTCCCGGTGATCGACGACTTCAACGCCCAGCCCTTCACCAACGGGACAGGATTCTTCACACTCAGCTACGACCCGGAGACCGGGACACGCTCCTCAGCCTCCGTCGCCTACCTCCACCCCCATCTCGACCGGCCCAACCTCACCCTGCTCACCGACACCTGGGCCTACAAAATCGACGTCGACCCGCAAGGACAGGCGACCGGCGTACGCGTGCGGCACACCGACGGCACCACCCGAACCATCCGGGCGCGACACGAATACGTACTGTGCGCCGGAGCCATCGACACACCACGACTGCTCATGCTCTCCGGGATCGGCCGCACCCAGGACCTGCGGGACCTGGGCATCGACACGGTCGCCGACGTGCCCGGAGTCGGCGAGAACCTGCTGGACCACCCGGAGTCACTCATCCTGTGGGAAGCCAGCCGGCCACTGCCACCCAACTCCGCGATGGACGCCGACGCCGGCCTCTTCGTCGTCCGCGAACCCACCGACGGCCGACCGGACCTCATGTTCCACCTCTACCAGATCCCGTTCACCCTCCACACCGAACGCCTCGGCTACGACGTCCCCGAGCACGGCTTCGGCATGACCCCGAACATCCCACGACCCCGCAGCACCGGCCGGATGTGGCTCACCAGCTCCGACCCATCGGTCAAGCCGGCACTGGACTTCCGGTACTTCACCGACCCCGAGGGCTACGACGAGCAAACCATCGTCGACGGACTCCGCCTGGCCCGCGAGATAGCCGCCACCGCGCCGTTCAAGGACTGGATCACACGCGAGATCGCCCCCGGCCCCCACCTGCGGACCGACGAAGAACTCTCGGCATACGGACGGGCCGCCCACCACACCGTCTACCACCCCGCCGGCACCTGCCGGATGGGCTCCCCCAACGACCCCCTCACCGTCGTCGACCCCCACCTACGCCTGCGCGGCACCAGCAACATCCGCATCGCGGACGCCTCGATCTTCCCCACCATGCCCACCGTCAACCCGATGATCGCCGTCCTGATGATCGGCGAACGCGCCTCCGACCTCATCACCGACACCCTCACGTGACAACACCCACCACAACAGCCAGACAGGTCGGCTTTCGACTCGCCGATCGGTTCGCCCCATTTCCCGAAGCGATTCCGCCAGCCGCGGAGGCGAAGCTCACCGGGCTTACCGTTCCGGCGGCCCAGAAGCCGTCGCTCTATCAGTCATGGCGAGCATGGGTTTCGAGTGCCGGGACTCGGTTGGGTGATTTTCTGTCGCGGCGTGGAGGAGGGCAGGGCCTCCTGTCCAGCTCGGGATTTCCGAAGTCCCCCCGAGCGCTCAGAAGGCGCATCGAGGCGGCGGATACGCCCGGTCGGTTGGCAACACCGCGGTACACACCCACACATGCGGCCCGACACACACCGGGAATTCGTCTTCACCACCCTGCGGAGCAGACCCAGGCGTCCGACCTGCGTGTTCCGTGCGTTTCCCCCGTGTAAAAGCCTCCCACCACGCATTGACGCCCCACAGACGCCGGCAATATTGTTGTGTATTACGAACATTGTTGCTTAAAAAGCAACAGTACTCGGCGCGTTCCCGGTCTCACCCGCCGCGTCGCCGACTCCCGTCGCCCCTCCCCTCGGGCCCGGACATGTCCATCGACCAGAGCGATCAGAGAGCACCGCATGTCCATGACTCAAACGCATCCCGATCTCGTCCCCGCCGGGCCCGCGGACCATCCCGGCCCGGACGTCGAGCTGCGCCACGTCGTCAAGCACTACGACGGGCACCGCGCGCTCGACGGCATCGATCTGACGGTGCGGCGAGGCGAGTTCCTCTCCCTCCTCGGCCCCTCCGGGTGCGGCAAGACCACCTGCCTGAAGGTGATCGCCGGCTTCGAGCAGGTGACCAGCGGGGACGTGCTGCTCGGCGGGGCGCCGGTCGACCGGGTGCCGGCCCACCGGCGGGACGTGAACACGGTCTTCCAGGGCTACGCGCTGTTCCCGCACCTGACCGTGGTGGACAACGTCGCCTTCGGCCTGCGGCAGCGCGGCCTGGGCAAGGCCGAACGGCGGCGGCTCGCCGAAGAGGCCCTCGACCTGGTGGCGCTGTCCGGGCAAGGCCGCAGGTACCCGGCCGAGCTGTCCGGCGGCCAGCAGCAACGCGTCGCCCTGGCCCGCGCGCTGGTGCTCCGGCCGCGGGTGCTGCTGCTGGACGAGCCGCTCGCCGCGCTCGATCTCAAGCTGCGCCGCGCCATGCAGCAGGAGCTGAAGCGGATCCACGCCGAGGTCGGCATCACCTTCATCTTCGTCACCCATGACCAGCACGAGGCGCTGGCGATGTCCGACCGGATCGCGGTGCTGCACGCCGGCCGGATCGAGCAGCTGGCCGCGCCGACCGAGATCTATGACACCCCCGCCACCCCGTTCGTCGCGGAGTTCATCGGGGACCTGGCGAAGCTCGGCGGCACGCTCTCCGAGCCGGGCCTGGTGGCGCTGGACGCGGGCCCCCGGATCCCGGTCACCCGGATCGTCGCCGACGCCGCGGCCGGGCGCCGGGTGGAGATCGGGCTCCGGCCGGAGCAGCTGCGGCTGGTGCCCGCCGCCGAGGGGGTGCTCACCGGCCGGGTGCTGACCTCGTCCGTCATCGGCCACCTCGCCGAGTCCGAGGTGCGGCTGCCGGACGGCTCGGCCCTTCTGGTGCGCCAGCCGCGGTCCGCCCTGGCCCTGGGGCTGGCCGACTTCGCGCCCGGCCGCGAGGTCGGGATCGCCTGGGAGCCCGGGGCCCCGCTGCTCCTCGGGGAACAACAGCCGCCGGCCAGCCCCCGCTGACACCCGCCACGAGGAGACCCGTCCCATGACGCAACTCACCGCGCCGCCGGCGCCACCCCGCGGCACAGCCCAGGAACCGCCGCGCGCCCGCCGGGTGGCCGCCGGCATCGGCGCCGCCCTCGCCCTCGCCGGCACTGCCTGGGTCTACCAGACGGCGCTCGCCCTCGACCTCGGCATCCCCGCGCTGCTGCTCACCTTCGTCGTGTCGGTCCCGCTGGTGCTGCTCGCCGCCGCGGCCGTGCGCAGCAGGCGCCCCCGTGGCGGGGTCGCGCTGCTGATACCGGCGGTCGCGTTCGTCTCCGTCTTCCTGATGCTGCCGGCCCTGGTCATCGTGGCGTACGCGCTCGCCACCCAACGCGGCTTCGGCGGCGTCGAGTTCGGCCTGTCCTTCGCGAACTTCGGCCGGAGCGTGAACGACATCACGCTCGGGGCGTTCTGGCGGACCCTCGGGCTGGCCGCCGCCGGCACGGCGCTGACCATACTGGCCGGGCTACCGCTGGCGTACTGGCTCGCCCGGTTCGCCGGGCCGCGGCTGCGGATGTGGGGGATGGCACTCATCATGCTGCCCTTCCTGACATCGTTCCTGGTCCGCACCTACGCGTTCCTCATCGTGCTGTCCGACCAGTTCCCGGTGCTGCGCGGCCTGCGACGGCTGGGCCTGCTCAGCGAGGACGCCACGCTGCTGGGGAGCCCGACCGCCGTGCTGATCGGCCTCACCTACACCTACCTGCCGCTGTTCGTGCTGCCCGCCTTCTCCGCTCTGGAACGTATGGACTGGTCCCTGATCCGGGCGGCGAGCGACCTCGGCTCACCGCGCTGGAAGGCGTTCCTCCAGATCACGCTCCCGCTCAGCCTGCCGGGCCTGACGACCGGCGCGCTGCTGGTGTTCGTCCCGATGGCGGGCGACTACCTGGTGCCGCAGATCCTCGGCGGCGGGCGCGTGGACCTCATGGGCAACCTCATCAGCCGCGCCTTCCTGGAGGAGCAGAACTACCCGAGCGGCGCGGCCCTCGCCCTGCTGATGACGGCCGCGCTGTCCGTGCTGACCCTGCTCCAGCTCCGCACGAGCAGACGCTCAAGGACCCTCCATGGCTGACCACACCACCGGCGGCAGTGCCCGGGACCGGCGCGCGGTGCGCCGCCTGCTCACCGCGTACAGCCTCGCCGTCTACCTCTTCCTCTTCTTCCCCCTGGTCATCACCGCGGTCTACGCCTTCAACGCGGGCGAGATCGTCCCGCTGTGGGAGGGCTGGTCGGTGCGCTGGTTCCGCGCCGCCGCGGGGAACGACGGCATCCGCGAGGCCATCGCACTCTCGCTGGCCATCGGCCTTGGTTCGGCGGCGATCTCCGTGGTGCTCGGCACCGCGGCCGCCCTCGGCCTCGCCGGGCGGGGGCGCCGGTCCGGGCCGCTCCAGGCGTTCCTGATCCTCGGCCTCGTCGTCCCCGAACTGATGCTGGCCATCGGCCTCCTGCTCTACTTCGACCAGGCGAACACGCCCCTCGGCCGGGGCCCGATGATGGTCTCGCACTCCCTGTTCGGCATCGCGCTGGTGATGATGACCGTGCGCGCCCGGCTGTCCCGGCTGCCCATGGGCCTCGAACTGGCGAGCGCGGACCTCGGCGCCACCCGGTGGGCGACCTTCCGGCAGGTGACGCTGCCGCAGCTCTACCCGGCGATCCTCGCCGGCGGGCTGCTCGCGTTCACCTTCTCCTTCGACGACGTGATCCTGTCCCAGTTCCTCGCCGGCTCGGGCAACACCACCTGGCCGCTGTACATCCTCGCCTCACTGCGCACCGGCCTGTCGCCCGAGGTCAACGCCGCGGCCACGCTCGTATTCGGCGGCACCGTGCTGCTGCTCGCCGGATGCGGCGGCCTGCTGCGCCTCGCGGCGGCCCGCGGAAAACGCGCCGCCGACGCCAACCCCCTCTCCTAGTCCCGCCTTCGTTCCGTCCCCGCCCCATCCCATCCCATCCCCATCCCCATCCCGGAGAACGCCACCATGAAGCTCCACACCCAGCACCCCCCCACCCACCTCCGCGTCCTGTGTACCCCAGCCCACGCCCGAAGACTCAGCACCCACCTCAGCACCGGGCTGAGCCGGCGTCGTTTCCTGCTCGCCGCGGGCGCCGGCACGGCCACGGCCACCCTCTCCGGCTGTTTCTCCGCGGGCGAGGAGCAGACCACCGGCTCCGACGTCGAGTCCGGGCAGCCCATCGAGGACGCCCTGCTGCTGGCCAACTACGCCGACTACGTCAGTGAGGAGAACCTGCGGCTGTTCACCGAGGCGGAGGGCCCCCGGGTCACCCTGGAGACCTACGTCACCGGCGTCGAGCTGATCTCCAAGATGGACACCGGCGGCGCGGAGTACGACATCGTGGTGCCCGGCCCCGCCGAGGTGGTCATGCTGCGCGAACGCGGCCTGCTGGCCGAGATCAACCGCGACCTGATCCCGAACCTGGCCAACCTTCCCTCCTCGTACGAGGAGAACGACTACGACCCGGGGAACCGCTTCACCATCCCGAAGAACGTCGGCCTCGCCAGCTTCTGGTACCGGCCCTCGGCGGTGCCCGACGAGAACCCGCAGAACCTCCTCGACTGCTTCGAGATGATCTCCCGCCACCCCGACGCCCGGGTCAACTTCTTCGCCGGCGCCCGCGAGGTGTTCGCCATCGCGCTCGCCGCCCTCGACCGGGACATCGCCACCACCGATCCGGCCGACATCCAGGCCGCCAAAGAGCTGCTGATCTCGGTCCAGCCGCACATCGACTCGTTCGGCGCCGACGAGGTCAGCCTGGGCAGCGCCGGCGAGATCGACATCTGCCTGGGCTACAACGGCTACGCGCACCTCATCAACCAGGCCAGGCCCGAGGACCCGGTGACGTTCGTGCTCCCGACCGGCAGCACCGAGTACTTCATGAACGTCTGGGCCATCCCCACCAACGCACCGCACCCGGTGGCCGCCCACCGCTGGATCAACATGATGCTGGAGCCCGAAGCGGCTGGCCGGGAGATGGACTTCACCGGCTACCTGGTCCCGGTCACCGGCGCCGAACGCTTCGCCGACCCCGCGCTGATCGCTGACCCCGTGGTCAGCGTCACCCCCGAGCAGCTCGCCCGCTGGCAGGTCAACATCCCGACCCCCGAGTCCGTCAGCCTCCAGACCGAGGCATTCAACGAATTCCGCGCCGCATGACCACCACCCTCCCGGCCGCCGCCACCGGACCGGCCACCGCGGCGAAGCCCCCCTGGTGGGCGGACGCCGTCCTCTACCAGATCTACATCCGCAGCTTCGCCGACGCGGACGGCGACGGCGTCGGCGACCTGCGCGGCATCCGGTCGCGCCTCGGCCACCTGCGCGCGCTCGGGGTGGACGGCATCTGGCTCACGCCGTGCTACCCGTCGTCCGGCGCGGACGGCGGCTACGACGTGTCCGACTACTGCGCCATCGACCCCGAGCTGGGCTCGCTCGACGAGTTCGCCGCGTTGGTCGCCGACGCGGAACGAGCCGGCCTGCGGGTGGTGATCGACCTGGTGCCCAACCACACCTCCAGCGATCACCCGTGGTTCCGGGAGGCGGTCGCCGCGCCGCCCGGCTCCGCGGCCCGGGCCCGTTACCTCTTCCGCCCCGGGCGCGGCGCGGACGGTGAACTCCCCCCGAACGACTGGACGTCCGTGTTCGGCGGGCCGGCCTGGACCCGGCTGCCGGACGACGAGTGGTACCTGCACCTCTACGACCGGGCACAGCCGGACCTGAACTGGCGGCACCCGGAGGTACGGGCGGAGTTCCACCGAATCCTGCGGTTCTGGCTGGACCGGGGCGTGGCCGGCTTCCGCATCGACTGCGCGCACAGCCTGCTCAAGCACCCCGACCTGCCGGATGTCGGCGCCGACGCGCCGCCCGTGCCCGGCACCGCGAGCTTCCCGAACCACCCGCAGGGCGACCGGGACGAGGTCCACGAGATCTACCGCGACTGGCACCGGGTGCTGGCCGCGTACCCCGGGGACCGGGTGCTGGTGGCCGAGGCATGGGTGTCGGGCCTGGACCGCCTCGCCCGGTACGTGCAGCCGGACGAGCTCAGCCAGGCGTTCAACTTCGACTTCGTCTCGGCCGGTTGGGACGCCGAGGCGTTCCGCGTGGTGATCGGTGACACGCTGACCCACCTCGGCGCGGTCGGCGCGCCCGCCACCTGGGTGCTGTCCAACCACGACGTGGTGCGGCACCCCACGCGCTACGGCGGGGGCGCGGCCGGACTGCGCCGGGCGCGCGCCGCGGCCCTGCTGATGCTGGCGCTGCCTGGCAACGCCTACCTCTACCAGGGCGAGGAGCTGGGCCTGGCCGAGGTCACCGACCTGCCGGAGGAGGTACTGCGCGACCCCGCCTGGGAACGCTCCGGCCACACCGATCGGGGCCGGGACGGCTGCCGGGTCCCGATGCCGTGGCGCACGGCCGGCCCGTCCCTCGGCTTCGGCTCGGGTCCGGGCTGGCTCCCGCAGCCCGCGGCCTGGGCGGGCCTGTCGGCCGAAGCGCAGGAGCAGGACCCCGGCTCCACCCTGGAGCTCTACCGGACGGCGCTGTCGCTGCGCCGGACGGAGAAGTCCCTGGGCGGCACCGGACCGCTGCGCTGGCTGCCGTCCCCCGGCGGCTCCCTGGCGTTCGCCCGCGACCCCGGCCTGGTGTGTGTGACCACCTTCGCCACGCCGGGCCCGGTTCCGGTCCCGGCCTATGGCGAAGTCCTGCTCAGCAGCGGGCCGTTGACCGACCCCACCCTCCTCCCGCCGGACACGACCGTCTGGTACCGCACCACCGCCTGACATCGAGAGGGGAGCCCGGATGGGCACCATGCGAGAGATCGCCGCGATCCCCGTCGACCCCCGACGCGCGCTGGTCTACGAGCACGGCTGGCAGTCGTGGAGCCCGACGGCGGCCTACCGCCTCGGTGCCCGCCCGCATCGGCCGGTCTCGGATCCGGTCCGGGTGATGAACTACCGCCCGGACCGGATCCCGCCGCCGGACGCGTTCTGGGGCGAGGGCCTGCTGGCCGCCGACCCCGGGGACGGCGGCCCCATCCGGGTCTTCGCCGCGCCCGACGCGACGGGCCCGATCCCGTCGATCCGCGCCGACGTCCGCGGCGCACGCCTCATCATCTCCGCCGACGCCACTCAGGGCCCCGTGACCGCGACCTGTGACAACGGGCCGGGCGGCCTGGACGGCGCCCTCGCCCGCTGGGCCGACGGCTTCGCGGCCCGCTCCGGCGCCGCCCGGCCGCGCCCGGCGCCGTCCATCTGGTGCTCCTGGTACCACTACTTCACCCAGGTCACCGAGGCCGACATCGACGAGAACGTCGCGGCCATGGACGCCCTCGGCCTCCCCGTGAACGTGGTCCAGATCGACGACGGCTACCAGGCGGAGATCGGCGACTGGCTGATCCCCTCCGGCCGGTTCGCCTCGCTGCCCGACCTGGTGGCCCGCATCCGGGACGCCGGCCGCCGGGCGGGCATCTGGGTGGCCCCCTTCCTCGCCGCCCCGCAGTCCCGGCTGGCCCGCGAGCACCCCGACTGGCTGGTCGGCGGCGCGACCGCCGGCTTCAACGAGGACTGGGGCAGCGAGGTCGCGGCCGTCGACGTGACCCACCCGGCGGCAGCCGAGTACCTGTTCTCCGTCTTCGCCACCCTCCGCACCCTGGGCATCGACTTCTTCAAGATCGACTTCATCTACGCCGGCGCCCTGGACGGCCGCCGCCACGACCCCACGGCCACCGGCCTCGACGCCTACCGTTCCGGCCTCCGCCTGATCCGCGAAGCGATCGGCCCCGACGCCTACCTGCTCGGCTGCGGCGCACCGATTCTCCCCAGCGTCGGCCTGGTCGACGCCATGCGCGTCAGCCCCGACACCGGGCCCAACCCCGACCCCGACCACGGCGACATGTCCCAGCCCGCCCAACGCGCCGCCACCCTCACCGGCCGCTGGCGCGCCTGGCAGGACGGCCGCTTCTGGATCAACGACTACGACTGCCTCCTCGCCCGCCCGGCCGTGCCCGGCCGCACGGAATGGGCCGCCCATCTCCAGCGCTTCCGCGGCCTGCCGGGCAGCGGCGACCGCCTGCACGACCTGGACCCCTGGGGGCTGGCCACCACCCGCGAGCTGCTGACCAGCCGATGATCCCCGGGCCCGGCCCCTGATGTCCTCCGCCGTCTCCCATGGCGGGGGCGGCGGGGGGCGGGGGCGGCGGGGGAAAGCCGCAACCGGGGCGCACCTACGAGGGTGCCGCAGTGGGTACGGCTGCGGCACCTCGGAGCCGGGACACGTACGGGCTCACCTCGCGCGTCCTCCTTCCGACGGCCCTGTTCTGCCGGCTGTCGGCTGTCCGGCCGAGGAGGGGTTTCCCGGTGCGGCTCGTGTCGAGGACGTTGCTGTCGAGGGCATGACGCCCGCGGCTTCGGCGGTGGCCCCGGCCCGCAGGTCGAGGCGCCGCTCGCCCGCGTACACGTTCATGGAGTTCCCGCGCAGGAAGCCGACGAGCGTGAGCCCGGTCTCCGCCGCCAGGTCCACCGCGAGGGAGGACGGTGCCGAGACCGCCGCCAGCATCGGGATGCCTGCCATGACCGCCTTCTGCGCCAGCTCGAAGGACGCCCGCCCGGATACCAGCAGAATGCGCCGGGACAGCGGCAGTTCGCCGGACTGGAGCGCGCGGCCGATCAGCTTGTCGACGGCGTTGTGCCGGCCGACGTCCTCCCGCAGGTCCAGCAGTTCGCCCTCGGGCGAGAACAGCCCGGCGGCGTGCAGGCCCCCGGTGCGGTCGAACACCCGCTGCGCGGCCCGCAGCCGGTCGGGCAGGGCGGCCAGCAGCTCGGGGGTCACCCGGACCGGGGGCGTGTCAGAGATCGGCCAGCGGGCGGTGGTCCGCACGGCCTCCAGGCTGGCCTTCCCGCACAACCCGCAGGAAGACGTGGTGTACACGTTCCGCTCCAGCGTGATGTCGGGCACCGGCACGCCGGGGGCGAGCCGCACGTCGACGACGTTGTACGTGTTGGAACCGTCCTCCGTGGCACCCGCGCAGTACACGATGTTCGCCACATCCCCGGCCCGGCCCACGACGCCCTCGCTCACCAGGAACCCGGCGGCCAGCGCGAAGTCGTCACCGGGCGTGCGCATGGTGATGGCCAACGGCTTGCCGCCCAGCCGGATCTCCAGCGGCTCCTCCGCGACCAGCGTGTCGGGGCGGGTGCTCGCCGCACCGTCCCGGATCCGCAGCACGCGCCGTCGCTCGGTGCGCCGTCCCATAGCCTTACTCCCGGTTCTGTCGTCCTGGTAGCCGAACTGTTGATTCCTGCCGCTCGACGATTTCCAGGATGTCCCCGGCGATGATCACGCCGTCGCGTTTCGCTGGGCCAGATCCTGTCAGCGACGCGACGCCGTTCCGCCCACCTCCTCAGCACTCGATGACGTTGACGGCTAGGCCGCCGCGGGCGGTCTCCTTGTACTTGACCTTCATGTCGGCGCCGGTCTCCTTCATGGTCTTGATGACCTTGTCGAGGGAGACGTGATGGCGTCCGTCGCCGTGCAGCGCCATCCGTGCGGCGGTCACCGCCTTGACCGCGGCCATGCCGTTGCGCTCGATGCAGGGGATCTGGACCAGGCCGCCGACCGGGTCGCAGGTCAACCCGAGGTTGTGCTCCATGCCGATCTCGGCCGCGTTCTCCACCTGCTCGGGACTGCCGCCGAGCACCTCGGCGAGCCCGCCGGCCGCCATGGAGCAAGCGGAGCCGACCTCGCCCTGGCAGCCGACCTCGGCGCCGGAGATGGAGGCGTTCTCCTTGAAGAGCATGCCGATCGCGCCCGCCGCCAGCAGGAAGCGGACGATCCCGTCCTGGTCGGCGCCCGGCACGAAGGTGAGGTAGTAGCGCAGAACGGCGGGGATGATGCCGGCCGCGCCGTTCGTCGGGGCAGTGACGACCCGGCCGCCCGCGGCGTTCTCCTCGTTGACGGCCATCGCGTAGAGGGTCACCCACTCCATGGCGCGGCCCGCCGGGTCGCCCTGGCCGCGCAGCGTCCGGGCCGCCGACGTGGCCCGGCGGCGGACCTTCAGGCCGCCGGGGAGGATGCCCTCGCTGGACATGCCCCGGGAGACACAGTCCTCCATGACCCGCCAGATCTCCAGCAGGCCCGCGCGGATCTCCTTCTCCGTGCGCCAGGCCATCTCGTTCTTCAGCATCAGCGCGGAGATCGACAGGCCCGTCTCGCGAGCCAGCCGCAGCAGCTCGTCACCCGTGCGGAACGGGTGGGTCAGCACCGTGTCGTCGAGCTTGATCCGGTCCGCGCCGGCGGCGTCCTCGTCGACGACGAAGCCGCCGCCGACCGAGTAGTACGTCTTCTCGAGCAGGGGCAGACCGTCGGCGTCGTACGCGAAGAGGGTCATGCCGTTGGCGTGGTACGGCAGGGAGCGGCGGCGGTGCAGGACGAGCTGGGTCGAGACGTCGAAGCCGATCTCGTGTCCCCGGCCGATCTCGACTCCGAGGAGGCGGATGCGCTGGGTGGTGCGGATCCGCTCGACGTCCAGCTCGGCCTGGGCGACATCGACCGTGTGCGGCTCGTTGCCCTCCAGGCCGAGCAGCACGGCCTTGGGGGTGCCGTGGCCGTGCCCGGTGGCGCCGAGGGAGCCGAACAGCTCCGCCCGCACGGCGGCGGTCTGGGCGAGCAGGCCGTCCCTCTTCAGCCGGGCGGCGAACATCCGGGCGGCCCGCATCGGGCCGACGGTGTGCGAGCTGGACGGGCCGATACCGATGGAGAACAGGTCGAAGACACTAATAGCCACGCCATACTCCGTGGGGTTGGAGGGGCCGTGCCGGACAGTCACGGGCACGCCCCCGCGGCAGGGGTTGTCGGCTTACAGGCCGGGGTAGAGCGGGTGCTTCTCCGCCAGGGCGGTGACGCGGGCCTTCAGTCCGTCGGCGTCGTACGCCGGCTTCAGCGCCTCGGCGATGATGTCCGCGACCTCGCGGAAGTCCTCGGCCCCGAAGCCGCGGGTGGCCAGGGCCGGAGTGCCGATCCGCAGGCCCGAGGTGACCATCGGCGGCCGTGGGTCGTCGGGGATGGCGTTGCGGTTGACCGTGATGCCGACCTCGTGGAGGCGGTCCTCGGCCTGCCGGCCGTCCAGCTCGGAGTCGCGCAGGTCGACCAGGACCAGGTGCACGTCCGTGCCGCCGGACAGCACGGAGACGCCCACCTCGGCGACATCGGCCCGGCCCAGGCGCTCGGCGAGGATCCGGGCGCCCGCGAGCGTGCGCTGCTGGCGTTCCCTGAAGTCCTCGCTCGCCGCCACCTTGAAGGCCACGGCCTTCGCCGCGATGACGTGCTCCAGCGGGCCGCCCTGCTGGCCGGGGAAGACCGCGGAGTTGATCTTCTTCGCCAGCTCGGCTGTGGACAGGATCACGCCGCCGCGCGGGCCGCCGAGGGTCTTGTGGGTGGTGGTCGTCACGATGTGGGCGTGCGGCACCGGGTTCGGGTGCAGGCCCGCGGCGACCAGGCCGGCGAAGTGCGCCATGTCGACCATCAGGTACGCGCCGACCTCGTCGGCGATCCGGCGGAACGCGGCGAAGTCGAGCTGACGCGGGTACGCCGACCAGCCGGCGACGATCAGCTTCGGCCGTTGCTCCTTGGCCAGGCGCTCGACCTCGGCCATGTCGACCCGGCCGGTCTCCGCGTCGACATGGTAGGCGGCGACGGTGTAGAGCTTGCCCGAGAAGTTGATCTTCATGCCGTGGGTCAGGTGCCCGCCATGGGCGAGATCCAGGCCCAGGATGGTGTCGCCGGGGGAGAGCACGGCGAACATCGCGGCGGCGTTGGCCTGCGCGCCGGAGTGCGGCTGCACGTTCGCGGCCTCGGCGCCGAAGAGCGCCTTGATCCGGTCGATGGCCAGCTGCTCGATCACGTCGACGTGCTCGCAGCCGCCGTAGTAGCGGCGGCCCGGATAGCCCTCGGCGTACTTGTTGGTGAGCACCGAGCCCTGGGCCTGGAGGACCGCGACCGGAGCGAAGTTCTCCGAGGCGATCATTTCCAGGGTGGACTGCTGGCGGTGGAGCTCGGCGTCGACGGCGGCGGCGACGTCCGGGTCGAGCTCGTGAAGGGATCGGTTGAAGAGGGTCATCAGCGGGCTCCTCGTGGGTCACGGTGCCCGGCAGCCGCGGCGGCAGGGGTGAGGGTGCGGCGGAGCCGGTTGAACAGCTTCGGCTGGTTCATGGCGAGAACGGCGACGGGGGAGCCCTCGCGCTGGTAGACGGCCGTGAAGGAACGGCTGTCGAGGTCGCCCTCAAGGAACTCGGGTCGGTCGCCGGGGGCGACGTGTCCGGCGAACTGGATGCGCACCTGGTACTGGTCGGACCAGAAGTACGGCGCGGTGAGCGGGGCAGGGGCCGACACACCAGAGAGCAAGGTGCGGGCGGCGGTCTTCGCCTGCTCGATGGCGTTGCTCCAGTGCTCGATGCGCGCGTGCCGCCCGGTGAACGGGTGAGGACAGCGGGCGACGTCACCAACAGCCACCACATGAGGAACGCTTGTCGCGGAGCCGGCGTCGCACACCACGCCGTCGTCCACCTGGACACCGGAACCGGAGAGCCAGTCAGTGGCGGGCCTCACACCCACCCCGACCACGACGATGTCGGCGGGCAGCAGGCGCCCGTCCGCCAGCCGTACGCCGGTGACCCGGCCCTTGCCGGTGAATCCCGCCACGCCGGTTCCGCACAGCAGCGGAACCCCGTGATCGCTGTGGAGTGAAGAGCACGCCAGCCCCATCTCGCGTCCCAGTTGGCGCTCCAACGGTACGTCGAGCGCCTCGACGACGGTGACGTGGAGCCCCAGCCGGTGGGCGGTGGACGCCACCTCGGCACCGATGAAGCCGGCGCCGATGACGACGACCCGGGGCAGGCCGTTCAACAGCTCGGCACGCAGAGCCTGGGCATCGTCCAGGGTGCGAAGGGTGTGGAGGCCGGCCAACCCGTCCGTACCGGGGAGCATCCGGGGACGGGCTCCGGTGGCGATGACGACTCCGTCGGTGCGCAGCTCCCGTCCGCCGGCCAGGGTGACGGACCGGGCCGCGGGGTCGAGCCGCACCGCGCGCTCGCCGAGCAGCCACCGCGCCTCCAGGTCCTCATACTCGTCCGCGTCCCCGAGCGCGAGCGCGTCGGCGTCGACGTCGCCCTTGAGGAAGTCCTTGGACAGGGGCGGGCGATCGTAGGGGGCGTGACGCTCCTCCCCCACGACGACGATGTCGCCGTCGTAGCCCTCCGCGCGCAGCGCGCGAACCGCGCTCAGACCTGCCAGCGACGCTCCGACGACGGTGATGCTTCTCATCCCAGCTCCCCAACAGTGACGTGGAGCAGGACGTAGCCGTCCTCCAGCGAGACCCGGTGGGTGCGCACCGGGGCCTTCGCCGGCGGGCAGGTCGGGCGACCGGTGCGCAGGTCGAAGGATGCCTCGTGCAGGGGGCATTCGACGAAGCAGCCCTCCAGCCAGCCGTCGGCCAGCGAGGCGTCCTGGTGCGTACAGGTGTCATCGATGGCGTAGACCGTGCCGTCCGCGTTGAACAACGCGATGGGGGCGGGGACGCCTTGGGTGACACGGATGGACTCGCCAGGCGGCAGGTCTTCGATCCGGCACACCGTGATCATGGGGAACCTCCGGGTTGCGGGTGCCCGACAGAGAGGGGGAGCCGTCGGCCGGCCGATGACGCCCGGCCTTGCGACGGGAGGGGAACAGCGAGAGATGCCTCAAATAGCGCAACACAAACCACTATACGCAACATGCTTTCCGTCGCGCAGCGGGTTGTCAAGGGAGGAACCGCATCAGTCGGCGTTAGCGCATGAGGTTGCGGGATAAGCAACAGAATGGGTGCGGTGACCGGCGCCCCGGACACGGCGTTCCGCCTCGTGGCGGCCCCGGACGCGCGCGCATCCGGGGCACGACGCCGCAGCCGAACCGCTCGGCGAACGGAAGGCGGGGCCGTGGACGCACACGTCGTCGCACGGCCCCGTCGTGCCTCAGAGCCCGGCTACTGTTGGGGGCTTCTGGGACGCCAGGCCGTTGGTGGATGTGGCGGGGCCTATGCGGAGTTCGAAGTCGCCGTCGTACTTCTCATGGCCGGCCACGACGGCCGTTTCGATGGCTTCCGTGCACTGCTGTCCACGGATGATGAGCGGGTCCTGGCGCAGATCGCGGGTGAGAGCGATGCACAACCCGACCATCACCAGGGTGAAGGGGGCGGCCGCGAGGATGGTGAGGTTCTGCAATCCGGTGAGCGCGTCGCCCGTGCCGCCACCGATGAGCAGCATGACGGCGGCGACCGCCCCGGTCAGCACACCCCAGAACACCACGACGGCCCGGGTCGGTTCCAGGGATCCGCGCTGCGAGAGCGACCCCATCACGATCGAGGCGGCGTCAGCGCCGGAGACGAAGAAGATCCCGACGAGGATCATCACCAGCAGGCTCGTCACCGTGGCGATCGGGTATTGCTGGAGCACGTCGAAGAGTTGGCCCTCGGCTGTCGTCGCGTCGCTGAGGTGCCCCTGGTCCTGCAGCCGTATCGCCGAGCCGCCGAAGATCGCGAACCACATCAGACTGACCGAGCTGGGGATCAGGATGACCCCGCCCACGAACTGCCGAATGGTCCGGCCACGACTGATGCGCGCGATGAACATGCCGACGAACGGCGTCCAGGAGATCCACCAGGCCCAGTAGAAGACCGTCCACCCGGACAGCCAGTCGGCGACTCCCTCGCCATGCGATGCTTCGGTACGTCCCGCCATCTGCGTCATGTCGCCGAGGTAGGCGCTGACGGAGGTGGGCAGCAGGTCGAGGATGAGGATGGTCGGCCCGGCGACGAACACGAAGACCGCCAGGGTCAGCGCCAGCACCATGTTGATGTTGGACAGCCACTGGATGCCCTTGGCGATCCCGGACACCGCGGAGGCGACGAACGCCACGGTCAGCACCACGATCACGGCGATCAGCAGGCCGGTGCCGACGGTTCCCATCCACCCCAGTTCGGTGATGCCGCTGCCGATCTGCAGGGCGCCGAGCCCCAAGGAGGCCGCAGAACCGAAGAGGGTGGCGAAAATGGCGAGGATGTCGATGACCCGTCCGCCCCAGCCGTTCGCCCGCTTCGCGCCGATCAGTGGGGTGAACACGGCGCTGATCAACTGCCGGCGCCCGCGGCGGAAGGTGCTGTAGGCGATGGCCAGGCCCACGACCGCGTAGATCGCCCACGGGTGGAGCGTCCAGTGGAAGAGGGTGGTGGCCATGGCGGTCTCCGTGGCCTCGGCCGCGTCGGCCGGGGTGGTGCCCGGCGGCGGGCTGGAGAAGTGTGACAGTGGTTCGCTGACGCCGTAGAACATCAGGCCGATGCCCATGCCCGCGCTGAACATCATGGCGATCCAGGAGATGGTGCGGAACTCGGGCCGCTCGTTGTCCTGGCCCAGGGTGATCCGCCCGTAACGGCTCATCGCCAGCCAAAGAGCGAAGACGACGAAGCCCGAGGCGGCGAGGACGAATACCCAGCCGCCGTTCACCATGAGCGCGTCCAGCAGCGTCCCGGACACGCTCTCCAGAGAATCGGTGGCCGTGGCTCCCACCACGACGAAGGCCAGGGTGAGGGCCGCGCTGACGCCGAAGACGACGGGGTCGGTGCGAGGGCTGACGGTGGTCGCCGGGCTTCCCGGCAGGTCCGCGCCGACGGGATGGCCTCGGCTCCCGTCTCTGCTGTGTTTTCTGTTTTTCATGGGTCGTCCTTTCCGAGGGGTGGCGGTGAAAGTTGTCTCAGGGGTCGGTCGGCAGCTCATGGGCGACCTGGTGGCCTGTCGGGGACGCCGTCGGACGGCCCGCGCGAGCAGTCCCCGGGTTCGTCCGGGGGCGCGGGATGATCTCAGGCGCCGAGCTTGCTCTGAAGCCAGGTGTGGAATGCGCCGATGTGGTGCTCGCTGGGCACCAGGACACCGCCGCTGGCATAGACCCGGGAACTCATCCCCGGCTGGGTACGCTCACAGGCGTCGAAATCCTGCTGATTCACCCGGTGGAACAACTCCACCGACCGCTCCACATCCGCACCGCCGTCGACGACATGGGGCAGATAGAGCCAGTCGCACTCCACCACAGTGCGGTCATGCGCCATCGGGAACATCCGATGGAAGATCACATGATCCGGCACCAGATTGATGAACACCTGTGGCCTGACCGTGATCGCGTAATAACGCCGATCCTGCCCCTCGGCGACACCGGGAATACGGCCCAGCCCCTCAGAACCATCGACGGTGAAACCCTCAACCCCCTCACCGAACTCCGCACCATGACCCACGAAGAACTGCGCCGCATACCCATCAGCGAACTCCGGCAACACCTCCGTCAGCTCCGGATGAATCGTCGCGCAGTGATAACACTCCATGAAATTCTCGATGATCAGCTTCCAGTTGGCCTGCACGTCATACGTGATCCGCCGGCCCACCCGCAGATCATCGATCCCGTAATTCCCGATCGACTCCACATCACCCAGCCGCTCGACCACCGCACCGATCACGTCCTCCTCGAAGGACGGCGGAACCTCGGCCAGGCACACCCACACATACCCCAGCCACTCCCGCACATGGACACCCACCAGCCCGTACCCGACCCGGTCGACATCCGGCATCGACGTCAGATTCGGCGCCGCGACCAGCTTCCCGTCCAGACCATAGGTCCAGGCGTGATACGGACACTGGAACGCCCGCTTGACCTCACCCGACTCCTCCGTGCACAACTTCGCACCACGGTGCCGGCAAACGTTCAAGAACGCCCTGACCGACCCGTCCCGGGCACGGGAGACCAGCACACTCTCCCGCCCCACCTGACACGTCCGGAACTGACCCGGCCTGGACAGATCCGAAGCGCGGGCCACACAGAACCACATCGCCTCGAAAACCCGCTCCTGCTCCAGAGCGAAAATCCCCGGATCGGTGTAGTACTCCCCCGACAGCGTCGAGATCAGACTGGAAGACAGATTCGTCATGGTCACATGTCACCTTCGGAGAAACGTCAGACGCGCACACGTCGAGGGTCGAACAGGGCGATGGAATGCTTGGTGGTGCCTTCGGTGGCCAGGTCGGCGAGGATTTCGCCGATCACCGGAACGAACTTGAACCCATGGCCGGAGAACCCGCACGCCACTGTCACTTGGGGGTGCTCGGGGTACCGGGAAATGACGAAATGCTCGTCGGGGGTGTTGGCGTACATGCAGGCCGCGGCCTTGAGGAAGCTGCCGGGCAGAGTGGGGATGCGCGGGCGCAGGTACTCGGTCATGGCCGCGATCTCGTCCGGGTGGATTCGGCGGTCAAGACTGTCGGGGTCGCTGGGGACGCCCTTGCGGAAAAAGGCGACCTTAGCTCCGCCTTCGGGTCCGTCGAGGGCGGGGAAGCCGTAGATCTGGGTGCCGTCCGGATCCTCCCAGACGTAGACGGGGTGCCCGTCGGCGGAAAACGGGCCGGTCCCGCCTTCGGGCTGGAACCAGTACATGACCTGCCGCTCCACCGTCACGGTCACGCCCAGGTCGGGGAGGAGCTTGGGGGCCCACGCGCCGGTGGCGATGACCAGCCGGTCGGCGGTGTACACGCCGCGGTCGGTGGCCACCCAGGCCCTGCCCCCCGGTCCGTCGGTCTCCCAGCGCCGGACGACCTCCCCGAAACGCAGCTCGGCACCGCGGGCGCGGGCCAGCTCCAGGTGGGCGGTGACGGTCGCCTCCGGCCGGGCCACCCCCGCCTTGCGCTCGTAGAAGGCGACGTCCTCGGCGGCCGGACGGAAAGTCGGGAAGCGTCGCCGGATGTCGGCGGCGGTAAGGATCTCGTGGTCCAGGTCCCACCGCTGGGCGCTCTTCAGGGTGCCGGAGAACGCCGTGCTGTCCTCACGGCCGATCATCAGGCCGCCGGTTTCGATGAAGACCTCGCGTCCCGAGTCGACCGTCAGCTTCTCCCACAGTTCGTGGGCACGGAGCAGCAAGGGAACGTAGGCGGGGTCCTCGAAGTACGCCTGCCGGTAGACGCGGGATCCACCGTGGCTGGAGCCGAAGTTGTGGGCCGGGCCGAAGCGCTCCAGGCCGAGCACTCGCTGGCCGCGAGCGGCGAGGTGGTAGGCGGCTGCGCTGCCCATCCCGCCCAGACCGACGACGATCACGTCGTACGAGGAGGGCATGTGTCCATCTCCTGGATCTTGCTGACGATGCGTTGGTGGTACTGGTGCCCGGGCGGGCTCAGCCGGTCGGCGCCGCCCCTGTGCGGGGCGGGTCAGTGCCCTCGGGCGATCCATTCGCCGAGAGCGGGTGCTTCGGCCCCGATCGAGGTGTTGCCGCCGTGCCCGGTGTGCACAGTGGTGTCGGCGGGGAGAGTGAGCAGCCGGTCGCGGATCGAGGCGATGATGGTGTCGAAGTCGGAGTACGAGCGGCCGGTGGCGCCGGGGCCGCCCTGGAAGAGGGTGTCGCCGGAGAACAGTGCCTCCAGCTCCGGTGCGTACAGGCAGACCGCCCCGGGAGCGTGCCCGGGGGTGTGCACCACATGCAGTCCGGTGCCGGCCACCGTCAGCAGCTCGCCGTCGACCAGCTCCCGGTCGGGCTCCCGCTGAGGGTGCTGGAGCTTCCACAGCACCGTGTCAGCGGGGTGGAGCAGGATGGGCGCTCCGGTGCGGGCCGCGAGGGCCGGAGCGGCGTTGATGTGGTCGTTGTGGGCGTGCGTGCACACGATGGCGACCAGACGCCGGTCGCCGACCGCCGCGGCGATCGCCGCGTCGTCGTGCGCGGCATCGATGACCAGGACCTCCTGCTCATCGCCGACCAGCCAGACGTTGTTCTCCACCTCCCAGCTGCCGCCGTCCAGCTCGAAGGTCCCGGAGGTGATCAGGTGCTCGATCCGCGCGGTCACAGGACCACCACCGAGCGCAGAACCTCACCACGGTGCATCTTCTCGAACGCCGACTCCACCTGGTCCAGGGCGATCTCCTCGCTGACGAAGGCGTCCAGGTCGAGGCGTCCCTGCAGATAGAGGTCGATCAGGGCGGGGAAGTCCCGGGAGGGCAGGCAGTCGCCGTACCAGGAAGACTTCAGGGCCCCGCCGCGGCCAAAGACGTCCAGCAGCGGCAGTTCCAGCTTCGCCTCGGGCATGGGCACGCCCACCAGCACCACCGTTCCGGCCAGATCGCGGGCGTAGAACGCCTGCTTGTACGTCTCGGGGCGGCCCACCGCGTCCACGACGACATCGGCGCCGAAGCCGCCGGTGAGCGTGCGGACGGCCTCGACAGCGTCGGTCTCGGAGGAGTTGACGGTGGCGGTGGCGCCCATCTTCTCGGCCCACTTCAGCTTCCGCTCGTCGACGTCGACGGCGATGATGCGGCTGGCGCCGGCGACAGCGGCGCCGGCGATGGCCGCCATGCCCACACCTCCGCAGCCGATCACGGCGATCGAGTCGCCCCTGCCCACGGCGCCGGTGTTGACCGCGGCGCCGAACCCGGCCATCACGCCGCAGCCGAGCAGCCCCGCCGCGGCGGGCGAGGCAGCCGGATCGACCTTGGTGCACTGTCCGGCGGCGACCAGGGTCTTCTCGGCGAACGCGCCGATGCCGAGCGCGGAGCTAAGCGGCGTGCCGTCGAGCAGCGTCATCGACTGGGTGGCGTTGTGGGTGGTGAAGCAGTACCACGGCTTGCCCTTGCGGCAGGCCCGGCACTGACCGCAGACCGCGCGCCAGTTGAGAACGACGAAGTCGCCGGGCGCGACCTCGGTGACGTCCTCACCGACCGCCTCGACCACGCCCGCGGCCTCATGACCGAGCAGGAAGGGGAACTCGTCGGTGATCCCGCCCTCCCGATAGTGCAGGTCGGTGTGGCAGACGCCGCACGCCTGCACCCGCACCAGCGCCTCCCCCGGGCCGGGATCCGGCACCAGGATGTTCTCCACCGAGACCGGAGCGCCTTTCTCCCGGGCGACGACTGCGCGTACCTCGTGTGACATGGTCAAGCTCCTCGCTGGGGGCCGAAAGCGAGCTTCGGCCGGACGTTCTGTGGCTGGCGACGACGCCGGATCGCGCGGTGAGACCGGCGAGGGAAGGAAGTGACCTTCGCCGGTGGTGGGTGCTCCGCACGAACGAGGTCCGATGTGCTCAACGGCCCCGGCGGCCGTTCGCGGGAAGATCCAGCAGAAGTTCGTTGAGGCCAGGACGGAGTCGCCGGACCCGCGCTGTTGCGCATAGCGCACCCTTGTCTATTTGACACAACAGTCTGGCGCTCCGGAGGGGGCTGTCAAGGGGGCAGTCGACCCGAATCGCCCGACGGTGTTCGGCCGGGCCGCCCGGACGGCTTCCCGAGCGAGAAGCGCGGCACGACGAACCGCCGGAGGAACCGCTGGGACACGTGGCTCGCGCACCGCGACCTCCTTCCAGCACCACCGCGGGATCCACCGCCGCGACACGACACTTGTTGCGCCCACAGATGCACGTTTCTGCATACGCAACAAAATATCGATATTGTATCGGCGTCAAGACATGCGGTTGAAGTTCTTGTAACTTCCCGGCCCGCCCGGACAACGGCTTCGCCCCCATCGGCCGCCGGCGGGGCCCGCCCAGCCCCCTCCCCCAGAACTTCCGGAAGAGGCCACCCAAAGGTCCCCACGAGGAGCGCTCTGCGCATAGAGTTGCGCCATGAGCAACAATTTGCGTGGTCGTTGGCCGCTTGAGGGGGCGGACTCCTCTCACCAGCCGGAGTCCCCGGTGCGATCCGTCGACCGGGCCGTGGCCATCCTGGAGTTTCTGGGGCGCCGGGAAGAGGCGGGCGTCACGGAGATAGCCGCCGAGCTCGGGGTGCACAAGTCGACGGCATCCCGGCTCGCCACCGCTCTGGAGGTGCGCGGGCTCATCGAGCAGACGGATGAGCGCGGCAAGTACCGCCTCGGTCTCGGCCTGATCCGCCTGGCCGGTGCCGCCACGGTCCGACTGGACCTGTCCCGGCAGAGCCGCCGGGTCTGCGAGCGGCTCGCGGCACAGGTCGCGGAGACCATCAACCTCGCCATCCCCGAAAGAGACGCCGCGATCAACATCGACCAGGTGCTCGGCCCCTCCGCCATCACCACGCACAACTGGCTGGGACGGCGGTCGCCGCTGCACGCCACCTCCAGCGGCAAGGCGCTGCTGGCACATCTGCCCGAGCCCCAGCGCGAGAGCACGCTGGCGGCACCCCTGGAGCGCTACACGCCGCGCACCGTCACCGATCCCGGCACCCTCCGGGCTCAACTGGCGAGCATCCGCACGGAGGGCTGCGCCTACAGCGTGGAGGAGTTCGAAACGGGTCTGAACGCGGTGGCCGCGCCGGTCCTCACCGTCAACGGGCAGGTGGTGGCCGCTCTCAGCGCCTCGGGGCCGTCCTTCCGGTTGACCGAGCAGCGACTGCTGGAGATCTCCCCCCTGGTGCGGGCCGCGGCCAGGAAGATCTCAGCCCGGCTCGGCTACCTCCGCCGGTCCGAGACTCACGGGTGAGGCGCCCCGCCCGCGGCGGGCTTCGGACCGCGTGCGCGCACAGCGGCGTCTCACCCACAGGGCGCCCCAGGCCGTCCTGTGGGTGAGACGTGGCCGAAGCAGGCCGGCGACACGCGCCGGCCGCGGCGGCGTGACGGCCTTCCGCTTTACGGCTGCTCGGCGAACCCCCCACCGGTGACGTCCCACACCTCACAGGGCAACACGCCTCGGAGGCGGTCACGCGCGACGTATTCGGAGGCCGCGTCGAGCAGCCAGTCGGCCAGGTAGCCGGCGAACGAGGAGCGCACCAGCACCCAGAAGCCGGGCTTGTGCTCGTCCCGCGGGACCAGCACCACCTGGGCGCGGGCCAGTGTCGTCTGCGCGCAGCGGCCCGCGCCGAAGGAACGGGGGTGCAGGTCGAGGGAGCAGCCGTGGGCCAGTAGCTCAGCGGCCCGTGGCCCGGCGACGAGCAGGGTGGTGCGCTGTGCCGAGACGTCCACGACGGAGGCGGGCTCCTCGCCCACGGCTTCGCGCAGCCGCTCCTCGACCTCCCCCGCGCCGCCGGGCGGGCCGACGACGAGCCACTCGTCCGGACCGAGCCACAGGACGGACAGCTCGCCGCCCCGGCTGACGGTGTTCGGCTCCAGCGGCAGCGGTACGCCGAGGGCCAGGCCGACGGCCTCCGCCGCCGGGCTCTTGGGCTCGACGCGCACACTGACCTGGGTCAGGAACGGGAGTTCGGCCAGGCGCAGCGCGCCGCCCGATGTCCGGCCCGCGGCCGCCAGCCGGTCGGCGGCGTGCGCCAACGGGCTGCGCCGGGTGGTGATTTCAGCCATCGCGGCGTGCCCCCTCGGGGTCGTAGAGAACAGGGCTGGTGACGGTCACCGGGATCAGCTCGCCGCCCACCGGCGCGTACACCCGCTCGCCGACGCGCTCCCGTCCGCCCTTGAGGAGGGCGAGCGCGAAGGCGCGGCCGAGCGCCGCACTGCGGTAGCTGGAGGTGACATGTCCGAGCATCGGCACCGGAGGCTCCGGCAACCGGTCCGTGGCGACGAGCTGGGTGCCTTCGGGCAGCAGCGTGCCCGGCTCCTCGGGGAGCAGGCCGACGAGGTGCTTGCGGTCGGGCCTGCCGGTGTCGGCACGGGCGTACGAGCGCTTGCCGATGAAGTCGGCCTTCTTCTTCGACACCACCCAGCTCATGCCGAGGTCCTGCGGGGTCACGGTGCCGTCGGTGTCCTGACCGACGATGGGATAGCCCTTCTCGGCGCGGAGCACGTGCATCGTCTCCGTGCCGTACGAGGTGATGCCGTGCCGTCGGCCGGCCTCGTACAGCGCTTCCCACAGCGCGGTCGCGTCCCACGGCGAGACGTTGATCTCGAAGGCCAGCTCACCGGAGAAGCTGATGCGGCACACCCGCGCCGGGATGCCGGCGACCTCGGTGTCGTGCCACGCCATGAACGGGAAGCTCTCGTTGTCCACGGCCAGCCGCGGGGCGAGGCCGGAGAGCACCTCGCGGGAGCGGGGCCCGACGAGCGCGACGGTGGCCCACTGCTCGGTGACCGACGTGCAGCGCACGCGCAGTTCCGGCCATTCGGTCTGGAGCCACTCCTCCATCCAGTCCAGGACCGCGGCGGCGTTGCCGGTGGTGGTGGTCACCAGGAACCGGTGCTCGGCGAGGCGGATGACGGTGCCGTCGTCGAAGACCATGCCGTCGGGGCGGCACATCACGCCGTAGCGGATCCTGCCGACCTTCAGGGTGCTCATCATGTTGGTGTAAAGCCGGTCCAGGAAGACGCCCCCGTCCGGGCCCTGCACCTCGATCTTGCCGAGGGTGGAGGCGTCCATGAGGGCGACTCCCTCACGGGCGGCACGGCACTCGCGCAGCACGGCGGCTTCCATGTCCTCGCCGTCCCGCGGGTAGTACCAGGGCCGCTTCCACTGACCGACGTTCTCGAACCGGGCGCCATGGGCGACGTGCCAGTCGTGGAGGGCGGTCACACGCACGGGGTCGTGCAGGACGCCACGGTCGCGGCCGGCGAGGGCCGCGAAGGAGACGGGCGCGTAAGGGGCGCGGAACGTCGTCGTGCCCAGGTCGCCGATGTCGACACCCAGCAGCCCGGCGACGGCACCGCTGGTGAGCACGCCGGAGGTCTTGCCCTGGTCGTGCGCCGTACCGGCCGTGGTATAGCGCTTGACGTGCTCGACCGACCGCATGCCGGCGCCCGTCGCGCGCGCCAAGTCACCGACGGTGACATCGCGTTGCAGGTCGACGAAGCTGCGAGCCGGGTCCGCGCCCGGAACCACCCACAGGTGCGCGGGGGGCGACGAGGACTCGGCCGCGGCCAGCGGGAGCGGGAGCGGCTCGGCCGCGGCGAAGCCCTCGGCCTGGACCGCGCGGGACCCGGCGGCCACGCCGTCGGCCAGGACGCCCGGCAGACCGAGCACGCCGCGGGCGACACCGGCGACCTCCACCTTCTGGCGGCAGCTACCGGGGACGAACGAGCCGATCGCCTCGTCGTAGTGCAGCTTCCCGCCGGCCTGGCTGAAGAGATGGACGACCGGGTTCCAGCCACCGGAGACGAGGAGCAGATCGGCGCTGATCTCCCTGGCCGGGATCCCCTCGCCGAGGGCGGCGACGGTCACCGAGGTCAGGCGCGGCTCGCCGGCGGTGCCGGTGACGGCGTGGCCGTGCAGCACCTCGATCCCGGCCTGTGCCGCGCGGCGCGCCGCCTCCCCCGCCTCCGGCCGCGTGTCGACGATCGCCGCGACCCGCACGCCCGCCGCGGCGAGGTCGAGGGCGGCGGCGTACGCGCTGTCGTTGGTGGTGAAGACGACCGCGTGGCGGCCCGGGGCGACGGCGTACCGGTTGACGTACGCGCGGCCCGCGCCGGCGAGCATGATGCCGGGCCGGTCGTTGTCGGCGAACGCGAGCGACCGCTCGTGGGCACCGGTCGCGAGGACCACCCGCCGGGCCCGGATCCGCCACACCCGCTCGCGTGCCACGTGCGTCGGAGCCTGCGCGCCGAGGTGGTTGGTGCGGCGCTCGACGGCGAGGACGTGGTTGTCGTCGTAGTGGCCGAAGACCGTGGTGCGGCGCAGCACCCGTACGGCGGGGGCGGCCACGAGTTGGTCGCGGACGTCGGCGACCCAGTCGAGCAGCTCTCCCGTGCTCAGCAGGCTGCCGCCGAGTTCCGGCTGGTCGTCGGCGAGGATGACGCGCGCCCCGCTGCGGGCGGCGGTGGCCGCCGCGGCGAGCCCGGCCGGTCCCGCGCCGACGACCAGCAGGTCGCAGTGGGCGTGGACGGCGTCGTAGCGGGCCGGGTCCGGTTCGGTGGCGAGCCGCCCCTGGCCGGGCAGGCTGCTGGCCGCGAGCCCGTCGTACAGCTCGACGGTGGTCGCCGGGAGCATGGGCTCCGGGAACGGGGCGTCGATCTGCACGACGGCGTTCGGCTCTTCGCCGCCGGCCGAGAAGATGCCGCGCGGGCGGCCGAGCTTGACGCTGGTGGCGACCTGGTGGACACCGTTGGCCAGCAGCGCGGAGGCGAGGGTGTCGCCCCGGTGGCCCTGGTATGCGATCCCGTCGAAGCGGAAGGCCAGCGGCTGGTCCCGCGCGATCCGCCCGCCGGTGGTCAGTCGGAAGTTCTGTGCGGTCATGAGGTCACCGGCTTCGGCTCACCGGCCGGGGACACGGCGAGGATCTCGTTGGTCGCCGTGTCCCGGACGGCGTTGAACCAGCGGCGGCAGCCATCGGCGTGACTCCACCGCTCGGGGAACGGCCCTTTGGGGTTGTCGCGGAAGAACAGGTAACGGGCCCACTCCTCGTCGGTCAGGGCCGCGGGGTTCTCGGGGTAGGCCACGTGTGCCTGGCCGCCGTAGTGGAACTCGGCCTCGTCACGAGGCCCGCACCAGGGGCAGGGAATGAGCAGCATCGGCAGGCTCCTAGTGAGCGACCGCGGCCGCGCCGTGCTCGTCGACGAGCGCGCCAGTGGTGAAACGGTCGAGCGAGAAGGGGGCGTTGAGCGGGTGCGGGGTGTCATGGGCGATGGTGTGGGCGTACGCCCAGCCGACTCCGGGAGTGGCTTTGAAGCCGCCGGTGCCCCAGCCGCAGTTGACGTACAGGTTGTCCACGGGGGTGAGCCCGACGATCGGCGAGGCGTCGGGGCTGACATCGACGATGCCGCCCCAGGTGCGCAGGACGTGGGCCCGGGCGAAGACGGGGAACAGCTCCAGAGCCGCCGACATCTGGTGTTCGATGATGTGGAACGCGCCACGCTGGGTGTACGCGTTGTACGCGTCGATGCCCGCGCCCATGACCAGCTCGCCCTTGTGGGCCTGGCTGACGTACACGTGCACGGCGTTGGACATGACGACGGTCGGGTGCACGGGCTCCAGCAGCTCGGACACCAGGGCCTGCAACGGGTGGCTCTGGATCGGCAGCTCGAATCCAGCCATGGCGGCGAGGACGGAGGAATGGCCGGCGGCGCACAGGGCCACCTTGCCCGCGGAGATGGGGCCCAGAGTGGTCCGCACGCCGGTCACCCGGCCACCCTGGATGTCGATGCCGGTCACCTCGCAGTTCTGGATGAGGTCGATGCCGGCGGCATCGGCGGAGCGGGCCAGGCCCCAGGCGACGTGGTCGTGCTTGGCGATCCCGGCGCGTGGCTGGTACGTCGCGCCCATGACCGGATAGCGCACGTCCGGCGAGATGTTGACGATCGGGCAGACGTCCTTGACCTGCCGCGGGTCGAGCCATTCGGCGTCGACGCCGTTGAGCCGGTTGGCCTCCACTCGGCGCACGCTGTCGCGGACGTCCTGGAGGCTGTGCGCCAGGTTCAGCACACCGCGCTGGGAGAACAGGATCGGATAGTCGAGCTCGTCCTCCAGCCCCTCCCACAGCTTGAGCGCGTGCTCGTAGATCCCGGCGCTCTCGTCCCACAGGTAGTTGGACCGGATGATGGTGGTGTTGCGGGCCATGTTGCCGCCGGCCAGCCAGCCCTTCTCCAGCACGGCCACCTTGGTGATGCCGTGGTTTCTGGCGAGGTAGTGGGCGGTGGCGAGGCCGTGTCCACCCCCGCCGACGATGACGACATCGTAGGAGGGTCGGGGCTCGGACGTGCGCCAGAGCCAGTCGGGGTGCTCGGGCAAGTCGGCGCCCGGGGTGCGGGGGCTCATCGTGCGCCTCCTGACAGGTACGGGCAGAGAGAATGCCGGGCGGCCAGGGCCTCGCCACGGTACGGGGACGCGTTCATACAGCCTGCCTCGGTCGGGGGGACGGGAGGGAATCCCGGGAAGCCCGGGCGGGCACGGCGCCGGCGGCGCGTTCGGCGGCCTCGACGACGTTGGCGAGCAGCATGGCCCGGGTCATGGGGCCGACGCCGCCCGGCATGGGGGCGAGCCATCCGGCCACCTTGGCCACGTCCGGGTGGACGTCGCCGAGGAGTCCGTCCGGGGTGCGGCTGATGCCGACGTCGAGGACCGCGGCACCGGGCCGGACCTTGTCCGCGGTGACGAGCCCGGGCGAACCGGCGGCAGCGACGACGATGTCCGCCTCACGCAGGTGCCAGGCCATGCCCTGGGTGCCGGTGTGGCACAGCGTCACGGTGGCGTTCTCGGACCTGCGGGTGAGCAGCAGGCCGAGTGGACGCCCGACCGTGATGCCGCGGCCGACGACGCACACCCGGGCGCCGGCGATCGGGACGTCGTGGCGGCGCAGCAGCTCGACGATGCCGCGCGGGGTGCAGGGCAGCGGGCCGTCGACGCCGAGCACGAGCCGGCCCAGGTTGACCGGGTGCAGGCCGTCGGCGTCCTTCGCCGGGTCCATGCGCTCCAGGACCGCGCCGGAGTCGAGGCCGCGGGGCAGCGGGAGCTGCACGATATAGCCGGTGCAGGCGGGGTCGGCGTTGAGCTCGTCGACGACGGCCTCGACCTGTGCCTGGGTGGCGTCGGCGGGGAGTTCGCGCCGGATCGAGGCGATCCCCACCTGCGCGCAGTCCCGGTGCTTGCCGGCGACGTAGGCGTGGCTGCCGGGGTCGTCGCCGACGAGCACGGTGCCGAGGCCGGGGGTGATGCCCCGCGCGGCCAGGGCGGCGACGCGCTCGGTGAGTTCGGTGCGGATCGCCGCGGCGGTGCGGCGTCCGTCCAGGATGTGTGCACTCACGTGGTTCCTCTTCCTCAGCCGCGCAGGCGCTGCATCGACGGGTCGAACAGGGGCTCCTCGGCGACGACCGCGGGGATCCGCTGGTCGAAGTAGCCAAGGCGCAGGGTGCGTCCGGTGGTGGCGAGTTCGGCGGGGAGCCAGGCGTAGGCGATGCCCTTGCCGATGGTGTAGCCGTACGCGGCGCTGGTGACGTAGCCGACCGGGCGATCGCCGTCGTACACGGGCTCCTTGCCCATGACGACGGAGCGCGGGTCGTCGATCGTCAGGCAGGTGAGGCGGCGCGTCACGTCGGCCGCACGCCGCTCCAGCGCGGCCCGGCCGATGAAGTCGCCCTTGTCCATCTTCACGGCGAAACCGAGCCCGGCCTCGTACGGGTCGTGCTCGCAGGTCATGTCGGTGCCGAAGGAGCGGTAGCCCTTCTCCAGACGCAGGCTGTTGAACGCGCCTCGGCCGGCGGCGACGATCCCGGACCCCTGTCCGGCCTCCCAGAGCGTGTCCCACAGCTTCAGGCCCATGTCGGCCGTCGTGTACAGCTCCCAGCCCAGCTCGCCCACGTAGCTCAGCCTCATGGCGGTGACGGGGACGGCGCCGATGTGAGCGCGCTGGGCCCGGAAGTACTTCAGGCCCTGGTTGGAGAAGTCCTTGTCGGCCAGTGGCTGCAGGACCTCGCGCGCCTTGGGACCCCACAGGCCGATACAGCAGGTGCCGGCCGTGAGGTCGCGCACCTGCGCCGACCCGTCCTCGGGCAGGTGCCGGGTGAACCAGTCGAGGTCGAGGTTGCCGTTGGCGCCGATCTGGTAGTGGTCGCGACCAAGGCGGGCGACGGTCACGTCGCTGCGGATCCCGCCGTCGTGGTCGAGCAGCAGCGTGTAGGTGACCGAGCCGACGGACTTGTCGACGTTGGCCGTGGTCATGCGCTGGAGGAAGGCGGCGGCCCCGCGACCGGTGACCTCAAGGCGCTTGAGGGCCGTCATGTCGTACATCGCGACGGTCTCACGCGTGGCCTGGGCCTCGGCGCCGACGACCGGCGACCAGTAGCGCGCCGCCCAGTCGTTGGGCACCGGGATGTCCCGCCCCTCCACCAGCGGCTCGTTGGCGGCGTACCACTGGGGCCGCTCCCAGCCGGTCGCCTCCAGGAAGAAGGCGCCCAGCTCCTGCTGGCGGGCGTGGAAGGGACTGGTGCGCAGCGGCCGGGGCGCACCAGCCGGCTGGAGGGGGTGGAGGATGTCGTAGACCTCGACGAAGTTCTGGCAGTCGCGGGCCAGCACGTACTCCGGAGCGAGCTGGTGGGGCTCGAAGCGGTTGACGTCGCACTCGTGCAGGTCGAAGGACGAGCAGTGGCCGTCGACGAGCCATTCGGCCATGGCGCGTCCGACGCCGGCGGAGTGGGTGACCCACACGGCCTCGGCCACCCAGAAGCCCTTCACATCCGGGGACTCGCCCAGCAGGGGCAGCCCGTCGGTGGTGAAGGAGAACAGGCCGTTGATGCCCTCTTCGACCTCGGTCTCCTTCGTGGCGGGCAGCAGCGACTGGGTCTCGGTCCACGCCTCGGCGAAGTCGTCCGGGGTGAAGCGCATCACGGAAGGCATCTCATCGGCGGCGTCCACGGACAGGATGTCGTCCACGTCGACGGGCATGGGCCGGTGCCCGTAGTAACCGATGCCGAGCCGGTCGAAGCGGTCGCGGTAGTACAGGTCCCCGTCCTGGTGGCGCAGGATCGGGCGAACGGCTTCCCGGTCCTGCCCGGCGAGGGCGGGCACCGGCCCGGTCCAGGCGAGCTGGTGGCCCAGCGGGGTCAGCGGAAGATCCATGCCGACCATGCGGGCCACCTTGGGACCCCAGATCCCGGCACAGCACACCACGAGGTCTGCGGGGACCTCCCCCTGATCGGTGACGACGGCCGTCACGCGGCCGTCCTCCGTGCGGATGTCGCGCACCTCGTGGCGGCCGAGAGTCCGTACGCCACGGGCCCGGGCCGCCCGGAGCTGCGCCTCGACCGCGAGGACTCCCTTGGCCAGGCCGTCGGTGGGGACGAGCAGTCCGCCGAGCACGCGCTCGCGGGCCACCAGCGGGTGCAGCTCGACGCACTCGTCGGGGCCGATCACCCGGGCCTCGATGCCCCAGGAGGCCAGCCAGCCGTGCCGGCGGTGGAGTTCGGCCAGGCGCTCGGGCGTGGTGGCGACCTCCAGGCCGCCGACCTGCAGGAAACAGGGCTGACCGTCGACGTCGAGGGAGCGGAACTTCTCGACCGTGTAGCGGGCCAGCTCGGTCATGGTCTTCGAGGAGTTCGTCTGGAACACCAGGCCGGGGGCGTGGGACGTCGACCCGCCGGTGGCGGGCAGCGGACCCTGGTCCACGACCGTGACCTCGGTCCAGCCCCGGGAGGACAGTTCGTCCGCCAGCGACGCTCCCACGACGCCCGCGCCGATGATGACCACTCGCGGTCCCGCCATCACATAACCTCCGGTTGCATTGAACGCAACGCACTTCGCATTGTGCAACTCACAGTGCCGGGGGCCCCAGAGCACTGTCAAGGGGCTACGCCACCGACGACCACCACGCGAAGGACCGGAACGGCGGGGCTCACGAGCCCCGGATGGGGAATCGACACACCACGGCAACGCCGGATTCATCAGCCGCGCCGTTCCGCGCGCTCGGGCACCAGGCCGCAGCCCCTGATGGCCCACTCGCCCGGACATCGCGCCGCCCCGTACCGCCGAGGCGCGGATCCCTCACCCGCGGCCACACACTGCCGATTGTTGCGTATAACACAGTCTATTGTGTAGAGCGAAACACGGCTACCTGCGGGCATTTTCCCAGGAAGAGGGTCCGGGCGACGGATTCAGCGGGTGGGCCGGTCGCGTGCCACCCCTTGACCAGTCGGTCACCCACACTGGACGATGTTGCGTATCACTCATCACGTTGCGCATTGCGCACCAATGGAGGGATGTCATGTCTCCCCGACCGCAGCCCGGCCGCGAGTTCGTCCTCACCCTTTCGTGCCCTGACCAGGCCGGTCTCGTCCACGCCGTGACCACTTTTCTCGTGCGTCACTCCGGCAACATCCTGGAGAGCCATCAGTTCGATGACCGACTGCAGGACCGCTTCTTCATGCGGGTGCACTTCGAGGTCACGGATCGGGACGTCTCGCTGGAGGACCTGCGCACCGGTTTCGCCCCGGTGGCCGCGACCTACCGGATCACCTGGCAGCTCCACGACGCCTCGACCCCGACCCGCACGCTGATCATGGTGTCGAAGTTCGGCCACTGCCTGAACGACCTGCTCTTCCGCAAGTCCACGGGCGCGCTCAACATCGAGATCGCGGCGATCGTCTCCAACCACCGCGACTTCGAGCCACTGGCACAGAACTACGGCATCCCCTTCCACCACGTCCCGGTGACCCCGCAGACCAAGGCCCAGGCAGAGGCGCGCCTGCTGCAGCTCGTCCACGAGCTCGACGTCGACCTGGTGGTACTCGCCCGCTACATGCAGATCCTCTCCGACGACCTGTGCAAGCGGCTCGACGGCCGGGCCATCAACATCCACCACTCCTTCCTGCCGAGCTTCAAGGGGGCCCGGCCGTACGTCCAGGCACACGAGCGCGGTGTCAAGCTCGTCGGGGCCACGGCGCACTACGTCACATCCGACCTCGACGAAGGCCCGATCATCGAGCAGGACGTCGTCCGTGTGGACCACTCGCGCGCCCCGGACGAGCTGGTCACCATCGGCCGCGATGTCGAGGCCCAGGTACTCGCCCGCGCCATGGAGTGGCACAGTGAGAGCCGCGTGCTGGTCAACGGCAACCGGACGGTCGTCTTCCGCTGACGCGCGAAGCCGGGTGACGTCCGTCTCGTGCGCCCTGGCGCGGGCGGACGGCCCGGCTTCCGGCACGGCCGGGCGTCACCCGGGGGGCCCGTGAGGGCGCCGCCACACCCGCGCGGTCAATGGATTACCAGTGGGTATAGTTGCGTTATGGGCAACCACGCGGCAGAGAGCGAAACAGCAGGTCCAACGGTGAACGGGGTGCAGTCCGTTGACCGTGCCGTCAGCGTCCTGGAGATTCTCGCCCAGCGGGGCGAGGCGGGCGTGAGCGAGGTCGCCGCCGAGATCGACGTCCACAAGTCGACCGCGTTCCGCCTGCTCGGGGCGCTGGAGGCGCGCGGTCTGGTCGAGCAGGCGGCCGACCGGGGCAAGTACCGACTCGGCTTCGGGATCGTGCGCCTGGCGGGGGCGGTGACGGGCCGTCTGGACATCACGCAGCAGGGCCGGCCCGTGTGCGAGCGGCTCAGCGAGGAGATCGGCGAGACCGTGAACATCGCTGTCCAGCAGGAGCACTACGCGGTCAACCTCTATCAGGTACGCGGCCCGGGCGCGGTGGGCACGCACAACTGGGTCGGGCAGCTGACCCCACTCCACGCCACGTCCAGCGGCAAGATCCTGCTCGCCCACCTGTCGGCGAAGGGGCGCGCCGAAGCGCTCGCGGCGTCCCCGTTGCAGAAGCTGACGCCACACACCCTGACCACCAGGGCGAAGCTGGAGAAGAATCTCACCGAGGCGCGGGAGCGCGGATACGCGGTGACGCTGGAGGAACTGGAGATCGGGCTGCACGCCATGGCGGCCCCGATCCGGTCTCGCGACGGTGAGGTCATCGCCGCCCTCAGCGCCTCCGGCCCGGCGTATCGCTTCACGGAGGCGCGCATGCTCCAGTTCGCACCCGTGCTGCTCAAGGGCGCGGACGAGATCAGCCACCGGATGGGCTACCTGGGCTGAGCCTCCCCCGGCCCGCCGGACGGGGAACCGCGGCGCTCCAGGCGTACCACGATGCTCTTGGACGTCGGCGTGTTGGACGTGTCGGCCACCGAGTCGAGCGGGACGAGCACGTTGGCTTCGGGGAAGTACGCCGCGCAGCAGCCGCGGGGCGTGTCGTAGGCGACGGCGCGGAAGGCATCCGCCCGCCGCTCCAAGCCGTCCGGCCACTCGCTGACGAGGTCCACCAGCCCGCCGTCGGTGATCCCGCGCTCCGCGAGGTCGTCGGGGTGGACGAAGACCACCCGGCGTCCCCGGCGGATGCCACGGTAGCGGTCGTCGAGCCCGTAGATCGTGGTGTTGTACTGGTCGTGGCTGCGCAGTGTCTGCAGCAGCAGGCGGCCGGGCGGGACGCGCGGCACCTCCAGCGGGTTGACCGTGAAGTTGGCCTTACCCGTGCGGGTGGGGAAGCGCCGCTCGTCTCGGGGGGCGTTCGGCAGGGTGAAGCCGCCGGGACGCCGTACCCGGGCGTTGAAGTCGTCGAATCCGGGCACGACCCGGGCGATGCTGTCGCGGACGGCGTCGTAGTCGGCTCCAAAAGCCGCCCACGGTACGTCGCTGCCGGTGGCGGCGCCGCAACCGGCACCGAAGAGGCCGCGTGCCAGCCGGCAGACGACTTCCGGTTCGGAGAGCAGGTGCGGCGAGGCGGGTGGCAGCCCGCCGCGCGAGGCGTGCACCACCCCCATCGAGTTCTCGACGGTGACGAACCGGTCCGCCCCGTCCGGTCCTCGATCCCGCTCGGTGCGGCCGAGGACGGGGAGGATGAGGGCTTCCCGGCCGCATACCGCGTGGGAGCGGTTGAGCTTGGTGGAGACCTGGACGGTGAGCCGGCAGCTCCGCAGGGCCCGCTCGGTGACGGCCGTGTCCGGAGCGGCGGAGACGAAGTTGCCGCCCATGGCGAAGAACACCTTCACCTCCCCGGCGCCCATCGCCCGGATCGTCTCCACCGCGTCGAAACCGTGGTGGCGGGGCGGGTCGAACCCGAATTCCTTCCGCAGCGCGTCGAGGAATTCCGGCGCCGGCTTCTCGTAGATGCCCATCGTCCGGTCGCCCTGGACGTTGGAGTGGCCCCGCACGGGGCACACTCCCGCGCCGGGGCGCCCGATGTCGCCGCGCAGCAGCAGGAAGTTCACGACCTCGCGGATGGTGGGCACGGAGTGCTTGTGCTGGGTCAGGCCCATGGCCCAGCACACCACAATCGACTGGGCGGACATGACGTCGCGAGCGGTCGCCTCGATGGCATCGCGCGCGAGTCCGGTCGCCTCGGCGACGTCGTCCCAGTCGAGTTCGCGCAGCCGTTCGGCGTATGCCTCGAAGCCGTCGGTGTGCGCGGTGATGAAGTCACGGTCGAGGACCGTTCCGGGCGCGGCGTCCTCGGCGTCGAGCAGCAGTCGTGACAGCGCCTGAAAGAGCGCCATGTCGCCGCCGAGCCGTATCTGCAGGAACCGGTCCGCGAGGGACGTGCCGCCACCTGCGACTCCACGGGCGTTCTGCGGGTTCTTGAAGCGCAGCAGCCCGGCCTCGGGCAGTGGGTTCACCGCGACGATGCGCGCACCGCGCCGCTTGGCCTTCTCCAGCGCGGACAGCATGCGCGGGTGGTTGGTGCCGGGATTCTGCCCGACGACGAAGATCAGTCCGGCACGGTGCAGGTCGTCGAGGTGAACGCTGCCCTTGCCCACCCCGATCGTCTCGGTGAGCGCCGAACCGCTCGACTCGTGGCACATGTTCGAGCAGTCCGGCAGGTTGTTGGTCCCGAATTGCCGTACGAGGAGCTGGTAGAGGTACGCCGCCTCGTTGGAGGTCCGCCCCGAGGTGTAGAAGGCGGCCTCGTCGGGGCTTCGCAGCGCCTTGAGCTCACGGGAGACGATGGTGAATGCCGTCTCCCAGGTGACCGGCACGTACGTCTCCGAGCCGGCCGGCTTGTACATCGGCTCGGTGAGGCGGCCCTGCTGGCCCAACCAGTAGTCGCTGCGGCTCAAGAGGTCGCTCACCGGGTGCGCGGCGAAGAATTCGGGCGTCACCCGGCGGACGGTGGCCTCCTCGGCGACGGCTTTGGCGCCGTTCTCGCAGAACTCGGCCTTGCTGCGGTGATCACCCTCCGGCCAGGCGCAGCCGGGGCAGTCGAAGCCGTCCTTCTGGTTGACCTTGAGCAGCGACAGCGCGGTGCGCCGCACGCCCATCTGGTCGTATCCCATGCGCAACGCATGGGTCACCGCGGGAATCCCCGCAGCCCAGGTCTTGGGCGCGGTCACCTCCAGCGCGTCCTCGCCGGGGTCCTCGCGCGGCGCCTTGCGTGCCATGACTACCTCTCCTCGTCGATGTACCGATGGGACTGCTGCTACGCGCCGAGCTTGTTCTGGAGCCAGGTGTGAAATGCGCCGATGTGGTGCTCGCTGGGCACCAGGACACCGCCGCTGGCATAGACCCGGGAACTCATCCCCGGCTGGGTACGCTCACAGGCGTCGAAATCCTGCTGATTCACCCGGTGGAACAACTCCACCGACCGCTCCACATCCGCACCGCCGTCGACGACATGGGGCAGATAGAGCCAGTCGCACTCCACCACAGTGCGGTCATGCGCCATCGGGAACATCCGATGGAAGATCACATGATCCGGCACCAGATTGATGAACACCTGTGGCCTGACCGTGATCGCGTAATAACGCCGATCCTGCCCCTCGGCGACACCGGGAATACGGCCCAGCCCCTCAGAACCATCGACGGTGAAACCCTCAACCCCCTCACCGAACTCCGCACCATGACCCACGAAGAACTGCGCCGCATACCCATCAGCGAACTCCGGCAACACCTCCGTCAGCTCCGGATGAATCGTCGCGCAGTGATAACACTCCATGAAATTCTCGATGATCAGCTTCCAGTTGGCCTGCACGTCATACGTGATCCGCCGGCCCACCCGCAGATCATCGATCCCGTAATTCCCGATCGACTCCACATCACCCAGCCGCTCGACCACCGCACCGATCACGTCCTCCTCGAAGGACGGCGGAACCTCGGCCAGGCACACCCACACATACCCCAGCCACTCCCGCACATGGACACCCACCAGCCCGTACCCGACCCGGTCGACATCCGGCATCGACGTCAGATTCGGCGCCGCGACCAGCTTCCCGTCCAGACCATAGGTCCAGGCGTGATACGGACACTGGAACGCCCGCTTGACCTCACCCGACTCCTCCGTGCACAACTTCGCACCACGGTGCCGGCAAACGTTCAAGAACGCCCTGACCGACCCGTCCCGGGAACGGGAGACCAGCACACTCTCCCGCCCCACCTGACACGTCCGGAACTGACCCGGCCTGGACAGATCCGAAGCGCGGGCCACACAGAACCACATCGCCTCGAAAACCCGCTCCTGCTCCAGAGCGAAAATCCCCGGATCGGTGTAGTACTCCCCCGACAGCGTCGAGATCAGACTGGAAGACAGATTCGTCATGGTCACATGTCACCTTCGGAGAAACGTCAGACGCCCACACGTCGAGAACCGGGTCGGCGGCGCACAGGCGGTTGCGCCGAGGCTGCCGCCTCGACGCCCCAGCGGGCAGTCACCCGCACCGCGTCGAGCGTCGAGGCCACATCGTGCACACGCAGGCACCAGGCGCCCTGCGCGGCGGCGAGCACGGAAACGGCGGCGGTCGCGGCGTCCCGCGACCGCGCGGGGCGCGGGTGCCCCGTTGTTGGATCCGCCAGCAAACGGCCCAGGAACGACTTGCGTGACGCGCCCACCAGGACGGGATGACCCAGCGCGCCAACCTCCCCGAGACGACCCAGCAGCTCCCAGTTGTGCTCGGGCGTCTTGGCGAAGCCCAGCCCAGGGTCGATGATCAGGTAGCCGGGCGGGATCCCCGCTCGCAGCGCGGCCTCGACCCGCAGGCTCAACTCGTCGACCACACCGGTGACGACGTCGTCATAGTTCGCGTTCACCTGCATGTCGGCGGCGTGTCCGCGCCAGTGCATCACCACGTACGGCGTGGCGGCCCGCGCCATCAGGGGGAGCATCCTGGGGTCGGCAAGGCCACCTGAGACGTCATTGATGAGCCGTGCACCCGCATCGAGAGCGCGGGCGGCGACTTCGGCCCGCATGGTGTCAACGCTGACGATCCCGCCTGCCGTGGCGAGTTCCCGGACGACGGGCAAGACACGCCGCAATTCCTCCTCGACCGGCGGGCGGGCGGCGCCGGGGCGGGTGGACTCACCGCCCACGTCCACGATGTCCGCTCCCTGCTCAAGCAGCGCCAGTCCGTGCGCGACAGCGGATTCCGGAGCGAACGACCGCCCGCCGTCGGAGAACGAGTCCGGCGTGACGTTCACCACGCCCATGACCAGCGTCCGGCCGGGCCGCGGAAGCCCGTAGGGGTGGAGATCCGGCACTCCCGGGCACGGTGCGGCGGTGGCGTGGGCTGTGGCGTTCATCGGGAACCGCCTCTGCCCGCGGCCTCCTTGGCAAGCTGCCGACGTCCCCGTGTGAACGGGCGGGTCCGGTTCACACCGAGCACGTCGGCCGGGCGGTCCGCCCGCCGGTGGACGGCGAGGAAGCCGCGGTGATCCACGGCACCCTCCTCCTCGATGGTCACGCTGTCGGCTCCGGCCGCGGATCCGGCGAACCGGAGCGCCTCACCTCGCGGCGGATCGGCGAGACGGCACACGGGAATCATCATGACCACCTTGGTGCGTATCACGAAACTAATTGCGTAAAGCGCAACGTAAGTCTGGAGTCACCCCTACCCCTTGTCAAGGAGTCGACCCGGGTGGCCACCGAGGTTGCCCGCAGCCCCGGCAGCCGCGAGGTGGACCGGCGCGAGCGCCGCTCGACCGCCACCGGGATCGGCATGGAGAACCACCCCGGACTGACCTGTGCCCCGGTCGGGGTCCGGTGCGGGGCCCGCGCGTCGAGCGCGATGCGCACGGCCTGTGCGGCACCGACCCGCGTCGCGTCCCGGGACAAGGCCATCAGAACGACGTGTGAAAGCAGTGCCGACATCAGGGTCGAGCACAGGTGGACCAGACCTCCGAGCTGGACTCATTCGCTTGTCCGGCACACCCCCGACGCCACCGCGAGCAGCCGGGACGCCTTCAGCTCGGTCTCCGCCCACTCCCGCTCCGGGTCGGAACCCCAGGTGATACCGGCGCCCGTACCGAACCGCAGCGCCGGGCCCCCGGGGGCGGAGCGGTCGATCCAGAAGGTGCGGATACCCACGGCCAGCTCGCCGGCCCCGCGGTCGGCGTCGACCCAGCCGATGCCGCCGCAGTACGGGCCGCGGGGGGCCGTCTCCAGCGCCCCGATGATCCGCAGTGCGCTGGACTTGGGCGCGCCCGTGACAGAGCCGGGAGGAAACGTTCCGGCCAGCAGCTCGGGCCAGCCCACTCCCTCCGCCAGTTCGCCCCGCACGGTGGAGACCAGGTGGACCAAGCCCGGATGCGACTCGACCACGCACAGCTCCGGAACCGTCACGGATCCGGTGGCGCAGACGCGCCCCAGGTCGTTGCGGACCAGGTCCACGATCATCACGTTCTCGGCGCGGTCTTTCTCCAGCAGGTCATCGGCGGTCCGACCGGTGCCCTTGATCGGCCCGGACTCCACGGTCCGCCCAGTGCGCCGCAGGAAGAGCTCGGGCGATGCGGTGGCCACCTCGACGCCATGGGTCGGCAGCCGGACCGTGCCGGCGTACGGGGCGGGATTGCCGCGGGCCAGCCAAGAGGTCAGGGCGTCGGCATCGGCCGCCGCGGGGTCGGGCAGGGGCGCGGACAGCACCCGGCACAGATTGGCCTGGTACACCTCGCCCGCCGCGATGTGCTCGCGTATGCGCCGCACCCCCGCGGTGTACGCGGCCCGGTCCAGTGACGAGGACCAGTCGGCGACCGCCGGGCCGCGCCAGGCGCCGGACACCGGATCGGGCACCGGCGCCCGGCGTACGTCCCCGAAGCGGGCACACACCAGATCGCCCTCGAAGTCGGCGACCACTGCCCAGAAGCCGGAGGACTCCAAGGCCGCGGGGTCGCTGGTGACGTCGCGAAGGTCAGCGGCGACAAGGCCGTCGAAGCGGGCCAGTGGGGCGAGGTCGTGCACGGCTGCGAGCCTTTCTCGTGACCTGGGCCAGAGGTTCTGCGGGCCCTCCAGGGCTTGGCCCTCCAGGGCTTGTCGAAGATCTCGTCCGTGGTCCTGGGGCCAGGCGAAAGGTCGAGGACGCGCGGCACCGACCGCGGTCTCCGCGCCGCGTTCACGCCACGGGATCAGCCCCTTCCCCGAACAGGCGGTCGACTGGGGCGGCAGGTTCCGCTCCGCTTCCCAGCGCCACGTCGTCGCCCCAGCGCGAGGTGAACACAGCCTCGAAGACCGCCTGGCAGATCCGCTCCGGGCGCGGACCGAACCGCCGTCGACCCCCTGAGGCGTCCTTCGCCCCGGGGACGGATCGCAGCCAGTCGCCCCGCGGGCACGGGACGTCGCGAGGCTGATCGTGAGCCCACGGCTGGCGCGAGAGGTCTTGAGCGTGGGACACGAAGAGGAAAGCCCTTTGTTGCACATAAGGAGAAACGTCTCTCAATGTACAACATCTGCTGCCGCCTGAGCCGGTTCCGGGTGCGCGGGCCGGGCGGGACGCGGTGGGGGGTCGGCGCACAGGTACGCGGCGGCGATGAGTGTTCCGGCCCGGTGGGCGTCGTAGCCCTCGGGGCCGACGGAGTCCGCCGCGACCAGGTTCAGGGAGCGCCCGTCGCCGAGCGGCACCGCGGTCCTGCCGTCAGGGGGGCGAAGCGGCTCCCGATGCCGGGGATGTCGGTGGCGCGCCGCCGGTGGGGAGGCCGGGCCAGGACGACGGCCGCCGGGGCCACCTGATCTCCGCTCTGCGCGACGACGGCATCGCGCCGCCCCACACCAACACACCCACCCCGCAAGACCGGGGCCAGACACGCACAACACCCCAGCCCGACCACCCGCCAACGCCGACCCACAACCGGGCAACGCTCCCGCTCAGGCCCAGCAACTCGCAAGAGCGGTGGGGGCGTACCCCTGCCGGATGGACCGACCGGGCCACCGGCGCCGCGCATCACAAGGGCGATAGCTCACGCAGTTGCCCGGGGCTTACATAGTCGCTGATCCAAGGCGCCGAAAGGTGTTCGGCGGCGACTCCAGCGAGACCGGCAGCAATGTGTTCGCGGGCGGTTTTCTCGTCCCCGATGGCGGCGTGCGCGATGCCCTGATTGAGAAGCTGGAACGCCTGCCCCCGAAGCCAGTAAGCAGCCTCGGGCGGGGTCTGATTCGCGGCACGTTCCCCAAGGCGTTCCGCAGCCCGCAGGAGCGTCCTGGCGGCCGTCTTGTCGCCAGCTTTCGCTGTCTGCTCGGCGGCCCGCGCCGTGTTCGCTGCCCTTTGGGTCAGATGTACGCCCTCGGTGCGGGTCACGGCGTCGAAGTGCTGCGCCGCTTGTCGGTGGTCGCCGCGCGTCCGCCAGTGGCAGGCGAGGAAGTTCCGGGACTGTGCGATCAGCGGCCCAGACCCGATCTCGCGGGCAATCTGCTCCCCCTCACGGAGTACCGAAACGGCACGGTCAGACCGCATCTGGACGTGAAGCCAGCCGAGAAACGCGCAGTGCTCGGCGACCACTTCGGCCAGCGCGTCACGCTCCGGGCCCCGTGCATGGCTCAGAAGCCCCAAGAGCACCGTCCGGTGCGTCTCGGCGGCAGGCAGCAGCGGCATGGGGCCCACTACGTCATCCGCACGCCGCTGAGCCGCCAGGGCACCCGCCAGAGCATCCACGGCCGCCCGGTCAAGCCGGGTCGGGTGCAGCATCACGTATTCCGTTCGCTCGTCGTCCTCGTCCAGGTCGAGCAGTTCGGTGAGGGACCGCTGAAGGGCGGCCGAAGGCGCCTGCCGACCGTTGAGGACACGCGAGAGGTAGGCCGCGTCATAGCGAATCCGGCGGGCCACCTCAGCCGCACTCAGGCCCTTACGGGCGAGTACCGCACGCACGTTCCCGACGTCCATGATCGATCGCTCCGTTAGTCAATGGGTCGTCAACGCCAACTTCAACCGTACCGGCCGAGTTTGGCGCAGGATCGGGAGAGCGAGGTGGCCCCGCGACGGGTTCAGCGTCCGGGGCCATGGACCACCTGAGAAAGGCAGGCAGCCATGGGCGAGCCTATGTCAACCACAAGCCATGAGAAGTCCCCGTCACGGGGGATGCGGCACGAGCCCACTCGCCCCGTGGCCGGGGCTCGGTTGTTGCCCTGGCCCGGCGAGGACGGCGGCCCGGCCTACCTCAGCCCGGACAGTACGAATCGGCATCTGCTCCCCCTGGCCGAAGAACTGGAGAACACCCAACTCGCCGCCGGGGCCAAGGTACTGCGCTGCGCCCGCCCGCTGATCGGTGAACCGCACACATCCGCCCGCGAGCTGCGGTTCACCGCCACGCGGCTTGCCGAGTGCCTGATCGACGCCCTCAGGGTCGCGGAAAGCCGCAGCGCCCGCCTCGGAAAAGGAGACACGGAGTGAGGCGCGGGGTCATTCTCCGGGGCGCCGACTGGGTAGTCGCCGGGGAACCGGACGAGGAGGCACCCGTCGGCCGCTGCGGAGCCATCTGCACCACCTGCCACGACGCCTCACCCTGGGAGAACGACCCCAAACGCATCGGCATGTGGGCCCTTGACCACACCCGCCAGCACGGCCCCGCACACTCCCTGTTCCTCACCACCACACAACGCCACTGGCGCGCCTACCCCGCCAGCACCACCCCCGCCACCAGCGCACCGTACTCCCATGCCCCTCGGCCGCCCCGGACCCACGCACGGCCCCGCACCCGATGGCCACGGCACGCGGGCATCACAGCCGCACGGATCGCCGGACGCGCCTTCCTGGCCCTGTCCGCCCTCTGCCTGCCCAGCCTCAACGCCGGCACCCGCCACCAACGGGCCCGCCCGACCCAGAAAACAGAGGAACCGACATGCCCACGCGGCGTATGCCCGTGATCCCCAGAGACGAAGCCATCCAGCTCTACCTGGACCACAAGATCTCCGTCAACGCACTCGCCCGCGACTACGGCGTCTCCGCCCCCTACCTCACCAAACTCCTCACGGATTGGAAGATCCCACTCAGGGGACGCAAAGAAGCAGCGCAGCTCCGCAAAGCCAGTAAACGCGACCAGTGACGAGGCCCGGACCCCCACACCCGATGCCCGATCATGCCGCTGTACGGGCACGGGGCCGGTGACCTCCGAGACTTTAGGCAGCCACCGGGGGGCGAGCCTCGAAGACCGGGGGCCAATCGGGCACAACACCGGGCAGGCCAAGGCTGCCCGATCCGCTGGCAAACGTACGGCCCCCCGGCTCTCTCGCCCCCCGGCAGCTCCCGCCCAAAGTCTCTCCGGCCACCCGCGCGGAACGTGCCGCACCCACCAGCCACCCACCACACAGAGCTAGTGCTGTGACCGCATAGGTTCGCAGGGTTGGAACGGTTGGATGGGCGGTGACGTCCGTTCCGACCGCTGGAGGCGTGAGTGGCCGAGCCTGTGCGGGTGCGCAGACTGACCGACCAGGAAGGGCAGAAGCTGCAGCAGATCGTGCGCCGGGGCAGTACCAGTTCGGTGCGCTATCGGCGGGCGATGATGCTGCTCGCCTCGGCGGGCGGGAACCGGGTGCCGGTGATCGCCCAGCTGGTGCAGGCCGACGAGGACACCGTGCGCGATGTGATCCACCGGTTCAATGAGGTCGGCCTGGCCTGTCTGGACCCTCAGTGGGCGGGAGGCCGTCCCCGCCTGCTCAGTCGTGAGGACGAGGACTTCGTCATCCGGACGGCCACCACTCGCCCCACCAGGCTCGGCCAACCCTTCACCCGCTGGTCGATCCGCGAACTCGCCGCCTACCTGCGCCGCGTGCCCGGACGCGTCATCCGTATCGGCCGTGAAGCCTTACGGTGCCTGCTCCTGCGCCGCGGGATCTCCTTCCAGCGCACCAAGACCTGGAAGGAGTCGCCCGACCCTGATCGCGACGCCAAGCTCGACCGGATTGAGCAGGTGCTGGGCCGCTTCCCGGACCGGGTCTTCGCCTTCGACGAGTTCGGGCCCCTGGGGATCCGGCCCACCGCGGGCTCCTGCTGGGCGAAACAGGGCAAGCCAAACCGGCTGCCGGCGACCTACCGCCGCACTCACGGCGTCACCTACTTCCACGGCTGCTACTCCGTGGGCGACGACCGCCTGTGGGGCGTCAACCGACGACGCAAGGGCACCGCCAACACCCTGGCCGCGCTCAAGTCGATCCGCGCCGCCCGACTCGACGGCGCCCCGATCTACATCATCCTGGACAACCTCTCCGCCCACACCGGCACGGACATCCGCCACTGGGCAAGCAAGAACAAGGTCGAGCTGTGCTTCACCCCGACCTACGCCTCCTGGGCCAACCCGATCGAGGCCCACTTCGGCCCACTGCGGCAGTTCACCCTGGCCAACTCCCACCACCGCAGCCACCCCGCGCAAACCCAGGCACTGCACCGCTACCTGCGCTGGCGCAACACCAACGCCCGCCACCCCGACATACTCACCGCCCAACGCAAGGAACGCGCCCGCATCCGCAGCGAGAAAGGCATCCGCTGGGGCGGACGCCCCCTCAACACCGCAGCCTGACCAACCGCGAACCGCAGCCCCCGAGCGCCGAAGGAGGCAAGTTCAGGAGAAGGACAGCGACAGAAGGATGACTCATGAGGCGGGCGGCTCGATCTCCCCCGCAAAGACGATGACCTGATCGATGAGGCTCCGCCGCAGATGGACGACGTCCGTTCCCGCCAGGCGGGGGCCTCCATCCGGCGTGGTGAAGACCCACTGGTACCGGGCCCACTCGTGAGGCATGTCCACCGCTGAGCAGCGCACCATCGTGCCGGTCCCCGCCGGGTGGTGCCGGATGTCCAGCACGAACTGCTCGACCGCAGCGATTCCTTCGCTGCGACCCAACGGCCCCCAGAAGACCACGTCTGAGGTCAGAGCCTGGGAGAGCAGGGCAGTCACGTAGTTGTCGTCCGAGGCGTTGAACGCGGAGATGAACGTGTCGATCGCGGAGCGTGCGGTCTCTTCCTCCATGCCCCAGTAATACCAGCCGTTTCGCGTGCGCTCGTCCCGCGAGCCGCCTTCCGATCACGGTGAACCATCCCGGTCACAGCACTAGCACCCGAAAACACCGCACGTCACGACAGCCGCCGACCGAACCACCACTACGAAGATGTGAACCGCCAGTCAGCGCGGGGCACGTACCGGGACACCGGCACCTGGTCCGCTCCAGGCCGACGGACCGGCGGGGCGGTGATGAAGGCGTGCTCGTGCTACCCATGTGACCACCGCACCGCGCGGGCTCCGTACGAACGGGCCCGCGCGGCGACCGTCGGGCGGCGCGCGCCGGTTACGTGAGGTCCTTGCGGACGTGCCGGTAGAGGCTGTTGACGGTCGGGTTCACCACGTCCTGGCCGAACTTCTTGCTCGCCTCGCCGATGTGGTGCCCGTTCAGCGGGTCGTTGGGGTGGGCCTTGGTGTGCTGGTAGGAGGCCAGCAGGCCCGCACCGGCCATCGTCGCTCTGCCCTGGGGGGTCTTCTGCGTCCAGTCGTAGACGCTCTTGGCGATCTTGAAGGCCATTCCGGCCGCCGCGATCAGGGGAAATGCCATGACGCGCTCCTGGTGTGCGTTCGTCTGTGTCGTCTGACGCGCCCGTACGAAGGTGTCTCCCGGCCGACCGAGAGGACGGCAAGGCGACGGAGCGGAACCAGGCCCGACGGCCCGGCACCCCGTATGACGCCTCGTCAGCCCGCGAGGTTCCCCGGTCGTCACCGCCGGTTCCCCGGCGCCCCAGGCGCAACGGCACACCCGAACACATGCCGTGCCCACCGCTCGGCAGCGGTCACCCGTGTCCGCCACCTCAGGGCACGGCGGAGGGATTGGGTCTGATCTCCGCCGCCGACGGAGCACCGGTCGACCGGCGGTCTCTCTGTTCTCCGGAGCTCGCGGAAACCCCGCGTGGCCAACGCGGGCTTCGAAGCTTCCACACTCGGCGGCCATATCCGGTCATGCTGTGGCCCGGGGGTGTGGCGTTGGCCGGGGGCGGCTTCGGAATCATCGCCGGGGCGTCCCAGGGACCAGTGGTTTGACGCGCGGAGCCATGGGCGGTCGTCCTCCATGGTGGACCGGGGAAACCGGCATTTCGCGGGGAAGGCAGCCACCGTGTACAGGGACCTGCCCACGGCGGGATCGAATCCGTGAATCCGTATCGGGCGGGTCCGGCGGAAGTCGGGCTTCCCGGAGAGACCGAGGCGGACCGCGCCGGGGCCGGGGTCGTCATCCCCGAGTCAGGGGCTCGCCGTCTTCGCGGAATTGATTCCCGCATTCCCCGGGTCCGCTTCGGGAACAGCTTCGGCCCCCTCCCTCGGGGAAGGGGGCCGGCGTCGGGGGGTGGGTAACTGGGGGTCGGGTCAGTGGGCCTTCTCATAGGCTTCGCGGACGTTCGCCGGCACCCGGCCGCGCTCGTTGACCTCGAAGCCGTTCTCCTTCGCCCAGGCCCGGATCTTCGCGGTGTCCTGGGACGGGGTCGGCACCGGGCGCCTGACCGCCGCGCCGGACCGGGGGGTGCGGCCGGTCTTCCGGCCGGCCTCGATGAAGGGGCTCAGGGTCGCGAGGAACTTGTCGAAAGAGTCGGGTGCGAGGTCGATCTCATAGTTCACGCCGTCAATGCTGAACGTGTGAGTACCGACCTCGCTCGCCTCTTCGCCCGTGAGGTCGTCGGTGTAGACCGTAACAATCTTGGTAGCCATGCGGGGAGTATAGGGCCGAAGGAGTTACAGAAGACAACCCCGTGCGGAAACCGGTCCGGGTTCCCCGCTTCTCGCATTCGCACGGCCGTGTCACTCGTTTGGCTCCCGGCCGGGTGACAGCGTACTCGGCCCCCCGGTTTCACCGGGAGGCGCGGGCTGCGCCGACCGGTCGGCGGGGGCGGAAGCGGGTGCTTACCAAGAGTCTCCGGCCGAACGCGCGGGCCGGGATTTCCGGCGACGCGACGGCCGGGAAGAGGTGGCCAAGCGGTTTCTCGCCGACCCGCGCAATCATCGGCGCGCCGAATGCCCCGACCGCCGCCGACGGTATTCCGCCTTACGGCGACGGGCCGCCGCCCCGGCGCGGGAGGACGGGCGCGCCGGATATGTGGTGGTTGTCACGCGGGCTTTCCGTGGGAGAAGTGGCGGGCGGTGGGGGTGAGGCGGCGGCGGCCGGGGCGAGGAAGCCAGCGGGGCGCAGGGGGGGCGAGGACCGCCGTGGTGCCGAACGCCCCGATGGCCGGGGCGATGAGGCGAGGAACCACGGATGCCGCCGGGCCTCGCGGATTCCATCGGCGAACTCCAGGGGGGAACGGGCCCCGTTCGGCCGCCGGTGCGGGGACGCCGCTGCCCCGGCGCGGGAGCTGGGCGCCGGCCGACCAGAGCGGGCCGGTGCCCGGCGGCGGCGCGCCGGTGCCCACGACGGCGGCGAGCAGGGCCGGCGGCGGCGGCGCGCCGGTGCCCACGACGGCGGCGAGCAGGGCCGGCGGCGGGGGCCGACCTGCCACCGACCGGCTCGTCGTAGCCGCCGCCCCGCGGCAGGACGGTCTCACCGGCCCGGCGGAGCGCGTTCGGGGGAGAGCCTGTCCAGCGGTGAACGCCCACGCGCCCACCTCGCCCGCGCCCTGGTCCGGCGGCCGTGGGGCATCCTGCTGGACGAGCCCACCAACCACCTTGACGTCAAGCATCAGTCAGTTGGCCCTGATGGAGCTGTGCGCGGCGACGGACCGGACGGTCCTGGTCGCGCCGCGCGACCTGGGCCCGGCGCCCGCTATCGCGACCGGCCGCTCCTGACGCACGGCGGCGCCCTCGTCGCCGCCGTCCACCACGGGGAGGTGCTGACGACGGGCCGCTCGCGCACCAACGTCTGCGGTGTCGAGGGCGCCCGCACCCGGGGCGACACCGGCGGCCTCACTCACCGTCACCTTCCGGGATGTCACGCGCACGGACGCCGGCGGCGCCGCCAGGGCGGCGGCGGCCGGTGCGAAAGGCGCCGAGGTCGGGGGGCCGTCAACGGGCCAGTAGACTTGCCGAATGACCACAAACCGTTTCGGAATGTTGATTCTGCCTGCCGCCAACCGGGTCTACGCGGAGGCTTCCGTGGAGCTGACACAGGCCGAATTGGGGGTATTCAGCGAGACGGTTCTGGGAGGTCAGATCGGCGAGATCCGCGATGAGGAGATCGGCGGTGTCCGCTATGTGACGTTCAGCGTTCCGGAGCTGTCGGACCGCCAGAAGGAATTTCTGGCGAATCTGTCGTCGATCTACGCGCTTTTCGGGATCAATGAGAACGGCACCCTCACCCCGGTCGCGCTGACAAGCATGGACCGGTTCGACGACGACCTCATCTCCATTCAGAAGTACGCGGGCAAGACGAATGAGCATTTCACCAAGATGCTGCTGAACGTCACCGTCCTGTCGTCGGACTCGGCCGAGCACATGACCGGCCGGACGCTCCGGGTGTTCGACCCGCTGTGCGGCCGGGGCACCACCCTCAACCAGGCGATCATGTACGGCTACGACGCGGACGGCATGGACCGCGACCGCAAGGACTTCGAGGCGTACGCGGCCTTCCTCCGCACATGGCTCAAGCGGAAGCGCGTCAAGCACACCGCCGAGGTCGCCTCCGTCCGGCGGGACCGGAAGATGATCGGCCGCAGGCTCGATGTCTCGCTGGGCCTGGCCAAGGAGGACTACAAGGCCGGTGACAAGCGGCGGCTGACGGTCGTCAACGCCGACACCCTCAAGGCCGGCGACTTCTTCTCCGCGTCGACGTTCGATGTGATCGTCGCCGACGCGCCCTACGGCGTGCAGCACGGCAGCCGCGGCAAGGAGGGCGGGCTGAGCCGCCACCCCCTGGACCTCCTCCAGGACGCCCTGCCCGTCTGGACGCCGCTGCTCCGTCGGGGCGGGGCGGTCGGGATCTCGTGGAACACCAACGTCGCCCGCCGGGACGACGTGGTGGACATCTTCACCAAGAACGGCCTGGAGGTGAAGGACTCCGGACCGTATCTGCGGTTCGGCCACCGCGTCGATCAGGCCATCGTGCGGGACATCATCGTCGCCCGGAAGCCCTGAGCGCTCCGGTCGGATCCCGTCGGGGGCGTCGCATCCGTAACGGGTGAAGGGCGGCGGCGGGCGGGCGGCGGGTCCGCGCCCTTGGCCGAATACACGCGGACAGGCTCCTTTCACCCAAATATGTCACGCTATCCTCTGAGCAGCTTGTCGCATGAGGAGCGGCCGCCGAGGAAAGACGCGAAGCATGACCACACGCAAAGAACCGCAGGGCGGCGCGGAGGGTTCCGACGAGGGGTACCACCGCGGGCTCGGCAGCCGCCAGGTGCAGATGATCGCCATCGGCGGTGCCATCGGGGTCGGGCTGTTCATGGGCGCCGGCGCGAACATCGTCGAGGCGGGCCCCAGCCTGGTCCTGATGTACGCCCTGGCGGGCGTCGTCGTCTTCTTCATCATGCGGGCGCTGGGCGAGCTGCTGCTCTATCGCCCGGTCTCGGGCAGCTTCGCCGAATACGCCAGGGAATTCCTCGGCCCGTTCTTCGGCTACGCCACGGGCTGGACGTACTGGCTGCTGTGGGTGGTCACCGGGATGGCCGAGCTGACGGCGGCGGCCATCTACGTCACCTACTGGTTCCCCGACATACCGCAGTGGGTCAGCGCGCTGATCTTCCTGCTGGTGCTCTTCGCGGTGAACCTGATTTCGGTCAAGGTCTTCGGCGAGATCGAGTTCTGGTTCTCGATGATCAAGGTGACCGCGATCATCGGCATGATCGTCATCGGGCTCGGCGTCCTCACCCTCGGCGTCTCGCAGGCCGGTGACACCGCGGCCGTGTCCAATCTCTGGTCGCACGACGGCTTCTTCCCCACCGGGGTCGGCTCCAGCCTGATGACGCTCCAGGGGGTGATGTTCGCCTATGTGGCCGTCGAGCTGGTCGGCGTCACCGCGGGCGAGAGCGAGAACCCGCGCGAGTCCCTGCCCAAGGCGATCAACACGCTGCCCTGGCGCATCGCCCTCTTCTACGTGGGCTCGCTCACGGTCATCCTCACCGTGGTGAAGTGGACCGAGTTCGACTCGGGGACCAGCCCCTTCGTGGCGGCCTTCACCAAGATCGGGCTCCCCTTCGGCGCCGCGATCGTCAACTTCGTGGTGCTCACCGCCGCCCTGTCCTCCTGCAACTCCGGCATGTACTCCACCGGCCGCATGCTCAAGGACCTCGCCAGCAACCACGAGGCGCCGTCCCTCTTCGGGAGGCTCAACGCCCGCCAGGCCCCGGCCACCGCCGTCACCGTCTCGGTGGCGCTGATGGGCATCGGCGTGGTGCTCAACTATCTCGTTCCGGAGAAGGCGTTCGGCTACGTCACCTCCGTGGCCACGGCCTGCGGCATCTGGACCTGGACCATGATCCTGGTCAGCCACCTCCGCTACCGCCGCGCCGTCGTCGCCGCACGCCTGCCGGCCTCCTCCTTCCCGGCTCCCGGCGGCGCCCTGTCGAGCTGGATCGCCCTGCTGTCCCTGGCCCTCGTGACCGTGATCATGGCTCTGGACGACGACGCCCGGATCTCGCTGTACGTCGGCGCGCTGTGGGCGGTCTTCCTGATCGTGGGCTGGTTCAACGCCGTGCGCGCCACGGCCCCGGTCGCGACGCCGGCCGTCGCGTCGGCCACCGTGGAGCCCGAGTACGTCACGGAGTGAGGCCGCCACCTCGTCGCCGACGAGCACCGACGAGCGCCGCGGCGCGCCGGAGCCCGTAGGCCGGAGCCCATACGTCCGGCCGCCGCGCCGCCTCGGGCGCCGACCGGTCAGGGGCGCAGGAACGCCCCGACGCGGTCCAGGGTCCAGTCCGGGCGCTCCTCGGGGATGAAGTGGCCGGCGCCGGGGACGGTCTCCACGGTCATGTCGTCGGCGTGTCCGTGGTGCAGGTCGGGCAGACGCCGGCCCAGCGGATCGTGCGCGCCGTTGAGCTGGAGGGTCGGGACGGTGAGGTGCCGTCGTCCGTGGGCGCGCAGGAAGGTGGGCAGCTCCCGGAGCACGGCGCCCCGGTAGAAGCGGGCCGCGGCGTGGGCGGAGAGGGGGGTCGTGGCGGCCCGCACGTAGGTGTCGGTCTCCTCGGCGGTGAACGAGCCGTGGTACCGCCAGGCCCGCAGACGGCCCGCGACCAGCCCGGGGCGGGCGGCCAGCCGGTCCCCGCCCGGGAGGCCCAGGGCGTAGAAGTGCCACGGTCGCAGGAACAGCGCCGGCGGGGCGAGCGCGGTCAGCCAGGGCGGGACGGTGGCCAGCGCGACGAAACGCTCGAAACGGTCCGGGTGGTCCAGGCAGGCCCGGAATCCGGCGGCGCCGCCCACGTCGTGGCCGACGAGCCGGGCACGCGGGATGTCCAGGGCGTCCAGCAGGCCGACGATGTCCTGACCCAGGCTCTTCAGGTCGTACCCGTCCGGCGTCCCCTCCGACCAGCCGAAGCCCCTCAGGTCGGGGCAGATGACGCGGAACTCCCGGGCCAGTGGACCGATGAGGGCGCGCCAGACGAACCAGTGCTGCGGCCAGCCGTGCAGGAGCACCAGCGGATCGCCGGTGCCCGCCTCCACGTAGTGCAGCCGCACTCCCCCGACGACCGCGTGGCCGTGCGAGACCCCGTCGACGTGCGGCATCGGCGGTGGGGTGGTGGTGGTGACGGTCATCGTGCCCTCCCGTGGGCTTCTCGCGTCGGACTCCGCGCTCCGGACCTCGAAACCATACGATCGTATCGGAAAATACATGCGACCGTATCGGTCTAGAATGGCCGACATGCCGACGACCCGGCGTGGTGACGAACGCCGCCGCGCGATCCTGCGACGTGCCACTCACCTCGCGTCCGTCGAGGGGCTGGAGGGGGTCACCCTCGGCCGGCTCGCCACCGAGCTGGGGATCAGCAAGGGCGGGCTCCAGGCGCTGTTCGGCACCAAGCAGGAGCTTCAGCTCGCCATCGTGGGCGCCGCCGTCGAGGTCTTCCAGGAGCGGGTGCTCGATCCCGCCGAGCGCGCCCCGGACGGGCTGCCGAGGCTGCGGGCGCTGCTCGGCGCGTGGATCGACTATCTGGAGGTCTTCGAGGGCGGCTGCTTCTTCACCGCCGCCGCCGCGGAGTTCGACGGCCGCGAGGGGCCCGTGCGGGACGCGATCCTGCTCCTCGCGCTCGCCGCCCACGACCTCGCGGGCACTCACGTCCGGCTCGCCGTCCGGCTGGGCGAGCTGGCCCCGGACACGGACGCCGACCAGCTCGTCTTCGAGCTGCACGGCGCGATCCTGGCCGCCAATCAGGCCCGCCAGCTCCTCGGCCGCCCCGACGCCCTGGACCGCGCCCGCCGGGCGGTGCGCGACCGCCTCGACCGCGCCGCCGCCCCGGCCTGACGGAGGCGGGCGCGCCGGGCGGGCGTCACCGCAGCTGGCGGCGGACCAGCTCGTGGAAGAGGCCGCCGGTGTCGGCCAGCAGCTCGGCCGGGGCGCCCTGCTGCGCGATCCGGCCGTCCGCCATGACGATCACGCGGTCGGCGTCCATGATCGTGGACAGCCGGTGGGCGATCACCACCCGGGTGGCCCGCAGGGCGCGGGTGGAGGCGATGACCACGCGCTGGGTCTCGTTGTCCAGCGCGCTGGTCGCCTCGTCGAAGAACAGGATCCGCGGCTTGCGGATGAGGGCCTGGGCGATCATCAGGCGCTGGCGCTGGCCGCCGGAGACGGTGCCGCCGCCGTCGGAGAGCATGGTGTGCATGCCCATGGGCATGGCTTTGATGTCCTCCGCCAGACCCGCCATCGCGGCGGCCTCCCACGCTTCCTCCAGGGAGAACGTCCCGGTGCCCCGGACGCAGTCGAGGAGGGAGCCGGTCAGGGGCTGGGCGTTCTGCAGGACGACGCCGCACTGGCGGCGCACGGCGGCCTGGTCGAGGGCCGCCAGGTCCTGGCCGTCGTACAGGACGCTGCCGGAGAGCGGCTTGTCGAAGCCGATGAGCAGCCGCAGCAGCGTGGACTTGCCGCAGCCGCTGGGGCCGACGATCGCGACGAACTCCCCCGGCCGCACGCGGAAGCCGACGCCGTCCAGGACGAGCGGGCCGTCGTCGCCGTACCGGTAGGTCAGCTCGCGGACCTCGATGTCGCCGCTGAGCGTGCCCGGCCGGACGCCCTCGGCGCGCACCTCGGGGGTCTCTTCCAGGATCGGCCTGACCTGCTCGAACATCGGCAGCACGGCGGCGGCCGACAGCAGCGCGCCGGTGAGCTGGGTGACCGAGGCCAGGGCCATGGTCACGGCGGTGCTGAAGGTGAGGAACGCCCCGGCGGACATGCTGCCGCGCGCCGGTCCGGCCAGCAGCATGAACATCGCCAGCGTGCACAGCGGCAGATAGACCGCGTTGAGGACCGTGACGACGTTCTGGATCCGGCCGGCGCGCTGCTGGAGCTCGCGGGTGCGGGCGAACTCGCGGGCCCAGGCGGCGTAGGCGAAGCTCTCGGCGGCGGCGACCCGGAGCTTGGGCAGGCCGCGCAGGGTCTGGAACGCCTGGTTGTTGAGCTTGTTGCCGAGCTTGATCAACTGCCGCTGGTAGCGGAGCTGCCACAGCCCCAGGCCGAGGAAGACGGCGGCGATGAGCAGCAGCATGGCGAGGGCCGCCAGCGCCAGCGGCACGCTGTAGAGGAGCAGCACGACCATGTTGACCGCGCCCACGGTGCCGGCCTGCAGGCACACCGGGCCGATGCCGGACAGCACGCGGCGGATGGCGCTGACGCTCATGGCGGCACTGGCCAGCTCGCCCGTGGAACGGCCGGTGAAGAACGTGGTCGGCAGCCGCAGCAGCCGGTCCCACACGGCGGGCTGGAGGGTCGCCTCGACGCGGCCCTCCATGCGCAGGATGGAGAGGTTCTGGAGCAGCATGAAGGCCGCCGAGACGACACTGGTGGCGATGATCGCGCCCGCGGCCTGCGCGATGAGGCCGGTCTCGCCCCGCGGTACGTACTCGCCGAGGACCGTGCCGGTGGCGACGGGGATCAGCGCGCCCAGGCCGACCGCGACCAGTCCGGCGAGCAGGATGGCGGGCAGCTCGGCGCGGGTGCCGCGCAGGCTGAAGCGCAGCAGCGGGAGCAGCCCCAGCGGCCGGTCCGGCAGCGGGCGGTAGAGCATCACGGCGCGCGGTTCGAACGCGGCCTCGTTGGCGCCGCCGACGCGCTCGCGTCCGCCGGTGACGGGGTCGACGGCGACATAGCCGCCGCGCCGCCACAGCAGCGCGACCGGGGCGGCGTCCTTCTCGCGGTGGCCGATCAGGGGGCCGCTGTTCTCCTGCCACCAGCGGCCGGTGAGCCGCACGGCGCGGGTGCGGACCCGGGAGGCGAGGGCGACGCGCTCGACCGGATCCTCCTGGCCGGGGGCGGCGGCGGCCTCGGCCGGGTCGGTCAGGGTGATCCGGGCCTCCTCGGCGACCAGGCGGCAGGCGGCGAACGTGGCGTCGGCGTCCCCGGCGCGCGGGCGGGCGGCCCGGCCGGTCCGTCCGGGGCCGCCGATGGAGGCCACCAGGGCCGCGTCGGCCTGGCTGCGGGCGGCCTCGCCGGCCCGGATGCCGGCGGCGGTGCGGTCCTCGTGGGCGCGTTCGAGGTGGTCGATCCAGCGGTCCACGGCGGACAGCAGCCGGTGCTGCTGGTCGACCATGGCGTGCCACAGCGCCGCGTCCAGCAGGAGGGTGCCGGGCATATGAGCGTCGTACCCGGCGCCGTACGCGGCCCCGTAGGCGACGCTGCCGGGGGCGATCGGCATCCACAGGATGTCGTCATCGGCGCCGACGGCGGCGCCCGTCGGACCGTCCGGGGACACCTGGGACAGGACGCGCAGGCCCCGGCCGACGCCGCGCGCGAAGGCGTCCTCCAGCGGGCTCAGCCACCCGTCGGCGGCGCCCGGCGCCGGGTACAGCTCGTAGATCTCGACGCGGCGCAGCGCGCACCCCTCCAGGGGGCGGGCGATCAGTGTGTGTTCGGGTCCCTCGACCGGGCCGAGCAGCAGCGTGCCGGCCGTCAGCCGGCCGAGGAAGTGCCAGGGTCCCGGCCGCGCGGCCTCCACGGCGAACAGGTCCAGGGCGCCGTCCACGACGAGCCACAGCACGTGCGGCCCCTCCAGGGACAGGCTGCGCAGGCCGGCGCAGTCGACCGGCATGCCCAGGGCCCCCAGGGCGGCGACGACCGGGTCGGGGAACGGTGGCGTCGGGGACATCGGGGGCGGTGCCGTCACCTCAGTGCTCCCTGAGCAGACGGGCGTACGGGCCCTGCGCGGCGATCAGGTGTTCGTGACGACCGCGCTCGACGACCGTGCCCCGGTCGAGGACCAGGATCTCGTCGCTGTCGCGCACGGTGCTCAGCCGGTGGGCGATGACGACGCAGGCGCAGCCGCGGCGGCGCAGGTTGTCGATGATGAGCTGCTCGGTGGCGGCGTCGAGGGCGCTGGTCACCTCGTCGAGGACCATGACGCTGGGGCGGCGCACCAGGGCGCGGGCGATCTCCAGGCGCTGGCGCTGGCCGCCGGAGAAGTTACGGCCGTCCTGCTCGACGCGGCTGCGGATGCCGCCGGGGCGGCGGGCGACCACATCGTGAACGGCGGCGTCCCGCAGGGCGGCGATCACGGCCTCGTCGGGAATGGAGGGGTCCCACAGGGTGACGTTGTCACGGACGGTGCCCTCGAAGAGGAAGACGTCCTGGTCGACGAAGGCGACGGAGGCGGCGAGGGCGCCGCGCGGGATGTCCTCCAGCCGGGTGCCGTCGATGCGGATGGTGCCTTCCCAGGGTGTGTGGAGGCCGGCCACCAGCCGGGAGACGGTGGACTTGCCGCTGCCGGAGCCGCCGACGAGCGCCACCTGCCGGCCGGGGCCGACGGTGAGCGAGAAGTCCTTCAGCAGCGGGGGGTCCAGCGGGCTGTAGCCGAAGGTGACGCCCGCCAGCTCCACATGGCCGGTGAGGCGACGGGTGGCGCCCTCGGCGGAGGCGGGCTCGGGCCGGGTGTAGCGGGGGTCGGCGGGGAAGTTCTCGACGTCCTTGAGGCGGGCGACGTCGGCCGCGAAGTCCTGGATGCGGCCGGCGACACCGTTGAGGCGGGTGATCGGCGCGGTGAAGCTGGTCACCAGGGCCTGGAAGGCGACCAGGAGACCCACGGTCAGGTGTCCCTCGACCGCGCGGGTGCCGCCGATCAGCAGGATCAGCGCGCTGTTGAGCGCGGCCAGGGTGGGGGCGACGATCGCCAGCCACGCGCTGGGCACGCCGAGCCGCTGCTGGGTGTCGAGGGTGGCTGCGTGCTGTCCGGCCCAGCGGCGGAAGAAGCCGTTCTCGCCGCCGGTGGCCTTCATGGTCTCGATGAGCGTCAGGCCGCTGTAGGCGGTGTTGACCAGGCGGGCGCTGTCGGCGCGCAGCTTCTGGGTGCCGGTGGCCCGCAGGTGGATGACGATCCGCATGGCCACGATGTTGAGCAGCGCGATCAGCACGCCGACGACGGTGAGCTGCGGGTCGTAGCTCCACAGCAGCACGGCGTAGAGCAGCACCACCACGGCGTCCACGCCGGCGGCGGCCAGGTCGCGGGCGAGTGTCTCGGCGATGGTGTCGTTGGACTGGAGGCGCTGGACGAGGTCGGCCGGGTTGCGCTGGGAGAAGAAGGTGACGGGCAGGCGCAGCAGGTGCCGCAGGAACCGGGCGCTGCCGAGGGTGGAGGCGATGACGCGCCCGCGCAGCAGGTTGGCCTGCTGGATGGCGGTGAGGGTGGCGGCGAGCACCAGGGCGGTGGCCATCGCGGCGAAGAGCGTGCCGAGCAGCGAGGTCTGGCCGCCGATGAGGAACGTGTCGATGTAGGTGCGGCTGAGCGCGGGCACCGTGGCGCCGACGAGCACCAGCAGGAGGCTGGAGAGCACGGCGGCGAGCATGGTGCCGGACATGCCCCGCAGGCGGGCGGGCAGGGCGCGCAGCACGCCGGGTTTCCGGCCGGTGCGGCGGAAGCCGTCGCCGGGTTCGAAGGTCAGGACGACGCCGGTGAAGCTGGTGTCGAACTCGTCCAGTGGCACGAACCGGCGTCCCTTGCCGGGGTCGTTGACGTGACAGCCGCGCCGGCCGAGGCGGCGGGCCATGCCGTCGTAGACGACGTAGTGGTTGAACTCCCAGAACAGGACGGCCGGCGGGCGGAGCTCGGCGAGCGCCGCCAAGTCCATCTGCATGCCCTTGGCGGTGAGGCCGTAGCCGCGCGCCGCCTTGAGGAGGTTGCTGGCGCGGGAGCCGTCGCGGGAGACACCGCAGGCGATCCGCAGCTCCTCCAGGGGGACGAAACGGCCGTAGTGACCCAGCACCATGGCCAGCGCGGCGGCGCCGCACTCCACCGCCTCCATCTGCAGCACGGTGGGCGTACGCACCGGCTTCGGCGTGCGGCCCCGGGGGACGGGGGCGCGCCGCCCGCGCCCGGAGCGGTGGCGCCGGTGGGCCGCGTGCGGGGTCCGGTCGGCCGTCGCGGTCCGGGCCGGGGCGGTCTCCCTGGGCGCGGTCACGGCAGCAGCCAGTCGACGGGGCGCTCGGCGGAGAGGTGGACAGCGCCCGTGACGGCGGTCGGGGAGTCGACGGCGAACGGGGGGCCGTCGTCGGAGGACCATGCGTAGCCGGAGTCGGTGGTGTCGGAGCGTTCCAGCTCGACCAGGACGGCGACGGGGTCGCCCTCACGGGCGAATGCGGCGGCGAGCCGGCTGTCGCCGAGGAAGCCGGCGATCCGCGCCTCGCTCTGGGGCGCCCGGCCGACCGCCTGGACCCGGCCGCGCAGCACGCCGAACTCCTGCCGGTCGACGGATTGGACGGTCAGGTCGACCCGGGCGCCCACGGGGATGGTCGCGCCGTGGCCGCCGGGCACGTACAGCACGGCGACCAGCGGGTCGTCCGGCCCGGTCACGCGCTCCAGGGTCGCCACGTCCGCGCCGGTCGTGACGACCGAGCCGGTGTCGGCGAGGAGGGTGGTCAGCCGGCCTCCGGCCACCGCGCTGACGGGTTCGTCGCCCTCGTCCGTGCGGACCGTGAGCAGCGGTTCGCCCGGGGAGAGGAGGTCGCCCTCCTCGACGAGGACCTCGGTGACCTGTCCGGCGACCGGGCTCTGGAGCAGGTAGCCGCCCTCGGCGTGGGTGAGGACGCCGGGCGCGCTCAGCTTGGAGGAGACCGAGCCGGTCAGGCCCCAGCAGCCGGCGGCCACCAGGACGACGGCCGTGACCGCCAGCACGAGGCGGCCCTGCGGGCGGGCGAACCGGACGGGCAGGTCGAGTTCCTCCGGCGACTGCAGCTTGGTGAGCGCCTTCTGACGGAACTGCATCTCGCCTCCCCCTTTCTGAGCGGGACGTGCGGGCCGTGCGGGCCGGGGCGCGGGCCGCCGGACAGCCATGAACCCCGGGCCGGGAAGGCTCCGGGGTTCATGCGGGTGTCACGGGAGCGTACGCCCGGGATCAGAGACCCAGCGGACCGGTGAGGGCGCCGGTGTCGACCTGCACGCCGGTCACGGCGGAGACCTGGGCCAGACCCTGGGCGGCCAGGCCCTGGACGGCACCCACGGTGTGGAGCGAGCTGGCGGCACCGGCCACGTCGGAGACGACCGCGCCGGCGAGGCCGCCGGAGACGCTCACCACACCGCCGGCGACGGCGTCCAGCTCGGAGTCGGCGATCTCACGGGTCTCAATGTCGTTGCGCATGACGCACATTCCCTTCAATTCAAGCTTTTTACAGAGGATCGTGGCCAAGGTCGTAATTAAGTAAGACCATCCGGACCACTTCCAAGCGGTGCGCACGATGAAAGCACGCGCGCCGGGACCATGCCAATCCCGATGACGCACCCTTTGCGGGAAGTTCGAAAGCGTGAACGGGCAGTGCGGGCTCACCTTCGTCAAACAGTGACAACCCCTTCATGAGAAATAGTTCGGAGCGCGCAATACACCCTTCATACGCCCCCATAACTCACCGTTTTTTACCCCTTGGTCGACATATCGGGCATATCTGCGATCGGGGTGACAGGTCGGTCCGTCATGTTCACGATGTGGAGATTCGCTGAAGCGGAGGTCCGGTGTCCGCTCGTCCGCACGGCCCGCGAACCGTGACGCCACAGGCCGCGGTGGTCCCAGCGCAGGCGCAGCGGCAGCAGGGCGGACTCACGCTGGGTGGCGAAGTCCATCTTCGAGGTGCCGTGGGATCGGTCCTCGAAACGGATCGGTACCTCCACCACCTTCTGGCCCGCCTGGACGGCCAGGAACTTCGTCTCCACCTGGAAGCTGTATCCGGCGGACCGCACCCGGGAGAGCGCGATGCCGTCCAGGGCGGACGCCGACCAGAGGTTGTAGCCGGCCGTCAGGTCCCGGATCGGCACGCCGAGCACGGCCGTCGCGTAGAAGTTCGCGCACGCGGACAGCATCCGGCGGCGCACGCCCCAGTCGGCGGCGAGCTGACCGCCGGGCACATAGCGGCTGCCGACCACCAGTCCCGCGCCGGTGGCCATGGCCGCGCCGAGCAGCTGCGGCAGGTGCTCCGGGCGGTGACTGCCGTCCGCGTCCATCTGGGCCACGAAGTCCGCGCCCGTCCGCAGCGCCGTCTCGATACCGGCGGCGTAGGCACGGCCGAGCCCGTCCTTGGCGGTGCGGTGCAGGGCGCTGACCCGTGGGTCGGCGGCGGCCAGCCGGTCCGCGAGGCGGCCGGTGCCGTCGGGGCTGTCGTCGTCCACGATCAGCAGCCGCAGGCCGGGCAGCGGCAGCGAGAGCACGGCCGAGGCGGTGCCGGGCAGGCTCTCGGCCTCGTTGTAGGTGGGCATGACGACGGTCAGCCGGGTGTCGGCCCACTCACGGGGGATGGCGGTCCTGGTCACGGTCTCTCACTTCTCTTCGGGGGAGCACTGGTAGAGGACGGCTTCGGTGCCAGGGCCGGTCCCGGTGCCGCCGCCGTAGTCCCCGGGGTCGACGCGGGCGCAGGCGGAGCGCACCCAGTCGCTGATCCGCGCGGTCCCGGTCCCGGTGGCGGGGGCGGGGGCGGGGGTCGGGGCGGTGGCGCCGGGACCGTCGGCCGGTTCGGTAAGGAGGGCGAAGCGCAGCTCACCGGTGCGGACCAGCTCGCGGTACTCCTCGACGGTGACCGAGGCCGCCTGGCCGCCGAAGCCGCCGAGCGGCAGGACGGGAGCGCCGGTCTCCCGGATGTACGAGGACGCGGTGGACCAACTGTCCGTGGAGAACGTGTAGGTGACGTCGTCGCCGTTGTGCTCCGTCACATGGGCGAGCAACCGCTCCTGTTCCGCCGTGAGTCCGTCCGGACCGGGAGCCGGGACGCCTCCGGCGGTGGGTCCGGCCGCCGCGTCGAACGCCGAGCCGCCGTAGTCCTCGTCCAGCACGGACAGCGACCACGCCGCCGGGGCGGCGAACATCGCGACGCAGCCCGCGACCAGCCCCGCCACCGCGAACCGCCGCCCGCCCGGGGTCCGGCCGCTCCGCCACCGGGCCGCCACGGCGACGAGCGCGGCCGTGACCAGCGACGGGATCAGCCACGGCGTCCAGTCGCGGTAGTCGGCGGCGAGCCAGCAGCACCAGGCGGTCTGGACGGCGATGGCGACGGCCGGCGGCAGTCGGCGTCCCGATCGCCACATGGCCACGGTCCCCGCGGCGGACAGGGCGGCGAGCGGCGCGGCGAGGACGGCCGCGTAGCCGGTGTGCGGAACGCCGATCGCGCTCAGCACCACGGCCGAGGTGAGCAGCCACACGCCCCAGACCAGATAGCCGCCCCGGGCCTGGTCGACATACCCGCCGGGGCGGCGGCGCCGGGTGAGCCCGTGGGCGAGGGAGAGCAGCGCGATCGGGAAGAGCCAGGCGATCTGGGTGGCGAAGCGGTCGCCGACCAGCTTGGTCCAGCCGTCACCCCGGTCCGCGCCGGACCGGGCGGTGGCGGTGCCGGTCGGTGCCGTGCCCCGCCCGGCCGGTGGGGAGCCGGCCGCCGGCGGCGCGCCCGGGGCCCGCGCACCGGGGGCCTCCGCCACCGGAGCGGTCCCGCCCGCCCCGCCCGGGGCCTGGCCCGCCACGGCGCCGGGGAGGTCGACGCCCAGCCGTCCCAGGCCGTTGTAGCCGAAGACCATGGCTGCGGCGCTGTTGTTCGTGGAGCCGTCGGCGTACGGCCGGGAGTCTTCCGGGGTCAGCGTCATCAGTCCCACCCAGGACAGGGACACGCCCAGCAGGACCGCGCCCGCGACGACCGTGTGCTTCAGACGGGCGCGCACCGCGATCGGGGCGGTGAGCAGATATCCGACGGCGAGGGCGGGGACGATGAGCCACGCCTGCATCATCTTGGTCTGGAAGCCCAGGCCGATCCACACCGCCGCGAACAGCAGGGGCCGGAGCCGTCCGTCCCGTACGGCCCGCTGATACTGGTCGGCGGCGAGCACCAGACACATGGTCAGCATGCCGTCGAGCAGCGGGTGCCCGAACAGCGAGGCCAGCAGCGGCGTCAGCGCGGTCAGCGCCGCCGCCAGCAGCCCAGCCTCCGGTCCCTGCCAGCGGCGGACCATCCGGTAGGTGACGAGAACGGTGACGACGCCGGCGACGCAGTGCGGAAGCGTCAGGGACCACGCGCCGTAGCCGAAGATCCGCGCCGAGATCGCCTGCGGCCACAGGAAGCCGCCGATCTTGTCGAGCGTGATGGTGGCGGAGGGGTCGAAGGCGGTGAAGAGGAACGCCTCCCAGCTCTCCGTCATGCTGCGGGCGGCGACGGCGTAGTACTCGGCGTAGCCGCTGCTGGTGATGTTCCAGGCGTAGAGCGTGGCGGCGAGCGCGGCGATGCCCAGCAGCGCCGGCCGGGCCCAGTGGGGCTGGCCAGGCGGCGAGCGCCACACCTGGCGACGGCGACGGGGCGGTGGGCCGACCGCCGCCGGGTCGCGGTCGGCGAGGCCGGGTGCGGGCGCGGAGGTGACAGGGGAAGCGGAAGCGGACATGGCTGCGCGGACCTTCCTGGGGGGAGGTGGGAGCGATGGCGCGGGCGGGCGCGAGAGAGGCGCCCGGGGGACGGTCAGCGGGGGGAGCGCTCCGGGGCCGCGCGGTGGCCGGGGGCGGGGCGGGTGCCGCCCGTCGCGACCACGCCGGATCTCGCTTCGGGGAAGACCCAGCGGCGGTAGGACCAGTACCGGAAGGCCGTGCCCAGCCCGGTGCCGACGACGTTCGCCGAGACGTTGTAGGCGACGGGCCCGGTGAGGCCGAGGACGGAGCGGGAGACGGCCAGACACAGCAGGGCGATGGCCAGACCCGCCATGTTGAGCAGGAGGAAGACGGGATAGCGCCGTCTCGCGCTGCCGATGTCGCGGTGCCGGAACGTCCAGTAGCGGTTGCCCGCGTAGGCCACCAGGGTCGCGGCCACGGTGGAACACGCCTTGCTCGTCAGCGGGCCGAGCCCGGCTCCGAAGTGCAGGACGTTGCCGCCGACCGTGTCAACGGCGAAGGCCACGGCCCCCACCAGGCCGAAGGAGCCCAGCTCGGCCGCCCTGAGCCGGATACGGCGCGGGAACACGGAGAGCGTACGAGGAGTCATCGGTCGTCACTCTCCAAGGCATATCTGAGAAAGAAATGATGATCCAATGAAAGCGGGATAAGGAGTGATGCGCCCGGGCCGGCGCGGGAGCCCGCCGGGCGAGCCGGCGGCGTGGCGCCGACCCGGCTCGGCCGCGGTGGGCAGCGGGTCGTCCCGCCCGAGCAGACAGGGGTGCGACCGCCGATCAGCTCGGTGCCGCAGTCGAACGGGAGCGGCTCCAGGCCGCCGAAAGGACGTGACTCGACTTCCGGTGGCGGCCGTCCCGGTTGTCATGACCGCGCTACGGCATCCCCCGTGGAGCCGCCGCCTCGCGCCGCCGCCACGTATCGCCGCCGCGCCGTGCGGGCGGGATCAACACCCCTTCGGGAGACGGGTCGTGCCCTTCCGGGGGCCCGGCTCGTTTCGCCGGGCGGACTTGGCATCCATCGAGCCAGCCATTAGGTTAGGCTCACCTAAGTTCGCTTCCGAGCAGAGGTAGAGCCGCCGTGTCCGTCCAGTTCCCGCCCTCCGCCGCGCCGCGTTCCGCCTATCCGGTGGATGTGCTGCCCGAGCCCGTCCGCCGGCGTCTGCTGGAGCTGGCGCGGGACGGGGAGCCGGTCGCCGCCTATGTGTACGACGGTGCCGTCGCCGCCGAGCGGGCGCGGGAGTTGCGCGCCGCGCTGCCCGGGTGGGCCGCCGTGTACTACGCCGTCAAGGCCAATTCCTTCCCCGGCGTCCTCAAGGCCCTGGCCCCGCATGTGGACGGCTTCGAGGTCGCCTCCGTCTCCGAGCTCGAACTCGCCACCGCCGCACGGCAGTCGGCCCCGGTCGTCGCGGCGGGCCCGGCGAAGTCGGTGCCCGTGCTGACCGCCCTGGTGCGCGCCGGGGCCGAGGCCATCAACGCCGAAAGCCTCCTGGAGCTGCACCGGATCAGCCGCATCGCCACCGCCGAGGGCGTCACCGCGCGGGTCGCGCTGCGGGTCAACCCGGCGGACCTCCCGATCACCGGCTCCCTCCATATGGGCGGCGCCCCCTCGCAGTTCGGCGTGGCCGAGCCCGACGTTCCCCACGTCCTCGACGCGGCACGCTCGTTGCCCGGCCTGGACCTGGTGGGCTTCCACATCCACGCCGCCTCGAACAACCTCGACGCCGGAACTCACGCCGCCTACCTGCGCTGGTGTCTGGAGTGGAGCGAACGGACCGCGTCGACCCACGGGATCGACCTGCGCCACGTCGACATCGGCGGCGGCATCGGCGTCGCCTTCGAGGGCGAGAAGCCGTTCGACGTGGCCCACTTCGGCGAGTTGGCCCGGGCCATCCGGCCCCCCGCCGGGGTCAAGGTGCTGCTGGAGCCCGGCCGTTACCTCGTCGCGGACTGTGGCTGGTACGCCGCCGAGGTGACGGACGTCAAGGCGTCCTACGGCGAGTGGTTCGCCGTGCTGCGCGGCGGCATCAACCACTTCCAGCTGCCCACCTCGTGGGACATCGTGCACAACGTGGCGGTGCTGCCCGTCGAGAACTGGCCCGAGAGCTGTCCCCGCCCGGCCGCCGAGCGGACCCGGGTCACCGTCGTCGGCGAGCTGTGCACCCCCGAGGACACCCTGCTGCGCGATGTCCGCGTGGATCGGGTGCGCGCGGGCGACCTGGTCGTCTTCCCCTTCGCCGGGTCCTACGGCTGGGAGTTCGCGATGCACTCCTTCCTCGGCCACCCCGTCGCGGGCCGCCACCTGATCTGAGCCTTCTCCCCCACCTGAGCCTCGGCCACATCTTCACCCCTCACTTCTCCCCTTCCCCCGGAGTCGTCCATGACCATGCAGCCAACCGCCCCGCCCCAGACCGGGCGGTCCTCCCACGACGCGGGCGCCATCCTGCGGCGGCAGCGCGACCGGGAGTCCTCCGCGCGCACCTACGCCCGTTCGTTCCCGATCGTCCCGGCCCGCGCCCACGGCATGGTGATCGAGGGGGCCGACGGCCGCCGTTACCTGGACTGCCTGTCCGGCGCGGGCACGCTCGCGCTCGGCCACAACCACCCGCTCGTGCTGGAGGCTATCCGCCGCACAATCGACAGCGGCGCGCCGCTGCACGTCCTGGACCTGGCGACGCCCGAGAAGGACGACTTCACCGACGCGCTGTTCGCCACCCTGCCCAAGGCGTTCGCCGACAAGGCGCGCGTCCACTTCTGCGGGCCCGCCGGGACCGACGCGGTGGAGGCGGCGCTGAAGCTGATGCAGACGGCCACCGGGCGGCGCGGGGTGCTGGCGTTCACCGGGGCGTACCACGGGATGACCGCCGGGGCGCTGGCCGCCTCGGGCGGCGTCGGGGTGAAGCGGTCGGTGGCCGGGATCGCCGCCGACGTGACGCGACTGCCGTTCCCGTACTCGTACCGCTGCCCGTTCGGCGCCGGGGGCGAGCGCGGCGCGGAGCTGTCGGCCGCGTACACCGAGCGGCTGCTCGACGACCCCAACGGCGGTGTGGTGCCGCCCGCCACGATGATCCTGGAGGCGGTGCAGGGCGAGGGCGGCGCGGTCCCGGCGCCGGACGGCTGGCTGCGCGAGATGCGGCGGATCACCGCCGAGCGCGACATCCCGCTGATCGTGGACGAGGTGCAGACCGGGGTGGGGCGCACGGGCGCCTTCTGGGCCGTGGAGCACAGCGGGATCGTGCCGGACGCCATGGTGATGTCGAAGGCGATCGGCGGCAGCCTGCCGCTGGCGGTGCTCGTCTACCACGAGGACTACGACGGCTGGCTACCCGGCGCGCACACCGGCACGTTCCGCGGCAACACCCTGGCCATGGCGGCGGGCGCGGCGACCCTGCGGCACGTCGCGCGGGAGGGCCTGACCGAACGGGCCGCCACCGTCGGGGCCCGGATGACCGCCCGCCTGGACGGGCTGCGCGCCGCGCTGCCCACGATCGGTGACGTGCGCGGGCGCGGCCTGATGATCGGCGTCGAACTGGTCGACCCCGAGGGTGAGTCGGACTCCTGCGGCGCCCGGCCCTGCGCCCCGGCGCTGGCGGCCCAGGTACGCGCCGCCTGCCTGGACCGGGGCCTGATCGTGGAGCTGGGCGGCCGGTTCGACTCCACGGTGCGGCTGCTCCCGCCACTGATCATCACCGACCAGGAGGCCGAGGCGGTGCTCGACCGGCTGTCCGACGCCATCGCCGAGGTGACGGCCCGTCAGCGGGTGGGGAGGACGGCATGACGCCGACGAGTGACCTGCGCGACGCCGCCGTGGCCGACCCGCCCCGGGCCGACCCGCCGTCCGCCGTCGCGCCCCCGGCGCCTGTCCCGGCCGACGCCCTGTCGGGCGGGCCGCGCGGCGCGGACGCCCTGGAGCCGCTGCTGCGCACGGTGCTGGGCGCGCTCGCCGAGGGGGCCGTGCGGCGCGGTGGGCCGATCGCGGCCGGCCGGCCGGCGGAGCTGGCCGGGCTGGTCGCCCGCGAGTTCGACGCGCCGGGCGGCGAGGACGCGCTGCACCGCCTCACCGAGCTGCTCGCCCACGGCAGCGCCGACCCCGCCGACCCGTCGTGCGCCGCCCACCTGCACTGCCCGCCGCTGGCCGTCGCCGTCGCGGCGGACCTGGCGGTCTCCGCGCTCAACCCCTCGCAGGACTCCTGGGACCAGGCGCCCGCCGCCACCTCCCTGGAGACGCTGCTGCTGGAGGAGCTGGCCCAGCTCGTCGGATACGACCCGGCCGAGGCCGCGGGCGTGCTCACCTCGGGCGGCACCGAGTCCAATCTGATGGGCCTGATGCTGGCCCGGGACCGGGTGCTCGGCCGCGCGACGAGCGGGCGGATCGAGCTGGGCGGTGTCCCCGGCTGGAAACTTGACGGGACGCCCCGCCCCCGGATCTTCGCCTCCGAGGCCGCGCACTTCTCGGTGCGGCGGGCCGCCGCCCTGCTCGGGCTCGGCGAGGAAGCGGTCGTGACCGTCCCCGTCGACAGCACACTGCGCATGGACCCCGAGGCCCTGGCCGCCGCGCTCGACACCGCCGTCCGGCGCGGCGAGCTGCCGGTCGCGGTGGCGGCCACGGCCGGCACCACCGACACCGGCGCGATCGACCCGTTGCGGGAGTGCGCCGCGCTGGCGGACCGGCACGGCGCCTGGCTGCACGTGGACGCCGCGTACGGGGGCGGCGCGCTGCTGTCCGACCGGCTGGCGCCGCTGCTCGACGGCATCGCGCTGGCCGACTCCGTCTCCCTGGACTGGCACAAGCTGGGCTGGCAGCCCGCCGCCGCCGGGGTGTTCCTGGTGCGGCGCGCGGAGACGTATGCCTCGCTGGCCCGCCGCGCGGCCTACCTCAACCCGGCCGACGACGAGGAGGCGGGCTACCCGAGCCTGCTGGGCCTGTCGCTGCGCACCACGCGCCGTGCCGACGCCTTCAAGATCGCCGTCACCCTGCGGACGCTCGGCCGGGCGGGACTGGGCCGCCTCGTCGACACCTGCCACGACCTCGCCCGTTCGGCGGCGGAGACGGCACGCGCCCACCCCCAGCTGGAACCGCACTGCGAGCCGGTGCTGACCGCGTTCGTCTTCCGCTACCTGCCGGAGGACCCCCGGCTGGCGGGCCGGGCCGACGCGATCGACACGATCAACGCCCGGCTGCGGCGCGGGCTGCTGCGCGCGGGCCGGGCCGTGGTCGGCCGCACCGAGCTGCCCGGCGACGGGCCCGGCCGGGTGCGGCTGAAGCTGACCCTGCTCAACCCGCACACCACGCCGGCCGACGTCGCGGGTCTGCTGGCCACCGTCGTGACGGCGGGCCGCGCCGAGGAGGAAGCACTGCTGCGGGGAGAGGCCCAGTGAGCGACGGACGCCGGGCCACCGAGGGAGAGCCGACCACCAACCCGCCACTGCCGCCCGGCGACCGGAGAAGCTCACCAAAAAACACAACCAGCGACGGACGCCGGGCCACCGAGGGAAAGCCGACCACCAACCCGCCACTGCCGCCCGGCGACCGGAGAAGCTCACCAAAAAACACAACCAGCGACGGACGCCGGGCCACCGAGGGAAAGCCGACCACCAACCCGCCACTGCCGCCCGGCGACCGGAGAAGCTCACCAAAAAACACAACCAGCGACGGACACCGGCGCGTGATGTCCGGGCCCGATCCGTTGGATCATTCCGACCCGCTGCGCGCGGGGCACGCGGCGGCCGGGGAGACATTGCTGCGCGCCTACGTCCGGGAGACGGGCGCGGTCGTGCCGCCCGCCGGGCAGGTGCTGCGGCTGCCGCTGCCCGCGACCGGTCTTGAGCTGGCCGTTCCGGTGCGCTACCGGTCCCGGACCGGCTGGCACCGCTTCGGCGAGCCGGAGGTCGCGGGTGGCCGGCCCGCCGACACCGCGCTGGTGGCGGCGGCGCTGATCCGGGAGAGCACCCTGGGCCGGGGGGCGCCCCCGCATCTGGGTGGCGACGCCGCCGCCCGGGTGCTGGGATCGGCGGCACGGACCGCCGTCCATCTGGCGCGCCGCCGTGCCGAGGGCGAGAGCGAGGGCGCCGGGGGGCCGACGCCGTTCCTCGACGCCGAGCAGGCGTTGCTGCTGGGCCATCCGTTCCACCCCGCGCCGAAGAGCCGCGAGGAGGCATCCGGCTCCGAACTCGACGCCTACTCCCCCGAGTTGCGCGGCTCGTTCGCGCTGCACTGGTTCGCCGCGCACCCGGACGCCGTGGTCGGCGAGAACGCCGACGGCGGCCCGGTCGCCGAGCTGCTGCGGCCGTTCGCCGAGGGCCTCCGGCTGCCGCGCGGAATGCTGCCGGTGCCCGCGCACCCGTGGCAGGCGCGCGAGGTGCTGGGCCGCCCGGAGGTGGCGGCGCTGGTGGACGCCGGGCTGCTGCGCCCGCTCGGGCCGGCCGGGCCGGCCTGGCACGCGACCTCGTCGGTGCGGACCGTGCACCGGCCGGACGCCGCCGTGATGTTGAAGCTGTCGCTGGGCATGCGGATCACCAACTCCCGCCGCAACAACCTGCGTGGCGAGATGCGGCTCGGCGTGCGGGCCGCCCGGCTGCTGGCCACGGGTCCGGCGGGGTGGCTGCGGGCCGAGCACCCGGAGTTCGCCATCCTGCGGGACTTCGCCTGGATCTCGGCCGGCGCCGAGGGCCCGGAGACCGGCCTGGAGACGGCGATCCGCGACAACCCGTTCCACGGCGGCGCCCGCGAAGGGCTGTGCGTGGCGGGCCTGTTGGCGGAACGAACCGGGCCGGGCGACGGCTCGCCGCCGCCGCACCGCGCGCTGCTGTCGGCCGCCGTGGAGCACGCGGCGCGGGCCCTGGGCGTGCCGGCCGCCGAGGCGGCGGAGCGCTGGTTCGGCCGGTATCTCGACGTGCTGGCCGTGCCGTTGATCCGGCTGTACGCGCGGTACGGCCTCGCGCTGGAGCCGCACCACCAGAACACGCTGGTCGCGCTGGACGGCGACGGGCTGCCGTGCGCGGGCTGGTACCGGGACAGCCAGGGCTACTACCTGGCGGCCTCCCGCGCCGCCGAGTTGGAGCGGCAGTTGCCCGGCGTGACCGACGGCGTGGAGCTGGTCTTCGACGACGGGTTCGTGGACGAGCGCGTCGCGTACTACCTCGGCGTCAACAACCTGCTCGGCCTGATCGGCGCGTTCGGCGCGCTCGGGCTCGCGGACGAGGACGTCCTGCTGCGGGCGCTGCGCGCCGCCCTGGAACGGCTGCGCGCCGCCGAGCCCGCCGCCAAGGGCCTGCTCGACCTGCTGCTGGACGCGCCCGCGCTGCGCTGCAAGGCCAACTATCTGACCTGTGTGGACGGACTCGACGAGCTCGTCGGCGACGTCCACACCCAGTCCGTCTACATCGATCTCCCCAACCCCCTGACGGAGGCACAGCGGTGACCGCGTCCTCGGCATCCCCCGACCGGAACGCCCCCTACGACCTCGTCGGCGTCGGCATCGGCCCGTTCAACCTGTCCCTGGCCGCGCTGGCCGACGGGGTCGCCGGGTTCGACGCCCTCTTCCTCGACGCCAAGCCGGCCTTCTCCTGGCACCCGGGACTGCTGATGGAAGGAACAGTTCTCCAGGTGCCGTTCCTCGCGGATCTGGTCACCATGGCCGACCCGACCAGCCCGTGGTCGTTCCTCAACTACCTGCGCGCGCACGACCGGATGTTCACGTTCTTCTTCTCGGAGCGCTTCCACATCCCGCGCCGCGAGTACGACCACTACTGCCGCTGGGCCGCCGAACGGCTGCCGTCCTGCCGCTTCGACGCCGAGGTCACCGCGCTGGAGTGGGATGAGACGGCGGACGCCTTCGCCGTGACGTACCGTTCGTCGTCCGGGGCGGTCAGCCGGGTGACGGCGCGGCAGGTCGTGCTCGGCGTGGGCACCTCGCCGGTGGTGCCCGAGCCGCTGCGGCCGTTCCTCACCGAGGCGCACGCCGGGCGCGTGCTGCACAGCGCCGACTTCCGCGCCCACCGCGAGGAGCTGGGCGCCCTGCCGGACGTGACCGTGATCGGCGCCGGGCAGTCGGGCGCCGAGGTGATGCTCGATCTGCTGCGGCGGCAGGACGGCGACGGCGCGGGCGGCCCGTTCGTCCGCTGGCTCGCCCGGACGCCCGCGTTCGCGCCGATGGAGTACAGCAAGATCGGCCTCGAACACTTCACGCCGGACTACATCCGGTACTTCCGGAGCCTGCCCGAGGCGACGCGCGAGCGGCTGGTGCGCGAGCAGTGGCAGCTCTACAAGGGCGTCAGTGAGAAGACGCTCGGCGACATCCACGACGAGCTGTACGAGCGGACCATCGGCGGCGGCGAGCCGCGTGCCGCGCTGCAGCCGGGGGTGCGGGTGGCGGCGGCCGAGGCGGTCGGCGACGGCTATCTGCTGACCTGCCGACACGATCAGCAGGGCGAGACGTTCGAGGTGCGGACCTCGGCCGTGGTGGCGGCCACCGGCTACGCGGCCGTCCGGCCGGCCTTCCTGGACACCCTGACCGACCTGGTGGACTGGGACGACAAGGGTCGCTACCGGATCGACGGCGACTACCGGGTGGCGCTCGACCCCCGGGTCACCGGCGCGCTGTACGCGCAGAACGCCGAGACGCACACGCACGGCGTCGGCGCCCCCGACCTCTCCCTCGGGGCGTGGCGGGCGGCGACGATCCTCAACGCCGCCGCCGGGCGCACGGTGCTGGACGTGCCGCGGCGGCAGGCGTTCACGACGTTCGGCGCGCCGATTCCGGACGCGCCGGTGGCTTCGGCGCTCCCCGCCGCCGTGGGCATACCACGATGAGATCCCGCGCCAAGGCGGTGCTGATCTCGGTCGTCGGCCTCCATCTGGTCGCCGAGACGGCGCTGACGCCCTTTCTGCCGCAGCTCTTCGAGCGGCTGTACGGGATCGACGACGCGGAGGCGACCGGTCTGTACCTGTGGGTCTGCCGCCTCGTCGGGCTCGCCGCCCTCCCCCTGTGGGGGCTGGCGGCCCGGCGGTGGCCGCTGCACCGGCTGGTGCTGTCGGGGCTGTGCGGGTCGGCGGTGCTGGACCTGCTGCTGGGCATGGCGCCCAGTTACGCCGCGTACACCGTGCTGTCCACGCTGATCGTGGCGACCAACTGCGCGCTGCTGCTGGCCTATCCGGCGTTCATCGCGGAGCACGGCGAGGACGGCGGCCCGGAGGGGGGCGGCGGCGAACGGGCGCGGCTGGCGGGGCTCTGCTCGATCGTGGTGGTCTTCCATCTGTCGGTCGTGGTCGCGACGGTGGTCGGGGCCGGGGTGCTGGCGCTGCCCGAACCGCGCGTCGGGATTGCGGCGTTCGCGGTGGTGGACGCGGTGCTGGCCGTGCTGACGTACCGGGTCCTGGGCCGGCAGGGCCAGGAATCCCAGGAGGGCCGGGCATCCCAGGAGAGCCGGGCATCCCAGGAGGGCCGGGCATCCCGGGAGGGCCGGGAGGAGGCCGGGACCGCCCCGGTGGCTCCCACCGCCGCGCCGCGCCGCCGTTCACGGCTCGTCGTGCTCGCCTACGCCGCGCTGATCGGGCTCGCGTTCGACTTCTCCACCAATGTGGCGCGCCCGTTCTTCACCGAGTTCTCCGACAGCCTGGGCGGCGGTTCGGCCGCGTCCGCCGTGCTGTTCTTCCTGCCGAGCGTGGCCGCGCTGGCCGTGCTGCCGACCGTGCGCCGCTGCCACGAGACGCTCGGCGACCGGCTGTTGCCGGTCGCCATGGCCGTGGGGGCGGCCGGGCTGGCCTGGCAGGCCCTGGCCGACTCCCTGCCCGGACTGGTCGGCGGGCGGCTGCTGTTCGGTGTGGGGCTGGGGCTGGGACAGGTCTCCGTCGAGCTGTGGATGTTCCGCGCGACCGGCACCGACGGTCCGGCCTACACCGCCGTGGAGACGGCCCGTTCCGTCGGCCTGCTGGCGGCCCCGATCGCCGCGACCGCCGCCGTCTCCCACGACCTGGCCTTCCCCCTGGTCGTCGCGGCGGCCATCCAGGCATGCGCCGTGGCCCTGGCCCTCCGCCCCGCACGCAGCACCCCGGCGACGGCCCCCGCCTCGCCACGGCCGACGGCGGGAACGGCACCGCCGAGCCGGGACGTTGCCCACCCGGAGAAACGACCGTTCGCCACCGCCGAGCCGACGAGGCCGAAGGCCGGTGGCAAGGCCGTTGACGCCCCGGCAGGGCAACCGGTCGCCACCACCACCGCATTGACACGACCGGCGAGCGGTGGCACGGCCGGAGGCGATCCGGACAAGCAAGCGGTCCGCGCCGCGGTCTCAGCCGCCGGGGCGGCGCGGACGGAGGCCGGCGGCGCGGCCGTTGGTGATCCGGCGTCCGCCCTGGCGGGGGCCGGCGCGGCTGTCGATCCGTGGGCGCGCGGGCCGCTTCCGGGCCCTCGGTCCGTCCTTCCGCCCGGCGCGGAGACCGGCGCCGAGGGGGCCCGGGTGCTCCCGGCCCGTCCCGCTCGCGTTCCCCCGGCCGCCGAGGCGGCGCGGCCGGTCTTCCCCCTGTACTCCGAGGAGAACAAGCGATGAACCCCACCACGCGCGACGCCTGGGCGCAGGCGGGCCAGCGGCTCGTCGTCAAGGCCGTCGAGGAGTTCGCCTACGAGGAACTACTCGTTCCCGTGCCCGACGCCGGCGGTCCGGACGACGGCTGGCGGCTGGAGCTCGGGGACGGCGCGCACTGGTCGTTCCGGGCCGCGCGGGGCACGTTCGGCACCTGGCGGCTCGTGCCCGGCACCCTCCGCCGCCATCCCGCCCCCGACGACGGCGGCGAGGCCGGGCCCGAGCGGCTGCTGCTCGACGCCCGGCCGGTCCTCGGCTGGGACGGGCCGACCACCGCCGAGGTGCTGCGCGAGCTGACCGCGACCCGGCGGGCCGAGGCCGAGGTGATCGCGCGCGGGCTGCCCGCCGCCGAGCTGGCCGACCTGGACCACCTCGATCTGGAGGCCCACCAGGACGGTCACCCCTGCATGCTGCTCAACAAGGGCCGGCTGGGCTTCTCGGCCTCCGACGCCGCCGCCTACGCGCCCGAGGCGGCCGGCTCGTTGCGCCTGCGGTGGGCCGCCGTGCACTCCGGTCTCGCCTCCTACGGCGGCGTCCACGGCCTGGACGCCGACGCCCTCCTCGCCGAGGAGCTGGACGCGGAGACCCGCGAGCGGTTCGCGGCGGTGCTGCGGGACGCCCGCGCCGCCGGCGGACACGACCCGGCGGACTACCACTGGCTGCCCGTGCACCCTTTCCACTGGGACGAGGCCGTCGCGACGCTCTTCGCGCCCTATCTCGCGGACGGCCGCATCGTGCCGCTCGGCGAGGGCCCCGACCGTTACCGCCCCCTCCAGTCCATCCGCACCCTCGCCAACCTCGACCACCCGCACCGGCGCAACGTGAAGGTGCCGCTGCTGATCCGCAACACCCTGGTGTGGCGGGGGCTTTCGCCCGAGCCGACCCGGGCCGCCCCCGATGTGACGGCCTGGCTGCACGCGGTGCGCGTCGCCGACCCGTACCTCCGCGACGAGCTGCGCTTCCATCCGCTGGGCGAGGTCGCGGCGGTGGCCGTGCGGCATCCGCTGTACGCGTCCGTGCAGGACGCCCCCTACCGCTACCACGAGCTGCTGGGCGCGGTCTGGCGCGAGCCGGTCGCGGCGCTGCTACGGGAGGGCGAGAAGGCCCGGACCATGGCCGCGCTGCTGACGGTCGGCTCGGACGGCCGCGCGCTCGTCGCCGAACTCGTCGAACGCTCCGGCCTCGCGCCGCGCACCTGGCTGGCTCGCTTCTTCGGGGCCCTGCTGCCCGGCCTGCTGCACTACCTCTACCGGTACGGCGTGGCCTACTGCCCGCACGGCGAGAACACCGTGATCCTCTACGACGCCGCCGACCTACCCATCGGCATCGCCGTCAAGGACTTCGCCGAGGATGTGAACCTGCTGCCCGGCAGCCACCCCGAGTACGAGGCGCTGTCCGAGCGCGCCGACGCGCTGCTGCTGCGCTGGCCGGCCCGGGAGCTGGCGCACTCGCTGCTCAGCGCGGTCTTCGCGGGCCACTTCCGGTTCTTCGCCCCGCTGGCCGCCGAGCATCTGGGGGTGCCCGAGGAGGAGTTCTGGGCGATGGTCCGCGCCGAGATCCTGCGCTACCACGCGCGGTTCCCCGAGCTGTCCGACCGATTCGAGGAGTTCGGCCTGCTAGCACCGGAGTTCGACCGGGTGGCGCTCAACCGCGAGCAGCTGCTCGGCGGCGGTTTCCACGACCGCGCCGAGAAAGACGAGGGGTTCGACATCGTCCACGGCACCGTCGCCAATCCCCTCGCCCATCCCCTCGTCGACTCGCTCACCAACTCCCCTGCCCAGGAGCGGATATGACCGCGCCCGAGACCCCGTGGGCGCGGTTGCGCGCCCAGGCCGACGCCGGCCGCGTCGAGGAGGTCATCGTCTCCGTCCCCGATCTTCAGGGCCGGCTCCAGGGCAGCCGCCTGTCCGTGCCGTACTTCCTGGCGGAGGCCGCCGAGCGCGGCTTCGGGGCGTGCGTCTATCTCCTCGCCTCCGACGTGGAGATGGGCACCGGCCCGGGCTACGCCATCGACGCCTGGGAGAGCGGCTTCGGCGACTTCGAGCTGCGCCCCGACCCGTCGACCCTGCGCACGCTGCCCTGGGACCCGGGCACCGCGCTGGTCCTCGCCGACGCGGTGTGGCCCGGCGGCGCCCCGGTGGAGGTCGCGCCGCGCCAGGTGCTGCGCATCCAGCTCGACCGGCTGGCCGAGCGCGGGCTGACCGCGTTCGCCGGGACGGAGCTGGAGTTCCTGGTCTTCCTCGACTCCTACCGGGCCGCGTGGGACCGCCGCTACCACGGTCTGTCCCCCGCCACGAGCTACAACGTGGACTACGCGCTCCAGGGACTGACGGCGATCGAGCCGGTGGTACGCCGCATCCGCCGCGAAATGGCGGGCGCGGGGCTGGCGTTGGAAACGGCCAGGGGCGAATGCCACCCCGGGCAGTACGAGATCGTCTTCCGGTACGCGGAGGCGATGGTCACCTGCGACAACCACGTGGTGTTCAAGAACGGTGCCAAGCAGATCGCCGCGCAGGAGGGCGTGGCGCTCACGTTCATGCCCAAGTACGACCAGGGTGAGGGCAATTCGTGCCACATCCATCTCTCGCTGCGTGGCACCGACGGCACCCCGGTGCTGGCCGACGCGGCGGCGGATGACGGCATGTCGGACCTGATGCGGCACTTCGTGGCGGGCCAGTTGGCCTGCCTGCCCGACTTCGCGCTGCTGATGGCGCCCAACATCAACTCCTACAAGCGCCTCCAGCCCGGCGCGTTCGCCCCCACCGGCATCACCTGGGGCCGCGACAACCGGACGTGCCCGGTGCGCGTGGTGGGCGCGGGACAGTCCCTGCGCATCGAGCACCGGGTGCCCGGCGGGGACGCCAACCCGTACCTCGCCGTGGCGGCGGCCGTCGCCGCCGGGCTGCACGGCATCGACAACCGGCTGCCCCTGCCGCCCCCGCACACCGCCAACGCCCTGGCCGACCCGGCCGTCCCGCGCCTGCCCGCCACCCTGACGGAGGCACTGCGCCGCTGGGAGCGCAGCGAGATCGCCGCGAAGGTCTTCGGCGAGGCGGTCGTCACCCACTACGCCCAGGCCGCGCGCGCCGAACTGACCGCGTTCGAGACGGCGGTCACCGACTGGGAGCGGGTGCGCGGCTTCGAGCGCCTGTGACCGGCCGGTGTACGGTCAGGGCTTGCGGGCGACGCCCCCGGCCATGAGGCGCTGGGCGACGGACAGCGGCTGCTCGACCGGGCCGTCGGGGTGCCACATCGGGAGCGGCACCACGCCCGGTTCGAGCAGCTCCAGGCCCTGGAAGTACGCCTCGATCTCCTCGATGGTCCGGAACCGGCCGGTGCCGAGGAATTCCAGCATCGTCTTCTCCACGGCGCGGGCCTCCGGGCCCGTGTCGCAGAAGTGCGTGATGACCAGGTGGCTGCCGGGCGGGACGGCGGCCAGGTAGCTGTCCACGATGCCCTGCGGGTTCTCGTCGTCGTGCAGGTGGTGCAGCATCCCGACCAGCAGGACGCCGACCGGCTGGCCGAAGTCGATCAGCTCGCGCAGGACGGGGTGGCCGAGGACCGTCCCGGGGTCGCGCAGGTCGGCGGTGACGACGGCCGTCCGGTCGTTCTCCTCCAGCAGGGCCCGGCCGTGGGCGAGCACGATCGGGTCGTTGTCCACGTACACCACGCGGGCGGCGGGGTTGTGGCGCTGAGCGACCTGATGGGTGTTCTCCATGGTGGGCAGACCGGCGCCCAGGTCCACGAACTGCTGGATGCCGACCTCGCTCGTCAGATGGCGGACCGCCCGGCCCAGCGCCGCCCGGTTGAACCAGCCCACGTCGCCGATGTGCGGCATGGTCGCCCGCACCTGGTCGGCGACGACGCGGTCGACCTCGTAGTTGTCCTTGCCGCCGAGCACCGCGTCGTAGACGCGCGCGATGCTGGGCCTGCTCAGGTCGATCTCGACGTTCTGGTCCGCCACGGCAGCTCCCGTTCCTGTGTCCCCGCGCACGCGCCCGCCCCAGGACACGCCGCTCCGTGCGAGGTCAGAGTAACGCTTTTGAGCGGCGACCCGCACAGTCGTGCGCCGATCAACTCTCCTTCCTTTCAGTCCACTTGCCGCGCTCCACCTTTCCGCGCATCTAAGTATCTGCGTGTATACGCAAGTATGAGCTATAGTCCGTGGTGCTCCGGCCGTCATCGACGCCGGCTCCCGGAGACACGGACGGAACGGATGGAGTTGATGACCATGGCGGCGACGACCGGTCGAACCGCTATCGCCGAGCCCGCGGCGGCACCCCCGCGCGGGCCGGTGACCGCGCACCGCACGCGGCTGTGGGCGCTGGCCGAGGTGCGCTGGGCGGCGGCGGCGACCGCCCTGTTCGTGCTCGGCGTCGTGGCCGACGTCGCGGGCGCGCCGGGCTGGGCGACCTGGACCCTGTATCTCTCCTGCTACGTGGCCGGCGGCTGGGAGCCGCTGTGGGCGGGTCTGACGGCGCTTCGGGAGAAGAGCCTCGACGTGGATCTGCTGATGATCGTGGCCGCGATCGGCGCCGCGTCGATCGGTCAGGTGCTGGACGGCGGCCTGCTGATCGTCATCTTCGCCACGTCGGGCGCCCTGGAGGCGTACGCCACCCAGCGGACGGCCGACTCAGTGCGGGGCCTGCTGGACCTGGCGCCCGAGCACGCCACCCGGCTGACGGCGGCGGGCGGCGAGGAGGTGGTGGCCACCGCCGAACTGGTCGTCGGCGACGAGATCCTGGTCCGGCCCGGCGAACGGGTCGGCGCCGACGGCGAGGTGATCGACGGCGCGAGCGACGTGGATCAGGCCACCATCACCGGCGAGCCGCTGCCCGTGCCCAAGCTCATGGGCGACGAGGTGTTCGCCGGCACGCTCAACGGCGGCGGCGCCCTGCGGGTGCTGGTGACCCGGCCCGCCGAGGACTCGGTGGTGGCCCGGATCGTGGCGATGGTGCGGCAGGCCAGCGATACCAAGGCCCCCACCCAGCTCTTCATCGAGAAGATCGAACAGCGGTACTCCGTGGGCATCGTGGTCGCGACCCTGCTGATCTTCGCCGTGCCCTTCTTCGGCCTGGGCCAGAGCTTGGACGACGCGCTGCTGCGGGCGATGACGTTCATGATCGTCGCCTCGCCCTGCGCGGTCGTGCTGGCGACGATGCCCCCGCTGCTGGCGGCCATCGCCAACGCCGGCCGGCACGGCGTGCTGGTGAAGTCGGCGGTCGTGATGGAGCGTCTGGGCGCCACCGACCGGGTGGCGTTCGACAAGACCGGCACCCTCACCGAGGGCACCCCGCGCGTGGCGGACGTCCGCGTCCTGCCGGGCACCCAGCTGGACGCGGCGGGGGTGCTGCGGCTGGCGGCAGCCGCCGAGTACCGCTCGGAGCACCCGCTGGCACGTGCCGTCGTGACCGCCGCCGCGGAGCGCGGCATCTCCCCCGACCCCGTCACGGACTTCTCCTCCGCGCCGGGCCGGGGCGTCAGCGCCCTGGTCGGCGGCCACCGGATCGAGGTGGGCAGCCCCGCCCACCTGCTGCGGGAGATCACCGGCCCGGCCGACACCGTGGTGCCGGAGCTGGAGGAAGCGGGCCGCACGGCCGTGGTGGTCCGCGTGGACGGCACGCCCGTCGCCGTGCTCGGGATCGCCGACCGGCCGCGTCCCGGCGCGGCCGGGACCGTCCGGGCGGTCGCGGAGCTGACCGGCGCTCCGCCGGTCCTGCTCACCGGGGACAACGCCCGCGCCGCCCGGCGCCTGGCCCGCGAGGTGGGCATCGAGGACGTGCGGGCCGGCCTGCTTCCGGAGGACAAGGTGGCGGCCGTCCGCGAGCTGGAGGACGCCGGCTACCGGACCCTGGTCGTCGGCGACGGCGTCAACGACGCGCCGGCCATGGCGGCGGCGCACCTGGGCGTGGCCATGGGCCGGGCCGGGTCGGATCTGGCGCTGGAGACGTCCGACGCGGTGGTGGTCCGGGACGAACTCGACACGATCCCGTCCGTGATCGCGCTCTCCCGTCGGGCCCGCCGGGTGGTGATGGCCAACCTCGTCATCGCGGGCACGTTCATCTCGGTCCTGGTCGTGTGGGACCTGGCGGGCCACCTGCCGCTGCCGCTCGGGGTGGCCGGGCACGAGGGCTCGACCGTGATCGTCGGGCTCAACGGCCTGCGGCTGCTGCGCTCGGCGGCCTGGCCCGGGGAACGGCGGCAAGGGGCCGAGCCCCGGCGCACCGGGGTCTGACCAGTCCCCCCGCTCGTCTCGGGGCGCTCTTCCGCCGTACGGCGTGGGCGCCCCGAGACGTTCCCGTCCACCGGGTCCACCCGCCCACCGGCACCACTGGGGATAGAATCTGACTATGCATGCGGATATCGAGGATTTCCATGTCCCGGAGTCCGAGGTCGTGGACCGGGCGAGCGAGCTGCTGCGCATCCTCAGCGACCCCACACGGCTACGTCTGCTGTACGCGCTCGCCCAGGGCGAGACCAATGTGGCCTGCCTGGCCGAGATCGTCGGGGCCAACCCGGCGGCGGTGAGCCAGCACCTGTCCAAGCTGCGGCTGTCCGGCGCGGTCAAGGCCCGCCGGCAGGGCACGTTCATGTACTACACGGTGGCCGATCCGGCCATCCACAGCGTGCTGCGGGCCGTGCTCGGGGAAGACGCGCCCGAGCCCGCGGCACCGGCACCGGCACCGGCACCGGCCCGCGCGTAGCCCGCGGCACCGGCCCGCGCGTAGCCCGCGGCACCGGCCCGCGCGTAGCCCGCGGCACCGGCCCGCGCGTAGCCCGCGGCACCGGCCCGCGCGTAGCCCGCGGCACCGGCCCGCGCGTAGCCCGCGGCACCGGCCCGCGCGTAGCCCGCGGCACCGGCCCGCGCGTAGCCCGCGGCACCGGCCCGCGCGTAGCCCGCGGCACCGGCCCGCGCGTAGCCCGCGGCACCGGCCCGCGCGTAGCCCGCGGCACCGGCCCGCGCGTAGCCCGCGGCGCCGGCCCGCGCGGAGGTCGCGGCGCCGGCCCGCGCGGAGGTCGCACGAGGTCGCGCGGGCATCAATCCCGCGCGGTCAGCCGACGCAGCGACGAGTCGAGGTGGCTGTCGAGAGCGGCGAGAAGTGACGCCTCACCACCGTCGCGGAGCAGGGCGACCAGGCCGCGATGCTCCTCGGCGAGGAGGTCCGGACGCGGCTCACGGACCGGCAGGTTCGACAGGCAGATGCGGGTCTCCGCGGCGAGCGTGGCGAACATCCGGGTGAGGCGGGGGCTGTCGGCGGACGCGACGAGGCTTTCATGAAAGGCCAGATCCCGCTCCACGAGCCGGCTCCACTCCGCGGCCGGGACGGCGGCCATGTCCTCGGCCGACTCCCGGAGACGGGCCAGATGACGCTCGTCCTTGCTCTTCCAGAGCAGCCCGGCCGCCTGCCGCTCGATGAGGCGGCGGGAGAAGAAAAGATCCTCGACGTCGATGGGACCCAGCTCCACGACGAAGACGCCGCGGTTCCTGATGTTGACGAGCAAGCCCTCCTGGATCAGCCGCTGGAGAGCTTCCCGCACCGGTCCCCGGCTGATGCCGAACGTCGCCGCGAGCTGCGCCTCCGCCACCTGGCTGCCCGCGGGGAAAGTGCCGTCCACGATGCGCTCACGGAGCTGGTCCAGAATGAGACTTGACGTGCTGCGCCGCGCGATCGGGACCAGGCCCGGCACCCCTTCGGTCACGATTCCTCCGCCAACAGCAGTGTCGATTGTCAACATCCTACTGCCGGATAGCGGGCGGCCGAGCCGGGACGGCTGTTTCCGGACACCCCTGCCCGGCACGGCGGTTGCGGGCGGGGGTGTCCGGGGCGGAGACGCTCAGTCGCGGCGGACCGCGACGATCTTCGGCTCCGTCATGGCCTCGACCGCGTAACGCACCCCCTCCCGGCCGACACCGGACCGCTTCGGGCCGCCGAACGGCATGGCGTCGATCCGGAAGTCGCTGCTGTCGTTGATCATGACCGCGCCGACCCGGAGCCGTTCCGCGACGGCCAGAGCGGTGTCGAGGCCGGCCGTGAACACCCCCGCCTGGAGCCCGAACGCGGTGCCGTTGGCCCGGGCCACGGCCTCGTCCACGGTGTCGAACGCGTCGATGGCCAGTACCGGTCCGAAGACCTCCTCCACCATCAGCCGGGCAGCGGCGGGGACACCGGTGAGGACGGTCGGCCAGTGGAACGCTCCCTCCCGGCGCCCGCCCGCGCGCAGCACGGCACCGTCGGTCAGCGCCTCCTCGACCCACAGCGCCACCCGCGCGGCCTCGCGCTCGGTGATGAGCGGGCCGACGTCGGTGCGGGGGTCCCGCTTGCTGCCCACCCGCAGCAGCCCGGTCGCGGCCACCACCTCGTCGGTGAACCGGTCCACGAGCGGTGCCGCGACGAGGACGCGCTGCACCGACAGGCAGTTCTGACCGGCCACGCCGAAGGCACCGGCCACGACGGCCCGCGCGGCGCGGACCGGGTCGGCGTCATGGAGGACGAGCACGCAGTTGTTGCCGCCCAGCTCCATCAGGGTCTTCTTCGCCCCGGCCGCCCGCGCCACGGCGTCACCCGTCCGGTGGCCGCCGGTGAAGGAGACCAGATCGACCAGCGGGTGGCCGACCAGGGCCTGGCCCGCCCGGGCGCCGGTGCCCGGGACCACGGCGAGCCGGTCGGCGGGAATCCCGGCGTCGAGCAGGACGGCGGCGAAGGCCAGCGCGGTCAGCGGCGTCGCCTCGGCGGGCTTCAGCACCACGCCGTTTCCCGCGACCAGCGCGGGGCCCAGCTTGTGGGCGACCAGGTTGAGCGGGTCGTTGAACGGCGTGATGGCCGCCACCACGCCGACCGGCTCGCGGGTGTACCAGCCGAGGCGGCCGGCGCCCCGCGCCGTGTCGTCGAAGGGCAGCGTCTCACCGGTGAGGCGGCCGGCCTGTTCGGCGGAGAGCCGCAGCGTCTCGGCGGCCCGGGACACCTCGGCGTCCGCCTCCCGCACCGTCTTGCTGCCCTCCCGGGATATCAGCTCGGCCAGCGTCACCCGGCGCTGCCCGAGCAGGGCGGCGGCCCGCTGGAGCGCCTCGCGGCGGCGCCACGCCGGCCACGGCTGACCGGAGTGGACGGCGGCGGCCACGGCCTCCACCGCCGCGCCCACCTCGGCCGCACTGGCATCCGTCACCGAGCCGAGCCGGCTGCCGTCCTCGGGGTCGTGGACGGTGAACGAGGTCTCGCCGTCGCGCCACACGCCGCCCCACAGCGCGCCGGCCGGCGGCTGCCAGGGGGCCGTCACCGCCAGGGGCGATGACGACAGCGGGACGGCCACGGCGACCTTCGCCGGTTCCATCAGGACGCTCGCTGGAAGTGGTGGGCGGAACGGGCGTGGTAGTCGTGGTCCTCGTGGCTGCACGGGCTGACATGGACCATCACGTCCTCCAGCTTGGGCACGGAGTGCAGGAGCCGGTGCCGGACCTCCTGGGCGATGTCGTGCCCCTCGACAACGGTGCTGCCGCAGTCCACGGCGATCGCGGCCTCCCCGTGCAACCGGTGACCGATCCAGCGCATGCGGAACGCCTCCACCTCGACCACGCCGGGGACGCGGCTGATGGTCTCCTCGGCGGCGGTCACGGCGTCGGGATCGACGGCGTCCATCAGCCTGCGGAAGATGTCCCGCGCGGCGCCGCGGAGCACCATGAGGATCATGACGGTGACGAGCAGGCCCACGATGGGGTCGGCGAGGGGGAAGCCGAGCCAGACGCCGAGCGCTCCGAAGACCACGGCCAGGGAGGTGAATCCGTCGGTGCGGGCGTGCAGGCCGTCGGCCACCAGGGCGGCGGAACCGATCCTGCGGCCCACGCTGATGCGGTACTTGGCGACCAGCTCGTTACCGATGAAGCCGATGGCGCCGGCCGCCGCGACGAGCCAGACATTGTCCAGATCGCGCGGGTCCAGCAGCCGGTCGACGGACTCCCACCCGGCCACGACGGCGGAGGTGGCGATCATCAGCACGATGAAGATGCCGGCCAGGTCCTCGGAGCGGCCGTAGCCATAGGTGTAGCGGCGGGAGGCGGCGCGGGCGCTGAGGGCGAAGGCGAACCAGAGCGGCAGCGCGGTCAGCGCGTCCGAGAAGTTGTGGATCGTGTCGGCGAGGAGGGCGACCGAGCCGGAGATCACGACCACGACGACCTGGAGGAGCGCGGTCACCATCAGGGCGACCAGGCTGATCTTCAGGGCGCGGATGCCCTCCGCGGAGGACTCCAGGGCGTCGTCGGTCGAGTCGGCCGCGTCGTGGCTGTGCGGGCGGAAGATCTCCAGCAGGAAGCCGCGCAGCCCGCCCGGGTGGTCGTGCCCGTGCTCCCCGTGGTCGTGGCCGTGGCCGCCGTGCGCGTGCCCGTGGCCGTGCTCCCCGTGCGGGTGCTCCCCGTGCGGGTGCTCGTGCTCCCCGTGCGCGTGGCCTTGGTCGGCGTGCGGGTGCTCGTGGTCCCCGTGCGGGTGCTCCCCGTGCGGGTGCTCGTGCTCCCCGTGCGCGTGGCCTTGGTCGGCGTGCGGGTGCTCGTGGTCGGCGTGCGGGTGGCCGTGGCCGTCGTGGCCCTCCGCGTGAGGGTGCGGGTGCGGGTGGGGGTGCTGGTCCGCGGACATCGGCGGCGTCCTCATTTCGGGGTCGGGGTCGGGTTCTGGACCGGATTCTGGACCGGGTTCTGGACCGGGTTCTGGACCGGGTTCTCGGTGGTGTTCCAGTAGTGACAGGAGACGGAGTGGCCGGGCCCCGCCTCCCGGGGCGCGGGAGCCTCGGTGGCGCAGCGCTCGCGAGCCATCGGGCAGCGGCGGCGGAAGCGGCATCCGGCGGGCGGGTCTATGGGGCTGGGCGGTTCACCGCGCAGGGTGCCGAAGTCCGTCTCCGCACCGGGCTGTTCCGGCAGCGAGGCGGCGAGCAGTGCCTGGGTGTACGGGTGGGCGGGCCGCTCGAACAGCTCGTCGCGGGGCGCGACTTCGATGATCTCGCCCAGGTACATGACGGCGACCCGGTCGCAGATGTGGCGTACGACGCGCAGGTCGTGGGAGATGATCAGCAGGGTGAGGCCGAGGCGTTCCTTCAGCTCGACCAGAAGGTTGAGGATCTGCGCCCGGATCGACGCGTCAAGCGCCGAGGTCGGCTCGTCGCACACGAGGAAGCGCGGTCCGAGCAGCAGCGCCCGCGCCACCACCACGCGCTGCAACTGCCCGCCGGAGCACTGGGCCGGGCGGCGGTCGAGAAACGACTCGTCCAGGCCGACCTGTCCCAGCACCTCCAGGATGCGGGCCCGCCGCTCCTCGCCGGTGCCGATGCCGTGCTGGGCCAGCGGGGCGTCGAGGCTGGTGCCCAGCCGCATCCGCGGGTCGAGAGCGGCGTAGGGGTCCTGGAAGACGAGTTGCATGGACCGCCGCAGGGCCTTGCGCGCGGCGCCCCTGCGCCCGGCGACGTCGGTGCCGTCGAACATGACGCGCCCCGCGTCGGTCCCCGCCAGCCCGAGGACCACCCGCGCCAGGGTGCTCTTCCCGCAGCCCGACTCGCCGACCAGCCCGAGCACTTCACCGGCCCGGACGGTGAAGGAGACGTCGTCGACCGAGTGCACCTTCTGCCGCCGGCCGAACAACGGGCCGCCGCCGACCGGAAAGTGCTTGACCACGTGCTCCACGCTCAGCAACGGCGGCGCGGAGACCGACGGGTGGGCCGTCACGCCGTCACCACCTCGGGTGTGGGGATCCAGCATCGGGAGCGGTGGCCGGTGCCGCAGGCGTGCAGCGTCGGCTCGCGGCTCTCGCAGTTCTTGGCGATGCCCAGGCCCTCCGCGACCGTACAGCGCGGCCGGAAGCGGCAGCCCTGGTGCAGGGCGCGGGACTGGGTGGCGCTGCCCGGGATGGTGTAGAGCCGGTTCTGCTCCTGTTCGAGCAGGGATGCCTTCATCAGGGCCTGGGTGTAGGGGTGTTGGGGATCGGCGAAGAGGTCGGCGGTGGTGCCGTCCTCCACGATGCGGCCGGCGTACATGACCGCGACCCGGTCCGCGATCGAGGCGACGATGCCGAGATCGTGGGTGATCAGCAGGACCGACATGCCCGACTCGCGCTGCTTGAGCTTCAGCAGCCGCAGGATCTGGGCCTGCACGGTGACGTCCAGCGCGGTGGTGGGCTCGTCCGCGATGAGCAGGCCGGGGTCGCCGGCCAGGGCGGCGGCGATCATCACGCGCTGGGCCATGCCGCCGGAGAGCTGGTGCGCGTAGGCCCCCGCCCGGCGTTCGGGCTCGGGGATGCCGACGTCGGCGAGCAGTGCGGGCACCCGTTTCCCGGCCTGACGGCGGCTGAGCCCGCCGTGCAGCCACAGCGGCTCGGCCACCTGGTCGCGCACGGTGGCCGTCGGGTCGAGCATGGCCTTGGGCTGTTGGAAGAGCATGGCCACCCGCTTCCCGCGGATCGCGTCCATGCGGCGGGCGGGCAGGCCCACCACGTTCTCGCCGTCGAGGGCGATGGAGCCCTCGGTGACACGGGCGCCGGCGGGAAGCAGTCCCATCACGGCGCGCGCCGTGACGCTCTTCCCCGAGCCCGACTCCCCGACGAGGGCGACGATCTCGCCGCGCCGGACGGTGAGATCGAGGCCCTCGACGGCCTTGGTGGGGGTGGTGCCGGTGAACTCCACGCGCAGATCCCGGACTTCGAGTGAGATGTCACCGTCCGGGCCGTTCGCCGGGCCGGGGGTCCGTTCGTCGTGCTGTCGCCGGTACATGTCCGGCCTCCTTCCCGTCAGGGGGAGTCAGCGTTTCCGCTGCTGGGTTCCGCCGTCCGCCGTGGCGGACTGGCGCAGACGGCGCCGCAGGGTGACGACGGCTTCGTCGAAGTGCTGGCGCAGGGTGGTGAGGGCGGTGGGCAGGTCGGCGCCCGCGATGAGATCGACCAAACCCCGGTGTTCGGGCAGCAGGTCCATGCGGTCGGGTTCGAGGTCGGCGTACATGTTGAGGCAGAGCCGGGTCTCGGAGACGAGGGTGTCGAACATGCGGTTGAGGCGGTGGCTTCCGGCCGCCTCGACCACCATGCGGTGGAAGCTGAGGTCGAGGTCGGCGACGCCCCACCAGTTGTCGTCCTCGGCCGCCGTGGCCATGTCGTCCACCACCCGGCGCAGGGCGTCCAGCAGTTCAGCGGACGCGCGGGCGGTGATGACGCGGCGGAAGGCCGCGGCCTCCACGGCCTCGCGGGCGAAGAAGACGTCCACGACGTCGTCCTCGCTGAGCACCGGCACGAAGACGCCGCGATGGGGCTGACTGGCCAGCAGTCCTTCCTGGATGAGGCGTTGCAGGCTCTCGCGGACCGGTCCCCTGCTGACGCCGAGCCGTTCGGCCAGCTCGGTCTCGTGGAGCTGGGTGCCGGGCAGGAAGACGCCGCGGTGGATGCCGTCCCTGAGCTGCTCGGTGACCTGGGAGGTCAGGGTCCTGCGACGGATCGGGTTGACCGGTGACGGCCGGCCGAGGGCCGTCGTCATGTCCTCGGTGGTCATCGACGCGCTTCCTCCCCGGGCTCGACGCCCTGTCCGATGAGGGTGACGCTGAGGGCGGTGAGGAAGATCGCCAGACCGGGCACGATCACCAGCAGCGGCACCTGCTCCATGTAGACCTGCGCGTCCAGCAGCATCGCGCCCCAGTCGGAGTCCGGCGGCTGCACGCCGAGCCCGATGAACGACAGGCCACCCACCGTGATGAGCTTGTGCCCGAAACGGAGGAAGGCGAGCGCCGTGACCGGGCGGATGGCGTTGGGGATGATGTGCCGCACGATGACGAAGGTGCGGGAGCAGCCCAGCGCCTCGGCGGCCTCGATGAAGTCCCGGCTGTTGATCTCCAGGGCCAGGCCGCGCATGAGCCGGGCGAACGGGGTCCAGCCGACGACGGTGAGGGCCGCGATCAGGGTGCCGTGGCCGGTGCCGAGGATCGCGATGAGGAACAGCGCGACGATCACGTCGGGGATGGAGATGAGCAGATCGACCGTGCGCATCAGCAGCTCATCGACGAGGCCGCCGACGCGTGCGCTGAACGCCCCGATGAGCGTGCCGAGGACCGCGCAGAGCACCAGCGTGATCGCCGCGATGGTCACGGAGAACCGTCCGCCCCACATCAGTCTGCTCAGCACGTCCCGGCCCAACTGGTCGGTGCCGAGCCAGTGTCCGGCGCTGGGGGCGGCCAGCCGGTGGGTGAGGTCCTGGGTCGCGGGGTCGTAGGGCGCGATCCAGGGGGTGAGCAGCAGGACCGACAGCACCGCGGTGAGGACGAGGGCCCCCGCCCGCACGGTCCACGGCAGGCGCCGCCAGGCCCGCCAGCCGGAGCGAGCCGCCCTGCCGATCGCCGCGAGGAGGTGGGCCGCCCCGTGCGGCCGGATGTCGGGGGCGTGTTCAGTGAGCGCCATGGCGGACCCTCGCAGCCGGGTTGATGAGTTCGCCGAGGAGATCGGCCGCCGTGCTGACCAGGATCGCCAGGGCGACGAGGGACAGCAGGCCGGCCTGGATCACGGGCACGTCCTGGTTGAGGACGGCCTTGTAGACGAGCTGTCCCATGCCGGGGATGGCGAACAGCACCTCGACCACGACCGAGCCGCCGAGCAGGCCGGCGAACCAGAGGGAGGAGAGGGTCAGCACGGGCAGCAGACCGTTGCGCAGGGCGTGCCGGATCAGGGCGCGGCGGGAGCTGAGGCCCCGGGCGCGGGCGGCGGTGATGTAGGGCGCCTGGAGGACGTCGATCATCGCCGCCCTCGTGACGCGGGCGAAGTAGGCCAGCGGGCGCAGGGCGAGGGTGACGGCGGGCAGGATGATGGCGGCCGGCGACTGCCAGCCCGCCGAGGGGAGCCAGCCGAGGGAGCGGGAGAAGACGAGGACCAGCACGGGGGCCAGCCAGTATTCGGGGACGGCGACGAATCCCTGGGTGACGAAGGTGACGCCGCTGTCGAGCTTCGAACCGCGCCGGGTGGCGGAGATGACGCCCAGGGGCACCGCGATGAGGAGGGCGGCGGACAGGGCGATGACGGCGAGCATGAGGGACACGGTGAGGGCGCCGCCGAGCAGGTCGCCGACGGGCGTTCTGCTGGTGAACGAGAGGCCGAAGTCTCCGCGCACCGCGCGGCCGAGCCAGCTCGCGTACTGGACGACGAGCGGCTGGTCGAGCCCCAGCTCCGCCTTGAGAGCCTCGACCGCGTCCGGGTCGATGGCCCGGTCCGAGACCCGTGAGCGCAGCACCGTGCGGACCGGGTCGTCGCCGCTGAGATAGGGGATGAGGAAGGTCAGCATGGAGACCACGAGCAATGTGGCGAGCATGACCACGGTGCGTCGCAGGACGAAGCGGATCACCTCACCACCTCCTTCCGGTCGTGGGTCGTGGGCTGCGGCTCGTCGGGGTTGCGGGTGGTGCGGCGTGGTCGGGGCGGTCCGGCCGGGGCCGGGGGGCCGAAGGTCAGGTGAGGACGTCCAGCGTCCGGTAGTAGGCGCCGGCGAAGGGCAGGAACCACGGGGAGCCGAAGTAGTGCCCGGGGACGTGCGGGAATTCCAGACCGCGCCAGACGTTGGCCGAGGCGTCGCCGCCCAGCACGTCGGCCATCTGGCGGCCCATGTGGGTGGCCATCTGAACGCCGTGGCCGGAGAAGCCGGCGGCGTAGAAGAGCCCTTCGTGCTCCCCGGCGTGGACGAGCTGGTCGAGGCTGAGGTCGACCAGCCCGCCCCAGCAGTAGTCGATGCGCACGCCCGCGAGTTGCGGGAAGACCGAGAGCATGCCCTTGCGCAGGATCTTCCCGCTCTTGAGGTCGGAGGCGGCGCCGGACATCGCGAACCGGGCGCGTCCGCCGAAGAGCAGCCGGTTGTCGGGGGTGACGCGGAAGTAGTAGAGGATGTTCCTGGAGTCGGACGCCATGCGGCGGGTGGGCATCAGCTCGTCCAGGACGGCCTGGTCGAGGGGCTCGGTGACCACGATGAAGCTGCCGACCGGCACGACGCGGTTGCGCAGCCAGCGGAACGACGAGCCGGTGTAGGCGCCGGACGCGAAGAGGACCTGGTCGGCGCGGAGCGTGCCGACGGGTGTGGTGACGTCGTGCCGGTGGCCGCTGATCCGGCGGACCTTGGTGACCGGGGCCTTCTCCAGGATCCGCACCCCGAGCCGCTCGGCGGCGTCGGCCAGGCCCCGGACGAACTTGCCGACGTGCAGGCCCGCGCCCTGCGGGTCGGCCATGGCGCCGTGGTAGTAGTCGGAGCCGATCTCCGCGCGCAGGTCCTTCCTCGGGATCAGCTCGGTCCGGTATCCGATGAGGTCGTGCAGCGCCTCGTGGGTGCGCGCCAGGCGCTCGTAATGGGCGGGCTTACAGGCCAGGTTGAGCTTGCCGGTCCGCGCGAAGTCGCAGTCGATGTCCTCCTCGGTGACCAGCTTCTCGACGGTGTCGATGGCGTCGTTGTAGGCGAGGTAGAGGGACTTGGCGGTCGGGACGCCGTAACGGCCCACGGCGGTGAGGAAGCCGATGGCCAGTCCGGTGGTGCACATCCCGCCGTTGCGCCCCGAGGCGCCCCAGCCGACGGTGTCCTGCTCCAGGACCGTGACCCGCGCCCCTTTACGGGCCAGGTGCAGCGCGGCGGAGAGGCCGGTCAACCCGGCTCCCACGACCGCCACGTCCGTCCGCCCGTCGAGAGAGAGGGCAGTGCGGTCGGGCGCGGCCGGTGCGGTGTCCAACCAGTAGGGAATCGGCTTCACGGTGCTGCTTCCTCTCGTGGGGCGCGGGGGTGTCGTCGGCTGGGGCGGAACCGGGCGGGGCGTCCGCCGGTGGGGTCAGAGTCCGAGCAGGCCGGGCAGCTCGGTCAGGGCCGTGATCTCGGTGTAGCCGTAGTACGGCGTGCTGGGCTCGTAACCCCGGTTGAGGTAGACCTTGTTGGTGATCCGCAGGTCGTGGGCGGGGATGAGGTCGTAGCGCAGGCTGGACGACACGTGCAGGACGTCGCCGGGGCCGCACTCCAGCCGTCCGAGCATGTACTCGAACGCCTGCAGCCGGGGCTTGTAGGCCCGCGCCTGCTCGGCGGTGAACACGGCGTGGAACGGGGCGCCGAGCTTGCCCACGTTGTGGGCGATCTGGGAGTCGGCCGCGTTGGAGAGGATGACGAGCGGGAACTCCTCGGCGAGCTTGGCCAGGCCCTCGGGGACGTCGGGGTGGGGGCCCCAGGTCGGGACGGCGTCGACGATGCTGTCGCCGTCGGTGTCCCGGTACTCCAGGTCCCACAGGGTGTTGGCGCGCCTGAGGGCGTTCTTCACCACGTCGGGGTAGGGCTGGTAGGCGCCCATGACCTCGTCGATCCGGAATGCCTCGAAGTCGTCGAGGAAGTCCTCCATGCGGTCCGGATCGACGCGGTCCGCGTACAGGCCGCGGGTGACGGCGGACATCTGGAAGTGGGTGAGGGTGCCGTAGCAGTCGAAGGTGATGTACTTGGGCCGGAAGTCGATCATGGGGGTCCCTTCGAGTCGTCTCTCGCTGGTGAGGGGGGCGGTCAGCCGGTGGCGCGGGCCAGGTCGGCGGTCAGGGTGTAGTAGGGGTGGACGGCGTATCCGACCACTCCGGCGACGGCGGCCGTCTCGGTCTCGTGGACCAGGAAGACGTTCACGGCTTGGCTCTGGAGGAGTTCGGCCGTCTGTGCGTAGACGGCGTAGCGCTCGTCCCGGCTCTCGGCGACCCTGGCCTCCTCGACCAGGGCGTCCAGCTCCGGGTCGCAGACGTGCGTGATGTTGTAGCTGCCGTCGCAGGTGTAGTCGGCGGTGAGGAAGCCGAGCGGGTCGGGCATGTCGTTGAGGTAGTTGCGGGAGAGCAGCGCCATGTCGAAGTCGCCTTCGAGCAGGGCCGGTTCCATGGAGGCGTAGTCGCCGGTCTCGATGGTCACGTCGATCCCGACGGCTCCGAGCTGCTCCTGGAGGACGGCGGCGAGGTCGGCGAATCCGGTGCCCTCGGTGTAGGCGAGGAGTGTCAGGTTGAGGGACGACGGGTCGACGCCGGCCTCCGCCAGGAGCTCCGCCGCCGCGTCCGGGTCGGCCTCGACGGGCTCGGCTTGCTCGGGGGCGAACGGCTCGGTCGGGGTGAACGGTCCGACCGCCGGGTGGGCCGCGCCGGGGTAGACGGCTTCGCTGATGGCGCGGGTGTCGACGGCAGCCTGAACGGCCCGGCGTACCAGTTCGTCGTCGAAGGGGGCGCGGCCGTTGTTGAGGATCAGCTCGGTGGTTCTGGGCAGTTCGACCGTCTCCAGCCGGGTGCCTCCGGAGCCGCTGAGCGTCTCCATGCTGGTGACCGGCAGCTTTCTGGCGATCTGCGCCTCGCCGGTGTCGATCTGGGTGGCGCGCATCGCCCCGTCGGGGATGAACCGGACCTCGGCCGCGTCGAGTCCGACACCCCCGCCCCAGTAGGAGGAGTTGGCCTCCAGCGACACGGACTGCTGGGGCACCTCCTCGATGATGGCGAAGGGACCGGTGCAAGTGCCCTGGGGGTCGGGGGTGGATCCTTCGAACGCCGAGGGGGCGAGGATCCCGGTGTGCGGAGTCGACATCCGCTCCGGCATGAGGTAATCGGGCGTCGGGGTGGTGATGCGCACGGTGTCGTCGCCGACCGCCTCGACGTTCTCCACCACATCGGGTGAGAACACCGACGCGGGCGCGGTCGCACCGAGCGCGTGCTGCAGCGCCCCGGCGACGGCCTCGGCGTCCATCGGCTCGCCGTTCTGGAACGTGACGCCGCTCCGGAGGCCGAACTCCCAGACGGTGGGCGCCGTCTGGTCCCAGGAGGTGGCGAGCATCGGCTCCAGGACGCCGTTGCCGGCGCTGGAGACGAGCATCTCCAGACAGCCGAGCTTGCTCAGGACGAACGAGTCGTCGGTCTCCAGCGCCCAGGCGGCGGCCGGCGCGAACGGCTCGTCAATGACGATCGTCCCGTTCCCGCCCTCACCGCCCCCCGAGGCGTCGGCGCCCTCACCACTCATTCCGCAGGCCCCGAGGGTCAGTGTCAGTAGGGAAATTCCACAGGTCACACGAAAAATATTCATAGCTGCTCACTCATTCACGTCTGGAGCGGAGCGCCGCGCTGTTGGTGAAGACCGTATGAGCGTCAACTGCCATCTGTCTACAATCTTTCGTAAACAAGACGTTGCCACAGTGCGTCACGAGCGAACCGGCCGGAGGACGACCAGGGGTCGGGGCACGGGCTGATGAGAGGCCGCGGGGTGGGGGTTCCCGGCTTGTTGAGCATTGCTTAGGCTGGGCTCCCACCGGTCACCGGCCGGGTGTTGGGACCACGCGCGGCACTGTCGCCGCGGCGGGAACGGAGCGGGCATGAGCAAGCGCATTCTGGTGACGGGGGGCGCCTCCGGCCTCGGCCGGGCGATCGTGAGCCACTACGCGGCGGCGGGTTGGCGGGTGCTGATCGCCGACGTGGCCGAGCCCGGGGCGCTACCGGCGGGCGATGTGTCCTACCAACGCCTCGACGTGCGCTCGGAGGAGGACTGGCAGCGGGTGCGCGCCTGGTGCGAGTCGGCGTGGGGCGGGCTGGACGTGCTGGTCAACAACGCGGGCGTGGCCGCCGCCGGCCGCATGGAGCGCATAGCGCCGGCCGACTGGGAGTGGATCCTCGGCATCAACCTGAACGGCGTCATCGCCGGCTGCCGCACGTTCGCGCCGGTCTTCAAGGAGCAGCGCGGCGGGCACCTGGTCAACATCTCGTCGCTGGCCGGGCTGATGAACCTGCCGGGCATGGCCTCCTACAACGTCACCAAGGCCGCCGTGATCTCCCTGTCGGAGACCCTGCGCTACGAGCTGGAGCCGTGGAACATACGGACCACCGTGGTCTGCCCCGGCTTCGTCCCGACCAACCTCGGCTCCCGGCTGCGCAGTCCCGACCCCGTTCTGGCCGACGTGGCCCACAAGATGCTCGCGAAGGGCACGGTCACGCCCGAGCAGGTGGCGGAGCGGGTGGCCGAGGCCGTTGACAAGGGCCGGTTCCTGGTCCACACCCACCGCGAGGTGCGGGTGGTGGTGGCGCTCAAGCGGCTGCTGCCCAGGCTCGTGGACCGGCAGATCACGAAGGGGTGGCGGCAGATGAAGGACGAGCTGGAGCGGCAGGACCGGGAGCGGGAGGCCAGCGGAGCCTGACCGCCCGCCCCCGGTCCTCGTCCCGGCGGAGGCTCAGCGGCCCGCCGGCGCCGGCGGGCCGGAGAGGGCGTCGGCCAGCCGGAGGAAGACGGCCGCCTCCTCGTCCCTGCCCCGCCGTTGCAGGGTGCGGCCGAGCATCAGGTGGGCGTAGGGCTCGACCGGGTCGCGGGCGATCACCTCACGCAACTGCTCTTCGGCGCGGCCGAGTTGAGCCGAGTGATAGAGGGCGCGGGCCAGCAGCAGGCGCGGCGCGACCTGGTCGGGGAACTCCTCCACCACCCCGGCCAGCAGCCGGGCCGCGGTGGCGTAGTCCCTCGCCTCGAAGAACAGCCCGGCGCGCTCCCAACGTTCGGCGACGGTCTCTTCCCGCACCGCGCCGGGTCCGTCATCGAACAGGTGCCGGGCACTGGCCCAACGCCCGGGGCTGGGCTCGCCGTTGGGCAGGTAGGTGTCGAGGTCGCGGGTCATGGGGGGCTCCTCTCGGACTGCGCGCTCCGGTGGGGTCAGACGGTGGCCAGCCCGCTCTTGAGGGCGCCCGCGATGCGGACGACGCGCTCGGCCTGGTGGCGGGCGGCGTTTCGGGTCTCCTCGCCGACCGGGTTGTTGCCCTGACCGTCGACGTGGGAGGTGCCGTAAGGGTTGCCGTCCACGAACTTCACGGGGTCGGTGTAGCCGGGGGACACGATCAGGCCGCCGAAGTGGTGGATGGAGTTGTACAGCGCGAGCAGGGTCGACTCCTGGCCGCCGTGGGTGGTGGCGCTGGTCACGAAGCCGCTGTAGACCTTGTCGGCCAGCCGCCCCCGCGCCCAGAGGCCACCGAGGGTGTCGATGAACTGCTTGAGCTGCGAGGAGATGTTGCCGAACCGGGTGGGTGTGCCGAAGATCACCGCGTCCGCCCACTCCACGTCGTCGGGGGTGGCGACCGGGACTCCGGCGCTGGCCGCGGCGTGCGCGGCCCAGGCCTCGTTGGACGCTATGGCGGCCTCGGGGGCCAGCTCGGCGGCCTTGAGCAGGCGCACCTCGGCACCCGCCTTCGCGCCGGCCTCGGCGATCTCCTTGGCGATCTCGGCGCTGAAGCCGGTGGCGGAGTAGTAGATGACGGCGAGGTTGACGGTGGTGCTCATAGTGGGGTCTCCGTTCGTGCGCTGACGCCTGCAGTTGCTTGAACAGTAAACTATATGACGGCATTCCCGGCACAGAAGTGTGATGATGGCGCCGCCGGATGATGATCGGGAGGGACGAGGACGATGGGACACCGCGTGGTGGACAACCCGGAGCGGTCACGCTTCGAGATCTTCGAGGGGGTCTCCGAGGGGGTCTCCGAGGACGCCTCCGAGGACGGCAACGCGGGCGGTGAGCTCGCCGGATTCGCGGAGTACCACCTGTCCGAGGGCGAGATCGCGTTCATCCACACCGAGATCGACTCCCGCTTCGAGGGCCGCGGCCTGGCCGGCGCGCTCGCCCGCGCGGCACTGGACGCCGCGCGCGAACGGGGCCTGGCGGTGCTGCCGTACTGCCCGTTCATCCGGGGCTGGATCGGCAAGCATCCCGAGTACACGGAGCTGGTCCCGGCGGGGCGCCGCGCGCGCTTCGGCCTCGCCTGACGGAGGAGTTGGAGCGGATGAGCGACACGGTGAAGGACGCCGAGGCGTCCGGGTACACGCGGACCACGGCGGTGATCGCCACGAGCACCGGCACCGACTACGGCGTGGACATCCGCGCCGGGCGCCACCGGCTGACGGCCGACGAGCCGGTCTCCGTGGGGGGCGGCGACACCGGGCCCCATCCGGTCGCCCTGCTGCTGTCCGCGCTCGGCTCCTGCACGGCCATCACGCTGCGCATGTACGCGCAGCGCAAGGAATGGCCGCTGGAGGGCGTCCGGGTCCACCTGGCTTATGAGAAGGGCACGGGCAAGGACGCCCGGATCACCCGGCGGATCGACCTGCTGGGCGACGGCCTGGACGAGGCCCAGCGGGCCCGGCTGCTGGACATCGCCGAGCGCACCCCGGTGACCCGCGCGGTCCGCGGCGACGTGCCGATCGTCCCCGTCTCACGGCCACCGGCCCAGCGGAAGGGGTGACCCACCGGCCTCGCGGCGGCTACCGTGGTCGGTGGAACGCGCCGGAGTCGGCGCGTCGTTGACCGTGGGGGGAACCATGGGAAAGCGTGACCAGCGCCCGCCGGAGGACGCCGACCGCGACGGGGGGCGCGACCGGGACAGGGACGAGGATGACGTCGATCCACGGGACGAGCTCCTCGCCACCATCGTCCTGATCGACAAGGACCACCCGAGGATCGCTCTGGACAACATCCGACACCTACGATGAGGCCGGTCGCACGGCCACGGCCGGCCACCGCGCGCGGTGTGCCCGCCCCGGACCGATGACCGCCGGTGAGTCCGTCGCGCGGTTCCTCGACGCACAGGTGGCGTACATGCGCGAACGCCGGGCGAGCGTCGAGAACCGCGGCGTCACCGTCATCACCACCTCCGGTGCCCTCGTGACCCTCCAGCTCGCCTTCCTCGCGGTCGCCCGCGAGGAGACGCTGGCGGCGCCGCTCACCCTGCGGCTCACGGTGGGGACATCCCTGCTGTGCTTCCTGGCGGCGACGGCGTTCGGCATCCTCATCAACACGCCGTCCGTGTGGCGGGAGGTGGACGCGCGCTCGTTCGGCGCCCATCTGTCGGCGGAGCACTGGTTCAAGGACGAGCACTTGGCGACGCAGGCCATCGCCGTCGCCCAACTCGGCGTCCTCCACCACTACACGCGCGTCTTCGCCGTCAAAGTGCGGTATCTGCGGCTCGCCTTCGCCTGCGAGCTGGCGGGCATGACGCTGCTGGCCGCCTCCGTCTTCACGCTGCTCCTCGTCCTGTGACCGCGCGCCGGGCATCCGCCAGCAGCGCCACCGCCTCCGTCAGGACCGTCGGGGTGCTCGCCGCGTAGCCCAGCACCAGGCCGGGCCGGTGCGGGAGTTGGGCGTGCCAGGACAGCGGGTGCGCCTTCACGCCGCGCGCCAGGGCCGCCGCCGCCAGGTCGGTGTCCGCGAAGCCGGCGTCGAAAGTGATCGTCAGATGCAGGCCCGCCGCCGCGCCGTGCACCGTCGCGCCCGGAAGGCGCTCCCCGATCGCGGCGATCATCGCGTCCCGGCGGCGGCGGTGCCGCCCGCGCAGGAAGCGCAACTGCCGCTCCAGCTCTCCCGATTCCATCAGCCGCGCCAGCACGAGCTGCGGCAGCGCGGCGTTTCCCAGGTCGGCGTACCGCTTGGCGTCGACCAGGGCATCACGCAGTCCGGGCGGCGGCAGGAGCCAGCCGACGCGCAGCGCGGGCGCGAGCAGCTTGGACATGCTCCCGCCGTAGCAGACCCGTTCGGCCAGCATCGACCGCAGCGCGGGAACGGGCGGCCGGTCGTAACGGTGCTCGGCGTCGTAGTCGTCCTCCACGATCAGGCCGCCTTCCTCGGCCCACCGCATCAGCTCCCGGCGCCGCTCGCCGCCGAGGACGACGCCCATGGGGAACTGGTGGGCGGGCGTCAGCAGGACGGCCGGCGCGCCGCTCGCCCACAACGCGTCCACCCGGACGCCGTCCTCGTCGACCGGGACCGGCGGGGTGTCCAGCCCCCGGGCTGCCAGGTGCTGCCGGGCGCCGAGCGCTCCGGGGTCCTCGACGGCGACCGCGCGCGTACCGCCGGCGGCGAGCACCTCGCCGAGCAGGGTGAGGGCCTGGGCCACGCCGGCCACGACGATCACCTCGTCCGGGTCCGCCCTGATTCCCCGGTTGCGGGCCAGCCAGTCGGCGACGGCCAGCCGCAGCGCGGGCGTGCCGCGCGGGTCTCCGTAACCGAAGGCGGCGGCCGACAGATCGCGCAGGACGGCGCGTTCGGCACGCAGCCAGACCGCGCGCGGGAACGCGGCGAGGTCCGGGACGCCCGGTGACAGGTCGATACGGGCCGGGGCGGCCCGTATGACGTCGAAGACGTCCGCGCCGGGCGCTCCGGCGAACGGCGCTCGCGGCACGGGGCCGTTCACGCGGGAACCGTTCACGCGGGAACCGTTCGCCCGGGAACCGTTCGCGCGCGCCCCGGGCAGGGGCGCGGCGACGACCACCGTCCCGCTCCGCCCGCGCCCGGCGATGTGCCCGTCCTCGGTCAGACGCTGGTACGCCTCGGTGACGACGCCCCGGGAGACCCGCAGGTCGGCCGCCAGCACGCGCGTGGCGGGCAGCCGGCCGCCCACCGGCAGGCGGCCGTCCGAGATGGCGCGCCGGAGCTGCCCGGCCAGCCAGTCGGCCAGCGCGCCCGCCGGGGCGTCCTTGACGTCGAGCTGGAGGAAGTCGGAGCCCGCTGAGGTATTGGACCTGTCCGAGGCACTCGAATTGGACCTGTTCACCGGACCACGGTAGCGACAGCCTGAACGCATGAATGACACGAACGGCATGAACGACACAAACGGCACGACGGGACCGGCGGCGGCCGGATATGTGCACGGGTACTCGGCGGCCGAGGCCCGCCGGCTCGGTGACCAGGCGGACACGCTGGCGGAGTTGCTGCACGCGGACACCGTGTTCCCGGCCGGGAGCCGGGTGTTGGAGGTGGGCTGTGGGGTCGGCGCGCAGACAGTGCATCTGGTGGCGGGCAGTCCGGGGGCGCGCGTGGTCGCCGTGGACGTCTCGGACGAGTCGCTCGCGCAGGCCCGCGCCCGGGTCCCAGGCGTGGAGTGGTACCGCGCCGACCTGTTCGATCTGCCCTTCGCCGACACCGCGTTCGACCACGTCTTCATCTGCTTCGTGCTGGAGCATCTGAAGGACCCGGAGGGCGCGTTGGCCGGGCTGCGGCGCGTGCTGCGGCCGGGCGGCACGGTCACGGTGATCGAGGGGGACCATGGCTCGGCGTTCTTCCACCCCGACAGCGCCGACGCCCGCGCGGCGATCGGCTGCCTGGTCTCGCTCCAGTCGGCGGCCGGCGGCGACGCGCTGATCGGCCGCCGCCTCCAGCCGCTGCTGGCCGGGGCCGGATACGCCGACATCACGGTCCGCCCGCGCACGGTCTACGCCGACCGCACCCGGCCCGCGCTGGTCGAGGGCTTCACCCGCGACACGTTCACCGCGATGGTCGAAGGCCTCAGCGACGAGGCGCTGGCCGCCGGGCTGACCACCCACGCCGACTGGGCCCGGGGCATCGCGGACCTGCGCCGCACGGCGGAGGACGGCGGGACGTTCCACTACACGTTCTTCAAGGCCGTCGCCGTGAACCCGCCCGATGCCGCGTGACCGCTGTCCTGTTCGCCCTGGTGCTGCTGACACCGCTCCTCTGGGGCCTGGAACGCAACCACCGCCGCCCGACCGTCCCCCAGCCGCCCCCGGCAGGCTGCTCGGACACCTCCCGGGACCGGGACACCGAACGCCTCCTCGCGGACCTGCGCGGCGCGGAACAGACCTCGTGTTGACGGGATCCCGTCCGATCATTCCGATCGGGCGGGATCTTGGCGTTTCCAGAGCTTGTCCGAGGTCCGGGGCTTGTCCGAGGTAGGGCCCGACCGTGGGCGGGCTTCGGTGTGGTCTCCGGGTAACCACACCTGCCGACCGAGGGCCTCGTCTCCTCGGCGGGCACCGCCCGAGACGCCGGCTGGGGCGTGAAGTTCACGGTAGGCGCCAGGTCGCCCGACGGTCATGCGGCCGGGACACCTCGTTCCACCGCCGTCGACAGATCACGAGAGGTCTGGTCGGGCGTCATCGAGCGTTCTCCTCCGCGCGCCAAGGTCCAGGAGGTTTTCGGTCGACCTGTCAGCGTCGACCACTGTCAGGAAGGGAATGTCATGTCTCGCACCAGGCGCGCTCTTGGCGCCGTCTTTGTCGTAGTCGTGTCGCTGCTGGTCGGGTTCGCGGGGACCACCGCCGCCGCCACCCAGCCGAGTGTCGACGTCATCGCGCACCGGGGCTCGTCGGGCGTCGCACCGGAGAACACCCTCGCGTCCGTACAGCTGGCCATCGCGCAGAGGTCCGATGTCGTGGAGAACGACATCCAGCGCACCCGGGACGGTGAGCTGGTGATCGTGCACGATACGACGCTGACTCGTACCACCGACGTCGAGCAGGTCTTCCCCGACCGCGCGCCCTGGAACGTCCGCGACTTCACCCTGGCTGAGATCAGACAGCTCGACGCGGGTTCGTGGTTCGCTCCGGAATTCGCGGGGGAGCGGGTGCCCACGCTTGCCGAGTGGGTCAACGCCGTCGGAAACCGCGCCGGCATGCTGCTGGAGCCGAAGTCTCCGGAGCTCTACCCCGGCATCGCGTCCGATCTCGACGAGGAGCTGCGCTCACTGCCGGCCTTCAACCGCGCCCTCGATGCCGATCGCGTCGTCGTCCAGTCCTTTGACCACGTGTGGCTGCGCGCCTACAAGGATCTGGCTCCCGACGTACCCGTTGGGCTGCTCTACGGCAGCAAGCCGACCGAGGCGGACATCGCCGCGGCGGCGACGTGGGCGCAGCAGGTCAACCCCGCGCTCGGTGTGATCGACCAGACCACGGTCGACCAGGTCCACGCACGCGGCATGGAGATCCATGTGTGGACCGTCAACGCTGGTCAAGACATGCGCCGGGCGATCAACTGGCAGGTCGACGGCGTCATCACCAACTACCCGCAGGTGTTGCGCGACATCCTCAGGCGCGGCTGAGCCCGTCAGAGCAGGAGCGCGGAGCCGCTGCCGGCCGGCCCACTCCGCCGCCCGATGGGTGGATCTCGTTCCGCCCACCTGCCGGGGCGGAAACCGTGCCTTCGCTGGAGCGCGGGAAACGATCACCCACCAGATGAGAAATGATCTTCAAGCCCTCCAGAAGTCACAGGTCATCCGCACCCCACCGCAGGGCCGTTCACGAGACCAGGTGTGAGCGTTGAGGATCCCGTCCGATCATTCCGATCGGGCGGGGTCTTGGCGTTTCCGGGGTGGAGTCCGTCCAACGGACGGTGGTAGACGGACGCGAAGACATGACTGGCCGGTGGGAGACGATGCCGCCACACTTCCGGCTCCGCTGGGCCGCTCAACGCTGGTTCGACCACGACGAAGGACCGGACGCCACTCGTCTTGCCGCCTGAGCGCGGAACAGCCCCGCCCCCCCGTTGCTGGGGGAGCGGGGCTGCGCCATGCCCGGAACCAGGCGCTACGCAGAACTCACTTACCCGAAGAAGTTCGGATTCCGTATCCGTGTAGCGCGTCATCGAGATTCCGCACGGCGCGTGTCTGCTGCCATGAAGAAAGGGCAGCACGCAAGTCACGTACCCGCCCAATAATCCGAGGCGACCGGTTGACGGTCGTGATCCGTGCCACCGAACTGGCGATCTCGCTTGCACGGTCGATATCCCCTAGCTGGATATGCGCCGACGACTGGTCAACCAAGACGTGCGCGTATTCGGCAAGGTTGGTCTTGTCTACGAGCGGCATAGCCGTCTCAATGGCATACAGCGCGTCCTCAGGAGTACCGAGACGCAAACCGCACTCGGCGCGAATACTCCAATAAAACGACTCGTCGTAGAAGTACCACCACGAAGAGAGTGGTTGGTCAGCAGCCCGCATTTCCGCATAGGCATTGCGCTCGTCGTCCAAGGCGCGACGTGTCTTGGCGTCGTCGCCATCTGCAGCGTAGGCGCGTGCGGCGACGTCTACGGCATAAGCCCGCACCGCCCAACTGCCGGTCCCTTCCGCCCATGAGCGCGCGGCGACGGCATGGTCAATACCGACGCGGGGTTTCCCCTGCCAGGTTGCCATCTGGCTCATGGTGCACAGCACATACGAGACGAGTTCGACGTTTTCGGCGTCATGGGCGGCTGTCCTGGCGTCGTCGTAGTAATACTGTGCCGCCCTGTAGTCACCAAGGTCGAACAGTTGCCATCCGATGGTCTGGCTGAGTTCAGCATAAACTGACAACAGACGCGGTTTGAGGGTGCCTGGCGCCTCGGCCAAAAACCCGGCGATGAACTTGCGTTGCGCCAAGGCGGACTGCAAGGCGACATGAGCGCCAAGCACATCCCCTTGCTTCCGGTACGGCAACAATGCCTGTTCGGCATCGGTGACCATTGCATCATCGATGCGGCTCGGGTTCTGGACTGCTGCCGCAATACGTTCGCGACTGTCCGCTTCGGCCATGTCGAACACCGGTGACGCAGCGGCCACGGTGAGCGCAGCGCTTACTTTCTGGAGCAGGTCACGACGGTTCATATCCAAATACCCCTGCCTTATCCACGTAAGGACTATCTGGGCAAGCTCATCGAAACTTATGGTCTCAACCTGGCGTGCCAAGTCCCTGGTTGCCGCAGCAGAGAGCGCAAGTGGTGATTCCCTGCCGGAATTCAGCGCTGTAGAGGCGGCGATTGATTTTGGTGGGAGGGAGCTGTTCGCGCCGCTCGTTACCGCTTGTGCTCCACAAGCTGAGGGCGGGTCTTCACTGTCTACGAGATCTTTCGTAGTGCACCCGTAGAGCTGGGCCAATCGCCCTAGAGTGGTCAGGCTCGGTTCGTGGCCCGACTGCGGCCATGTCTCCCAATATGACAGCTTTTTTGCAGTCAATGGCCGCTCCCCATTGGCTCCGGGGAAACGCTCATTCCAGAGTTCGGCCACGGCCTGCTGACTCCAGCCCCGGGCCAGGCGCATGGCCACCCGGGCGTTGAAGGCCACCGGGGCGCGCAGCGCGGCAGGAAGAGGTACGTAGAAATCTTGGCCCGAATACGCCAACTGGAGAGCGGACGCGCTTAAATCGCGCGGGCTGCCGGTTCGAATCCGGATTCGGGCACGCCACCCCCCAATACCATCAACCGAAGTGGCACAAGAGCAATGGCCGAAGAAAAGCGTCCGGCCCCCAAGTCCGGACCGACCACAACGAGGTAACGCATGCCGAGGAAACTCGCAACCGGAAGCAAGAAGAAGAAGCGAAACTCCGGTGGAACTCAGACCGTGGAACAGCAGTTCGTCCAGCGTGTGACGGCCGACCCCGAGGGGAACCGCGCTGAGCGCCGCAAGGCGGAAAAGGAGGCAAGGAAGAAGAAGGACTAGCGCGAACTTCCCGCTCCTGATGCCTCAACTCCGTGTCAGGGGCGGGAACCCCGGCGGGAGTGTTCGCCGCACTCCCCGGGGCCGTGGCCCCAGCAGACACCGTTGACACAGGAGCTGAGACAGTGACCGACCTTATCGCGAGACTCGCCGCATGGCTGGTCTGCCTGATAGACCGCCCCAGCGGCAAGCACCGCGAACAGCGCGGCGGACGACAGCAACGAGCCGTTCACCAGACCGCCGACCCCGTAGCCCCCCCGAGCGCCCCCAAGCCACCGTCAACGTTCGGGCCGGACGCGCTCCCGCTCCTCCCCAAGCACCTCTACGAGCCCCCGGACCCGGCGAACGAGCGCGGCGCCTTCCCTCTCTCGACGTCACCGTCCACTTCAGCGGCGGCGGCACCGTGCGCGGCGTGACCCAGACCGCCGTCCGCGCCGAGCCCGGCGATTCGGGCGGCCCGCTCCACGACGGCACACGCGCGCGGGGCAGCACCTCCGGCGGCGACTGCCGGACCGGCGGGACGACGTTCTACCAGCCCGCGCCCGAGGCCCTGGGCACGTACGGCGTGAGCCTGTGCTGAGCCCGGGCGGGGGGCACGTAGGGTGGGTCCGTTCCGGAACGTGACGTCGGCGGGGGCAGGGTGGCATGAGCGCGGCGCGGGTGGTGCACACCGTGATCGACTCGCCGGTCGGCGGCCTGACGGTCGTCGCCGGCGAGGGCGGCGCGCTGACCGGGCTGTACTTCGAGGGGCATCTGCGCGGTCCCGCGCCCGAGGCCACCGGGGTCCGGGCGGACGCGGAATTCGCGGATGTCCGGGCCCAGCTGGCGGAATACTTCGCGGGCGAACGGACCCGGTTCGACGTGCCGCTCGCGCCGCGCGGCAACGCCTTCCAGCAGGCGGTGTGGCGGCTGCTGCGCGACATCCCCCACGGCGAGCGCCGCTCGTACGGTGACCTGGCCCGCGAACTGGGCGACCCGGCGCTGGCCCAGGCGGTCGGCGCGGCGAACGGGCGGAACCCGGTATCCATCATCGTCCCCTGCCACCGCGTGGTGGGCGCGGACGGCGGCCTGACCGGCTACGCGGGCGGACTGGACCGCAAGCGCTTCCTGCTGGACCTGGAGGAGCCCGCCGCGGTCCAGGCCGGCCGACTCTTCTGACCGGCCGTCAGTCGAACCACTCCGGGTCGCCGGACTCGATCAACTCCCTGAGCACCGCCCGGTCGTGGAGCGCCTCCCGCAGCAACATCCCCAGCCGCCGCAGCGCGTCGGCGTCCTCGCCGTACGCCACGAACATCCCCGCCTCCGGGTCGTAGCCGAACCGCCCCGCCAGCTCGGGTGCCCGCGCCCGCACCGCGGACCGGGCCACGCCCGCCCAGCCGTAGCCGTTGCCGTACTGCCCGCACCGCTCGAAGACGTCCTCCACCGCCACCATGGCGGCGTCGCTCAGCAACAGGCAGAACGTGCCGGGCCGGTGGTCGTACTCGAAGAACACCAGCGGGGCGAGGCCGGTGTCGTCGCCCGTGTCACGATCAGTCATGTGGGCGACCGTACAACCAGGTTCCGACAGTGACCGGGTCCGGCCGAGGCGGTCGCGGCTGTCGCGCCGGGGGCTCCATGGGCAGGCACGCGGCTCTCGCGCGGCTGCCAGGGCGTTCGGATCAGTCACTCTTCGCGTTCCCGTCACCCACCGTGTCACCACCGTGTCACCACCCGCGCGGCGGCTTTCGGGGTCCGCCGGAAAACGCCGCCGAATCACCCTTCCGCGCCCCTTGCTCATGTGTTGAGCAGGAGGCGGCGTGAAGTGGTCAGTGGGCGTGCGTCTCGGCAGACCGGAAATGTGGTCGCGTGCCCGGGCGCGCAATTGCCGCCGGGAATTGCGCGGCGATCGAGGGCGCTCAAGTTCCGATTCACACACATAAGTTCACGCAAAGGGAGCACTTGACTTCGTAGTGCGCCCCCTTCTGCGCCCATCGTGCTCCACGGGTATGCGGCATCGCGCACCCATGAACGGGCGGCGAGGATCAGGATGATGGGGGCCCTGGTCGATCCAGGTGCGCGCGGCGTGACGATTATAGGAGGCACCGAACGTGATCCGGTTACTGCTCGTGCACGACGACAATCTGCTGCGCTGCGCACTGACTTCACTGCTCGCGGCGGAGGAGGACATGGACGTGGTTCCGGCCTCCTGGGCGGAGCTGCCGCAACAGGCGGTGCTCGGTCCGGCGGATCTGATGCTGGTGGACCTCGACTGTCCGGGGTTCTCCTACCTCGCCGGCCCGGATGCCCGCCACCGCGAGGACGACATCGCCGCGAACACCGATGTCGTGGTGCTCGCGCCGACCGGCAGACCCGGCCTGCTGCACCGGGCGTTCGAGGCCAGAGCGCTCGGCTTCGTCAGCAAGGACGCGCCGCCCGAGCGGCTCATCGAGGCGATACGCCGGGTCGCCAAGGGAAGCCGCTACGTCGATGACGCCCTCGCCTTCGACTTCCTCAGCGCGGCTGAGATGCCTCTGACCCCACGCGAACTGAACGTGCTGTCACTCGCCGCCGACGGCGCCCCGGTGCCCGAGATCGCCGAGAAGCTGTGGCTCGCCGAGGGCACCGTCCGCAACTATCTGGCCGCGATCATCCGCAAGACCGGCGCCCGCAACCGGGTGGACGCCATCCGCATCTCCCGGACCGCCGGCTGGGTCTGATCCCATGTCCGACCAGCTGCCCGCCAGGTCCCGGTAGAGAGCGGAGCGCGCCAGCACGTCACGGTGGCCGCCGCTGAAGTGGCGGTCGCCGTCCAGGACCAGCACCCGGTCCGCGCGCCGGGCCGAGCTGAGGCGGTGGGCGATGACGACGAGGGTGCCGCCGGGACGGGCGGCGAAGGCGTGTTCGGCCCGCGCCTCGGCGGCCGGGTCCAGGTGGCAGGTCGCCTCGTCCAGCAGCACCACGGGCGCGGGCGCCAGATAGGCCCGTGCGAGGGCCAGCAGCTGGCGTTCCCCGGCGGACAGCCGCCCGGGTGCCACGCGGCCGTCCGGGCCGCCGAGCCGGGCCACGAGGCCGTCCGCGCCCACGGCGTCGGCGGCGGCCAGCAGCTCCTTCTCCGGCACCGGATCGGGGCGCAGGTAGCCGAGGTTCGCCGCGACGGTGCCGGAGAACACGTATGCCTCCTGCGGGATCAGCACCCGCAGCCGCGCCAGGTCGGCGGCGCGGCGGCCGGTGACGGGCTCGCCGCACAGGAGGACGTCCCCGGCACCGGGCGCCAGCAGGCCCGCCGCCAGGGCGGCGAGCGTGGACTTGCCGGTACCGCTCGGCCCGACGACGGCCAGGTGGCCGCCGGCCGGAACGGTCAGGTCGACGCCGGTCAGCACCGGGTCGGCCCGGCCGCCGTACGCGAAGGTGACGCCCCGCAGCAGCACGGCCGGTTGATCCGCGCCCCGGGCCGACGACAGAAGCAGGGGCCGGGACCGGAGCCGGGGCGCGGCGTGCGGGTCGGCCGGGACCGGGGGGTCCTCGCGGAGGCGGCCGACCACGACCGATAGCCGCGCACCGGCCCCGCCGATGCCGTTGACCAGACTCGACAGGGCGGGCATCAGCGCCTGGGTGACGAAGGTCAGGGCCCCGACCAGCGCGCCCGCGCCCACCCCCCGGTCGAGCAGCCAGGGCGCGAGGAACAGCAGCAGCGGCACCGGGAGATGGCCGCCGAGCCCGAGCGCCAGCACCCGGCACACCCCCCACCGGGCCAGCGAACGCGCCGCCCGCAGCTCGTCCTCCACGCGGGCGCCCGCCTCGGCCGCCGTCCGGTCCTCGGCGCCGCAGGCCACGACGTCGCGCAGCCCGCCGAACGCCTCCCCCAGCGCGTCCGCGAGCCCCTCGTCGGCGATCAGCACGTCCCGCTGCCGCCGCGCCAGCGGGCGCAGCGACCAGGCGAAGACGGCGAGGCCCGCCAGCAGCGGCGGCAGCACGACCAGCAGCAGCACCGGGGCCAGCAGCAGCAGTCCGGCCAGCGCCCCGGCGGTGGTGAAGACGAACGTCTGGGCCACCAGCACCAGGCCGGCGAAGCTGTCGCGGGCGATCTCCGTCTGGTGGCCCAGACGGGAGACGGCCGAGGCGCCGTCCGCCCGCCCGTCCCGCACGGCCCGGCGCAGTCCGCGCGCCACCACGCCCCGCACGAGCGTGTCGCGCAGCGGCTCGACCAGGGCCGCGACCGCCCGGTAGACGCGGCCGGCGCTGAGCGCGCCCGCCGCGACACCGACTCCGGTGACGCAGAGCCACCACAGTCCGGTGGTCGTGTGTCCGGCGAGGAAGCCCTCGTCAAGGGCGCGAGCGATTCCGTATCCGATGAGGAAGGTCTGTGCGCATTGGAGCATCGACCACCAGAAGAGCGCTCTCAGCGCACGCGGGCGCGCACGCAGGAACCGCACGCCCTGACGGACCAGGCCCCGTTCGCCCCCGCCCGCCCCGGCCTCGCCACCCACCACGGCCTCGCCACCCACGGTCCCTGGATCAGTCATCGCGCGCCTCCCCGGCGTCGTCCCCGGCCTCCCACACCGCCCGGTACTCCGCCCACCGCCACAGGTCGCGGTGCGGGCCCAGGGCGCGGATCCGGCCGCCGTCGAGCCAGGCCACGAGGTCGGCGCGGGCGGCCGAGGCCGCCCGGTGCGCGACGATCAGCCGGGTACGGGCGTGCGCGTCGGCGAGCAGCGCCCGGCCGACGCGCAGCTCGGTCACCGTGTCCAGGCTGGAGGTGGCGTCGTCCAGGATCAGCAGCCGCCCGGTGTGGGTGAACGCCCGTGCCAGGCCGAGCCGTTGCAGCTCCCCGCCGGACAGCGGCGCGTCGGCGCAGCGGGTCGCGTAGCCGTCCGGCAACCTCCGGATGAACGTGTCGGCGCTGGCCGAGCGGGCGGCGGCGGCGATCCGGTCGGCGGGCGGCGGGGCCGGGCCGAAGCCGATGGTGCCGGCCAGGGTGGAGCCGAGCAGCGCGGGCCGTTCGAAGGCGTAGCCGATCTCGGCGCGCAGGGTGGCGCGCGGCAGGGCGGCCAGCGGGACGCCGTCGAGCAGGATGTCGCCGTCGTCCGGGTCGGCCAGCCGTCCGGCGAGCGCGGCCAGCAGCGATTTGCCCGCGCCGGAGCGGCCGACGACGGCGACCGTGGCGCCGCCGGGAAGCACGAGATCGAGGCCGCGCAGCACGTCGCGCCCGTCGCGCCGGGCCGTCACCCGGCGGAGCTCCAGGCGGCCGGGCCCGCCGGGCGGCAGCGTCGCGTCGCCGTGCCGGACGGGCGGTTCGGCGAACACCTCGCCGAGCCGCCGGGCGGCGCCCCGGGCCCGGACGAGCCGGTTGAGGTGACCGACGAACACGCCGATCCCGGTGGCCATCACCACGTACCGGGCCGCCGCCAGCAGGCCGCCCACGGTCAGGTCGCCGACCGCCAGCAGGAGCCCCGCGACCGCGACGACGACGAGCTGGAGCAGCGGGGCGAGCGCGGCGGCCCGGGCGACGGCCCGGGCGCTGACGTGCCACATCCGGTGGCCCTGGGCGCTCAGTTCGGGCAGCGGGGCGAGCACGCGGTCCCGTTCGCGCGGCTCGGTGCCCGCGGCGGCGATGGTGCGGGCGCCGCCCAGCGCCTCGACCAGCCGGCCGGCGATGTCGGCCTGGATCTCCTGGTAGCGGGCGACGACGTCGGCGGTCGAGCGGGTGAACGTCCGCAGCAGCACCGCCAGCGGCGGCACTCCGGCGGCGAACGCCACGGCCAGCCGCCAGTCCACGAGGGCGAGCGCGACGATGCCGCCGGCCGGGGCGGCGACACCGGAGACGGCGGCGGCCAGGGCGGCGGGCTCGGCGCCCGCGTGGGCCGCGTTGACGGTGCCGCGGGTGACCAGGTCCCCCGCCGGGAAACGGTCGGCGGCGCGGGGGCCGACGGCCAGGACGTGGCGCAGCAGTCGGCCGCGCAGCCGGGCCGCCTCGCGGGCGTCGGTGGTGGCGGTCAGCACGGTGGTGGCGGCGTCCAGGACGATCTGGGCGCCGACGAGGGCCGCGCACAGCAGGCTCCAGCGGCGGCCGGCGGCGGAGCCGGCGTCCGTGCCGTCGAGCAGCAGGTCCAGGGTGTGGCCCAGCGCGGCCGGCAGCAGCAGCGCGGCGGCGGTGTCGGCCAGCGAGAGCAGGGTCAGGGCGGCGACACGCGCCCCGCCGCGTCGGGCGGTCAGGGGCCGTGCGCGGTCACCAGGCCGCGTCTGACTGGGCCGCTGCATGCGCGTCCGGCCTCCTCGGAGGGTCGCGGGGGTGGTGAGCGCGGGGGTTTGAGCGTGGGGGTGGGCGAGGACGGGGAACGGAACGGCGACGGAACGCGGGCGGCCCCGCGCGAAGTACCGCGCAGGGCCGCCGGTGTGGTGCCCGGACAGCTCAGAGACAGAGCAGGAAGCTGTTCGAGCTGTGCTTGTCGCAGGCGAGGAGGCTGAGGCTGCTCTGGTCGCCACCGCCGCCACCGCCGGTGGTCGCGTTCTCGGGCTCCATCGTCTGCAGGTCGAGCAGGGACATGGGGCACTTCCTTTCGTCGGTACCGGTGTCTCCTCCACCGCGGAGCGCGGCGGAGAAGCCTTTCGTCACGGTCCCCCGTCGGAGGACCGGTCCATGGGCCGCGCGGGTGGCGGCAGGAAGGGCAGCCGGGGGCCGGGCCCGCCGCCTCCCGTGGTGCGGTGCCGGGCCACGCCCAGCGCCAGCAGACAGCCGGCGGTGCCAGTCGCCAGGTCCATCGACAGGCGCATCATCTGCTCGCCGGGGAAGGCGAGTTCGCCCTGATAGTCCATGGCGTACCAGTCCATGGCGGCGCGCTGGGCGGTGAGCCCGGCCGGGGCGTCGGCGCCGGGGGTGGTGGTGCGCCCCAGGTGCCAGACCATGCCCGCCCGGCCCCGGAACAGGCCCGGCTGGGCGTAGTAGCGCAGCATCGCGCCCGGCAGGATCTCCGCCCGGGCCCGCTCGAACGCCTCGTCGGCGTCGTGCGCGAGGTAGTCGTCGAGGACCGCCGCGATGCCCACGCTGCCCTCACCCAGATACGGCAGGATGCGGTCCCCCTCGTCGACCACAAGCGTGCCGCGGCTGTCGAGGACACAGTGGTGATCCAGATCGCGCCGCAGCGCCGTGGCCGCGAGGTCCAGCAGGGCGCGGTCACCGGTCCGCTCGTAGCGCCGCAGGAAGAGCAGAGCGGCTCCCGAGGCGCCGTACAGCAGCCCGGCGCGCCTGCGCCCGCGCGGCTCGGGCGGTGCGGTGAGGGACGCGGCGGCCAGCTCGGTGGCGACGGCCGCGCGGGCGGCCAGGCCGTCGTCGCCGGTCGCGGCGGCCAGCTCGTCCAGCACGAGGCCGACGCCGGCCAGTCCGCCGTGGAGATCGGCGGGCAGGCGCTCCCAGCGTTCGCCGAGCGCCAGGGCGGCCAGGTCCAGCGCGGGCTGCGTGTGGCCGAGCCGGTGCAGGGTGTGGGCGACGCCGAACAGCCCGTCGTACAGGCCGAGTCGGCTGCCCTCGGGCGGGGCGGCGGCCTGCCGCAGCAGCCAGCGTTCGCCCTCCTCGTACGGCTCGGCGCCGGTCTCGGCGAGGGCGTGGAGCACCCCGGCCGCGCCGTTGGCCAGGCCGAGTCCGCCGCCGGTGGCGAACTGGGTGATGTCGCCCGGGAAGAGGCGGTCGTCGCGCTCGGGCGTGGCCGAGGCGAGGATGGCGCGGACCATGGAGGCGCGGCAGCGCTCCCAGTCGCCGGACGGCAGCGGCACGGGGATCGGCGCCTTCGCCCGGACGGCGGGCGCCGTTGGGCGGCCCTCGATCTCGGCGACGGCCTTGTCGAGGAACCCGGCGGGCAGGTCGGGGAATTCGCGGGCGGCGACCGCCGCCAGGTGCGCGGCCTTGCCGCGGTCGACGGCGAAAAGCGAGGTCATCGGCATGAACATGGCCAGCCGCAGGCAGGCCAGCGCGTAGCGGTCGACGGCGTGGCCGGTCCGGTCGCGGGGGGCCATGAAGCCGGGGTGGGCGACGATCTGCCGGCCGTTGTCGGCGGCCGGGGCGGCGGCCTCGAAGTCCAGCAGGGACACCGACTCGCCGTCCGGCGCGATCATGACGTTGAACATGTGCAGGTCGTTGAAGACGAGCCCGCGCCCGTGCAGGATCGCCAGCGCCCGTTCGACGCCCGCGAGGACCGTCAGCGCCCACCGCGTGTAGTCGGCCAGGGCCTCGGGCTCCGGGTGCACGGTGAGCAGCGGATGGCGTTCCGCGAAGAAGGAGTTGAGGGTCCGGCCCGGGAGGAAGTCCATCACCAGGAAGCGGTGGTCGCCGAGGGTGAACCAGTCGCGCACCTCCGGCGCCACGGACAGGCCGGTCAGCCGTTCGAGGGCGGCCTTCTCGCGCTCCAGACGGGTGACGGCGTCCGCGCCGTCGGCCGCCAGCCCGGCGTACGGGCGCGCCTCCTTGAGGACGACCGGATCGCCACCGCGCAGATCGGTGCCCCGGTAGACGCCGCCGCCGTTGGAGAAGTGCAGGGCGGCCTCGATGCGGTAGGGCAGGTCGCGGATGGTGACGCCGTCGCGGGCGGCGAGGTGCGGTGCGAGGAAGGCGGGCAGGGTGACCCAGTCGGGGACGCTGAAGGTGGGGGTCCTGCGGTCCGGGACAAGCCGGCCCTCGGCGTTCTCGACGGCGGGTACCAGGGCGCCGGAGCCGTTGTCGCAGTAGCGCGGGGCGAACGCGCCGTAGCGGACGTACAGCGGGCCCTCGTGCCAGCGCAGGTCGGTGAGGATGTACGGGCCCGGCTCGCCGGCCAGCAGCTCGCCCAGTTCGGTGAGCACGGTGTGCGCCCGCTCCTCGTCCGCCGGGTAGATCGTCGCGAACTTGCCGCTGTTGTCGCGTCCGGCGTATTTCGAGTTGCGCAGGAAGAGCTGCTGCTGACCGGGGACGAATTTGAAGGGAATACGGCGGGGCACGCAGTATTCCCAGACTTTCGCGGCCGTCTTGTCGGCGTTCGCGAGTGCGGCGGAGACGTGGATTTTCCAGCCCTGGAGAGGCATTTCACCGGCAATCGGCTGCATGTGCAGCCAGTCGCCGACCCTTTGGGTGGACCAGCCCTGGGGAACCGGGCGTCGCGCGGTCTCGTACAGTCCTCGCGCCGGGTCCTGGCCGGTGGCTTTTTCGGCCGCCCGGTCCGGGGTTTCGTAGAAATGCTTGTCGACCAGACAGAAAACCTCGTACCGCTTGTCCATCGCCCTCCTTCGGCAAGTGACAAGAGGTTTCCACGTCCACGGCCGCCCGGACAGTCACGCGTGTCATGAGACGGCCGTGCGGAACTCACATGTCGCGACAGACGACGGTGGTGGCCAGGGAGGTTGGCGACGGCGGCGATCAGCCGACCCAGCGCGCCCCCGGCCGCCGTGATCAGCGGCGCGGACGGCGGGTCGCTGACCCCGGCCAGGCGGAGCAGTTCGGCGTACTCGACGGGGCGGCGCAGCCCGGTGGCCGCGGCGGCGCACAGGCCGGGAACGGACAGCGTCGCGGTCGCCCAGCCCCGGTGGCCCCGTGGGCACAGCGGTCCCAGCGGTCCCAGCGGTCCCAGCGGGTCCAGCGGTCCCAGCGGGTCCAGCGGGTCCAGCGGTCCCAGCGGCAGGTGCGCGACCAGGCCGTGGCCGACGCTGAACTGAGCGGCGGCCCCCTTCCACCGGACCGGCTCAAGCAGACCGAAACGTTCCTTGGCCGGGCCCGGTCGGGGTGGGATGATCCGGACGACAGCGGCATTGCCAGGAGCCCGGATTGTCAGGGGCACGCCAGAAAACCCGGAGGGTCTCACCGTGAGCACCGAGCGCACCACCATCCCCCGCAGGCACGCTGCGCGCCGGTGGGCCAGGGCGATCGCCACGGCCGCCGGCCTGCTGGCCGTCGCCGCCTTCCTCACCCCCGGCGGCGCGCACGCCGAACAGGCCGGGCGGGCCGGGACGTTCAGCGCCTCCCAACTCGCCTCCGTGAGCGGCACCGTGCGCGCGGCGGACGTCCGCGGCACCGCGTGGGCCGTCGATCCGGCGTCCGGCACGGTCCGCGTCACGGCCGACGAGACGGTCTCCGCCCGGGAGATCGCCCGCCTGCGGCGCGGCGCGGGCGACCTGGCCGGCGCCCTGGTCATCGACCGCGCGCCCGGCCGGCTCACTCCCCGGCTCCAGGGCGGCGACCCCATCTACGCGAGCGCGGGCCGGCGTTGCTCGCTCGGCTTCAACGTGCGGGTGGGCACCGCCGATGCCTTCATCACCGCCGGGCACTGCACCGAGGGCCTTCCCCACTGGTACACGACCCCGACCTTCTCCGTCTCCATCGGCCCCACCGTCGGCTCCAGCTTCCCGACCAACGACTACGGCCTTGCCCAGTACACCAATCCGGGCGTGCCGCGGCCCGGCACGATCAACTGCGACGGCGAGATCATCGACATCATCGGGGTCGCCAACGCCTACGTCGGCATGCCGGTCAAGCGGGTCGGCAGCACCACCGGCTGCCACTCCGGCACGGTCACCGGTCTCAACTACACCGTCAACTACGGCAGCGGCGACATCGTCTACGGCCTGATCCGCACCAGCCTGTGCGCCGAGCCGGGCGACAGCGGCGGCCCGGTCTTCTCCGGCCAGTACGCCGTCGGCATCGTCTCCGGCGGCAGCGGCACCTGCTCGACGGGCGGGACGACGTTCGTCCAGCCGATCGGGGAGATCCTCGCCGCCTACGGCGCCACGCTCACCTGAAGCCGCGCGTCCCCCCGCGCCGTCACAGCGCGGGCGGGACCCCGGAGAGCCGGCAGACGGCGATGTAGAGCAGGAGCGGGTGGGTGTACGGCGCCGCGTCGCTGGGCCAGTGGATCAGGCGCGGCTCTCCCGGGCTCCGCGGGGGCCTGGGCGGTGCCCCCTGCCGCCCGGGGTGGGCGAAGCGGTCGCGGCGGACGGCGCGCGGCCGATTCGCCCCGGCCCAGTAGTGGGCGGTGGCCGGCCACTCCAGCCCGACCTGTGACTCCGTGGGCACCACCCACCACCAGCGGCGGCCGACGGCGAAGACCGCGCCCGCGCGCGGCAGCGACGTCATGAGCCGGCGGCCGTGCTCCTCGGAGACCCCCACGGCGTCGCACTCGATGCCGTCCGGTCCGGTCACCGGCAGGTAGAGGGGATTGCGGCGCCGACGAGCGGCGGCACCGGCGGAGGCGGGGTGGGAGGGGTGAACCGGGTCCATCGGGGCGGCGCTTCCGTTCAGGACCTCGGCCCCGTCGCCAGTGCCGCCCATACCGCTCGGCTCCGGCCGTCGGCGGCGTCAAAGACGCCCCAGGCCGTGCACAGCGCCTGGATCAGGGCCAGGCCACGGCCGTTCTCGTCCTCGGGGCAGGCGGCGTGCGGCTGGGGGATCGTGGGGCCGGATCGCCGGCCGGACACCTCGACGCGCACCCATCCGGCGTCGTGCCGCAGCGCGCAGACGACTGTCTCGGTGCCGGTGTGCACGATGGCGTTGGTGACCAGCTCGGAGACGACCAGCACGGCGTCCGCGACGGCCTCGGCGGGCACGTCCCAGCGGGTCAGGGTCTGCCGCACCCGGACGCGCGCCTCGCGCACCGAACACGGCCGGGCGGGCAGTTCGAAGGCGCCGCCGGAATGCCCCGACCACGTCGCCCGCGCCGTCTCCGTTTCCGTTTCCCCAGCCTCTCGGCTCTCGCGAGCGCGCGCCGTCTCCGGAGCGCGCGCCGACGTCGGCGGGCGCGTCGTGCCAGGCGCGGTGACGGGGAAGGCCATGGCATGCCGCCTTTCGTCTGCCGATGCCGCGGCGGTGCCCCAGCGTGCTGGACAGGGTGTCAACTGCACTATGTCACTGCCAAGTTCATGTCGCAACAGATAACCTGAAATTCGCAGAGCGCCATATGCGGAGCGGCGGCGGGCGGTGACGCGCTGACGTCGGCCGTTCCGGTGACGCTGCCCGGCCGGGCAGCGGGGAGGGCGTCTACTGGGGGCCATGGAGGAGCTCCCGGACGCGGTCTCGCCGATACTCGCCGTGGAGGGCGAACTGCCCACCGGCCCCTGGGCGTACGAGTTCAAGTGGGACGGTTACCGTTGCTGTCTGCGGTCCGCCCCAGGCCACGGGACCCGGCTGACCAGCCGCAACGGCATCGACATCACCGCCACCTACCCCGAGCTGGGCGACGCCGCCCGCGCGGCGCTGGGCGGCCGGACGGCCGTCCTGGACGGCGAGATCGTCGCGCCCGACGAGCGCGGCAGACCCGACTTCGGGCTCCTCCAGCGCCGCCACCAGCGCCGCCGCCCCGGCCCCGGGGTGCTGGCCGCGACCCCGGTGATCTTTTTCGCGTTCGACCTCCTGCTGCTGGACGGGGACTGGCTGATCGCCGAGCCCTACGAACGGCGGCGAGCGGCGCTCGCGGAGTTCGACGGAGCGGCGGACGGGCTCGCCGTGCCCCGCCACTACACGGGCGACGCGGGCCTGGGCCCGGGCGAACTGCTGGGCGTGGCCGAGCGGAACGGCCTGGAGGGGCTGGTCGCCAAACGGCTGGACTCCCCCTACCAGCCGGGCCGCAGATCCCGCATGTGGATCAAGAAGCCGCTGGTGCGGACCCAGGAGGCGATCATCGGCGGCTGGCAGCCGGGCGACGGCCGCCGGTCCGGCACGGTCGGCTCGCTGCTGCTCGGTGCCCACGACGAACGCGGCCGGCTGCGCTTCATCGGGCACGTCGGCAGCGGCTTCACCGAGGCCGCGCTCACTGGCCTCCTCGACCGGCTGACGCCGCTGGCCCGGCGCGGCAGCCCCTTCGACGAACCCGTCCCGCGCGAACACGCCCGTACGGCCCGCTGGGTGGAGCCGCGCCTGGTCGGCGAGATCGCGTTCCGCGCCTGGACCCGGGACCGCCGCCTGCGGCAGCCGTCGTGGCGCGGCCTGCGCCCGGACAAGGACCCAGCGGACATCCTGCTGCCTACCGGGTCATAGGGTGCGGCCATGGACTTCGCCGTGGCACTCGACGCCGACCTCACCGTGCTGGCCGCCGACGCGGGGGAGTTGACGCGCGAGGACCGGCCGGCCGTGCTCGGCATCACCGGGCCGCCGGGGGCCGGGAAGTCCACGCTGGCCCGCGCGATGACCGCGGCGCTGGGCGGCGCGGCGGCGTACGTTCCGCTGGACGGCTTCCACCTCTCCAACGCCCAGCTCGACCGGCTGGGCCTGCGCGAGCGGAAGGGCTCGGAGCCCGGCTTCGACGTGTGGGGGTACGCGGCGCTGCTACGGCGGCTCGTGGCGGACACGACCCGCGAGGTGTACGTGCCGGACTTCGACCGCGCGCTGGACGAGCCCGTCGCCGCCCGCCACCGAGTGCCACCGGAGACCCGGCTGATCGTCACCGAGGGGAACTACCTGGCCGTGGACCTGCCGGGCTGGCGGGAGGCCAGGGCGCTGATGGACGCCGTCTGGTATGTCGACGCCCCGGCGGCGGTGCGCGACGCGCGGCTGATGAGCCGCCACACGGGCTTCGGCCGGACGCGTGCGGCGGCCCGGTCGTGGATCGACGCGAACGACGGGCCCAACGCCGCCCTGGTGGCGGCGTCCAGGGACCGCTGCGACCGGGTGATCACCCCCGTGGTCGCGACGCACGGCGTGCCGGTGCTGCCCTGCGCGCCGGACGGCCCGCCGCTGGACGGCTACGCGAGCGCGCTGGGCCTGATCGGGGACGCCCTCGGCCGCGGCGCCCGCCTGGTCGCGGTCCCCGCCGAGCGGGTGGCGGACACGTTCTTCTCGCTGCGTACCGGCGTCGCCGGGGAGATCGCCCAGAAGTTCACGGACTACCACCTGCGGCTGGCGATCGTCGGCGACATCTCCCGCCACACGGCGAAGAGTTCGGCCCTGCGCGACTACGTCCGCGAGGCGGACCGGGGCACCCACGTCTGGTTCTCCCCGACCTGGGACGACCTGACAGCACGCCTGCGCGAAAGCCCACCCCCGCCGAACTAATCCCGCGACACCGCCCCGACGCCTCGCTCCGCGCGGACGAACGCGGGGAACTCGTCGGGGGCGCACTGGACTTCGCGCCAGCCGGGGCCGCTGAGTGGGGGGCAGCCGACCAACGGGGTCCACTCCCCCGCCGGGACGTAGAGCAACCGGCGGCCGTCCGGCTCGATGACCGGGGCGACGAGCACGTCGTCGCCGAACATGTACTGGAGGTCGGCGTCCCGCGCCGCCCGGTCGTCGGGGAAGGCCAGTGGCATCGGCCGCATCAGCGGCATGCCCCCGGCGGCGGCCTCCGCGATGTATCCCCGCATCCGGGCGCGCAGCCGGCAGGCCGCGATCGCGGCGCCACGCGCGGGCTCGGGGTAGGCGGTGGGTTCGCGGCGGCCGACGCCGTGGAACCGCATGATCGGGGTGAACGCCGCCCACTGCGCCCACCGGGCGTACAACTCCGGCTCCACGTCCGCGAACACGGCGTCCGGCGTCATGGCCGAGCGGAGTTTGGTGGCCAGCTCGTAGGACTCCGGCGTCCAGTAGCCCCCGGCGTCGTGCGTGACGATGGAGACGCCACTGAGCGACATGGACAGCACGCCGCGCAGGGTGGAGACCATGCCGCTCCAGGTGGAGGGCAGATCGCCGGCCCAGTGGGCCGGGTCGCGCTGGGAGCCGGCCGTGCCGGAGCGCGAGATGGAGACGAAGTCGCCCTCGCGGGCGCGCAGGCCGGCCTCGCGCACCGCGTCCTGGTAGATGAGCCCGTAGCTGTTGCGGCGTTCGATGCCCCGGCTGCCGTCCGCGAAGACGGCGTGGTCCGGGATCTCCTCGCCGAAGTCGGCCAGCACCGCCGCGTTCCCCTCCTCGCGCAGGGTGCGGGTCAGCCGGTGGTTCCACCACGCCCTGGCCTGGGGGTTGGTGAAGTCCAGGACGTACGTGTCGGGGCTGTCGGCGGTGGCGATGGGTCCGCCGTCGGGGTCGCGCACCAGGTAGCCCCGGGCCGCCAGTTCGTCGGCGAGCGGGGTGCCGGCCGTGATGTACGGGTTGATCCACAGGCTGGCCCGCACCCCGCGCTCGGTGAGCGCGCGGGTCCATCCCTCGGGGAACCGGGCCCGGTCCGGGCCGGCCGTCCACGCCGCGTCGTCCAGGACGGATTCGTCCATCCACTCGTCCACATGGATGACGTCGACCGGGCAACCGGCCGCCTGGAGCTCGTCCACGGTCCGCACCACCTCGTCGGCGGTGAAGTAGGACGAGCGGCTCATCCACACGCCGTAGGCCCACTCGGGCAGGGTGCCCGGGCGGCCGGTGAGCGCCTGGTAGCGGTGCTGGATGGTCAGGGCGTCGCCCGCGATGAGGAACAGGTCCAGGCTCTCGCCGCCGATCTGGACGCACGCGGCCTCGGAATGGGTGGCGCCCAGGTCGGCCACGACCGTGCCGCCCGTGTGCGCGAAGATCCCCCAGCCGGCGTCCGACCACAGCAGCGGCACGTTGAGGTAGGCGGAGTCACGCCCGGCGGCCCGGCTCTCCTCGGTGTTGCGCAGCCTGCGGCGCCGCCCGCGCAGGTTGATGCCCTGATAGCTCTCGCCGCCGCCGTAGACGGCCGCGTCGGGGGCCAGGTGGATCGTCTCCACCCAGCAGCCGCCGGGGTGGTCGGGCGAGGGCGCCCGGAAGCCCGCGCGGAACGGGACGGTATCGGCCTCCGGCTCCGCGAAGCGGCGGTACGTGCCGAAGCGCAGCCCCTGACCGTTGCCCTTGGCGCCGTCCGAGTCCCACACCGCCCGCACGCCGGGCCCGCTGATCTCCGTCCCGCCGGGCACCCGGGCGAGCCGGGCGGGCCGGTGTTCCAGGTCGAGCAGCATGGGCGAGCCGTCGTCCGGCGTGCCCGCCGGGGATTCCTGGCGCAGTCGCAGCACGCCCTCCACCGGCACGGTGCACGACACCCGGATGGTCCGGCCGGAGGCGAGCGTCACCCGCAGGTGTTCGCTGTCGCCCTCGGGCTCCGCCGCCACGTACGGATCGATGTCCGACCCCATCGGATTCTCCCTGTCCACCACCTGTCGCCCCGTTCCGAACCCGGGCCGGGTACCCGTGAGTCCGGCGCGAAAACGGAGCCGGTGCCGGGCACGCCGGGCCGGGTGCCCACACCCGGGTGCCGAGCCCGCCCGGGCCGGGTGCCCGACACGCCCGGGCCGGGCGATCTCAAGGGGCGGGGGCCCGCCGCCGATGACTGGGGCGGACGTGATCGGACTCCCCCGCGTGGTGTGGCCGCCCGCGCGCTGAGCACTCGGGGCTGGCGGGACCGTCCTCGCACGACCGTACGCATGCCGATCGAACGCCGGGATAGGGGTGACATCGTGACCGAAGTGCTGCTTCTGCTGCTGGCGATCTTGCTGACGCTGGCCTGCGCCGTCTTCGTCGCGGCCGAGTTCTCGCTGACGACCGTGGAGCGCGGCGAGCTGGAACGGGCCGCCGCGGCCGGCGACAAGGGCGCCGCGGGAGCGCTGGAAGGCGTGCGCGCGCTGACGTTCCAGCTCTCCGGCGCGCAGCTGGGGATCACCGTGACCTCGCTGGTGATCGGCATGCTGGCCGAGCCGTCACTGGCGGAGCTGCTGCGCGGACCGCTGGGCGCGGCGGGGCTGTCGGCAGGGGTGGCCGGCACGCTGGCGGTGGCGCTGGGTGTCGCGGTGTCCACGGTGGTGCTGATGGTGGTGGGCGAGCTGGTCCCGAAGAACTGGGCGATCTCCCGGCCGCTGATCGTGGCGCGGACGGTCGCGGGGCCGCTGCGGACGTTCACCGCCGCCTTCGCGCCGTTCATCCGCCACCTCAACGAGACGGCCAACCGGCTGGTGCGCCTCCTCGACCTCGAACCGACCGAGGAGCTGGCGTCCGCCCGCACCCCGCAGGAGCTGATGGCCCTGGCGCAGCACTCGGCGGCCGAGGGCGTGCTGCCACCGGACTCGGCCGAGCTGTTCGTGCGGACGCTGCATCTGGGCGAGCTGACGGCGGAGAACGTGATGACGCCGCGCGTCGACGTGCACGCGCTGGCGGCGGACGCCACGGCCACCGACGCGGCCCATCTGACGCTGGCCACCGGCCTGTCCCGGTTCCCGGTGTATGACGGCGGCCTGGACGACGTGGTGGGCGTCGTCCACATCAAGGCCGTCCTCGCCATCGACGAGTCGGCGCGCCCCGACACCCGGGTGGCGGCGCTGGCGTCCGAGCCGCTGCTGGTGCCGGACAGCCTGCCGGTGGACCGGTTGCTGGAACGGCTGCGCGGCACCGGATCGCTGGCGGTGGTCGTGGACGAGTACGGCGGCACCGCCGGGGTGGTCACCCTGGAGGACATCGTCGAGGAGGTCGTCGGAGAGGTCCGCGACGAGCACGACCCCGCCGAGCAGCCGGGTCTGGCCAGGACCGGGCCGCGCACCTGGGAGGCGGACGGCAGCCTGCGCGTCGACCAGCTCGCCGCGATCGGCCTGCCGGTGCCGGAGGGCCCGTACGAGACGGTGGCCGGGCTGATGGCGACCGAGCTGGCGCGCATCCCGGCCGACGGGGACCGGATCACCGTGGCGGGCTGGCGGCTGACGGTGCTGCTGACCGCCCGGCACCGGGCGGAGCGGGTACGGATCACGGCACCCGCGCCCGCCGGGAACGGCCCGACCGGCCAGAACGGCCAGAACGCCGGGGACGGCCCGAACGGCCCCAACGGGGCGACCGGCGCGACCGGCGCGACCGGCGCGACCAGTCAGAACGGCTCGACCGGCTCGGTCGGGGGGAAGGGCCGGGAGGGCTCGGCCGGGGGGAAGGGCCGGGAGGGCGTGTCATGACCGTCGCGCAGCTCGCGCTGGGGGCGCTGACCCTGGTCACCAACGCGCTTTTCGTCGGGGGCGAGTTCGCCCTCATCTCGGTGCGCCGCGACCAGATCGAACCGCGCGCCGAGGCCGGTGAACGGCGGGCCCGCACCGTGCTGTGGGCCCTGCGCCACCTCTCGCCCATGATGGCCACCGCCCAACTCGGCATCACCGTCTCGTCCCTGGTGCTGGGCGCGGTCGCGGAGCCCGCCATCGCCCACCTGCTGGAGCCCGTGCTGCACCGCGCCGGGATGCCGGGGGCGCTGGTGCATCCGATCGCGTTCGCCGTCGCCCTCTCGCTGGCCACCTATCTGCACATGCTGGTCGGCGAGATGGTGCCGAAGAACGTCGCGCTGGCGGCCCCCGAGCGCTCGGCGCTGCTGCTGGGCCCGGCGCTGGTGGCGGTGACCCGCGCGCTGCGGCCCGTCGTCTTCGGCATCAACGCCCTGGCCAACGGTCTGCTGCGGCTGCTGCGCGTGGAGCCCAGGGACGAGGTGGCGTCGGTCTTCACCGACGACGAGTTGGTGCGGCTGGTGCAGGACTCCAGCGACGCGGGGCTGCTGGAGGCCGACGAGAGCGAACGGCTGCGGGACGCGCTGGAGCTGGGCACCCGGACGGTGGCGGAGATCGTGGTGCCGGTGAGCCGGATGGTGACCGTGGACCACCGGGTCACGCCCCGGCGGTTGGAGCGGGTCTCGGCGCTCTCCGGGTACTCCCGCTTCCCGGTCACCGCGCCCGGCTCGGCGGTGCTGGGCTTCCTGCACGTCAAGGACGCGCTGGGCGCGGCGGCCCGCGACCGGCCGTTTCCCCGGGAGGCCCTGCACCCGGTGGTGCGGGTGCGACCGGAGACCCTGCTGGATGACGCGCTGACCGCCATGCGCGGCGCCCAGACGCATCTGGCCGCCGTGACGAGCGGCAGGGGGACGCTGCTCGGGTTCGTGGCGATGGAGGACGTCCTGGCGGAGCTGGTCGGCCGCTCCGCGCCCGATTCATCCCATACATCCCGATTATCTCCGCCGGTCGTCGGGTACGCGGGACCGGAAGATACGAAGGATCGACGAACGACCGGAGGACGACCATGGGTAAGCCCAACCCCATCGACGTGCAGAAGGCCCTGAAGGACATCAACTACCCCACCGACAAGAAGTCGGTGGTGAAGCAGGCCAAGAAGAACGGCGCGGACAAGGAGCTGGTGGACAAGTTCTCCGACCTGAAGAAGGACCGCTTCGACGGGCCCGATGACGTCGAGAAGGCGATCTTCAGGTCCTAGCCATGACGACGACACCCAGCGCGCCCGTCGCCGTCGTGACGGGAGCGGATTCCGGAATCGGCCGGGCCACCGCCGTGCGGCTGGCCCGGCTGGGCATGGATGTCGGCATCACCTGGCACACGGACCGGGCGGGCGCCGAGGAGACCGCCGCCGAGGTGGCGAAGGAGGGCCGGCGCGCCGAGACCGAACACCTGGACCTGACCGGGCCGCCGGCGGCGGCCGATGTCGTGGACCGGCTCGCCGACCGCCTCGGCGGCATCGACGCGCTGGTCAACAACGCCGGCACGGGCACCGCGACGCCGTTCACCGAGATCGCCCCGGACACGCTCCGGCACGTGCTGGACGTCGACCTGATCGGCCCGTTCCTGTGCGGGCAGCGGGCGGCCCGGCGCATGATCGCCCAGGGCCGGGGCGGGCGGATCATCAACGTGACCAGCGTCCACGAGCACCAGCCGAAGGTGGGCGCCGCGCCGTACTGCGCGGCCAAGGGCGGCCTCGGACTGCTCACCCAGGTCATGGCCCTGGAGCTGGCGGAGCACGGCATCCTGGTGAACTCGGTGGCCCCCGGCGAGATCGCCACTCCGATGACGGGCCAGGAGGACACCGACGTGCGGACCGAACCCCGCCCCGGCGTCCCGCTGGGCCGGCCGGGCGACGCCCGGGAGGTCGCGGAGGTGATCGCCTTCCTGGCCGGCGACACCGGCTCGTACGTCACCGGCGCGTCCTGGACGGTGGACGGCGGCATGACCCGCATGGGCCCGATGGCCGGCTCCGGCCTGCGCGACGACTCCTGGCGCCGCGTCTAGGGCTCCGCCGCGAGCGCTGGGCCAACGCCCCGGCCGAAGCGACAAGAGCCGTGGGTCCACATGTCCCAGCACCCCCGGCACGAGCCCGCTGCCCCGCCGATCGGCGGGGCAGCGCAGGCGTCGGGCGAGTTGGTCAGGCCACCGCGGTGAGGTCGGCGGCGTGGGTGGGGGCCGGGACCGGTGTGACGCGGGCGGCTTCGGCCGGGCGGGCGTGGGCCAGCAGGCCGGCTCCGGCGGCCGTCGCGATGACCACACCGCCGATGACCAGCGCGGCACGGGCGCCGGCCAGCTCCATCAGCAGGCCGATCAGCGGCGGGCCGATCAGGCCCCAGCCGGTGCTCATGCTCCGCCACACACCCAGCACGCGACCGCGCATGGCGGCCGGCGGGTCCGTCTGGAGAACGGTGGTGCCCGCCGTGTCGGAGACCGACTCGACCACGGCCATCGGGATCACCAGCAGGATCAGCAGCCCCAGCGTCGGGGACAGCCCGGCGGCGATCTGGAGCAGGGCGCCGGCGGCGGCCATCGCCGCGACCAGCCGCACGGACGGGCGCTGGAGCATACCCGCGAGTACGGCGCCGCCGATGCCGCCGATGGCCAGGGCGGTGGAGACGGTGCCGAAGGCCCCGGCACCGGCCGCCAGCGGGCCGGTCACCAGCACCGCGAGCGTCAGTGTGTAGTTCCGCCCGAACACGGCGCTCAGCCCGGTGATCGCGGCCAGCGCGACCAGGCGCGGACGGCCCAGGAAGAACCGCAGCCCCTCCCGCGCGCCCAGCCCTTCCCGCACGGGCTTGGCCTCGGACGCCTCGGCCGGCCGTGCGGACGCCTCGGCCGGCCGTGCGGGCGCCTCGGACGCCGCCTCGGTCGGCTTGTCCACCAGGCGGAGGAACGGGATGACGGCGGCGACGAAGGCGAAGGACAGCCCGTTGGCGACAAACGCGGACGCGGTGCCGAAGACCACCACCGCGACCCCGGCCAGGGCGGTGCCGGCCAGCCGGCCGACGCTGTGCACGGCGGAGCCCAGCGCGATGGCCGAGGGGACGTCCCGGGTGGGCACCAGGTCGTTGCCCAGCAGCGAACAGGCCGGGGCGTCCACGGTGGCGATCACGCCGGTGACGGCGGCGAGCACCAACAGCGCGGGCACGTTGAGCAGCCCGAACGCCACCAGGGCGGCCGTGGCGAAGGCGACCAGGGCCAGCGCGGCCTGACTGAGCGCCGCGGTGAGCTTGCGCGGCCAGGCGTCGACGGCGGCGCCGCCGATCAGCCCGAGCAGCAGCCCCGGCCCGGCCTGGACGGCCATCGAGACACCGGTCGTCGCGGCGGAGCCGGTGACCTGGAGCACCAGCAGGTTCTGGACGGTGAGCTGCATCCAGGTGCCGGCGTTGGACAGGAGGTTGGCCAGGGACCACCAGCGCATGCTGGGGTGGCTCAGACAGCGCCAGGGGCTGCGGCGGGCGGCGGGCCGAGCGGAGGTGAGTGCAGGCATGAAAAAGGGGGGGTGGGGGGAAGAGGGAGAGAGCGCCGGCGCCGTGCGGCGCCCGGCGGCGATGCCCACCATGACAGAGCGGACCCCCGCCGGGAAGTCCAAGATCACCGACGGGGGTCACCGGGGGGCCGCGTCCCTTGTCCCACCTGGCCTTCAGCCCGGTGAGTGCCCTTGCTCACACGCGGTCCGCGAAGGCTCGCGGCGGGCCGGCGCGGGGCCGCGGGGCGGCTCAGGGCCGCATCAGGATCTTCCCCGCGTCCTTGTGCTGGAACATCTGGTAGGCGTCGGCCGCCCGCGCCAGCGGCAGATGGTGGGTGGCGAAGCCGTCCACGCCCAGGGGGTCGTCGTCACCCGCCAGCAGCGGCAGGATGTCCGGCACCCAGCGCCGCACGTTGGCCTGACCCATGCGGAGCTGGATCTGCTTGTCGAACATCGTCAGCATCGGCATCGGATCGGCCATGCCGCCGTAGACCCCGCTGAGCGAGATCGTGCCGCCGCGCCGCACCAAATCGATGGCCGTGTAGAGGGCCGACAGCCGGTCGACGCCGACCCGGGAGGCGAGCCTCTCGGCGATCTTGGCCGGCATCAGCCCGGCGAAGTCCTGGAGCATCTTGTTGGCCGTGCTGCCGTGCGCCTCCATGCCCACCGCGTCGATCACCGAGTCGGCGCCGCGCCCGGCCGTGCGGTCGCGCACGGCGGTGGCGATGTCGTCGTGCTCGGTCAGGTCCAGGGTGGCCACGCCCCGGGAGCGGGCGCGGGCCAGCCGCTCGGGCACCAAGTCGATGCCGATGACCTGCTCGGCGCCCTGGTGCAGCGCGATGCGGCAGCACATGTCGCCGATGGGGCCGAGGCCGAGGACGACGAGCGTGCCGTTCTTGGGCACGTCGGCGTAGGCGACGGCCTGCCAGGCGGTGGGCAGCACGTCGGAGACGTAGACGTAGCGGTCGTCGGGGACGCCCTCCGGCACCCTGATCGGTCCATAGTGGGCCTGCGGCACCCGCAGGTACTCCGCCTGGGCGCCCGGCACGGCTCCGTACAGCTTGGTGTAGCCGAACAGCCGGGCGCCCATGTCGTGCTCCCTGACCTGCGTCGTCTCGCACTGGGTCTGGAGCCCGCGCTCGCACATGAAGCACGAGCCGCAGGCGATCTGGAACGGCACCACCACGCGGTCGCCGGGGGCGAGGTCGGTGACTTCGGAGCCGACCTCCTCCACCACACCTATCGGCTCGTGGCCGAGGATGTCGCCCGGGGTCATGAACGGTGACAGCACCTCGTAAAGGTGCAGGTCGGAGCCACACAGACCGGTGGAGGTGATGCGGATCACCGCGTCCGTGGGCTCCTGGATCACCGGGTCGGGCACGTCCTCGACCCGCACATCGCGCTTGCCGTGCCACACCACAGCCTTCATGGGGACTCACCTCCGGTCGGATACGGAACGCGAGTACCCGGCTCAGTGGTGTCACACCCGCCTCAGCTCCGGGCGGCGACCAGCAGCAGGCCGGCCGACAGGCTGACGGCGGCCAGCAGGACGCAGCCGGCCGCGCAGAGCAGCCGGTGCCGCAGCTCCCGGTAACGGGTGGTGTACTCCGACTCCAGGACGCGGCAGCGGTCGGCGACGCCGGCCAGGACGCGGCGGGCCAGCCGGATGCGGTCCTCGGCGTACCGGGTGGTGAGCTCCGCGCGCTGGGCGTCCGTGAGCCAGGGCAGCGCGTCGGCGAACGCCGCCGCCTCGGCGCGGGCGTTGCTCAGCTCGGCCTGCCAGAGCAGATAGCCCTCCAGCTGGGCGATGCCCTCTGCGGCGTCGTCCCGCCGCTGATGCGTGGCGCGCATGTCAGCTCTCCCGGGTGCCGGGCGCCTCGGAGACGGACTCCGCGACATCGCGGCGCCCGGTCTGCCGTGCCTGGTCCAGCGCGGTGATGCCCGGGTGGTGCAGGTCGAACGCGGGGGCCTCGGAGCGGATGCGCGGCAGCGAGACGAAGTTGTGGCGCGGCGGCGGACAGGAGGTGGCCCATTCCAGGGAACGGCCGAACCCCCAGGGGTCGTCCTCCTCGATCTTCGGCGCGTACTTGGCGGTCTTCCAGACGTTGTAGACGAACGGCAGCGTGGACAGGCCGAGGAGGAAGGCGCCGATGCTGGAGACCATGTTGAGCGCGGTGAAGCCGTCCGCCGCCAAGTAGTCCACGTACCGCCGGGGCATGCCCTCGGCGCCCAGCCAGTGGTGGACCAGGAACGTGCCGTGGAAGCCGGTGAACAGCGTCCAGAAGTGGATCTTCCCGAGCCGCTCGTCGAGCCGGGTGCCGGTGAACTTCGGCCACCAGAAGTGGAATCCGGCGAACATCGCGAAGACGACCGTGCCGAACACCACGTAGTGGAAGTGGGCGACCACGAAATAGCTGTCCGTGACGTGGAAGTCGAGCGGCGGGGAGGCGAGCAGCACGCCCGTGAGGCCGCCGAAGAGGAAGGTGACCAGGAAGCCGACGCACCACAGCATGGGCGTCTCGAAGGAGAGCGATCCCTTCCACATGGTGCCGATCCAGTTGAAGAACTTCACGCCGGTCGGCACCGCGATGAGGAAGGAGAGCAGGGAGAAGAACGGCAGCAACACGGCCCCGGTGGCGAACATGTGGTGCGCCCAGACCGTCATCGACAGGCCGGTGATCGCGATGGTCGCGCCGACCAGGCCGATGTAGCCGAAGATCGGCTTGCGGGCGAAGACCGGGATGATCTCAGTGATGATGCCGAAGAACGGCAGCGCGATGATGTAGACCTCCGGATGGCCGAAGAACCAGAAGAGGTGCTGCCACAGGAGGGCACCGCCGTTCGCCGCGTCGAAGATGTTCGCGCCGAAGAGCCGGTCGGCGGCCAGCCCGAACAGGGCGGCGGCGAGCACCGGGAAGGCCAGCAGCACCAGCACGCTGGTGAGCAGGATGTTCCAGGTGAAGATCGGCATCCGGAACATCGTCATGCCGGGCGCGCGCATGCAGATGATCGTGGTGATGAAGTTGACCGCGCCGAGGATGGTGCCGAAGCCGGAGAGGGCCAGGCCCATGATCCACATGTCGGCGCCCAGGCTCGGCGTGTGCGTGCGGTCGTTGAGCGGGCTGTAGGCGAACCAGCCGAAGTCGGCGGCGCCCTGGGGGGTGAGGAAGGAGCTGACGACGAGCAGCCCGCCGAAGAGGTACATCCAGTAGGCCAGCATGTTCAGCCGGGGGAACGCCACGTCGGGAGCGCCGATCTGCAACGGCATGATGGCGTTGGCGAACCCGGCGAACAGCGGGGTGGCGAACAGCAGCATCATGATCGAGCCGTGCATGGTGAACGACTGGTTGTACTGCTCGGCGGAGAGCAACTGCACGCCTGGACGGGCCAGTTCGATGCGCATGCCCATCGCGAGCGCACCGCCGACGATGAAGAAGAGGAAGGAAGTGATCAGGTACATCGAGCCGATCTTCTTGTGGTCGGTGGTGGTCAGCCACGCGACGACGATCTGCCCGGTGGTCCTGGGCTCTTGGGGGGGCTTCGCGGTCCGCGGTGCGGTGAGGGTCGCCATGGACGGTCCTTTCGGTGACTCGCGGCCCGTTGTACCGACGGGGGAGCGCGGCGCGCGGGTATGACTCCTTCGTGGGCGTGTACACACGCCGCGCTGCCACCGGGCCGGCCGGGCGGCCCCGGGCGGCCGGGTCAGCTCTTCTCGCCCATGGCCTTCTGTTCGACGGCGCCGAGGACATGGTGGCCGACCGTCTCGCCGAGGGGAGGCGGCCGAGGAGACGCTCGGCGACCTCGACGCCAGGGACCCGGAGGACGCCGGATTCCTGCCGCGGCTGCGGGAGTCGCCGCGGATCCCCACAGGTCGAAGCGATCGATCACGGTGGTGTGGGCTCGGGAGTTTGGCACCCCGTCCCCGCGCCGCGCGAACGCTGACGAGTCAACACCCCCGGGGAGGCCCACCGATGGCACAGACGGACCAGACCGCGCACGACGCGGGAAACGCCCGGGACGACGAGGTCGTCGCGCCGCTCACGCGGCACCACGGCGACATCAGGACCTCCAGGGTGGGTGGCGGCCTCCCTTGGCACCGGTGTTCCACCGGGGCATTCCGCTGACCCGCCGTTCAGTCTCCCGAGGTTGCCCGTTCGGGCTCGGCGGGGGAATCCGATTCCACGACGCGGGCGAGTTTCCGCAGCATGCGACGGTGGCGCAGTTGGAGCAGCGTGTCGGAGGCCATGTTGTGGAGCTTGCCACCGGCGCCGGTGAGCGGGTGCTCGTCAAGGATGACCAAGGTCTCCTCGCCCCAGGGCCGGACCTCGATGGCGATGCGGGCGGTGCCCAACAGCCCGCTCTTCGCCTCCAGTTCCAGTCGGCGGCCGGGCTCGTGGGCCCGGACGACGGTCCGGCCGCTGAGCTGCCGGGGGCCGGCCTTGACGGTGTACTCGATGGCCGCGCCGACCGCCGGCCAGGCGTCGTCCAGCGGCTCGGAGGCGTGGGTGCCGACGACCCAGTCGGCGTAGCGGCGGCCGTCACGCAGGACGGCCCACACGGCGTCCGGCGGACGCCTGATCAGGACTGATCTGATGGCCATGTCCGGGTCCTCTCGGAAGGGTCGGAAGGGTCGGAAGGGTTGGGCGGAGTGCGGCGAACGGCCCGGGCGCGGCGTAGGTGCCGCACCACCGGCCACTGGCTTCTGAGGGCGGCGCGGGCGGCGTTGGCCCCGCACGCGCCGTGCACGCCGCCGCCCGGGTGGGCGGAGGAGGACGCCAGGAACAACCCGGCGACGGGCGTCTCGGGACGGCCGGAGCCCGGCACGGGCCGGAAGAAGAGCTGCTGGTGGGGCGAGGCGGTGCCGCCGTTGAGCGCGCCGCCGACCAGGCCGCGGTCGAGCGCTTCGAGGTCGGTGGGGGCCAGCACGCGCCGGTCGCGGATGGTGTCGCGGAAGCCGGGGGCGAGCCGTTCCACCGCCGCCTCCAGCCGGTCGGCCATCGTGCCGCGCAGCACGGCGGCCGGGATGCCCCGGGGCACGTGGACGTAGGCCCAGGCCGATTCGGTGCCGGCCGGGGAACGGGTCGGGTCGGCGGTCGTCATCTGGCCCAGCACGGCGGCGGGGTGCTCGGGAAGGACGCCGGTGGTCAGGTCGGCCGAGTGGCGCGTCAGGTGGTCCACGCTGTCGGCGATGTGGACCGTGCCGCCCTCGGCGGCCTCGGGCGACGCCCACGGGATCGGGCGGGACAGCGCCCAGTCGACCTTGAGGGTGGCGTGGTCCCACTGGAAGCGCCGGATGTCGTCGCGCAGCCGGGCGGGCAGGTGGTCCCAGCCGACGAGGCCGCCGTAGAGAGCGGGCGCGGGCACGTCGGCCAGGACGGCGCGCGCGGCGAACAGCGGCTCGCCGTCGGCGGTCCGCACGCCCAGGCAGCGGCCGTCGCGGACCACGACCTCCGCCACGGGGGTGCCGAGCCGCAGGGTGCCGCCGCGCGCCTCCAGGCGGCGCACGAGAGCGGCCGTGAGCTGCCCGGCGCCGCCGACCGGGACGGGCCAGCCGTGCTGCTGGCCGAGCATGACCAGCAGCCAGCCGAAGAGGCCGCTGCCGAACGACTCGGGGAAGAAGTCGGCGTGCAGGGCGGAGCCGGTGAGCAGCAGCGGGGCGCCGGGTCCGTGGAACTCCTCCTCGCCGAGGCGCCGGGCCGACAGGGTCAGGGTCCGCAGCAGCCGCAAGCCGCCCGCCGCGCGGGCGCGGCGCAGCAGGGCGGCGGCGGGGCGGACGGGCGGGAAGGGGGTGAGCAGCGCGCGGAGCAGGTCGGGATCGAGGCGGTCCCAGCGCTCCAGCAGGCGCAGATACGCCTCGCCGTCCCCGGGGGCGAACGTCTCCAGGTTGGCGGCGGTCCGCTCCTGGTCGCGGTAGAGGACGGCACAGCGGCCGTCGGGGAGGGGGTTGGCGAGCACGGCCGGGGCGTGGCTCCAGGTGAGGCCCCAGCGTTCGAGGTCGAGGCCGGTGAGGGCCGGGGAGGCGACGGCCAGCGGGTAGAAGGCGCTGAACATGTCGCTGATGTAGTCCGGGTGGACGCCCCGGTCGCTGCGGACGGCGCCGCCGGGCTCGTCCTCGGCCTCCAGGACCAGGACGTGCCAGCCGGCGTCGGCGAGAAGATTGGCGGCGACGAGCCCGTTGGGCCCGGCCCCCACCACGATGACATCGGGCGCGCCACTCACCGTGCCTCCCCGCTCGCTTCTCCACCCACCGGGCGAACCCGCGGACCACCCACGACCCGACACCCGACCGCCCGGCGTACGCCGCTCACTGGTGTTCTCCCGTCCCCGTCGACACCTCGCGCAGGCGACCGCCCCGGGGGAGGCTGCGGCGCAGGGGTGGGGTGTCGGCGCCGCCCTGGCGCAGGCCGCCGAGGAAGTCGGTGATGGCGTCGGTCGCGGAGTGGCGCGGGGTCCAGCCCAGCCGCAGGCGGGCGCGGGTGGTGTCCATCAGGGGCAGCGCCAGCACCGCGTCGAACATGTCGGCCGAGGTGGCCAGCAGGCGCGCGCGCCAGGCCAGATCCACGATCGCGCGGGCGGCGCGGTAGGGGACGGGGAGCGGGCGGGCGTCGTTGATCCGGGCGAGCAGGTCGGCGTCGATCACGGGATCGGCGGCGAGGTTGAACGGCCCGTGGACCGGCTGAAGCACGGCGCGGTGGAAGGCGTCGGCCGCGTCGTCGCCGTGCAGGGCCTGGAACCGCAGCCGGGGCACCGAGGGCACGAAGCGCAGCGGCCGGGGCGGGCGGCGGGCGGGGAAGAACGGCCCCGCGAACACCCGGCGTTGCTGCGGCGCGGACTCCGCCGCGATCACGATGCCGGGGCGCAGGCGGACCACCCGGACGCCGGGGTACCGGTGCTCGAAGACGTCCAGGAGCCGTTCTGTGTACGCCTTTTCGCGCGGGTAGGGCGCGGTGGGCCAGCCGTCGGTCGGCCAGCTCTCGTCCACCGGCCGGTCCTTGGGGCCAGGCCCGTAGGCGACGACGGACGAGGCGTGCACCAGCGCCGGAACGCCCGCCTCGGCGACGGCCCGGAACACCCGTTCGCTGCCGATGACGTTGGTGCGCCAGGTGATGTCGGGGTGGCGCGAGGGCTGGAAGAGGACGGCGAGGTGCACGACCACGTCGGCGCCTGCGAAGAGCGCGGGCAGCCCGGGGTCGGTGGTGACGTCCACAGGCACCCATGTCGTCTTCGGCGGCGTCCACTCCGGCCGCCGGCGGGCCAGCCCCAGGATGGAGCCGACCCGTTCGTCGTCGGCGAGCAGCCGCACGAGGCGGCTGCCGATGTTGCCGGTCGCGCCCACCACCACCACGCGACGCGGCGCGGTGGCGTGGGCATGGGTGTTCAGGCCAGCTCCGAGTAGCCGAAAAGCTCGGCGTAGCCGGAGGGGAGCTGGCTGAGCAGCTTGTTCATCTCTCCCCCGGCGACCTGCTCGGAGATGACGGAGAACACGATGCGCGTGTCCATTTCCGCTGTCTCCTCGTCCTCGTCGGCCTTCTCGGCGACGTGGCTGATGAATTCGTGGACGCCCCAGCTGCGGCCGGTTTCGTCGGCGGTTTCGAGAATATCGGCCAGTGGGCTGGGGAGTTGATCCGCGAGGTGCTCGGCGGAACCGGCGGGCAGGCGTTCGCTCAGCGTCTCGAAAACGGCCTGGACGATCTGCTCGGCCTCGTCGGCGGCATATTCACCGCGCTCTCTCACATGGGAGAGAAAGGTGCCGTAGGACACGATGTCACTCTTTTCTCCGGTGCGGGGTCAGGCGTTGGGCTCGGCCGCCGAGATGTCGGCCAGGCCGGATTCCGAGTCCGCCTCGATGGCGAGGTCGCCCATGCTGATGATGCCCACCAGCGTGTCGTCGCGCACGACGGGGAGCCGCCGCACGGACTTCTCGCGCATGACGGACGCGGCCTGCCCGAGCGTGGTCTCGGGGCTGATGGTGACAAGCCGCTCGTGGCTGGCGGCCTCGCCGACCCGCGTGGCGGCGGGGCGGTCGGCGGCCACCACGCGGACCGCGATGTCGCGGTCGGTGATGATGCCGACGAGACGCCCGTCCTCGACGACGGCCACGTTCCCGGTGTCGTTGTCCTTCATGAGCTGAGCGGCCCTGGCCACCGTGTCCTGTTCCCCGACCGTGGACGGCTCGCGGGTCATCAGCTCGGCTACCGTGCGTGCCATGGGATGCGCTCCTTTTCACGGTTGACGTGGTCTGTGAACAGTGCGGGTAACCAGCCGGGGAGGGGGAAAACCCCCGGCCCGCGCGTTTCTCCCGGCCCGAGATGTGCGGTGACCGGTTAGCGGGCAGACTTGTGGCAGCGGCCTCTTCCCGTGGCGAGCGCAGAGCGGAATCGCACGCCCACCCTCACCTGGGAGAGCACGAACTGATGAATACACCTGCACAGCCTTATCCCCATCCCCATCCCCATCCTCGGCCTCAGTCGCCGTCCCCACCGAGAAAAAGGCGTCATCCGCATGACGACGCCCCGGACACGAGTCGGCAATTCGAGCGCATCGCTGAATTGCCGCCGTGCCCGGAAAGGGAGCAGCTGCGGCGGGATGTCATCTGCGCCTGGATTCCGATGGCGGACCGCCTGGCCCGGACCTTCCGCGACCGGGGTGAGGCGCTGGAGGACCTGGAGCAGGTCGCCGCGCTCGGGCTGGTGAAGGCGGTCCACCGCTACGACCCCAGCCGGGGGCGGCCGTTCGAGAGCTACGCGGTGCCGACCATCGTCGGCGAGGTGAAGCGGCACTTCCGCGACCACATGTGGGGGCTGCACGTGCCCCGGCGTACCCAGGAGCTGCGCAACCGGGTACGGGCGGCCAGCCGGCAGCTCACCTACCGGCTGGACGACCGGGGGCCGAGCGTGGAGCAGATCGCGGAGCACAGCGGCCTGACCGAGGACGAGGTCAGGACCGGTCTCGAAGCGCTGGAAAGCTTCAGCACCCTGTCGTTGAACGCCGAACTCCCGGGGGCGGACGGCGACTATTCCCTGCTGGACACGCTCGGCGCGCCCGAGCCCGGCTTCGACCGGGTGGTGGACCGCGAGTCGGTGAAGAGCCCGCTGCGCGCGCTGCCGGAGCGGGAGCGGCAGATTCTCTATCTGCGGTACTTCCACGGCATGACCCAGAGCCGCATCGCCCGGCAGCTCGGCATCTCCCAGATGCATGTCTCGCGGCTGCTGAGCCGGGCGTGCGAGCGCATCCGCGCCGAGGTGGAGGGCGGTCCGGACGGGGCGCCCCTCGGACCCGGCGGCGAGGGCACGGGCGGCCTCGACGGCCCGCAGCGCCCTCAAGGCGCGGGCGGTGCCGTTCGCGCGGGCGGCGGGATCGACCGTTTCGAGGGTGGTGACCGGGGGACCCGGCCCGCCGCCAAACGCACAGCCGCCTGACAGGGGGAACGCACGCCATGCCGCCGCACCACATCGCTCCGCCGACCAGCCACGCCGGGGCTCCGCCCACCGGAGAGCCGCCCACCGGAGAGCTCCCCAGGGTCAGGACCGCCGACGAGGCGCGCGCCGCCGCGAAGCTGCTGCTGCCCGCACTCGCCGAGGGCTTGATCCAGCGCCGCCGCTGGGCGATGGCCACCGCCGAGCGGTACCAGACGGACCGCCGCGCCATCGACATGCTGCGGGACCTGCGCGCCCGGTACGGCGCCGGACCGCTGTGGCTGCCCGCCCGCGGGCGCTCGCTCGTGCTGCTGCTGGACAGCGACGACCTGGCGCGGGTGCTGGCCGAGACGCCGGATCCGTTCAGCCCGTCGACGTGGGAGAAGCGGCGGGCGCTGGGCCGGTTCCAGCCGCACGGCTCGCTGATCTCCCGGGGCGCGCCCCGGGAGGCGCGCCGCCACCTCAACGAGCTGGCCCTCGACACGCCTCACCCCCTGCACCGGGTGGCGCCCGCGGTGGCGGGGCGGGTGTGCGAGGAAGCGGCGAACGTGGCGGAACGGTCCGCCACCGCCGGCGGGCTCGACTGGGACGCCTTCGCGGCGGGCTGGTGGCGTTCGGTGCGGCGGATCGTGCTGGGCGACGCGGCGCGCGACGACGACGATCTGACCGACCGGCTGGCCGGGCTGCGCGCGGCGGGCAGCTGGTCGCTGCCGCATCCCAGGCTCCGGCTGGCGCGGGCGGAGTACCTGGTGCGGCTCCAGCGGTACGCCTTTCAGGCCGGGGCCGACACACTGGCCGGGCAGCTCCACATGGGTGACACCGATGTGGAGACCGATCCGGTGGGCCAGGTGCCGCACTGGCTGTTCGCCTTCGACGCGGCGGGCATCGTCACGCTGCGGGCGCTGGCCTTGCTGGCGGGCCATCCGGAGGCCGCCGCCCGCGCGCGGGCCGAGCTGACCGGCGCGGATCTGGCGGGTCCCGAGCCGCTGCCGTTCCTGCGGGCCTGCGTGCTGGAGTCGGTGCGGCTGTGGCCGACCACTCCGGTGCTGCTGCGCGAGGGCACCGAGCCGACCCGGTGGCGTGACGCGACGGTCCCGGCCGGGACGGCGTTCGCGGCGTTCACCCCGTACTTCCACCGGGCCGAGCCGAGTGGCCCTCACGGCGATGGTTTCGCCCCCGACATCTGGCTGGACGGACGCGCCGAACGGAACCCCGCGCTCGTCCCGTTCAGCGCGGGCCCCGCCGCGTGCCCCGGCGAGAACGTGGTGCTGCTGACCGCGAGCACCTGGCTCGGCGTGCTGCTGTCGGGTCGGACGTTCACCCTCGACTCCCGAATGCGCCCGCACCCGCGGGAGCCGGTCCCGGCCACGCTGAACCACTTCGGTCTGCGGTTCTCGGTCAGCAGGGGCTGACCTCGCGCCTCGCGCCTCGCGCACGGGACGCACGGGGGTCTTCGCCCGGTCGGGCTCAGACGGGCTGGCCTCGCTCACCCGACCAGCCAGGCCGGGGACACCCCGCCAGAATACGGCGGCCCGGATGGGCGGCGGCCGGGGCGACCGGGCGGCACGGGGACACCCCGGCCTGGCTGGTCGCCGCCCGCGCCAGGATCTGGGCGGGCGCGCTGCTCATGCCCGCCACCCTCACCGTGTTCAACGCGAGCTTCGTGTTCAACGCGAGCTTCGCCGTGCTCGACACGAGCTTCGCCGAAGGCCCCGAGCGCGACCGTGCCTCGCCGTCTGTCTGGTGCGGCACCGGCGGCGCCATCGCGGCGGGCGCCCTGCCGGGCGGTGTCCTCACCGATTCCCTCGCCCGCGACGTCCTGCTGGCGGGCGTGGCCCTGGTGGTGATCCACCCGCCGTCACGGGACTGACGGGCCTCACGGCCCGGGGCACATGCGGCGAGCCGGGTGGTGAGGGCCTCCGCGCGGGGCGCCGACCTCCTCGCCCCGGCCGAAGTCGCTCCGACGGGGACGGAACGGTCCTCGTTTCAGTGGCGGTTGCTCTTCGGTTGGCCCGATTGGTGGGGGGTGCCGTGGGGTGGCGCGGAGAACGGTTCGGGGGAGGTGTCGGGGGTCACGGGGGAGGTGCCCTTGGGGGTCGCGCCGCCGGGGCGGGGGGCTTCGCCGCCGGGGGTGGGGGTGGCGTCGGTCGTCCTCAGCTCCTTGCGGCGGGATTCGATCAGGCGGGTCACCGCCGGGCGGTCGGCGTGGGTGTGTTCGTAGTGCAGGAGCTTGTCCAGCTCGGGCGGGGACAGGGCCTTGATGCGGTGCTTGATCTCGCCGGTGGGGAGGCCGTCGTAGTTCTCGACCGGGGGGTTCTCTCCGTGGTGGGGCATGGGGTGCTCCTCGGGGGCGTCAGGGCAGCGGCTGGCCGCCGGTGGCGTTCATGATGTCCGCCGTCACATAGCTCGCGTCCTGGGAGGCGAGGAAGACGTACGCGGGCGCCATCTCCGCCGGCTGGGCGGGCCGGCCCAGGCGGGAGGAGGCGCCGAACTCGGTGGTGTCCGGCATCGTGGCCGGGATCAGCGGGGTCCAGACCGGGCCGGGGGCCACCGCGTTGACCCGGATGCCGTGCTGGGCGGCGTGCGCCGCCAGGCCCTTGGTGAACGTGACGATCGCGCCCTTGGTCATGGCGTAGTCCAGCAGCGGCGGGCTGGGCTGATATGCCTGCACCGAGGTCGTGTTGATGACGCTGCCGCCGGCCGGGATGTGGGGCAGGCACATGCGGGTCAGCCAGAACATCCCGTAGAGGTTGGTCCGCATCACGCGGTCGAACTGCTCGGTGGTGATCTTCTCGATGCTCTCCGGCTGGGCCATCTGGTAGGCCGCGTTGTTGACGAGGATGTCGATCCGGCCGCCGAACTCCGTGACCGCCCGCTCCACCAGGCGGCGGCACTCGTCCTCCTCGCGGATGTCGCAGGGCAGCGCGACCGCCCGGCGGCCCGCCTCGGTCACCAGCCGGGACGTCTCCTCGGCCTCCCCCGTCTCCTCGGGCAGGTGGCTGAAGACGACGTCGGCGCCCTCCCGGGCGAACGCCAGTGCCACGGCGCGGCCGATGCCCGAGTCGCCGCCGGTGATGAGCGCGTGGCGATCGCGCAGGCGGTCGCAGCCCCGGTACGAGTCCTCGCCGTGGTCCGGGCGGGGCGCCATCTCCTCGGTGTCGCCCGGGGGCTCCTGCGTCTGCTGGGGGAACTCCGGCCGCGGGTGACGCTCGGTGGGATCCTGGGGGTTCGCGGTCATTGACATGACGTGTGTTCCTCCATCGGGAAAGGTCGGCGGCGGTCAGTGCTTCCGGCGCCCGGAGCGGCGGTGTTCCGGCTCGTGCGCCGACTCGTCGCCGCCCGCCAGCAGCTCCTGGAGCTTCGACTTGATGCCCTTCTTGATCACCGGGCCCCGGTCGGCGTCGCCCTTGAGCAACGCCTTGGCCGTGGACTCCAGTTGCTCCCAGGTCGCGGACGGCGGGATCGGCGGGATCGCCGGGTCGGTCATGAACTCCACGACCGCCGGGCCGGGCGCCGACAGCGCCTCGGTCCAGGCCGCCTCCACGTCCTCCGGCCGCTCCACCCGCACGCCCGACAGGCCCAGCGTCCGCGCGAAAGCGGCCACGGACACGTCGGGCAGCTCCTGCGACGGCAGGAACTGCGGGGCGCCGGACATGGCGCGCATCTCCCAGGTCACCTGATTCAGGTCGCGGTTGTTCCACACGCCGACGACCAGCCGCGGATCCTGCCAGGCGTGCCGATACTTGGCGGCCGTGATCAGCTCGGCCATGCCATTCATCTGCATCGCGCCGTCCCCGGCCAGCGCCACCACCGGCCGGTCGGGATGGGCGAACTTGGCGCCGATCGCGTACGGCACCGCGCAGCCCATGCTCGCCAGCGTGCCGGAGACCGAGCCGCGCATCGTGCCGCGCATGCTGATGTGCCGGGCATACCAGTTGGTCACCGAGGCGGAATCGACGGTGAGGATCGCGTTGTCCGGCAACAGCGGGTTCAGGCAGTGCGCGACGTACTGCGGGTTGATGGGATCGGCCGAGACCAACTCGGCCTGCCGGGCCAGCGCGTCGTGCCAGCGGTCCATGGCGGCGGCGATCCGCTCGTGTCGCTGCCGCGCGTCGGCCTTCTGGTGCAGCAGCGGCAGCAGCCGGCGCAGGGTGGTGCGGGCGTCGCCGACGAGGTTCACCTCGTACGGAAAACGCATGCCGATCAGCCCCGGGTCCACGTCGATCTGCACGCCCCTGGCCTTGCCGAACTCCGGCAGGAACTGGCTGTAGGGGAAGCTCGATCCGATCGCGATCAGCGTGTCGCAGTCCCGCATCAACTCGTAGGAGGGGCGGGTGCCGAGCAGGCCGATCGTGCCGGTGACGAACGGCAGTGTGTCGGGCAGCGCGTCCTTGCCGAGCAGCGCTTTGGCGACGCCGGCGCCCAGGGTGGCGGCCAGCTCCTCGACCTCGGCACGCGCCCCGGCGGCGCCCTGGCCGATGAGGATCCCCGTGTTCTCCCCGGAGTTGATGACCTCGGCGGCGCGCTCCAGGGCGTCGTCGGTGGGGGCCGTGGTCCAGCCGCTGAAGTCCCGGCTGGAGGGCACCATCCTGAAGGCGTGGGCCGGCGGCTCGTAGTCGAGGGCCTGCACGTCGGCCGGGACGACGACGACGGCCGGCGCGCGGCGGGCCGACGCGGTGCGGATGGCGCGGTCCAGGACGTTGGGCAGCTGCTCGGGGACGTTGACGGTCTCCAGGTAGATAGCGACATCCTTGAACAGGGCGTGCAGGTCCACCTCCTGCTGGTGAGAGCCGCCCATGGCGCTGCGGTCGGTCTGCCCGACCAGGGCGAGGACGGGCACGTGGTCGAGGGCCGCGTCGTACAGCCCGTTGAGGAGGTGGATGGCGCCGGGCCCGGAGGTGGCGGCGCACACGCCCAGCTTCCCGCTGAACTTGGCGTAGCCGACGGCCTGGAACGCGGCCATCTCCTCGTGCCGGGCCTGCACGAAGCGGGGCTGGTTCGCCGCCCGGCCCCAGGCGGCGAGGATTCCGTTGATGCCGTCGCCGGGGTAGCCGTAGACGACGTCGACGTCCCACTCGCGCAGCCGGGCGAGGATGTGGTCGGCGACTTTCTGGCTCATCTCGCTTCACCTTCCGGAGGTCGCGTGCGGTGCTGCTCAGGGGCGTTGGCCGACGCCCGTGGCGAATTCGGAGAAGCGGCCGTGCCGCAGACGCGGGCGCAGCGGCGGGGTGACCATGCCCTCGTTGTGCCGCAGGCCGTCGATCAGGTCGCGGATGGCGTCCTCCGCCGTGAACCGCGGCTTCCAGCCCAGCTCGCCGACCGCGCGCGAGCAGTCCATGACGGGCAGCCGCATCAGCGCGTCGAAGAGCTGCGGCTGGGCGGGCGCCAGCCGCGCGTGCCACGCGGCGGCCAGGGCCGTGCGCAGGACACCGCGCGGCATCCGCACCACCCGGGCGTCGAACAGCCGGGCCAGCAGGGCGGCGTCGACCACCGGGTCGGCGGCCAGGTTGAACGCGCCGCGCACCGGTCGGGTGACGGCCAGCCGGTACGCCTCGGCCGCGTCGCTGGTGCGCAGCACCTGGAACCGCAGCCCCGGCACGTCGGGCACGACCGGGGTCAGCTCGGGGCGGACCAGCGGGCCGAAGAGCAGCGGGCCGAGGAAGAGGCGGCGCTGCGCGGCGGCGGACTCGCGGGCGAAGAGGAAGCCCGGCCGCATGCGGACCACGCGGGTGTCGGGCCGCTCGTACGCGAAGGCGTCCAGCAGCCGTTCGACGTACGCCTTCTCCCGGCTGTAGGGGGCGTCGGGCCAGCCGTGCGTGGGCCAGCTCTCGTCGACCGCGCGGTCCTTGGGGCCGGGCGAGTAGGCGCCGACGGAGGACGCCACGACCAGCGCCGGGACGCGGGCGGCGGCGACGGCGTTGAGCAGGCGGGTGGTGCCCAGCGCGTTGGTGCGCCAGGTCATCAGGGGGTCGCGGGCGGGCTGGATCATCCAGGCCAGGTGCACGACGGCGTCGGCGTCGCGGAAGTGCTCGGTCAGCTCCGCCTGCGCCGTCTCGCCGTCCCGCAGGTCGACCGGCGCCCAGGTGGTCTTCTCGACCGGCCAGTCGGGGACGCGCCGGGCGAGGCCCACGACGGAGGTCACGGCCGGGTCGCCGGCGAGCGCTCTGATGAGGTGGGTTCCGACGTTGCCCGTCGCGCCCACCACGACGACCCGCAGCCCCTCGGCGCGCGGCCCGCCGGCGCGCGCGGCCGGCTGATCGGCGGCGTTCTCCGTTGACATCGGCACCGGTCCTTTCACACGGGGAGCTGTCCGGGTACCCGCCCGCCCTCGACAGAACACCCCGTTTGCCCGATTTTCGGGGGGGTACTTGGAGGCGGTCGTTGACGAAAGGAGATGACATGCGGTTTCGACACGCCGTCGTCACCGGCGGAGCCGGATTCCTGGGTTCGCACCTGTGCACCGCGCTGCTCGACCGGGGAGCGACTGTCACCTGCATTGACGACATGTGCACAGCGGATCCGCGGAACACAGCCCATCTGAGGGATCGCCCCGGCTTCACGGTCAGGCACGCCGACGTCGTACGGCCGTTCGAGGTCAGGTCCTCGCAGGTCGACCTCGTCCTGCACTTCGCCTCGCCGGCCTCGCCGGCCGACTATCTGCGGCTGCCGCTGCACACGCTGGAGACCGGCAGCCTCGGCACCCGCAACGCCCTGGCCCTGGCCCGCGAGCACGGGGCCCGTTTCGTGCTGGCGTCCACCTCCGAGGTGTACGGCGACCCGCTCCAGCACCCGCAGAGCGAGTCCTACTGGGGGCACGTCAACCCGGTCGGGCCGCGCAGCGTGTACGACGAGGCCAAGCGGTTCGGCGAGGCGCTGACCACGGCCGAGGCCGAGGTGAACGGCACGGACACCGGCATCGTGCGGCTGTTCAACACCTACGGCCCCGGCATGCGCGGCTACGACGGGCGGGCCGTGCCGACGTTCATCCGGCAGGCGCTGGCCGGCGAGCCGCTGACCGTCACCGGGGACGGGCGGCAGACCCGTTCCCTCACCTATGTGGACGACACCGTGCGCGGTGTGCTGGCGATGGCCGCCTCCGACCTGCGCGGGCCCGTCAATATCGGCAACCCCGTGGAGATCACCATGGGCGACCTGGCCCGCCTGGTCATCCGCCTGACCGGCTCGGACTCCACGGTGCGGCTCATCGAACGGCCCACCGACGACCCGACCGTGCGCTGCCCCGACATCACGCTGGCGCGCGGCAAGCTCCAGTGGGAACCGGAGGTCCCCGCCGAGGAGGGTTTGGCCCGCACCATCGCCTGGTACCGGGCGCCCGTCGCCGCCTGAACCGCGGTCCCGACCGCTCCCCGGACCGCTCCCCGAACCGCTGCCCCGAACCATGAGCCCGGAGGGCCTTCATGCGCGTACTCGGAATCAACGCCCTGTTCCACGATCCCGCCGCGGCCCTCGTCATCGACGGCCGCACGGTCGCGGCGGCCGAGGAGGAACGCTTCTCGCGCCGCAAGCACGGCAAGCGGCCGGTCCCGTTCGCCGCCTGGGAGCTTCCGGAGCTGGCGGCGGCCTGGTGCCTGGGGCAGGCCGGGCTCCGGCCGGAGGACCTGGACGCCGTCACCTACTCGTTCGACCCGGCGCTGGCCCGGCCCGCCGAGGCGATGGGCCTGCACGATCCGTGGGACCACCTGCGGCTGGCCTATGCCAGGGAGGCGCCGAACTTCCTGGCCACCGCGCTGCCGGGCCTGGACCCGCGACAGGTGCGGTTCGTGCCGCACCACATGGCGCACGCGGCGTCGTCGGCGTTCGCCGCGCCGTTCGCGGAGAACTCCTCGGTGCTCGTCCTCGACGGCCGGGGCGAGTCCGCCTCGCACCTGGCCGCGCGGCGCGTCGGGGACCGGCTGGAGCCGCTGCGCGGTCAGGAGCTGCCGCACTCGCTGGGCCTGGTCTACGAGGAGCTCACGGAGCACCTCGGCTTCCTGCGGTCCAGCGACGAGTACAAGGTGATGGCGCTGGCGTCCTACGGCAGCCCCCGTTACCTGCCCGAGCTGCGGAAACACGTGCACGCGACCGGTGACGGCGGCTTCGTGGCGGCGGGCGTGCCGTGGACGGAGTTCACCGAGCCGCGCCGCCCGGCCGAGGCGTGGACGCGAGAACACGCGGACCTGGCGGCCAGCGCGCAGGCGTGCCTGGAGGAGACGCTGCTCGATCTGGTCCGCTGGATCCACGGCCGGACCGGCGACGACATCCTGACGATGGCGGGCGGCGTGGCGCTCAACTGCGTGGCCAACTCCCGCATTGCCCGCGAGGGACCGTTCCGCCAGGTGTGGGTGCAGCCGGCCGCCGGGGACGCGGGCACCGCGCTCGGTGGCGCGCTGCTGCACGCGGCCGTCGCGGACCCGGCGCCGGTCGCGCCGATGCCGGGCGCCGACCTGGGGCGCGGCTGGTCGGACGCGGAGCTGGAGGCGTGGCTGAAGACGGCGGGCGTGCCGTTCGAACGGCCGCAGGACGTCGCGGCGACCGTCGCGAGGGCGCTGGCCGAGAACCAGGTCGTCGCGTGGTTCCAGGGCAGGTCGGAGTTCGGTCCCCGGGCGCTGGGGCACCGATCGCTCCTGGCGCACCCGGGCAAGTCGGGGAATCTGGAGCGGCTGAACGACATCAAGGGCCGCGAGCAGTTCCGGCCGGTCGCGCCGATGGTGCTGGCCCAGCGGGCGGCCGAGGTCTTCGAGGGACCGCTGCCCAGCCCGTACATGCTGTTCGTGCACGAGGTGCGCCCGGCGTGGCGGGACCGCGTCCCGGCGGTGACGCACGTGGACGGCACGGCGCGGGTGCAGACCGTCGACCCGGCCGCCGAGCCGCTGGTCGGACGGATGCTGGCGGTCTTCGAGGAGCTGACCGGGCTGCCGGTGGTCGTCAACACCAGCCTCAACACGGCGGGCCGCCCGATGGTGGACGATCCCCGGGACGCGCTGGAGTGCTTCGGCTCCTCCCCCGTCGACCTGCTGGCGATCGGCCCCTTCGTGGTCCGGCGCGGCGCGTTCTTCGCGGGCGGCACGGACGGCGCGGGCGGCGCGGACGGCACGCGCCACTCGCGCGACACGGGCGGCACGGGTGACGCCGGCCAGGAGACTCCGTGAGCGGGGCCGGGGTGGACGCCGGGTCGCTCGCGGACTACGCGGTCGTCATCCCGACCCTCGGGCGGCCGAGCCTCGGGCGGGTGCTGGCCGCGCTGGCCGGTGACGAGGGACCGCCACCGGCCCGGATCGTGCTGGTGGACGACCGGCCGCCGCACGACCCGACGCCGCTGCCGGTCGCCGTGCCCTACGCGCTGCGCCACCTGGTGGAGACGGTCCCCGGCCGTGGCGCCGGACCGGCCGCCGCGCGGAACGTCGGCTGGCGGCGCGCGCCCGAGCCGTGGATCGCGTTCCTGGACGACGACGTGGTGCCGGAGCCCGGCTGGGCCACCGCGCTCGCCGCCGACCTGACCGCCGCCGACCCCGACATCGCGGCCGTGCAGGCCCGGATCACGGTGCCGCTGCCGGTCGACCGGCGCCCCACCGACTGGGAGCGGAACACGGCCGGCCTCGCGACGGCCCGCTGGATCACCGCCGACATGGCCTACCGGCGGGAGGCGCTGGAGGCGGTCGGCGGCTTCGACGAACGCTTCCCCCGGGCGTTCCGGGAGGACGCGGATCTGGCGCTGCGCGTGCTGGGGGCGGGCTGGATTCTGGCGGTGGGCGAGCGGCGGACCACACACCCGGTCCGCCCCGCCGACCCATGGGTGTCGCTGCGCACCCAGGCGGGCAACGCGGACGACGTGCTCATGCGCCGCCTGCACGGCCGCGACTGGTGGGCGCGGGCCGAGGCGCCACGCGGCCGGCTGCGCCGCCATCTGGCGATCACCGGCGCCGGGCTCGTGGCGCTGGCCGGCGTGGCGGGGCGGCGGTCGTGGCTCGTGGCCGGGGGCGCGGGGGTGTGGCTGGCGGGGACCGCCGAGTTCGCGGCGGCCCGGATTCGGCCGGGGCCGCGCACCGCCGAGGAGGTCCGCCGCATGGCCCTGACCAGTGCGGCGATCCCGCCGGTCGCCGTATGGCACTGGCTGGCCGGTCAGGTGCGGCACCGGAACGTCCGCCCGGCCGCTGCCGGGCGGCGGCCCGTTCCGCCTGGTGGGGACAGTGTGGGGGTCTCACCGTTTGAGACGGCAAATTCGGGCAACTCAGTTGTTCATGACTAAAGCCTCGATACCCGCGGAAAGGTGGTCAAAGCCCCCGGGGGCGGCGGACGGCCCCTGGCTGCTGTCCGCCGGGCCGGGCTCGCTCCCGGGCGAGCGGCCCACGCGGGCCGCCGGGCCGGCCGCGGTGCTGTTCGACCGCGACGGCACCCTGATCGAGGACGTGCCCTACAACGCCGACCCCGCCCTGGTCCGGCCGCTCCCCCGCGTCCGCGAGGCCCTCGACGCCCTCCGGGCGCGGGGCGTCGCCATCGGCGTGGTCAGCAACCAGTCCGGCGCGGCGCGCGGCTACTTCGGGCGGGACGGCGTCGAGGCGGTCCGGCGGCGCGTCGAGGAGCTGCTGGGCCCGTTCGATGTCTGGGCGATCTGCCCGCACGCCCCCTGGAACTGCTGCGCGTGCCGCAAGCCCGCCCCCGGCCTGGTCCAGGCGGCGTGCGCGCGGCTGGGTGTGCCGGCCACGCGCACGGCGGTCGTCGGCGACATCGGCAGCGACATGGCGGCGGCCCGGGCGGCCGGGGCGCGCGGCGTGCTGGTCCCGACGCCGGTCACCCGGCGCGAGGAGATCGTCGGCGCCCACGAGTGGGCGCCCGACGTGCTGACGGCGGTCCGCGCCCTGCTGGGCGCCGACCCGGGTGAGGAGCGTGGCGCGTGAGCGAAGCCCCCCGCACCCTGGTGGTCCGGCTCGACAGCGCGGGCGACGTGCTGCTGGCCGGCCCGGCGGTCCGCGCGATCGCGGCCGGCTCGTCCACCGTGACACTGCTGTGCGGCCCGCAGGGCGAGTCCGCCGGACGGCTGCTGCCCGGCGTGGACGACCTGGTCGTCTTCGACGCGCCGTGGGTGAGCCTGTCACCTCCCCCGCTGCGGCGCGAGGACATCGCGGCCCTGGTGGAACGGCTGGCCACCGGGCGGTACGACCGGGCGCTGATCCTCGCGTCGTTCCACCAGAGCCCGCTGCCCGCCGCGCTGCTGCTGAAGATGGCCGGTGTGCCGTGGATCGGCGCGGACAGCGAGGACTACCCGGGCTCGTTGCTCCAGCTCCGTCACCGTCGCGCGACGTACCGGCACGAGGCCGCCGCCGCGCTGGAGCTGGCGGAGGCGGCCGGGTTCTCCCTGCCGCCCGGCGACGACGGCGCGCTGCGCGTCCGCCCGCACCCCGACACCGCGCACCTGACCGGCGCCGACCCGTACGTCGTACTGCACCCCGGCGCGGCCGTGCCCGCCAGGACCTGGTCGCCTGCCCGCTCCGAGCGGGCCGTCGCCGCGCTCGCCGCGGCCGGCCACCGGGTCGTGGTCACGGGCAGTCCGGGCGAGGAGGCGCTGACCCGGCGCGTCGCCGGGCGGCACGCGCTGGACCTGGGCGGGCGCACCCGGCTGCCGGAGCTGGCCGGAGTGCTGGCCGGGGCGAAGGTGGTGATCGCGGGCAACACCGGCCCGGCCCACCTGGCGGCGGCCGTCCGCACCCCGATCGTCAGCCTCTTCTCGCCCGTCGTCAGCGCCGACCGCTGGCTGCCCTACCGCGTGCCGCACCTGCGGCTCGGCCGCCAGGACACCGCGTGCGCGGGTACGCGGGCCCGGCTGTGCCCGGTGGCCGGCCATCCCTGCCTGGACTCCATCACCGACGACGAGGTTCTCAGCGCGGTCGCGGCACTGACGGTCGGCGGCCCCCGCCCCGACCGTGCGGGAGGGCCGGACCGCGCCGGACGGAAGGCGCCCGCATGAACATCCTGCTGTGGCACGTGCACGGCTCCTGGACGACGTCATTCGTCCAGGGCACCCACTCCTACCTCGTCCCCGTGCTGCCCGACCGCGGCCCGGACGGGCGCGGCCGGGCCAGGACCTGGGCCTGGCCGGAGTCCGTGACCGAGCTGCCGCCCGAGGAGCTGCGGGACGCGCCGGTGGACCTGGTGATCCTCCAGCGGCCGAACGAGGCGGAGCTGGCCGAGCGCTGGCTCGGCGGCCGGCGCCCCGGCCGGGACGTGCCGGCCGTGTACGTCGAGCACAACGCGCCGGACGGCGACGTGCCCGACACGCGGCACCCCTGCGCCGACCGCGACGACCTGACGCTGGTCCACGTCACCCACTTCAACCGGCTGTTCTGGGACAACGGCGGAACGCGCACCGCCGTCATCGAGCACGGCGTCGTGGACCCCGGCCACCGCTGGACCGGCGAGCTGGCCCGCGCCGCCGTCGTCGTCAACGAGCCGCTGCGGCGCGGGCGCACCACCGGCACCGACCTGCTGCCGGGGCTGGCGGAGGCGGCGCCGCTGGACGTGTTCGGCATGGGCACCGAGGAGCTGGCCCGGCGGCTGGGTCTGCCCTGGGACCGCTGCCGCTCCTACGACCTTCCACAGAGCAAGCTGCACGACGAGATGGCCAGGCGCCGGGTGTACGCGCACCCCGTCCGCTGGACGTCGCTGGGCCTGTCCCTCATCGAGGCCATGCACCTCGGCATGCCGATCGTCGGCCTGGCCACCACCGAGGCGGTGGACGCGGTGCCGCCGGACGCGGGGGTGCTCTCCACCCGCCCGGAGGTCCTCGCCCGGGCCGCCGCCGGGTATCTGCGCGACCCGGACGCGGCGGCCGAGGCGGGCCGGGCGGCGCGGCACGCCGCGCTGGAGCGGTACGGGCTGAAGAGATTCCTGGACGACTGGGACCTGCTGATGGAGGAGGTGATCCGCTGATGAGGCGACCCACCGAGCGACCCACCGAGCGACCCAGTGAACGTGCTGCCGGGCGACCCGGGGAACGTGCTGCCGGGCGACCCGCCGGACAGTCCGCCGAGCGGCCCGCCGAAGGTCCGGCCGAGCGGCCCCGTGCGGGGGAAGGGCTCTCGATCGCCCTCGTCTCCGAGCACGCCAGCCCGCTCGCCGCCCTGGGCGGTGAGGACGCGGGCGGCCAGAACGTGCACGTCGCGCAGTTGGCCGCCGAGCTCGCCGACCGCGGCCACACCGTGACGGTCTACACCCGGCGCGACTCCACCTCGCTGCCGGCGGCCGTACGGCTTCGGCCGGGCGTGACCGTGCGCAACGTCCCGGCCGGCCCGGCCGAGGCGGTGCCCAAGGACCGGCTGCTGCCGTTCATGCCACAGTTCGGGGCCGTACTGGAACGGGAGTGGGCCGCGGCGGCACCCGATGTCGCGCACTCGCACTTCTGGATGTCGGGCGTGGCCACGCTCCAGGCGGCCCAGCCACTGGGCATCCCGTTCGCGCACACCTTCCACGCGCTGGGCACCGTCAAGCGACGGCACCAGGGCGCGGCCGACACCAGCCCGTCCGACCGGACCACCTGGGAGCGGTACGTCGGTCTGAGCTGCGACCGCACGGTGGCCACCTGCCGCGACGAGGTCGAGGAGCTGACCGGGATGGGCCTGCCGCCCGAGCGGATCAGCGTCGTGCCGTGCGGGGTCGATCCCGAACGGTTCACGCCGGACGGGCCGGCCGCGCCGCGCGGCGCGTTCCCGTACCGGCTGCTCCAGCTCGGCCGGCTCGTGCCGCGCAAGGGAGCCCAGCTCTCCATCGAGGCGCTGACCAAGATCCCGGACGCCGAGCTGGTCATCGCGGGCGGGCCGGGGGCCGGGGAGCTGGACGCGGACCCGGAGATCCGGCGGCTGCGCGAGGTCGCGCGGTCGTTCGGCGTGGCGGACCGGGTCCGGTTCACCGGCGGCGTGGCGCGGGCCGAGGTGCCGTCGCTGCTGCGCGGTGCCGATCTGGTGCTCTGCCCGGCCGACTACGAGCCGTTCGGCATCGTACCGCTGGAGGCCATGGCCTGCGGCGTGCCGGTGGTCGCGAGCGCGGTGGGCGGGCAGCGGGACACGGTGGCCGACCCGGCCACCGGGCGGCTGGTGCCGCCCGGCGACCCGGCCGCGCTGGCCCACGCGGTGGCCGCGCTGCTGGCCTCGCCGGCCGAGCGGGCCGCGCGCGGCGCGGCGGGCCGGCGCCGGGTCCTCACCCGTTACCGGTGGGCGGCCGTGGCCGCCGCCACCGAGGAGGTCTACCGCGAGATCGCCAGCCGCCACCCCGCCCCGGTGAGCGGCGCCTGAACGCCCGCCGCCGGACCACCCCTGCCGCCACCCCGACGGATTGACCCGAACGACCTTGAACCATCGGAGGAGTTCGCCCATGCACGCATCGCGCGCCGCGCACGACCACTGCGTGTCCCTCCAGGACGCCCTGCGGGACTTCCGCGACAACGACGACGGGCTCGACCGGGCCGTGCGGTGGGGCCGCCACCTGGCCGGGGTCCTGCCGCTGGGCGGTCGGCTGCTGGCCGCGGGCAACGGCGGCAGCGCCGCGCAGGCCCAGCACCTGACGGCCGAGCTGGTCGGCCGCTACGCGAAGGACCGGCCCCCGTTCTCCGCCATCTCCCTGCACGCGGAGACCTCCAGCGTCACCGCCATCGGCAACGACTACGGCTTCGACGAGGTCTTCGCCCGCCAGGTCGCCGCCCACGGCCGGCCCGGTGACGTGCTGGTCCTGATGTCCACTTCGGGCCGCAGCGACAACCTGCTCAGCGCCGCCACCGCCGGGCGCGCCGCCGGGCTGCGGGTGTGGGCCATGACCGGACCGGCGCCCAACCCGCTGGCCAACCAGGCCGACGCGGTCCTCAGCATCTCCTCCCCCAGCTCCGCCACCGTGCAGGAGGCGCACCTCGTCGCGCTGCACGTGCTGTGCGAGGCGTTCGACGAGGCGCTGGCCGAGGGCACCCCGGCGGCGCGGGTCTCCCGCCCGCCCGCCGTTCTCACCCGGCGGGAGGTGTCGTGACCGGGGCCGCGTCCGCGTCCGCCTCCGGCGCGCGGCGGCCGATCGTCGTGGTGGGCGACGTGCTGCTCGACCGGGACGTCGAAGGGGACGCCACCCGGCTGGCGCCGGACGCGCCCGTGCCGGTCGTGGAGGTGGCGGCCGAGCGCCGGCGCCCCGGCGGCGCCGGGCTCGCCGCCGCGCTGGCCGCGCGGGACGGGCGCGCGGTGGTGCTCGTCGCCGCGCTGGGCGGCGACGAGGCGAGCGCGGCGGTGCGCGCCATGCTGCCGCCCGGGGTGCGGCTGGCCGAGTTGCCCCTGGACGGCTCGCTGCCGGTGAAGTCCCGGGTGCTGGCCGGCGGCCGGCCGGTGGTCCGCTTCGACAGCGGCGGCGGCACGCCCGGCCCGCCGGGGCCGGCGGTGCGTGAGGCACTGCGGAGCGCCGGGGCGGTGCTGGTCGCCGACTACGGTCAGGGCGCGGCGGCGGCCGTTCGCGAGCTGCTGGCCGAGGCGGCGCGACGGGTCCCGGTCGTGTGGGACCCGCATCCGCGCGGCCTGCCGCCCGTGCCGGGCGCCCGGCTGGTGACGCCCAACGAGCGGGAGGCCCGGATGTTCTGCGGCCCGGACGCCCGGCCGCACGGCGAGGACGACGACTCGCCGCACGCCCACAGCCGGCGCGGCGCGCTGCTGGCGGAACGCTGGCGGGCGGCGTCGGTCGCCGTGACGCTGGGCGGCCGGGGCGCGGTGCTGGCGCGGGCCAACTGTGACGACCCGCTCTACGTGCCGGCCGTCGCCGGCCACGACGGCGATCCGTGCGGAGCCGGGGACTGCTTCGCCGCGACGGCGGCGGGAGTGCTGGCCGACGGCGGCCTGCCGTCCGACGCGGTGGGGCGGGCCACCGAGGCGGCGACCTGTTTCGTGGGCGCGGGCGGCCTGGCCTCGCTGGCGCCCTGGCGCGACCGGTCCCCGGCGTCGGCTCCGGCGGCGTCGGCTCCGGCGGCGCCCACGGGCGACGCCCGGACGCTGATCGAGGCGGTCCGGTCCCGGGGCGGCACGGTGGTGGCGGCGGGCGGCTGCTTCGACCTGCTGCACGCCGGGCACGTGCAGTTCCTGGAGGACGCGCGGCGCACCGGCGACTGCCTGATCGTGTGTGTCAACTCCGACGCCTCGGTGCGCCGGCTGAAGGGCCGGGGCCGACCGTTCAACACGGCGGCCGACCGGCTCCGGGTGCTGTCCGGGCTGGGCTGCGTGGACGCGGTCGTGGAGTTCGACGAGGACACGCCGGAGGCGCTCCTGCGGCGACTGCGGCCGGATGTGTGGGTCAAGGGCGGCGACTACAGCGTCCGTGACCTGCCGGAGGCGGCGGCGTTGCGCGAGTGGGGCGGGCAGACGCTCGTTCTGCCGTATCTGGACGGCCGTTCCACGACCGAGCTGGCCCGGCGGGCCGCGTCCATGACGTCGTGACGCCGCGCCTCGTCGCGTTGCGCGCCCTGGGGCTGGGCGATCTGCTGACCGGGGTGCCCGCGCTGCGCGGGCTGCGCCGGGCGTTCCCCGGGCACCGGCTGCTGCTGGCCGCGCCGGGCTGGCTGGCGGAGGCCGTGGCGGCGACCGGCGCGGTGGACGAGCTGATCCCGGCCGCCGCGCCGGGCCGGGCCGTGCCGACCTCCGTCCCGTGGTCGGGTCCCCCGCCCGAGCTGGCGGTGGACCTGCACGGCAGCGGCCCGGAGAGCCTGCGCCCGCTGCTGACCCTGAACCCGGGACAAGTCTGGGGATTCGCGCACCCGTCCGGCCCGGACCGGCGCGCGGACGCGCACGAAGAGGAACGCGAACACGAACACGAACGCGACCGCTGGTGCCGCCTGTTGGCCTGGTACGGCGTCCCGGCCGACCCGGCCGACCTGCGCGTCGCCGCGCCGCCGTGGCCGTCGCCCGCGCCGGGCGCGGTCGTGCTGCACCCGGGCGCGGACGCCGGGGCGCGCCGCTGGCCGGCCGAACGGTTCGCCGCCGTGGGCCGCGCGCTGACCCGCGACGGGCACCGGGTGGTGGTGACCGGCGGCCCGGACGAGGGCGAACTCGCCGCCCACGTCGCACGATCGGCGGACCTGGGGGCCTCGTCCGTCTTCGCCGGCCCGACCGTCCTGCCGTTCCCCGCGCTGGCGGCGCTGCTCGCCGCCGCGCGTGCGGTGCTGGTCGGGGACACCGGCGTCGCGCACCTCGCCACCGCCCTGGGCACTCCGTCGGTCGTGCTGTTCGGCCCGGTCTCCCCCGCCCGGTGGGGACCGCCGGACTCCCCGTTCCACCGCGCGCTGTGGCATCCCGAGGTGCCCCACGCGGGCGACCCGCACGGCACCGGTCCGGACGAACGACTGCTGGCGATCGGGGAGGCCGAGGTGCTGGCCGCCCTGGCGGCGCTGCCGCCGCCCGCCTTTTCCGCGGGAGAATGAACATTCCTTTCGGAACGGTGCCGCGGCCTTTTCCGCATCATTCGCGAGTTCTCCCGGAATGGGCGATTGTCACGCTGGAAAATTGCCGATTCCCGCTTCTGACCTGCGAATAAAGCACACAGTGAGCGTGACAGCAATAGGCATCCGAATACCCTCGCCCACCACCACGCAAACCGGCGAGGAAAAAACTCCGGCTTATTGACGCCACTCGGCGCTCACCATAAATTGAACCGTCGATCTCTTCATTTCGCTCATCGTGATCGCATCCCCTACCCGCGTCCCCACCGGGAGACCCCCATGCGAAGATCGACCTGGATCCTCACCGGATTCGCCGCCCTGCTCCTCGTCCTCGCGGCCGTGGCCCGTTTCGCCGTCCTCCCGGCCGTGCATCAGGTCCCCGACGATGTGAACGAGAATCCCCAGTACGAGGGCACGGCCACCATCCTCAACCAACAGGCCCTGGCCAGCGGCGACTTGGCCAACGCCTTCCTCGTGGACGTGCCGGTGCTGATGGACCGTCACATCAAGGTGACCGCCACCGACGGCGACACGGCCGTCTTCTCCGACAGCCGGGTGCTGCTGGGTCCCGACGGTCAGGAGCTGACCAGCTCCGAGGAGCACTGGGCCGTGGACCGCGTCAGCCTGGAGGCCCGCCCCGCCCCCGAGGGCGTCGACGCCTCCCCGCACGAGGGCCTGGTGATCGGGTTCCCGCTGGAGCCGGAGAAGCACGACTACCGGTGGTGGGACCACACGACGGGCACCGAGGTCGACGCCGTCTACACCGGGACGGAGAAGCGGGACGGCCGCACCGTCTACGGCTACACCATCCACGCCGAGGGGCCGATGGCCGACTCGGGCGAGCTTCCGCAGGCCCTCCCGCGTGACGCGGTGGGCGGCATCCTCGCCTCGGTCCCGGGAAGCACCGTCGACCCGGCGACGCTGCCGGAGATGGTGCCGCTGTCCTACGCGGCGACGACCGATCTGGTGCTGTGGATCGACTCGGGCACCGGCACGATCATGGACGGCTCCCACGGTCAGAACATCATGGCCACCACGCAGGACGGCACGGCGCTGTTCCCGATCGCCGACGTCCGGGTGACGGCCACGGATGAGACCAAGGAGAACCAGGCGGATACGGCGAAGGAGATCTCGCTGGCGCTGACGCTGCTCGGCGTCGTGGCCCCCCTGTCGCTGATCGGCATCGCCCTGCTGCTGCTCGCCCTGGCCGCGTGGGGCGTGCGCAAGCGCCGCACCCAGCCACCGGCCACGCCCGACGAACCGACCACCCCGCAGCCGGAAAGCGTGACGACAGCCTGACCGGCCTCCCCCACGCGGCGCCGCCCCGGTGAGCCGGGGCGGCGCCCCGCGCCTGACCGCCCGCATCGGCTCCCCGGCGTCCCGTCCTGGTACGGACGCGGGGGTCCCCGCGAGGGCGCACCGGACGACCCGGGCGACCTCATCGATTTCCGGGAGCAGCTTCCCGGGCCTCCCGGGCCGCCCGGCCCGGCCGCACGGCCGCCCGGCCGTCTGAGAGGCTGTGACCATGACGGACATACCTCTCTGGCGTCGGCCCACCCGCACCGGTTGGCGTGTCGAGGCCGATGAGGCACGCACCCGCGTCGACGTGATCGACCCCGCCGGCCGAGTCCGGGCGTCCGTCGCCATCGAGCCCGTTCAGCACTTCACGGGCTGGTTCGCCAAGCGGCAGAACGCGGTCATGAGCCGCGCCTTCGAGGAGAACGGGCCCTCCCTGCTGGCCCGTGAGCCCGCCGGGATCACGCTCGATCCGCACGACCAGCAGGCGTTCGTCAGCGACGGCACCGTCAACGGTCGCCGCCGGGAGAAAGCCGGTCGCGCCCTTGTCCGCGGTCGGCACTACGCGTTCCTTCACACCGGGGGAAAGACCGCCGACGCGATGCGGGACGGCGCCCGGATCGCGTCGTTCGTCAAACACGGCTTCGGCCCCCAGGCCGGCCACGTCAGCCGTGACGACCACCGCTCCCTGGACGAGACCGACGAACTGGTTCTGACCATCTTCGAGAAGCTCCTGAGGCCCGGACGCCCGGGTGCCGTCTCCGAGATCCTCACCGACCTCGCCTGAGCCTGATCGCACCGCGCAGCGGCACTCCCGCAGCGGTACTCCGCGCAGCGGTCCTGGTCCGGCCGCCGTTCCGGAGCGATCCGGGCGGGCGTGCCCGACGTTCCCTGCCTACGCCTCAGGCGTGCGCGACGCCTGCCCACACGGTCAGGGCGCGCGCCCGCGCCCGCCATGCGGGGACGTGCCCCCTCTGCGGCAGTGCGCCCGTTTCCCGTCATCGGTGCTTCGGCATAACCGACAGGCGACGGAAAGGACATGACCATGCCGCATCAGCGCCACTGGCGACGACGTCTCACCCCCTGCCTGACAGCGATCGCCGCCGGATCGCTGCTGCCGCTGGCCGGCCCGGCGACCGCGGCGCAGGACGAGAGCACCTGCTATGTCAACGGCGTGCCCGGGTACACGGGAACACCGGGCGACGACACGATCACCTGCACCGACCACGGCCTGCCCCTGGGCGAGATCGTGGACGCCGGCGCGGGCGACGACACCATCACCCTGGGCTGGATCGTGGAGGGCCAGGTCAGGGGCGGCGACGGCCAGGACACGATCACGTTCGAGGAGTCGGGCGTCCTCGGGCAATCCAGCGTGCTCAACGGCCAGAACGGCGACGACACGTTCGAGTCCTTCGGCACCGTGTACGGCGCCATCCGGGGAGGCGACGGCGAGGACCACGTCTCCGTGTGGGCGGGCGCCGTGGCCCCGAGCGGCGTCATCAGCGGTGGCCGGGAGCACGACTACATCCAGGTCATCGAGGGATTCCCCTACGCCGGCCTGCTGGAGGGCAACGAAGGCGACGACGAGATCTACCCCGCCGGCACTCTCCTGACGAGCGGGCGGATCAAGGGAGGCGACGGCGCCGACATCATCCTTCTCTTGCAGCAGAACAACGGCCGGGTCAGCGGCGGCGGCGGGGACGACTGGATCGAGATGACCGTCAACGACGGCGTCCTCGACGGCGGCCCCGGCTTCGACGACTGTTTCACCCAATACAACAATCCTCCCATCAACTGCGAGGTATGACGGTCGCGTGGTCGACGTCGGGACCGCGGTAAGGGTGTCGCCCGCACGGGTGAGGGGTGACACTGAGCGCTCCCGACGCCGACACCTTCCCGTACGCCCTGGGCCGAGCCGTCGTTGATGGCCATTTCACCCCCGCCCTGCCCGAGTTGATCGTGGCAGCCGCGCCCGCCGGTCACCTGCGCGACGTACGACGTGAGCCGAGAGTCATCGCCCCCAGCTGCCAGCGACGAACCGGCCGGCGGCCATGAGAACTCGGAGGAACACGGGGTGATCGCGCTCCTGAAGGAGGCGGCCGTGGAGGAAGTCCGCAGGGCGTCGGTGATCATATGGCCGTTGTTCCGGGGAGTCGTCGCCGATTTCGCGGACGAACCCATTGATCCGCATCTGGTCAACGAACTCCGGCGAGGAAGGCGATCCCCTGCCCGATGCGGGCGCTGCCCCCGGTGGGACGGGGCGGCGCCCGCGCCTGACCGCCCGCATCAGCTTCCGAGCGTCGCGTCCAGGTACGCCTGGACCGGTTCGAACAGGCCGTAGGGCACATACACAGGGATGTCCGCGAGAGCACACCAGACGACCTCGGCGAGCTCATCCTGATCGGCGACATGCGCGGTCCCCGAGACGACACCGCACGCTGTATAGGACATCAGACGGTGGGTCTTGGGGTGGACCCGTTCACCGAGGAGCTTCTCCGCGCTGACCGTCAGGCCCGTCTCCTCCCAGGTCTCCCGAACGGCCGCCTGCTCGGCCGACTCGCCGGGCTCGATCTTCCCGGCGGGAAACTGCCAGGAGAGCTCGCCCTCCCTTACCCGACGCCGAACCATCAGGACCCGGCCGTCCTGGACGACGATGGCGGCGGCGATACCCGGGCGGTCTTCGGCGGCCTGCTGTGTCATCCGTACTCCTCCAAAGCTGCCAGGACCGGAGGGAAGATCCTATCGGCTGGTATGAATCGGGTTACCGAGCCCGTCGCGGCCCACACCACGTCCACGTTCTCGTCGGTGTCACGGTTGTGCGCCTCACCAGCCAGGAAGTCGCACAGAAAGTACGCGCAGTGCACGCCGGTGACCGGGTGGAGACGCGTGCCGAGACTCCGGCGGACGGCGCAGCGGACACCGGTTTCGCCGAGCGTCTCACGCACCGTGGCAGTCTCAGGCCGTACCCCCGGCTTGATCACCCCCGCCGGGAACTGCCAGGTGATTCCGGAACCGTCATCATCGCGTCGGCATACCAGGAGGACTTCGCGCTCGCGGACGACCACCGCGAGGGCGACACGCAACGGCTGCGGCACCACGACACCAGGGCTCGCCTCCGTCCCCGAGGTTCGGCCCGGCGCCAGCAGCACGAAGCGTTTCCGAACTGTCGTCGTGGCCCGCTCGTACACGTCGTCAAGGAGCTGTTGCATCTCTGTGCGGGGCACGATGTCGGGGTCGGCGTGCCAGGTGGCGACCGTGCGCGATGCGATGCCGAGGTGAGCGGCGAAGCCCTCGTTCGTCTGACGGAGAGCGGCCTGAAGAGCGCATGCATAGCGACCGTTCCAGAGGTCGATCACTTCCACGAACGGACTCCCGGCACATCGTCGTCTGCGGAGTGCGTGGCCGGTGCATCCCAAGTGCACCGTACCTGCATGGTGGAGCTGGGCGAGACGCGGTTGACTCATCCTCACACGGTTCGTCTCCGCCCCCACCGCGAGCCTCCGAGACCTACCCTCGCCCGCTCCCCTGCAAGCCTCGTGCGGCGGGAACGAGACCTTCGACCACCGCGGGTAACCTCTGTGCCTGAGCACGCTGAACATTCGTCATGTCGCTTGCGCGATGGCTGAAGGAGAACCGATGGCCCAGGAGCAGGAATCAACGGCGGAGCGCACTCTCGTGCTCCTCAAGCCCGACGCGGTGGTACGGGGCTTCGCCGGGAAGATCATCTCCCGCTTCGAAGACGCGGCCCTGAAAATCATCGGGATCAAGATGAAGCGGATGAACGCCGAGTTCACCAGGCGCCACTACTTCGACCTCGAGGAGCGTCTCGGATCTGAGGTCTACAACTTCACGGCCGCGTTCATGCAGCAGGGCCCAGTCATCGCCTTCGTCCTGGAGGGCTTCGACGCCGTTGCCACCGTTCGCAAGATTGTCGGCAGCACCTACCCCAACGAGGCTCCGGCCGGCACGATCCGCGGAGACCTCTCCCACTACAGCAAAATGGCCAGCGTGGCGTCCGGCAAGGCGGTCGCGAATCTGGCAGCGTCGAAGTGCTCTTCTCCGAACACTTCCTTGAGCACATCGACTACCCATGCTCTGCGAAGCACTACGTCCGCGAAGCACACCGCGTCCTCGCTCCAGGGGGCCTGGTCATCACAGGCGTACCCGACGCGGCGTTCGTCCTCAGCCAGTACCCCGCTCACGTCGATCAAGCCCCCGAAATGATCAGCCGCTGGTACGCCAAACGCAACTGCCTCGACGACATCAACACCTACCTCGACCTGATCAACTACGTCTTCCGGGACCAGGTCGACGATGACACCTACAGCCCCCACTACTGGGCCTACGACCACGAAAAGCTCGTGAGCCTCTTCGCCACGGGCGAATTCGCCACAGTGGACCCATGGCCGTTCGACCCGAGCCTCGCCAATCCCAAGCGCCAGTGGGGAAGCGTCTACGTCGTCGCGACGAAGGCGGCGGCCAGGCCCGCCACAGGATGAAGTTCGCGTGGCGCGTTGACTGCAGGTGAGACGACTCATCAGCCAACCGAAGTCTCATCTGCGGCTATTCACCGGCGGACACGGCACGTCGTGCCTGGAGGATCAGGCGGTGGGCTTCGGCGCCGTAGGCCGCGTTTCTTTCCAGTGCTTCCCAGGCGGAGACATGGACGGCCACGTCCGCCGGATCGTCCAGCCACATCTCCGCGTGCCAGGTCTCGGTGATCACCAGCCGATCGTCATGGAGTGAGAAACCGACGCCTGCGGGGACGTTCATGTCCGAGGCGAAGGGCACCACGCCCAGGCGTACATGTCCTGGGCCGAGCCGGGTGGCGAGGTGTTCGAGTTGGGCCGAGAGAACGTCAGAGGTGCAGGGCCGTGCGCGCAGCGCGCCCTCCCAGAGGAGGAAGTGGAAAGTGCGGCCGGACTCTTCAAGGATGTCCTGACGGCGCATGCGTGCCCGCACCGCCGCCTCGATGTCGCGTCGCGCGGTGTGGAGCGCCGCGTAGCGGGTGAGCACCCCGTGGGCATAGTCGGCGGTCTGCAACAGGCCAGGAACGAGGGTCGGGTCGAAGCTCCGGCGGACACGGGTCTGACGGGCCTGCGCACCGTGCGCCTCCTGGACCGAACGGTATCCTCCGGCGAGTTGGCGCCGCCATGACCGGTACTGGGTCTCAAGGCCCCGCAGCCGACCGGCCAGTTCCGCCGACGCTCCGGGATCGCCAGTGGCTTCCGCCCAGGCGGCGAGATCCGCGACTGTCGGCGTCTGTCTGCCGTTTTCCAGCTTGCTGATCTTTGACTGGGTCCACCCCAGACAGTCGGCCAACTGCCGTCCGGTGAGCCCGGCCTCGACGCGCAGTTCACGCAACCGCGCGGCGAGGGACGCTCGGGCTCGCTGGAAGTCGGTACTCACTCAGCGGACGGTACCCGAGCCTCGAACTCCTCGTAGGGCACCGCGTGATGCCATGCGGCGTCGCGCACCTGGCAAGCGCGCAGCACCTCCGCCGGTTCGGTGATCAGTTCCATGCCAATGGTGCGCTCGCCCTCGAAGTGAAAGCGGGCGACCGTGCGTGAGTCGAACAGCCAGAAGTCCCAGAGGTTCAACCCGAGCCGCTCGGCGTCCGAGCGCCACATGCAGCGGATGTCCTCGCCCGCCACCACGTTGGTCCTGCCGCAGGCCAGAAGATAACGCTGCCCGGTGGTCAGCGGATCGTCCACGAGCCGCACGCGTTCGAAACGCTTACCGTTGCCGGTCATCCGACGGACGTTTCGGAACCATGGGTGCCCCACCTCGCCAGCCGTATCGCCCGTCCGCAAGAATTCCTCATAGGAGGGCATCCGCTGATCTGTCAGGTATCCGGTCCGGGTCTCCAGCCGCCAGGCGGTGTGCTCGAAACCGTCGTTGACGAACTCGTTGATCTGTTCCTGGGGAACGAACTCGGGCGTGCGTTCCGCCGTCCTGGGCGCGAAGTCGGCCAGTAGCCGGCGCGGGACCACGACGAAGCCTTCACCTTCTTTGACGGCTTTGAGCTGTGCCACTTCACCGGCGTCGGTCACCGCCTGTCCCTGGACGAGCACTTCTCCCGTCTCCAGATCCTCGTACAGCGTCGGACAGTCACCGATTCCCGAGGTGCTTCCCAGCAACCGAAGCCGTCGTGGCATGACGTTTCCCTCCTCATCGAGACGCAGCAGTCCCAGCGTGAAGGCGACGGTCCCGGGTGAGGAGGTGTGATTCCCGATTATTCTCGCGCCGCCCCGCCCGCTATACCGCGTGCGCGCCGGATCACGGCGGACGGAGCGCCCTCGGAGGCATAAGTGTTGGTCGGCGTCTACGACTTCCCCGGCAGCTACGCGTTTCCCCCAGCCGGATACGGCGAGATCGAACGCTGGTTATGGGCAGTCGCCGTAGGGGCGAAAGCCGCCGGTGCCGACGTACACCTCCTCGGGCCCGCCTGGCGTGACGACCTCCGGCCGGAATGGACCCGCGAGCCAGTGCGCCTTGAGTGCACCCCGCCGCTGGGCCGGGTTCGCCGGGGCCCTGGCCGTCAGCCCACGTAGCGCCGTGCGTTCGACGTGCGTTGGGCCTCTTCCAGGGTGCGGAGGCGGGCCTCCACCTCCGGGGGGACGGGGCGGCGTTCGCGGAGGAGCCAGGGGAGGCCGGCTGTCGCGCGGGCCACCGCTGCCGCCGAGGTCGTGTCGCGGGGGATCGTGCGCAACAGGTGGGCCGTGCGGCGCAGGGCCGGCCGGGGGGCGCGGCGGAGCCAGGTGAACCAGAGGGTGTTGCGGATGCCGTCCGCTCGGCGGCGGGTGGGGTCGCGGAGGCCGGAGGCCGCGTGATGGATCGTCAGGCTCCCGTCGAAGACCAGCCACCAGCCGGCCGCCATCAGGTCGGCGGCCAGCAGCTCTTCCTCGCCGCCCAGCCACAGGCGCGGCGAGAAGCCGCCCGCCGCGCGGAACGCGTCGGTGCGCAGGACCGTCGCGGCGGCCAGGAAGGAGCCGAGGGCCGGGCCGGGGAGCCAGCCGGGGCGGGGCAGCGGCGAGTGGCGCAGCTCCGTCACGATGGGGTCCTCGGTGCCGGCCGGTTCGACCACGATGCGGGCGGTGACGGCGGCTACGCGGGGGTGGGCGTCGAGGAGGTCGGCGGCGGCGGCCAGGGAGCCGGGCGCCCACCAGGTGTCGTCGTCGCAGAAGGCGAGGTAGGGGGTGGTGACCTCGCGGACGGCGAGGTTGCGGCCGATCGCGCCGAGGTTGGCGCCGGGGCTGAGGACGCGGGCCGCCGGGTGGCGGGCCGCGACGGCCTCGGCGGTGCCGTCCGTGGAGCCGTTGTCGGTGATCAGGATCGGGGGGCGTTCGGGCAGCTCGGCGAGCCGGTCGAGGGTGTGGAGCAGCTCGGCCCTGCGGTTGTGGGTGATGATCACCACCGATGTGCGGTCATCCGGCGGCATGGGCGCCCTCCAGTCGGCGGACCTCGGCCTCCACGGCGGCGGGCAGCCGCCGCCGGCCGCGCAGGGCGGCGGGGAGGCGCGGCAGGAGCTGGCCGAGGGCCCGCCGCGCGGTGGCGTCGTCCCGGGCGTCGCGGGCCAGCCGCCCGGTCTGGCGCAGCGCGACCGGGAAGGGGCGGCGCAGCCAGGCGGTGAGGACCTCGTTGCGGCGCGTGTAGGCCACCCGGTGGGGTCTGGGGGCGTCGGCGGGGTGATGGACGGCGGTGACCTGCGGCGCGTAGCAGACGTGCCATCCGGCGGCCGTCAGGTCGTAGGCGAGAAGTGTCTCCTCGCCGCCGATCCACATCAGCGGGTGGTAACCGCCGGTGGCGAGGAACGCGGAGCGGCGCGCCACGGCGGCGCAGCCGAGGAAGCCGAGCACGGCGGGTCCCGGCAGGCCGGGGGCGGTGTCGAGGGGGGACGCGGCCAGCACCTCGTTGATCGGGTCGGGGCTGAGGTCCCGGCCGACGGCGATGCGGGCGGCGAGCAGACCGATGCGCGGCTCGGCGTCCATCAGGTCGACGGCGGCGCTCAGCGCGCCGGGCGCCCACCAGGAGTCGTCGTCGCTGAAGGCGATGTAGCGGGCGGGCAGCGCGCGGACGCCGAGGTTGCGGGCCAGCGGGCCGCGGTTGACGGGCAGGCGGAGGACCCGTACGGCCGGGAAACGTTCGGCGGGGAAACGTTCGGCGACCAGGTCCGCGGTGCCGTCCTCGGAGCCGTTGTCCACGACCATCACCGGGGGCCGTTCGGGCAAGGCCGTCAGCCTCTCCAGGGTGGTCAGCAAGGAGGGGGCTCGGTCGCGCGTGGCGATGACCACGCCGATGGGGGCGGTGGGCTCGGGGCTGATGGGTGGCACGGGCGCCGAGTGCCCCGGCGGCGGCACGCGAAACGTTTCACGCGGTCACGGCGGGTAACTCGGGGCGGATGACGAGCGAAGTCGGACGGACCCTGGTGACAGGGTGGTTCAGTTTTCTGGACGGGGAGGCGACAGCCGGGGACGTGCTGGCCCTGAGCCGGGTGCGGCAGGTGCTCGACGCGCGTGGCGTGCCCTACGACGTCGCCTGGAGTCCCCGGTTCGAGCCGGGCGGGCTCGCGCTGGGCGACGCGCGGCCCGGGGAGTACACGCGGCTGGTCTTCGTCTGCGGGCCGCTGCACGGTCCGCTCATCGCCGGGCTGCACGGCCGTTTCGCGCACTGCCGCCGGGTGGCGGTGGGCGTCTCGGTGATCGATCCGGCGGATCCGGCGGTGACGGGCTTCCACGAGGTGCTGGCGCGGGACGGCGCGGACCGGGTGCCCGAGCAGGATCTGGCGATGCGCGCGCCGCGCGGGCCCGGCGTGCCGGTGGTAGGCGTGCTGCTCACGCGCGGCCAGCGGGAGTACGGGGAGCGGCGGGCGCACGACAGCGTGGCCGGGACCGTGCGGAGCTGGCTGGCGGGCGCGCGCTGCGCGCCGGTGGCGCTGGAGTCCCGGCTCGACCGGGAGGACGGGCTGCTGTGCGGGACGGCCGAGGAGTTCTTGTCGGTGGTGGAACGGCTGGACGCGGTGGTGACCGACCGACTGCACGGGCTGGTGCTGCCGCTGCGGGTGGGGGTGCCGCCGCTGGTGATCGACCCGGTGCGCGGCGGGGCGAAGGTGTCGGCGCAGGCGCGGGCCTGCCGCTGGCCGGCGCTGGTGTCGGCCGAGCGGGTGGCGCCGGCCCGGCTGGACGCCTGGCTGGCGTGGTGTCTGGACCGGGGCGCGGGGGCGGCGCGGCGGCGGCGTCCGCTGGTGGTGGCGGCCGATCCGGCGGACCGGCTGCCGGAGGCGCTCGGCGTGCCGGGGCCGCCCGTGCCCGGCACGCTGGAGGACGGCGTGGTTCGGACCGCCGTGGGCGGGTAGTCGGTGGGGCACTCCAGGCGGAATGCCCGAAATGCGGCACGCACGATCGTGAGGAGAGCAGATGTCGGCTGAGGGATCCCGGGGCAAGCAGGAGCAGCTCGATCCACTGCGCGACCGGCCGCAGGACGGCCCGCTGACGACGAATTTCGGCACGCGCGTCGACGACACCGACAACTCGCTGAGCGCCGGGGAACGCGGCCCGACGCTCATGGAGGATTTCCACTTCCGCGAGAAGATCACCCACTTCGACCATGAGCGAATACCCGAGCGGGTCGTGCACGCGCGGGGCGCGGGCGCCTACGGCGTGTTCCGGCCGTACGAATCGCTCGCGGAGTACACCCGGGCCGACTTCCTCCAGGGGCCGGACCGCGAGACACCGGTGTTCGTGCGGTTCTCGACGGTGGCCGGGTCGCGCGGCTCGGCGGACACCGTCCGCGACGTGCGCGGGTTCGCCACCAAGTTCTACACCAGGGAGGGCAATTACGACCTGGTGGGCAACAACATGCCGGTGTTCTTCATCCAGGACGCCATCAAATTCCCCGACTTCGTGCACGCGGTGAAACCCGAGCCGCACCACGAGATCCCGCAGGCGCAGTCCGCGCACGACACGTTCTGGGACTTCGTGTCGCTCCAGCCGGAGTCGACGCACATGCTGATGTGGCTGATGTCGGACCGGGCCCTGCCGCGCGGTTACCGGATGATGCAGGGCTTCGGCGTGCACACCTTCCGTCTCGTCAACGCGGAGGGGCGCGGCACGTTCGTGAAGTTCCACTGGAAGCCGGTGCTGGGCACCCACTCGCTGGTGTGGGAGGAGTGCCAGACGATCGCGGGCAAGGACCCCGACTACAACCGGCGCGATCTGTGGGAGGCCATCGAGGCGGGCGACTTCCCCGAGTACGAGCTCGGGGTGCAACTGGTGGCGGAGGAGGACGAGTTCCGGTTCGACTTCGACCTGCTGGACCCGACGAAGATCATTCCCGAGGAGACGGTGCCGGTGCGGCCCGTCGGGAAGATGACGCTGAACCGCAACCCGGACAACTTCTTCGCCGAGACCGAGCAGATCGCCTTCCACACGGCGCACATCGTGCCCGGCATCGACTTCACCAACGACCCGCTGCTCCAGGGCCGCAACTTCTCCTATCTGGACACCCAGTTGATCCGGCTGGGCGGCCCGAACTTCGAACAGCTCCCGGTCAACGCGCCGGTGGCGAAGGTCCGCAACAACCAGCGCGACGGCTACGGCCAGCACCGGATCCACCCGGGGCGGACCGCCTACGCGCCCAACTCCCTGTCCGGCGGCTGCCCGGTGCTCGCCTCGCCCGACGCGGGCGCGTACGTCCACTACCAGGAGCGGGTGGACGGCGCGAAGATCCGCAAGCGCAGCGAGAGCTTCTCCGACCACTACAGCCAGGCCACGCTGTTCTGGAACAGCATGGCCTCCTGGGAGAAGGAGCACATCGTCGCGGCGTTCCGCTTCGAACTGGGCAAGGTCGGCACCCGCGAGATCCGGGAGCGCACGGTCGACCGGCTCAACCACGTCGACCACACGCTGGCGACCCTGGTGGCCGAGGGCATCGGGGTGGCGCCGCCCAAGGCACCGGTGACCGAGAACCACGGCCGCACGTCGCCGGCCCTCAGCCTGGCCGAGAGCCCGGCCGAGTCGATCGCCACCCGCCGGATCGCGCTCCTGGTGGCGGACGGGGTGGCCGGGGACGACGTGTCGGCGCTGCGCGGCGCGCTGTCGGGCGGCGGCGCGATCCCCGAGGTGCTGGCCCCGCACGACGGCGAGATCCGCGCGGCCGGCGGCGGCACGGTCGCGGTGGACCGGGCGATGAGCACCATGGCGTCGGTGCTGTACGACGCCGTGTGCGTGCCGGGCGGCGAGGAGAGCGCCCGCACGCTGGGCCAGGACGGCCTGGCCCGGCACTACGTCATCGAGGCGTTCAAGCACGGAAAGGCCATCGCGGCGCTGGGCGCGGGCGTGGAGCTGGTGCGCGGCCTCGGCCTGCCCGGGCTGCGGCTCGCGGCGGACGGCGGCGACGGGACCGAGGGCTCCGCCGGGGACAGGGACGGGGACGGGGACAGCGACGGCCTGGTGGACGACCAGGGCGTGATCAGTGCCACGGACGGCGCGCGGGTCGCCGAGGTGGCCGCGGCGTTCGCGGACGTCATCGCCTGCCACCGGACCTGGGACCGGGACAGCGACCGCGTTCCCGGCTGATGCGGGCATGGCTTCCTCCCCCGCTCCCCGTTTCTCCCGCTTCTCCCGCTCCCCCGCTTCTCCCGCTCCCCCGCTTCTCCCGCGAGCACCGGACGACGCGCATAGTCCGGGGCTCGCGGGGTACTGCCGCGTGGTGCTCGAAGCGCACGGCAGGAAAGGCACGCAGGAAAGGCGGTCAGCATGGCCCAGTTCGTCCACGAAGTCATGACACCGGCGGTCGCGTCGCTGGGGCCCGACGCCTCGCTCGTGGAGGCGGCGCAGCTCATGCGGGCCCAGGACATCGGCGATGTCCTGGTCGCGCTGGACGGCGTACTGCTCGGTGTCGTCACCGACCGGGACATCGCGCTGCGCGCGGTGGCGGAGGGACTGGACCCGCTCACCGTCGAGTGCCAGGCCGTGTGCACCCCCGACCCCGTGTGCGTGGCCCCCGAGGAGGAGGTCGGCACGGCGGCGCGCCTCATGCGTGACCACGCGGTGCGCAGACTGCCCGTCGTCAGCGGGCGCGGGGTGGTGGGGGTGGTGAGCCTCGGTGACCTGGCACAGGACCAGGAGCCGGGTTCGGCACTCGCCGAGATCAGCCGGGCGGCACCGGACTCCTGAGGGAGCCGGGCGGCACCGTGCGGAACGGCGAGAGAGCCGAGCGGGCGGGGTGCCAGGGGGTTGCGGGTCCCCCGGGCACCCCGCCTCCGCGTCGCGGCGTTTCCCGGGTTTCTCGGCGTTTCCCGGGTTTCTCGGTGCTTCTCGGTGCTTCTCGGTGCTTCTCGGCGCGGAGAACCCGAGAACGCGCGAGAAACGCGGGTGGGTCACTCCACGCACTCCCTGCGGGTGGGTCACTCCATGGGGGTGCGGGCCAGCTCGGGCGAGGCGGTGTCCAGCGGAACGGAGCCGGAGCGGACCATGCCCAGCTGCACGGCCTGCCGGGGCAGCACCGCGTCCAGCAGCCAGTCGGCGGCGACGCGGAACCGGTTGCCCGGCATCGCCAGCAGGTGGTAGCCCCGCGTGACGGCACCGGCCAGCGGCCCGGACAGCGGAATCCGGTACGGGTTGGCCGCGGCCTTGACCCCGCCGAGGTCGACGACGAAGCCCTTGTCGTGGTGCTCGTGCGCGCCGCGCTCCCCCATGCCGTAGCGGGCGGCGATGTTGCGCGCGGCCGTCTTGCCCTGCCGCCAGGCGTGCTGGGCGGTCATCGGGGTGTACTTGCCGGGCTGCGTGAGGTCGGGCACGGCGGCGGCGTCGCCGCAGGCGAAGACCTCCGGGTGGTCCGGCACGTTCAGGAAGGCGTCGACGCACAGCCGACCCCGCTCGGTCGGCAGTCCGACGTTGGAGACCAACGGGTCGGGCCGGACACCGACGCACCAGATCAGGCTGCGGGTCGGGACGAACTCCCCGTCGTCCAGCAGCACACCGTCCGGCTTGGCCTCCTTCACCGACATCTTGTTCCGCACGTCCACGCCGCGCTGCCGCAGCACCCGGTCGGCGGTGCGCGACAGCCGTTCGTCCAGCTCGGGCAGCACGCGCGGCGCGATGTCCAGCAGCATCCACCGCGGGCGAAGGCCCTCGGCCCGCTCCCGGCGGACGATCGAGTCGGTGAACATCGCGCCCTGCGCCGCGACCTCCGTGCCGGTGTAGCCGGCGCCGACGACGATGAACGTGGAGCGCGCCCGGCGCTCCTCCTCGTCGTCGGCGTGGGCGGCGAGCTCCAGCTGGCGGACGATGTGGTCGCGCAGGTACAGCGCCTCGGGCAGGCCCCGGAAGCCGCGCGCGTACTGCGCCACGCCGGGGATGGGCAGCAGCCGGCTGACACTGCCGACGGACAGGACGAGGGTGTCGTAGTCCAGCTCGCCGTGGTGCCCCTCGGGGCCGGTGAAACGGATACGGCGGGCGTCGAGGTCCACGCCGGTGGCCTCGCCCAGCACGAGCCGGGTGCCCGGCAGCGTCGCGGTGAGCGAGACGGTGACCCGGCGTGGCTCCAGGATTCCGGCGGCCACCTGGGGCAGCAGCGGCAGATAGAGGAAGTAATCGGTCGGGTTCAGCAGCACGATGTCCGCGCGCTTCCCCATCGTGCGGGAAAGCTGCCGCGCGGTCCGGTAACCGGCGAATCCCGCCCCGACGATCACGATCCGGGGCCGGCTCATGCGCACCTCCTAGACGCGGGAATGTGATGGTGGCGAGTACCCGTCCCCGGCCTTCCCATGCGCTCGGCGCGTCCGGCCGGGCCCGGCGGGCCGGCGCGCGCGCCCGGGGCCGGTGAACACGATCGCCACCGGCGGGTGCCCCTCCCGGCCCGAGTCGCCGTACAGGGTGCGCCAGAACGGTCCCGGCCCGGCGCTGCGCGCCGAACCCGGCTCGCTGACCGTGCGGCGGAAGAAACGCCCAGGGGTCGGTCGGAGGCGCGGCCGGCTCGGCGGAGGGCGGCCGGACGGTCGGGCCTCGGGCCGCACGGGCCGGGACCTCGGCGAGCCGGGGCCTCAGCGGGCGGGAGTGAGGCGGGCGAGCTTCGCCTCGATGCCGCGCCCCTTCGTGCGCACCACGCCGTCGGCCAGCTCGGCCAGTCTGCTGTTGGTGCGCTGCGACTGGCGCCGCAGCAGGTCGAAGGCGGTGTCGGCGTCGCACCCGAGGACGTGCATGAGGATGCCGCACGCCTGGTCGATCACCGGGCGGGAGCGCAGCGCGCTGTCGAGCTGGTCCACCTCGGTCAGGGCACGTTCGTACGCCTGGTCGCGGGCGAGGGTCCGGGTGGCGAGGTCGCCGATCAGGGTGGCGGTGGCGCGGGTCCGGTCGTCCAGCAGGCCGGGCCGGAAGCCGCAGACGGTCACGGTCACGGTGAGCCCGTCGTGGTGGAAGGGCAGGGTCGCGGTGGACCGGACTCCGGCGTCCAGCGCCATGGCGCGATAGTCGGGCCAGCGCCGCTCGGCCAGCAGGTCGTCCGCGCCGACCGGCTCCCCGGTGCGCACCGCGGCGGCGATGGGGCCCTCGCCCGACGTCCACTGGACGGTGACGAGCGGGGCCAGGTCGGGATGGGTGACGGCGGCCCTGGTCGCGGGTCCGCCGAGGTCGTCGTCGGGACCGACGGTCGCCGCCGCGCCGCAGGCCGCGGGCGTGCACAGGGCAGCCCGCTCCGCGAGCTTGACCAGAGCGCGGGCGGAGATGTCCGTCGGCTGCTCATGTGTGCTGTCGGGCATGACCGTCGCCTTCCCGGGCAGTTTGCACCGAAACGATTGACGCTACCCTTATCCGACTTGGTGAGGATTACTGTTCCGGTATGGCCGACGAGGATGAATACGGCACCGAGCTCGCGGACTTCCGCAAGCGGGTGGCGGAGCTGCGCGCGACGCGCGCCCTGCCGGGAGGCGGGGGGCCGGCCAATCTCGATGCCGCTCTTTTCGAACTTCAGTATGTCTCTGATCTGTTGTGGCCGCGCTATGAACGTCTGACCGCCCAACAGCGGAAGTCGGGCCGTGCCACCGACACCAAGGAACAGCAGTTGCTGCGGGCCATCTTCCAACGGCTGCCCGTCCCCGTCCTGTTGCTGGACCGCGAGGGCGTGGTGAGCCGCATCAACTTCGCCGCCAGCCAGCTTTTCGGGCTGCGCGCCGGATACGCCGCCGGCCGTTCGATCACCGCCTCGTTCACGCTGGAGGGCCGGGCCGCCTTCCGCGGCCAGGTCGCCGCCGTGGCCCGCCACGAGGGCAACCGGACCCTGGCCGTCGAGCTGATGCGCGGGCTGGCGGCCGAGTCGGGGGACGCGCAACGGCCGGGGCGGCTGTGGGTGACGCTGGCCGCCGTGCGGCCCCCGGGACATCGGCGCACCTCCGTGCTCGCCGTCTGCCAGCCGACGGCCGAGCGACCGGGGGCCGGGGTGGCCGCGCCGCCCCTTCCGGTGGAGGCCGTGGGCCCGCCCGACCCGGCCGAGGTCAGCAGCCGGGTCGAGCTGATGGACCTGGTCGATGACGTGACGACGGCGCTGCTGTCCGCGTCCGGTTCCGGTCCGGCCGGGGAAGGGCCGCTGGAGCGTGCCTGCGCGGTGCTGCACGGCCGCTTCGCGGACTGGGTGATCGCGGACCGGGCCGTGCCCGGCGGCGGTCAGCTCCGGCGGGTCGCCGTCCTGGCGCCCGGGTCGGGGCCAGGGGCCGGCGACGCGGCGGCGCTCGCGGCGCAGGACCCCGCCGGGGCGCCGCTGATCAGCGAGGCGGCCGGCGCGGGCGGCTCGGCCCTCCAGATCCGGCCGGAGGACGCGCACGCGCTGGGCGAGGCGGGGAACGGCGTTCCGGTGCTGGCGCTCACGGAGGCGTCGTCGCTGCTCTGCGTGCCGCTGCGGCTGCCGTCGGGGGCGGTGCTCGGGGTCGTCACTCTGCTCCGCGCCGGGGGCCGTCGTGACTTCGGGCTGGCCGAGGCGAGCGCGGTCGAGCGGATTTCCCGGCATATCGCCCTCGCCCTGCGCGCCGCCTGACCACGTGGGGCAGCACGCCCCACAGCGCGGAGCACAGCAGGAACGCCCACACGGCGGTCGCGATCCCCGCGCTCCGCCCGACCGCCACGTCCACGACCAGCATCAGCGCGCCGGCCAGGGCCAGCGCGAGCGCGCCCAGCCCCGCCGTCGTCAGCCGGGAGGAGACCTCCACGATCTCCCGTTTGGCGCCGCGCCGGAACAGCTGCCGGTGCAGCGCCGCGGGAGCGGTGAACAGGACCGTCGCGGTCATCGCCAGCAGCAGCGTGACCACGTAAGTGGTGCGCTGGACGTCGTCCAGGGACGGGAAGCGGGCGGTGAACGCCAGCGTCAACAGGAAGGCGAAGAGGATCTGCACCCCGGTCTGGGTGACCCGCAGCTCCTGGAGCAGCTCCGCGAAGTTCCGGTCGTCACGTTCGGGCGGTGTCTCGTCGCGCGGCCTCGGTCTCGGCATGCCGTCATCCTGCACCGCCGGCCTCCACCTGTTCACGCAGGCGCGAGCACGTGCGGTTCAGCAGACGCGAGACGTGCATCTGCGAGATCCCGATCTGCTCCGCGATGCCGCTCTGCGTCATGCCGCGGAAGAAGCGCAGGTAGAGGATCTGCCGCTCGCGCTCGGGCAGTTCCCGCAGCCGGGTGCGGACCGACTCGCGCTCCACGACGTGGTCGAAGCCGGGATCGGTGCGGCCCAGGGTGTCCAGCAGCGAGAAGCCCTCGTCCGAGCCGGCCACCTCGGCGTCGAGGGACAGCACGGTGAAGCTGTTCATCGCTTCGAGGCCCGTCTGGGCCTCCTTCCGCGTCATGTTGGCGGCCTTGGCCAGCTCCTCGGTGTCGGGGCGACGGCCGTCGAGGGTGTGCGAGAGCTCGTTGTGGGCGACGCGCACCCGGTTGCGCAACTCCTGCACGCGGCGCGGGACATGCATGCCCCACAGGTGGTCGCGGAAGTGGCGCTTGATCTCGCCGACGATGGTGGGCACGGCGTAGCTCTCGAACGCGGTGCCGTAGCTGGGGTCATAGCGGCGCACGGCCTTCACCAGGCCCAAGTGGGCGACCTGCTCCAGGTCTTCGAGGTTCTCGCCGCGGTTGCGGTACTGCCGGGCGAGGCGGCCCGCCATCGGCATCCAGGCGCGGACTATCTCGTCGCGCAGCGCGTCGCGTTCGGGACCCGGGTCCATCGCCACGAGCCTGCGGAACGCCTCCGCGGTCTTCGGGGCGTCGTCGTGCGGGTGCTGGCGACGGGGCTTCCTGACGTGGGTCGTGGGCATCGGCTTTCAGCTCCCTGCTGGGTGTCCCTGCTCGTTCACTGGGTCACCGCGGGAGCACACGGACCACAGGCCGCACTCGCCCGGAGCCATGGGGCTCCCGCGGGTGTGCCTGCCGTCCGAAGCACGTCAATGCGCCTGCCCGACCGTCCCGGGGACAAACAGCGTCTTTCCCAGGTTCTGTGCGAGGAGCGGCGAGCGGGTCGACTCGCCACCGGATCAAAGGCGTTCGGCGTCGACCATGCCGAGCAGCCGCAGCGCGTCCTCGGAGGCGGAGCCGGGCTCGGGCGCGTATGCCACGAGCACCTGGTCATCCTCCCCCAGCACCGACAGCGTCTGGAACGTCAACGACAGCTCCCCGACGACCGGGTGGTGGAACCGCTTCTCGCCGTGCGTCTTCTCCCGCACGTTGTGGTCGGTCCACCAGCGGCGGAACAGCTCGCTCTTCAGCGACAGCTCGCCCACCAGCTCGGCCAGCCGCCGGTCGTCCGGGTGGTCCACGGCGTGCAGCCGCAAGTACGCCACGGTCTCCCGGGCCTTGTGCTCCCACTCGGGGAAGATCTCGGTGGCGCGCCGGTCCAGGAAGCACAGCCGCGCCCAGTTCCGCTCGTCGGGGGCGAGGGTGCCGAAGTCGAGCATCAGGGTGGCGGCCATCCGGTTCCACGCGAGGATGTCGGTGCGGTGGTCGATCACGTACGCCGGGGCGTCGCGCATGGAGTCCAGCAGGAAACGCAGCCGGGGGCTGACCGCCCGGCGCGCGCGGCGCGGACGACGGGCGGCCCGGCGCGGCCTGGCCAGCCCGAACAGATAGCCGCGTTCGTCGTCGTCCAGCCGCAGCGCGCGGGCGAGGGCGTCCAGCACCTCTTCCGAGACACCGCCGCCCCGGCCCTGTTCGAGCCGCATGTAGTAGTCGGCGCTGACGCCCGCGAGCTGAGCCAGCTCCTCGCGCCGCAGCCCGGGCACGCGCCGCCGCCCACCCAGGTCGGGCAGCCCGACATCCTCGGGCCGCACACGCGCCCGGCGGGATTTGAGGAATTCGCCCAGCTCTTTGGCCATGCGTCCAGTATCCCGCGCCGACCCGGCGGGGAGCCTGGCCCTGGCGGTCCTAGGGACGACCGCCGCGGTGTCCGAAATGGACATGAACGGATGTATGCTGGCCGAGCCCCGTGCGAGTTTCCGTCCATGCCTCCCGGCCTGGAGCGCACGGATGTCGCCGCCGCTCCGGAGTCTCCTGACAGTCCTGGTCCCCTTCCGGACCGGGTGTTGACCCGACACATCCTGCCCCGGCGGGCAGCGCCGGCGTTCCAGATCGCTTTCTTGTGACTCCGCTCCTCGCGCGTCCGCCCGACCACGCCGGCGGACAGACACGAGCGAGATCCCCGACAGTCGGGTACCGGACAGCCCGGGTACCGGACGAGCCAGGTCATGGTCATCACCGCGGTGCCCGACGGGCCGTCGGTCCCCGCCGAGAGGCCGTGGCCGCGCGCACCGCGCCGGCGCCGCCTCCGAGGGGACAGTTGTGAAGCTGAACGAACTACTGGACGGGCACGACCACCTCCTTCTCCAGGGCGACCCGGGGACCCGGATCACCGGAGGGATGAGCTTCGACGCCCACCGGCTGACTCCCGGTTCGCTGTACATCGCGGTACCGGGTCACCACGAAGGGGGGCCGGAGTCCATCGAACGGGCCCTCCGGCGAGGCGCGGTCGCGGTCATGATCGAGGGTGAGGTGCCCGGACTCCGCGATCTGCCGCACGACCTGTGCGTGGTGCGGGTGCCGGACACCCGCCGGGCCGCCCCCGTCGTCGCCTCCCGCTACCACGGCGAGCCGGGCCGGGCCATGGAGATGGTGGCGATCACCGGCACCAACGGGAAGACGTCGGTCTCCTACATGGTCGAGTCGGTGCTGAAGGCCGCCGAAGGCGCGCGGGTCGGGGTCATCGGGACGTCCGGCAGCCGGATCGGCAGCGAGCCCATCCCGATGCCGCCGTCCGTCCTCAGCACGCCGGAATCGCCGGACCTCCAGTACCTGCTGGGCCACATGCGCGACCGGGGGACGACCAGCGTGGTGCTGGAGGCGACCTCCATGGCCCTGCTGACCCACCGGGTCGACCGGGCGTTCCTCGATGTCGGGGTCTTCACGAACCTGACCCAGGACCACCTGGACGACCACGGCACGATGGAGAACTACACGAACGCCAAGCTCCGGCTCTTCCAGGGGCTGTGCCGCCGGGCCGTCGTCAACGCCGACGATCCGGTCAGCGCCCGGATCCAGGCGCTGATGCCGGGCGCGGTGACCACGTACGCCCTGGACGCCGAGGCGGACTACCGGGCGACCGACCTCACCGTCGACGCCGCCGGCACCCGCTTCACGCTGCACCACGACGGCGGCAAATACGCGGCGGCGATCCCCGTTCCGGGCCGGTTCTCGGTGGCGAACGCGCTGGCCGCCGTGGCGGCCTGCCACGTCCTGGGTCACGAGCTGGGGGCGCTGGTCGACGCGCTCGACCGGATGCCGCCCGTCCCGGGCCGGTTCGAGCGCTACGACACCCCGCGCGGCGCCTCGGTGGTCGTGGACTACGCCCACTCCCCGGATTCCCTGGAGAAGGTCCTGACGACCATCCGGGGCTACGCCACCGCCCGGGTGATCACCGTCTTCGGCTGCGGCGGCGACCGCGATGTCACCAAGCGCGTCATCATGGGGAAGATCGCCGGGGAGCTGTCGGACCTGTGCGTCCTCACCTCGGACAATCCGCGCTACGAGGCCCCCGAGGCGATCCTCGACCATGTCGTGCCGGGCCTGACAGCGACGGGCACCCCCTTCGAGCGCATCACCGACCGGCGCCGGGCGATCCGCTTCGCGCTGGGCGCCGCCGGGCCGGGCGACGTGGTCCTCGTCGCCGGGCGGGGCAGCGAGCCGGACCAACTCGTCGGCGGGGAGCTGATTCCCTTCAGCGACATGGCGGTCGTCCGTGAACTCGCCGAGGAGTAACCGCCCCTCCGGTCTGCGGAAGACACGAGCTGGGACCCAATGATCGTCGCGTCCGCGGATACCCCGAGCGACGTTCGCGACTGGCGAGGAGCGGCGTTGGGCGGCACGGGGCACGGCACGGGGGATGGCATTGGGCGGCACGGGGGACGGCGGCCAGCCTGGCCCTGGCGGTCCTAGGGATGGCAAGGCTCTGGGCAGGTGTGCGCGTGCCTCCGCACAGTAAGTGTCATGAACTCCCTCGCGGACATGAAGATCAGCCGCACCGGGTTCGGTGCGTGGGCCATCGGCGGTGGCGGATGGCGTTTCACCTGGGGCGCGACCGACGACGCGGAGTCGGTCGCGGCGATCAGGCGGGCCGTGGCGCTGGGCGTCAACTGGATCGACACGGCGGCCGTCTACGGCCTCGGCCACTCGGAGACCGTGGTCGGCCGGGCCCTGGCGTCGCTGCCGCCGGACGAGCGGCCGTACGTGTTCACCAAGGCGGGACTGGTGTGGAACGAGGCCCAGCCGCTGTCCGCGCCGTACCGGATCATGCGGCCGGAGAGCGTTCGCCGCGAGGTCGACGCGTCCCTGCGGCGGCTCGGCGTCGACCATATCGACCTGTATCAGGTGCACTGGCCGGACACCGGTGAGTCGCTGGACTGGGACACGCTCGGCGGCGACGGCACGGCCTCGCCCAACGCGACGCCGCTGGCCGAGTACTGGCAGGTCATGGCCGACCTGAGGCAGGCCGGGAAGGTGCGCGCGATCGGGCTGTCGAACCACGGCGTCGCGCAGTTGGCGGAGGCCGAGGCCATCGCGCATGTGGACGCGATCCAGCCGCCGTTCTCGGCGCTCGACCGGAGCGCGGCGCCCGAGGTGGCGTGGGCGCGGGAGCACGGCACGGCCGTGATCGCGTACTCGCCCATGGCGTCGGGCCTGTTGACCGGGGCGTTCTCGGCGGAGCGCGTCGCCGCGCTGCCGGCGGACGACTGGCGGCGCGCGCACCCGGACTTCACCGACCGGCTGCCCGAGAACCTGGCGGTGGCCGACGTGTTGGGCACGATCGCGGAGCAACGCGGCGTTCCGGTGCCGGCCGTCGCGGTGGCCTGGACGCTGGCGTGGCCCGGCGTCACGGGCGCGATCGTCGGCGCGCGGACACCGGCGCAGGTCGCGGACTGGGCAGGGGCCGGACATCTTCACCTGGGTGAGGAGGAGTTGGCTGCCATCGCCCGGGTACTCGGGCGGACGGGCGCGGGAACCGGACCGTTCCGGCCCTGATACGGCCGGTCCGCGCCGTCGTCTCCCCGGAGCGGCGTGGACCGGCACCCCGACCATCAGGTACCGCTGGGCCGCTGGGCCGCTGGGCCGCTGGGCCGCTGGGCCGCTGGGCCGAGACTCCGGCGAGCTCGCCGGCGCCGCTGACTCCCCGTCCAGGGGCCGGTCATATGTCACTATGAATAACCGATCCATCACAGCACGTGTGACAAGCCGCTGGTCACGGAATACGCTCCTTGGGCGGCGCGGTACCGGAACCGGCGGCCACGCTCTCCTCCAGTGGAGGCCGCCCTGGCAAGGCGTTCACACGCCGACCGCGCCGCCGCACATTTCACGTTCCGTTGTCCGGCGTACATATCCGCGCGGTGACCTGACGAGTCGGCCGGCGCCGTGTGAATTCATGTTTCTCTCTTATGACATGGGCTCCGATCGCGTCGCGGGCGCACCTTGACCATTCGTCCACGTGTTCGCTACGTTCCCCTCATGCGGAAGTCCGAGCAGTTCACAGAGCGACGCGCTGTCGATCTCATGCGCGTCGCGACCGCCCTGTGTCGCTGACCGTTTCCCCTTTCCGCCCGGCGGAGATCCGCTCTCTTCCGTCTCCGGCGGCGCGTCCACGCTGACGCCGCGGATTCTTTGCGGGGATCCCCTCGCGCTTTCCCCGCTTCGCTCTTTTCCCTTTTCCGCCGGATGTCGGAGCTTTTCCCGTCCCCGCGTACGCTCCCTGAACCACAGGAAAAACCCATGCCCAAAATCAGCTTCATGTCCCTCCCCCGGCGCGCTCCAAGACGTTTGGCGTTCGGTGCCGCCCTGCTCTCACCCCTTCTGCTGCTGACCGGCTGCGCGAACGACGGCCAGGCGTCCGCCGCCAGCGACGAGGAACTCGCGGGCACCGAGATCGCCGAGACGGTCGACCCGGCGACGCGTCTCACCATCGGCACCCCCGAGATCCAGGTCGCCCTGGAGCTGTCCGGGCTGATCGACGAGCTGACGTTCGACGTCGAGTGGGCCAACCTGAGCGGCGGCCCGCAGTGCTCGGAGGCGTTCCGGGCCAACTCGCTGGACGTCTGCTCGGCCGCCGAGATCCCCTCGATCCACGCGCACTGGACCGGGCTCGACACCAAGCTGGTCGCCGCCGTCTACCACGAGGACCCGGTCGACCACCCCATCTACGAACTGGGCATCGCGCCCGGCGCCGACATCGACACGCTGGAGGACCTGCGCGGCAAGCGCATCGCGTTCAGCCCGGGGCAGGCCCAGGGCGCCCTGGTGCTGCGCATCCTCGACCAGGCCGGACTGACCACCGACGACGTGGAGTTGGTCGAGATCCCGAGCACGGGCGACGTCTATCCGACCGCGCTGGGCAACGGCGAGGTGGACGCGGCGCCGCTCGGCTCGGTCTACATCCGGCACTACGCCGAGCAGTACGGGCCGGAGGGCGGCAAGACCCTCCCGCACGGGCTGCGGGACGACGCGGGCCATCTGTGGGTGCCGACCTCCTCCGTCAGCGATCCCGACAAGGCGGCGGCCATCCGCCAGTTCGTCGGAGTCTGGGCCCGGGCGCAGGTCTGGATCGACACGCATCCGGAGGAGTGGATCCAGGGGTACTACGTCGAGGACCAGGGTCTGTCCTACGAGGACGGTGCGTATCTGGTGGAGCAGAGCGGCACCTCGGAGATCCCGGCCGACTGGTCGAACGGCATCGAACGCCAGCAGGAGACCATCGAGTTGCTCGCGGACGAGCTGGGCAACGAGTCCTTCGACGCCGAGACCCTCTGGGACCGGCGCTACGAGCCGGTCGGGGCGGACGCGATCGGAGGGTCCTCATGAGCGCCCATGCGACGGACGCGAAGGCCCGAGCAGTGAACCCGGCGGCGAACCCGGCAGTTGACCCGGCGCGTACCGCTGCCGCTGCTGCCGCTGCCGGGAGGGCGGCTCCGGCCCTGACGGCACGGCCGCGCCTCGTGCCCCGGACGCCGGGCCGCCGACGGCGACTCGGGCCCGGGCGGCCGATCCCCTACGGCTGGGCCATCGGCCCGCTGCTGCTGATCACCGTCTGGTCCATCGGCTCGGCCACCGGCCAGATCGACGCTCGCAATCTGTCCGCCCCCTGGGATGTCGTCAGCACCGCCAACGACCTGTTCCAGGAAGGGCGGTTGCAGGAGCACCTGTGGGCCTCGACCCGACGGGCCCTGCTGGGGCTGGCGTTCGGGACGGGCGCCGGGCTGGTGCTCGCGGTGATCGCCGGACTGAGCAGGCTGGGCGAGGGCGTCATCGACGGGCCGGTGCAGATCAAACGGTCCATCCCCTCCCTGGCCATGATCCCGCTGCTGATCCTCTGGTTCGGCATCGGGGAGTCGATGAAGGTCATCACCATCACGCTCGGCGTGCTCGTGCCCGTCTACATCCACACCCACAACGGGCTGCGGGCGATCGACAGCCGGTACGTCGAGCTGGCGGAGACGCTGCGGCTGAGCCGGGCGGGATTCCTACGGCACGTGGTACTGCCCGGCGCGCTTCCCGGCTTCCTGCTGGGCATGCGGTTCGCGGTGACGGCCGCCTGGTTGTCGCTGGTCGTGGTCGAGCAGGTCAACGCCACCAGCGGTATCGGCTACATGATGGAGCTGGCACGGACCTACGGGCAGACGGACGTCATCATCGTCGGCCTGGTCGTCTACGGGCTGCTGGGCCTGATCTCGGACGCCCTGGTGCGGCTGGTGCAGAGGAGGGCGCTGTCATGGCGACGCACACTGGCGGACTGACGGCCCTCGGCGGTCTTCGACTGCGCGGCCTGGTGCGGGAGTTCGGCGACCGCCGGGTGCTGGACGGTCTCGATCTGTCCATCGCCCCGGGCGAGTTCGTCGCGCTGATCGGGCGCAGCGGCTCGGGGAAGAGCACGCTGCTGCGGGTGCTGGCCGGGATCGACCGGGAGGTGACGGCGTTCGACGATCTCGACGCGCCGGAGAACGTGTCGGTCGTCTTCCAGGACGCCCGGCTGCTGCCCTGGAAGCGGGTGCTGGAGAACGTCGTGCTCGGGCTGAGGGGTCCGGACGCGGCGGAACGGGGTCGGACCGCGCTGTCCGAAGTCGGCCTGGCCGGGCGGGAACACGCCTGGCCGGTGGAGCTGTCCGGCGGTGAGCAGCAGCGCGTCGCGCTGGCCCGCTCACTCGTCCGCGACCCCGACCTCCTGCTGGCGGACGAGCCGTTCGGCGCGCTGGACGCGCTCACCCGGATCAAGTCGCACGCGCTGCTGCGGAAGCTGTGCGAGCTGCACCGGCCCGCCGTGCTGCTGGTGACGCACGACGTGGACGAGGCGATCGCGCTGGCGGACCGCGTGGTGGTGCTGGAGGAGGGCCGGATCGCCGCTGACCTGACGGTCGCTCTGCCCGCACCCCGCTCCCCCGGCAGCGCCGCGTACGCCGCCCTGCGCGCCCGGTTGCTCACTCTTCTCGGCGTCGACCCGGATCTCCGGGAGGACGCCGCCGCTCCTGACGAAGGCGATGACTCATGACCCCGCCGGCTCCCCGCCAGCTCCACCTCAACCTGTTCATCTATCCGGGCGGCCACCACGAGGCGGCGTGGCGTTACCCCGGGACCGAGTTGGACCGGATCGTGGACATCGACCACTACCGCGACCTCGCGCGGCGGGCCGAGGCGGCCACGTTCGACGGCATCTTCTTCGCCGACGGCCCGTCGCTGGCGGACAACGTGCGTTACGCGGCCCGGTTCCGGCTGGAGCCGCTGACCTGGCTGGCGGCCATCGCGGGGGCGACCGAGCGCATCGGCCTGATCGCCACCGCCTCCACCACCTACACCGAGCCCTACAACCTGGCCCGGCTGTTCGCCTCTCTCGACCACGTCAGCCGGGGCCGGGCCGGGTGGAACATCGTCACCACCGGGGCGCCGGAAGCGGCGGCCAACTTCGGTCTGGACGCCCACCCCGTGCACGCCGAACGATACGAGCGGGCACGGGAGTTCGTGGACGTGGTGACCCGGCTGTGGGACAGCTGGGAGGACGGCGCGCTGGTCGCGGACCCGGTGTCCGGGCTGTTCGCCGACACCGACCGCGTCCACCCCGTGGAGCACAAGGGCCGCCATCTGTCAGTGCGCGGGCCGCTGAACCTTCCGCGCGGTCCGCAGGGCCGGCCCGTCTATGTGCAGGCCGGCTCCTCGGAGGACGGGCGCGGCTTCGCCGCCGCGTGGGCGGAGGCGGTGTTCACCGCGCACCAGACGCTCGCCAACGCGCAGGAGTTCTACGGCGATCTGAAGCGGCGGGTCCGTGCGGCCGGCCGCGATCCGGAGCAGGTGCTGATCCTGCCGGGGATCAGTCCGTTCATCGGCTCGACGGAGACCGAGGCGCGGGCGCTGCACGAGGAGTTCAACGAGCTGACGCAGCCCGCGTATTCACTGGCGCTGCTGCACCGCTTCCTGGGAGTGCGGTTCGAGGAATCGGATCTGGACCGGCCGGTGCCGCGCGAGGTGATCGAGACCGGCGGCGAGCGTGGCATCAGCAGCCGCTTCCAGGTGGTGCTGGACATCATCGACCGGGAGAAGCCCACGGTGCGGCAGTTGCTCCACCGGCTCGCGGGCGCGCGCGGCCACCGGGTGGTGACGGGCACGCCGGAGCAGGTCGCCGACGAGATCCAGGAGTGGTTCGAGAACGGAGCGGCGGACGGCTTCAACATCATGCCGCCGTGGCTGGGCGGCGGGTTCGACGTGTTCGCGGACGAGGTGGTGCCGATCCTGCGCCGGCGCGGTCTGTTCCGCACCGAGTACACGGGCACGACGCTGCGCGACCACTACGGACTGCCTCGCCCGGTCAGCCAGTTCGCGGAGCGGGAGCCGGAACCGTCTCCGGCGCCGGTGTCGTTGCCCGTGTCCTGACCTCGCCGCCGCGTCCCCGGCACGCCGAAGGCCCGGCGATTCCCGTTCCGCACCGGGAATCGCCGGGCCTTCGGCGTGGGGCGGGGCGGGCACGCCGCCCGGCCGCCCCACCGCCCGGCCGATCAGGAGGGGGAGGCGAGGAGTGTGGCGCGTTCCAGGGCGGCCGAGAACTGTTCCACGACCTGGGTCAGTGGCTCGGCCGCGGCCGGTTCGAGGGTGATGCCGCCGTCGGGTGTGGCGGTGATGTCGCGGTCCAGGAGGAACCAGCCGGGGGTGATGTGGGTGGCACCCATGGAGGACAGGACGGGGCGCAGGGCGTAGTCGATGGCGAGCACGTGAGCGGTGGTGCCACCGGTGGCCAGGGGCAGGACCGTCTTGCCGGTCAGGGCGTACTGCGGCAGCAGGTCCAGCAGCGACTTCAGCAGCCCCGAGTAGGCCGCCTTGTAGACGGGGGTGCCGATGACGACGCCGTCCGCGCGGGCCAGCAGCCCGGCGACCTCCACGATCGCCGGATGCCCCGGATCAGCCCCCGTCAACGCCTCGGCCGGCAGCGCCCGCACGTCCAGGGGCACGATGTCATGGCCTCTGAGCGCGAGTTGACCGTCGAGATGGCGCAGCAGGCGGGCGGTGCGGGACGTGGGAGACGGACTCCCGGATATCGACAGGACAACGGCCATGGGAACACCTCTGTGTTGGGGAGCGGGGAGAGGGGCGGAGCGGGGCGGGGCGGAGCGCGTGGGACGGGGGACGGGGGGATGAGCGGGAGTGGGTGGCCTCGGAGACGCGAGTGGCTCCCGTGCGCGTCGAAGGGAGCGGGGAGAGGGGCGGGCAGCCGAAGAGCCCGGGCCGGCGCCGGGATCGGGGCAGGGGTGACCCGGCCGGGAAAGAGAGGGTCGGCCGACGGCGCACGCCCGCGCCGGACGCCCGCGCCGGACGCGCGCGGCGGGTAGGAGCAGCGGGTGGGGGCAGCGGGTCAGCGGCAGACCGGACAGATCGCGGCGGCGACGCGGACGAAGTCCACGCAGCGGCGGCGGGTCAGGGGCTGGGCGCCAGGCATGGGTTCGATGCAAGCACGGAGGCCGGAAGCCGTCAACGGGCCTTCCGGCTGATGAGACGGCGTCCCCGCACGGGGACGCCGTCTCCTCCGTTCATCCGTCGTTGGGGCGGAGCGCTCGCCGGCCGGTCAGCCGAGGAGTTCGTCCGCGTGGCGCAGGGTGTGCGCGGCGACCTGGAGACCGAGCCGCACGCCCGCCGTGTCGGCGGTCCTGGTGTGGATGCCGGACCAGACGCGGGCGTCGACGTTCTCCTGGGTGAGTTGGCGCCAGGTGGTGTAGGTGCGGGTGACGCCGGGCGCGGTCGTGCTGGTCAGCTCGAACGGCGCGGTGCGCGGGCCGGCGAGAGCGGTCAGGATGCCTTCGGCGGCCCCGGAGTAAGTGTTGTGGCCGCTGGGGTAGTCGGGATGGGAGGGCGTGACGTGCAGCGGCGTCCAGTCGGTGTCGCCTTCCGCTTGCAGCGCGGTGACGGGCCGCCAGGTCACGTAGGCGTACTTGCTGTCGGAGGTCGCGATCTGGGTGTCGACGGACGCGGTGTGGAACAGCGCGACCAGCGCGGCCCGTTCGGGCAGGGACTCCCCGGAGCGGGCCAGCGCGACGCGCAGCGGCTCGGTGTAGAGGGTCAGCGAGGAGCCGTACCAGAACGACGCCGTCTCGGTCTGCCGCGCGGTGCGGACGGTGCTGTCGGCGGCGCCGTAGGCTCGGACCTCGGCCAGGTCCGCCTCGTACCGGGCGGACCCGACGGGCGGCGGGGCGGGCAGGCGGTACTGGTCCGGGCTGTCGAGGAGGAAGGGGCGGGCGGATCGGTTGCCGGCCTGAAGGGCCGGGCCGTAGGCGGGCGGTGTCGGCTGCCAGACGCCCGGAGCCGGGGCGGGGGTGGCGTACGGGGCGTTGACCGAGGCGGCGTCGAGCCCGTCTCCCTCGCGGTCGGCGAGCACACTCTCGGCCTCGGCGCGCCCGGCGGCCAGCCCGAGGTCCTCGGCGGGGCCGTCGGGGACGCGGTCAAGGGTGCGCCGGAGGGCGGCGTCGAGCTCGCCGGCGCGGGCCGGTGCCAGCGTGGTCAGGGCCGTGTGGACGGCTCCGGCGACGGCGGCATCCTGGTAGTCCGGGCGGCTGACGCCATCCGGGGGCCCGTCGTCGAGCACCCGCGCGGCGGCCAGCCAACTGATCGCCCATGTACGGCTGTTGGTGACCTGGGTGGGCGCTCCGGCGGTCGCGACGGTCTGCGCGGTGACGTCGTACCACTCCAGTGCCACATCGACGCGCGAGCCGGGGCGCGCGGTGTCGTCGGCGCCGGCGGCGGACGGCGCGACGACCGTGGCCACGGCGGCGAGCGCCACGGCGGACGCCAGGACGGAGGAATGCCGGGCGAAGAAGCGCAGGGCGAAGGGGCGCAGGGCGAATCTCACCATGGAACGGACTCCTGTGAAATCGGGAACGGTGTGCGGGGTACGGGCAAGCCCGGGGTCGGGCACGCGGGCGACCGCGCGGCGGGGCGGGCTTGACCGGGCTTAACGGGGTGGGACGGGGAGCGGGTGGGGCGGAGGAGCGGGCGGCTCAGGCGGTCGCGCTCAACAGCGGGCGCCGCACGCGAGCGGCGCATCGGCGTGGTACCGCACGACGCGGGCGTATCCCCTGGTCACGCCCGTCATCGTCGCACCCGAACGTTAACGGGATCTGGACCGCGGTGAAGCTCGTGTGTCGGGGTGGACGGCCACGTGCGGCGCAGCGGCTCAGCGGTCCGCCTCAACGGCGCTCGGCTCCCGGCCGAACTGCGCGGCCTGGATGGCGTACAGCTCGCGGAACTGTCCGTCGGGGCGGGCCAACAGGTCGGCGGGACTGCCGGATTCGACCAGGCGGCCGTGGTGCAGGACGTGGATCAGGTCGGCGTGCCGGACGGACGCCATCCGGTGGGTGATGAGGATGATCGTCTGCCCGCCCGCCGCCAGTTCACGGATCTGGTCGAAGACCCGCTGCTCCTCCTTGGCGTCGAGCGCCGCCGTGGGCTCGTCCACGATGAGGACCGGGGCGTCGCGGTAGTGGGCGCGGGCGATGCCCAGGCGCTGCCACTGGCCGCCGCTCAGCTGGTGTCCGCCCTGGTAACCGCGCGCCAGCAGCGTGTCCCAGCCGCGCGGCAGGCCGCCCACGACGGTGTCGGCGCCCGCGTGGCGGGCGGCGGCGCGCAGGCGTTCCCCGTCGATGGGGGTGCCGGAGGCACCGATGGTGACGTTGACGCGCGCGGTGAACCGCCAGCGGTTGAAGTCCTGGGCGACCATGGCGATCCGGGCGAAGAGCTGGTGCCGGTCGGCCTCGGCGGTGTCGACCCCGTCCCAGGTGACGTGGCCGCTCTCGGGGAGGTAGAGGCCGGCCAGGAGCTTGACCAGGGTGCTCTTGCCGGAGCCGTTCTCGCCGACGAGGGCGGTGATCCGGCCGGCGGGGATGGTGAGCGAGACGTCGTCCAGAGCGGGTTCGGCGTCGGTGCCCGGGTAGCGGAAGGTGACGTTCCCGAACGTGATCTCGCGCGGCTCCGGGGGAACGGGCCGGCCGCCGGTGGGGATGGCCCAGTCGGCGGCCTGGACGCACAGGAGCTCCAGGTCGCCGACGAACAGGCTTTCGTCGTAGAGGTTGTTGATGGAGTGGACCATGCCGCTGAGGCTGGCCGAGCCGGTGCGGATGGCGAGGACGGCCGTGCCGGCGACCGACATGGCCAGGGCGCCGCTCCAGGCAAGCGCGCCGAGGGTGAGGTAGGTGGCGGTGCCGGCCAGGCCGGTCCAGGTCGACGCCCACAGTCCGGTGCGGGCGTCGAGCCGGGCCAGACGGGTCTGCTCTGCCTCGGAGTTGGCGGACATCGCGCGGAAGTGCTTGAGCAGGAACGGCCCCACATGGTGGACGCGGACCTCGGCGGCTGTCTCGGTCGCGGTCAGCTCGCTGCTGAGCAGACGGCTGGCCCGCACGTGCTGGACCCAGACGCGGAACGACCGGTACCGGCGACGGGTGGTGATCAGCGTGCTCCACATGCTGGGCACGGTCATCAGGGCGAGCAGCGGTAGCAGCACCGGGTGCAGGACGGTGAGCACGCTCGCGGCGGCGACCAGCGACAGCAGGGCGTTGATGACCTGGACGCAGTAGTCGATCATGTGGCGAGCCGATACGGCGCCGTACTGGGCCGTGTCCAGCAGCCGGTGGAACTGGTCGTCCTCGATCGCGGCCAGCTCCACCTCCGCGGCGCGCGCCAAGTACCGTTCGGTGGCGACTCGTTCGACCTTGGGTTCGAGTCGGCCCGAGCCGTAGGTCGAGACGGCCGAGCAGAGCGCGGTGAGCAGCGCGGTGACGGCGACCACGGTGAGGGAGGGCAGCGCGTCGCGGAGCCGGTCGTCCGGGTCGCCGGCCGCCAGCACGGCCGCCAGCACGGTGTTGACGGCGACGAGGCCGACGGCCTGGGCGATGCCGCGACCGGCCTCGGCGGCGGCGACCAGCCGCAGCGCCGCCCGGTCCGCCTCGCGGGCGAGACGGACGGTGGTCAAGACCAGGGCGGGCAGGGTCTTGACCATCGCCCACAGGCTGAGCGAGGCGTAGGAGCCCTCGTGGCTGCGCCCCCCGCCGTCGTAGAGCAACGGGCCGCCGAACAGCAGCCGTTCCGACTCGGAGACGCTGCCGGGCGGCTCTTCGAGCGGCCGGTTCGTCGTGGTCCCGGCGGTGGTGTCCTCGGGGTCGGTCCTGTCGTCGGTGCGGCTTTCCACGTCGTCCACAGCGGGGCCTCTCGCGGTGTGGTGGCGTCAGGTCGGCGGGGCGAACAGGGCGTTGGCTATCCGGTGCAGGACGTCGGTCTGGTGGTCGACCAGGTAGAAGTGACCGCCGGAGTAGACCTTCAGTTCGAACGGCCCCTCCGTCGCGTCGCGCCAGGCTTCCGCCTCCTCCACCGTGGCCTTGGGGTCGGCGTCGCCCACCAGGGCGTGCACGGGGCAGCGCAGCGGCGGGCCGGGCTCGGGGACGTACGTCTCGATGGCCCGGTAGTCGACGCGGACCGCGGGCAGCACCATCCGCAGGATCTCCTCGTCGGCGAGGACGGCCGCGTCGGTGCCGCTGAGCTGCCTGATGTCGTCCAGCAGGCCGTCGTCGTCACGCAGGTGCGTGGTCTCGACGCGGTGGGTGGAGGGCGCGCGACGTCCGGAGGCGAACAGCGCCGCGGCCACCAGGCCCTTCTCCCGCTCGAAGCGGCGCGCGACTTCGAACGCGACGGCGGCGCCCATGCTGTGCCCGAAGAGCCCGAGCGGGCGGTCGGCCCAGGGCAGCAGCGCGGCGAACACCGCGTCGGCGAGCTCGGAGATCGTGCCCACGGCCGGCTCGCGCAACCGGTCCTGGCGGCCCGGGTACTGGACGGCGAGCACGTCGACCGTGGCGGGCATGGCGCGGGCGACGGGCAGGAAGTAGCTGGCGGAGCCGCCCGCGTGCGGCATACAGACGAGGCGCACCGCGGCGTCCTCGCGCGGGTTGTACCGGCGGATCCAGCGGGTGTTGTCGCCGGTGCCCGGGTCGCCGGAGCCGGGCGCTCCGGAGTGGTGGTCAGTCATGCGGTCGCTGTTCCTCTCAGTCACCGAGCCCGGCGAGCCAGGTGGTGACGGCGGCGGCGGTCGTGGGGGCGTGGTGTTCCATCAACGAATAGTGATCCCCAGGTACTTCGACAACGATGTCGGCGCATTCGGGTGGTGGTGGCCGGTCGTCGCCGCCGCCCTCCTCGGACGGCATCCAGTCGGCGGCGCGGACGACGAGTGTGGGCGCGGCGATCGGCCGGGGGGTGAACCCGTCGAAGGCGCGCAGGTATCCGCCCATGGCGGTGAGCTGGGTGCCCAGACCGGTGACGAAGTCGAACCGGTCGGTCTGGCCCCGCACGGCGGCGGAGGCGTACCGCTCCCCCATCGGCACGCTCCGGCTGAAGGAGTCGATCATGACGACCCCGGCGACCGGGTGGCCGAGGGCCGCGAGCCGTTCGGCGGTCGCGCGAGCGACCCAGCCGCCCGCGGAGTACCCGGCGAGCACGGCCGGTTCGTCGGCGGGGACCTGGCGGGTGATCGCCTCGGCCAGGGCGTCGGTCAGCGCGTCCACGTGGGCGGGGAGGGGCTCGCCGGGCGCGAAGCCGGGCAGGCGCAGCGCCCGGACGGCGCGCGTTGGGCCGACCGCGGCGGCGAAGCGGGCGTAGTGGTGGGCTCCTGAGGGAGCCATGTACCCGGCGATGCACATCAGTTGGCCCGGGCCGTGGGCCTCGCCCCCGGCCAGGCGGACGGTGGTGAGCAGGCCGTCGATCTCGGCGGCGGTGGTGAACGTGGGGCGCAGGCGGGAGGCGCTGCGCACCATGTCCAGGGCCGCGCCGTACTGACCGCTGTCGTTGGCGCTGAGGTAGAGGGCGGCGAGGGTGTCGGTCGGCTCGTCGCCCGGCGCGGCGGCGATGGCGGCAGTGGGGAGCGCGGCGCGTTCCCCACCGGCCAGCAGGACCGCCAGCCGGTCCGCGATCCGGGCCGGGGTGGGGTGGTCGAACGCCAGGGAGCCGGGCAGCCGCAGGCCGGTGGCGGCGGCGAGGCGTTTGCGCAGGCCGACGGCGGTGAGGGAGTCGAAGCCGAGTTCGAGGAAGACGTCGTGCGCGCCGACGGCGTCCGGGCTGTCATGGCCGAGCACGGCGGCGGCCTCGGCCCGTACGAAGTCCACGAGGAGCGCCCGGTGTTCGGCGGCCGGCAGGGCGGCGAGGCGGCGGGCGAGTGCCGGTCCGGACCCATCGTGGGCGCCGTCCCGCTCCCGGCCGGGTTCGTCATCCGGCCGGTCGGTGGCGAGGGCCCGGGCGGCCTCGGGCAGGTCGGCCAGCAGGGGGCTGGGCCGGGCCATGGTGAAGCCGGGCACGAAGCGCTCCCAGTCGATGGGGGCGACGACGGCGGTGGGTTCGTCACGCTCCAGGCTCCGGCGCAGCGCGAGGAGGGCCAACTCCGGGCGCATCGTCGTCAGTCCGCGCTTCGCCATGTGCTCGGCGGCGGCGTCGTCGACCATGCCGCCGTCGGCCCAGGGGCCCCAGGCGACGGCGGTGGCGGTCAGGCCCCGGGCACGGCGGTGTTCGGCCAGCGCGTCGAGGTGCGCGTTCGCGGCGGCGTAGGCGGCCTGACCACCGCTGCCCCAGACGCCCGCGCCGGAGGAGAAGAGGACGAAAGCGTCCAGCGGCCGGTCACCCAGGAGTTCGTCCAGGTGAGCCGCGCCGGTGGCCTTGGCAGCCAGCACCCGGGCGAGTTCGGCGGGGGAGACCGCGGCGAGGGGGGCGGGGGTGTCGATGCCGGCGGTGTGGAAGACAGCGGTGGGCGGGTGTTCGGCCAGGAGCGCCGCCACCGCTCCCCGGTCGGCAACGTCACACGCCACCATCGTCACCCGAGCACCCGCCGCCACAAGCTCTTCCCGCAGCCGATCCGCGCCCGGGGCCACCGCACCCCGACGACTCGTCAACACCACATGCTCAGCCCCGTTCCCGGCCAGCCACCGGGCCACCCGGCCCCCGATGAACCCCGTACCACCCGTCACCAGCACAGTCCCCCGCGCCCGCCACACCCCCCCAGACCCAGCCCCAGACCCGGACCCAGACCCGGACCCGGCGGCCTGCCCGTCCACCCCACCGCGCACCAGACGACGGGCGAACGTGCCCGAGGCGCGCACCGCGACCTGATCCTCACCGGTGGCGCCGGTCAGGACGGCGGCCAGCCGGGCGGCGACCTGCTCGTCGAGCGTTTCGGGCAGGTCGATCAACCCGCCCCACACACTGGGGAGTTCCAGCGCGGCCACCCGACCCAGACCCCAGACCCGCGCCCGCTCCGGACACGCGAGCGGGTCCAGCGGGCCAGTGGACACCGCCCCCCGCGTCACACACCACAACGGCACCGCGTCCCGCCCACCATCCGCCAGACCCTGAACCAGCCGAAGCGTCAACACCAGACCATCGACATCCAGCGCCAACAACGACAACACACCAGACACATCCCCACACCCGCCCAACCGGGCCGCGACCACCCCCCGATCATCGCCCGGGTCCACGGTCAGGAACTCGGGTTCGGCTCCGTGCGCGGTGAGCGCCGCGACGACCGATTCGGTGGTGGGGTCCCCCTGTTGACGGGGGGTGAGCGCGATGAGCCAGGTGCCGTCGAGGGGTGGGGGCGTCGCGGCGGGCTCAGGCAGCGGGCGCCAGGTGACGCGGTAGTGCCAGGCGTCGACGGCGCCTTCGTCGTCGCGCCGCCGACGCCAGTCGGCCAGCGCCGGCAGCGCGGCGCGCAGCGAGACGTCACCGTCCGGGTCGAGGCGCAACTCCTCGGCCAGGGACTTCAGGTCGCCCCGCTCGACCACGGACCAGAAGGCGGCGTCCGTGGATGGCACTGCCGCGCCGGGGGCGGCGACTGTGGGGGCGGGGGCCGCGTCCAGCCAGTAACGGCGGCGCTGGAACGGGTAGGTGGGCAGCTCGACCACCCGACCGCCCCAGCCGGTGAGGACGGTGGGCCAGTCGACGGCGACCCCGGAGACGTGTGCCTCGCCGAGCGAGGTGAGGAAGCGGGCCGGGCCGCCCTCGCCGCGCCGCAGGGAGGGGATGACGACGGCGGCCCGCCGTTGGCCACCGGTCCCCTCCGCGCTGTCCGGGGCGATCTCCTCGGCGCTCTCCTCGGCGATCTCCTGGAGGCCGAGGGTCAGCACCGGGTGGGGGCTCATCTCGATGAAGGCGGTGTGCCCCTCGTCCAGCAGCCGGCGGGCGGTGTCCTCGAAGCGAACGGTCTCGCGCAGATTCCGGTACCAGTAGGCGGCGTCGGGCGGTGTGCCGTCCTCGACGCCGGCGACGGTGGAGCGGAACGGCACACGCGGCTCGGTGGGTGTGATCCCGGCGAGCGCCCCGGTCAGCTCCTCACGGATGCTTTCGACGTGGGCGCAGTGCGACCCGTAGGCGACGGGGACACGCTTGGCCCGCACCCCGTCGGCGGCGCAGTCGGCGAGGAACCTGTCGAGCGCGTCCGCGTCACCCGACACCACCAGCGATGTCGGGCCGTTGACGGCGGCGACGGCGAGCCGGCCGTTCCACGGCGCGAGGCGTTCGGTGGTCGCGGTGAGCGAGGCGGCGACGGAGGCCATACCACCCCGGCCCGCGAGGCGGGCCAGCAGCCGGCTGCGCAGCGCCACCACCCGGGCGGCGTCGTCCAGGGACAGCGCCCCGGCGACGCAGGCGGCGGCGATCTCGCCCTGCGAGTGCCCGACGACGGCCGCCGGCCGCACACCGCAGGCTGTCCACAACTCGGCCAGCGACACCATCACGGCCCACAGTACCGGCTGCACGACATCGTCAGCGGTCAACTCCGGGGCTCCCGGCGCCTGTCGGAGGACGGCGTCGAGCGACCAGTCGACGTGCGGGGCGAGCGCGCGTTCGCACGCGGCCATGCGGTCATGGAACACCGGAGCGGTGTCGAGGAGATCGACGGCCATCCCGGCCCACTGCGAGCCCTGCCCGGGGAAGACGAACACCGCTCGCCGCTCCCCCGCCCCGGCGGGCACCGCGCCGCGCGTGATGCCCTCGGTTTCCGCTCCGGCCGCCAACGCGCCGAGGCGGGAGCCAAGTTCGGCCTGGTCGCCGCCCACGACGACCGCCCGGTGCTCGAAGAGGCCGCGCGCTGTGACGAGGGTGTGGGCCACGTCGCACGGGCGGAGGCCGGGAGCGAGCGCGGCCAGCCGCCGCGCCTGCTCGGCGAGGGCGGCGGGCGAGCGGCCGGAGAGCACGAGGGGCACGACCACCGGATCGAGCGGCGAGCGCTCCCGTTCGGCCGCGTCGCGGGCGCTCCCGGTGTCTCCCGTGTTTCCGGTGTCTGCCGTGTCCCCGGCGTCCTCGGCGTCCTCGGCGTCCTCGGCATCCGGTGCGGGGGCCTGCTCGATGATGACATGGGCGTTGGTGCCGCTCATCCCGAACGAGGAGACGGCGGCCCGGCGCGAGCGGCCGTCGGCCGGCCAGGGGACGGGCTCGGTCAGCAGCCGGACGGCGCCGGAGGTCCAGTCGACGTGCGGGGTCGGCTCGTTGACGTGCAGCGTGCGCGGCAGCAGGTCGTTGCGCAGCGCCTGCACCATCTTGATGATGCCGCCGACCCCGGCCGCCGCCTGGGTGTGCCCGATGTTCGACTTCAACGAGCCGAGCCACAGGGGCTGTTCGGCGGGCCGTTCGCGTCCGTAGGTGGCGAGCAACGCCTGCGCCTCGATCGGGTCGCCCAGCACCGTGCCGGTGCCGTGCCCCTCGACCGCGTCCACTTCCGCCGCCGTGAGACCCGCGTTGGCGAGGGCGGCCCTGATCACCCGGCGCTGCGCGGAGCCGCTGGGGGCGGTCAGGCCGTTGGACGCGCCGTCCTGGTTGATCGCGGAGCCGCGCACGACGGCGAGCACCGGGTGCCCGTTCCGCCGGGCGTCGGAGAGCCGTTCCAGCAGCAGCATCCCGGCGCCCTCGCCCCAGCCGGTGCCGTCCGCGTCGGCGGAGAACGCGCGGCAGCGGCCGTCGGCCGACAGGGCGCGCTGGCGGCTGAATTCGACGAACGGGCCCGGGCTGGACATGGCCGTCACACCGCCCGCCAGCGCCATCGCGCACTCGCCCTGCCGCAGCGCCTGGGCAGCCATGTGGAGGGCGACGAGGGAGGAGGAGCAGGCGGTGTCCACCGTCACGGCCGGGCCCTCCAGTCCCAACTGGTAGGCGATGCGCCCGGATACGACGCTCGCCGCGTTGCCGGTGCTCAGGTAGCCCTGGGTGTCGTCGGGGATGTCGAGATGGCGCCTGAGGTAGTCCTGGTAGCCGGAGCCGATGAACACGCCGGTCTGGCTGCCGTGGGCGGCGGCCGGGGCGATGCCCGCACGTTCGAACGCTTCCCAGGCGGTTTCCAGGAGCAGCCGCTGCTGGGGGTCCATCGCCAGGGCCTCGCGGGGCGAGATGCTGAAGAACGCGGCGTCGAAGTCGGCCAGTTCATAGAGGAAGCCACCGGCGCGGGCGTAGGTGGTGCCGGGGTGGTCGGGGTCGGGGTGGTACAGCGTCTCGACGTCCCAGCCCCGGTCGGCGGGGAAGGCGGACATGGCGTCGGTGCCGTCGGCGACGAGCCGCCACAGCGCCTCGGGGCTGTCGGCGCCGCCGGGGTAGCGGCAGCTCATCGCGACGATGGCGATGGGCTCGTCGGCGGCCGGGCGGGGGGCGTGGGTGGGCGTCTTCTCCTGCTCGGCGCCAAGGAGTTCGGCGCGGAGGTGGCCCGCCAGAGCGGTGACGGTGGGGTGGTCGAAGACCAGGGTCGCGGGGAGTCGCACGCCGGTGCCGTGGGCGAGCCGGTCGCGGAGTTCGACGGCGGTGAGGGAGTCGAAGCCGAGTTCGCGGAAGGGGCGGGCGGGTTCGACCTGGTCGGGGGTGGCGTGGCCGAGGACGGCGGCGGCGTGCTCGCGGACCAGGGTGATGAGGGTGCGGTCGCGGTCGGCCGGGTCGGCGGCGGTGAGGGCCGCGCGCAGTGCGGCGACGGCCTCGCGGTCGCCGCCGCCTCCGTTCTCGCCCTCGTCGGCGGAGTGGAGGGCGGCGCGGACCTCGGGCAGGTCGCCCAGGAAAGGGCTGACGCGGCCCGCGGTGAAGGTGGGGGCGAACCGTCCCCAGTCCATGTCGGCCACGGTGACGGCGGTGTCGTCGCGGGCGAGCGCGGTGCCCAGGGCGGTGAGGGCGGCGTCGGGCGGCAGGGTGCGCAGGCCGCGCCGGCGGAGCTGGTCCGCGACGTCGGCCGTGCCCGCCATGCCGCCGTCGGCCCAGGGGCCCCAGGCGACGGCGGTGGCGGTCAGGCCCCGGGCACGGCGGTGTTCGGCCAGCGCGTCGAGGTGCGCGTTCGCGGCGGCGTAGGCGGCCTGACCACCGCTGCCCCAGACGCCCGCGCCGGAGGAGAAGAGGACGAAAGCGTCCAGCGGCCGGTCACCCAGGAGTTCGTCCAGGTGAGCCGCGCCGGTGGCCTTGGCAGCCAGCACCCGGGCGAGTTCGGCGGGGGAGACCGCGGCGAGGGGGGCGGGGGTGTCGATGCCGGCGGTGTGGAAGACAGCGGTGGGCGGGTGTTCGGCCAGGAGCGCCGCCACCGCTCCCCGGTCGGCAACGTCACACGCCACCATCGTCACCCGAGCACCCGCCGCCACAAGCTCTTCCCGCAGCCGATCCGCGCCCGGGGCCACCGCACCCCGACGACTCGTCAACACCACATGCTCAGCCCCGTTCCCGGCCAGCCACCGGGCCACCCGGCCCCCGATGAACCCCGTACCACCCGTCACCAGCACAGTCCCCCGCGCCCGCCACACCCCCCCAGACCCAGCCCCAGACCCGGACCCAGACCCGGACCCGGCGGCCTGCCCGTCCACCCCACCGCGCACCAGACGACGGGCGAACGTGCCCGAGGCGCGCACCGCGACCTGATCCTCACCGGTGGCGCCGGTCAGGACGGCGGCCAGCCGGGCGGCGACCTGCTCGTCGAGCGTTTCGGGCAGGTCGATCAACCCGCCCCACACACTGGGGAGTTCCAGCGCGGCCACCCGACCCAGACCCCAGACCCGCGCCTGCTCCGGACACGCGAGCGGGTCCAGCGGGCCAGTGGACACCGCCCCCCGCGTCACACACCACAACGGCACCGCGTCCCGCCCACCATCCGCCAGACCCTGAACCAGCCGAAGCGTCAACACCAGACCATCGACATCCAGCGCCAACAACGACAACACACCAGACACATCCCCACACCCGCCCAACCGGGCCGCGACCACCCCCCGACCATCGCCCGGACCGACGGCGACCGGCACGATGTCCGCGCCCTGTGACCCCACCGCCCGCAGGATGTCCGCCACATGGTCGTCGCCGTCCCGTCCGGCGGGCACGGCGACCAGCCACCGCCCGGCCGGGCGGGCGGTCGGCGGCGTGGTGTCGAGGGGCGTCCAGGTCACGCGGTAGCGCCAGTCGTCCCCGGTGGAGCGGGCCCGGCGGCGGCGTCGCCAGGTGGAGAGCGCGGGCAGGACGGAACGGAGCGGGGCGTCGTCCGGAACCTGGAGGCGTTCGGTGAGGGCGGCGAGGTCCTCGCGTTCCACCGACTCCCAGAACTCGGCGTCGGCGGCATCGCGTGGGACGCTCCGCAGCCAGTAACCGCCGCGCTGGAAAGCGTAGGTGGGCAGTTCGACGCGGCGCGGCCGGTGCGCGGCGAACAGCGGGGCCCAGTCCAACGGCACGCCGTGGACGTGGAGCGCGGCGAAGGCGGCGGTGACGGCCTCGGGGCCGGGCCGATCGGTGCGCAGCAGCGGGACGACGCCCGTGTCCTCCGGCACGATGTCGCGGGCGAGTGCCGCGAGTCCGCCGCCGGGACCGGCCTCGACCAGCCGGGTCACGCCCTCGCGGGTGAGCGTCGCCACCGCGTCCGCGAACCGGACCGGCTCGCGGATCTGGCGCACCCAGTAGGCGGGGTCGGCCAGTTCGTCGGCGGTGACCCGGCGACCGGTGAGCGTGGAGACGACCGGGACGGTGGGCGCGTGGAACACGGCCTTGCCGGCCAGCGACCGGAACTCCGCCAGCATCGGGTCCATCAGCGGGGAGTGGAAGGCGTGACTCACGGCGAGCCGCCGGGTGCGGCAGCCGCGTGCGGCGAGCTTGTCGGCGATCTCCGCCACGGTCGCCTCGGTACCGGAGATGACCACGGACGCGGGGCCGTTGATGGCGGCCATGGCCGCCGTGTCCGGGTACTCGGCGAGCAGTGGCCGGACTTCCTCCTCGGATGCCCGGACCGCGACCATGGCGCCGCCCGGTGGCAGGGCCTGCATCAGCCGTCCCCGGGCCACCACCAGCGCCGCCGCGTCCGCGAGCGACAGCACTCCGGCGGCGTGGGCGGCGGCGAACTCCCCGACCGAGTGACCGGCCAGCGCCGCCGGCCGCACGCCCCACGACTCGACCAGCCGGTAGAGCGCCACCTCGACCGCGAACAGGGCGGGTTGGGCGTATCCGGTGCCGTTGAGGAGCGCGGCGTCGTCGCCGAAGAGGACCGGGCGCAGTGGCCGGTCGAGGTGGCGGTCGAGTTCGGCGCACGTCTCGTCGAACGCGGTGGCGAAGACGGGGAACGCCGCGTGCAGGTCCCGGCCCATACCGGGGCGTTGGCCGCCCTGCCCGGCGAACAGCACGGCGGTACCGCCCGCCGGTCCGGTCCGGCCGGTGACCGTGCCGGGCGCCGGGGCGCCCTCGGCCACCGCGCGCAGGCCGGCGGTGAGTCCGGCCAGGTCACGGCCGGTGATCACGGCGCGGTGGGGCAGGGCGGCGCGGCCGGTCGTGAGCGTGTGACCGATGTCGGCGGCGTCCGGCTCGGGGATGGCGAGGAGGTGAGCGAGCAGCCGTTCGGCCTGGCCGCGCAGGGCGGCGGCGCTGTGGGCCGAGACGGGCCAGGCGATCGGGGTGTCGTGCGCGGTGAAGCGCCGTCGCTCCACTCGCTCCACCGGGACTTCGGGTGCGGCGGGGGCCTGTTCCACGATGGCGTGGGCATTGGTGCCGCTGACGCCGAAGGAGGAGATGCCGGCGCGGCGAGGGTGGCCGTTCTCCGCCCATGGCACGGGCTCGGTCAGCAGCCGGACGCTGCCGGAGGCCCAGTCGACGTGCGGGGTCGGCTCGTTGACGTGCAGGGTGCGCGGCAGCAGGTCGTTGCGCAGCGCCTGCACCATCTTGATGACGCCGCCGACCCCGGCGGCGGCCTGGGTGTGCCCGATGTTCGACTTCAACGAGCCGAGCCACAGCGGGCGTTCGGCGGGCCGCTCCTGGCCGTAGGTGGCCAGCAGCGCCTGGGCCTCGATGGGGTCACCGAGCGCGGTGCCGGTGCCGTGCGCCTCGACGGCGTCCACTTCGGCCGGTGCGAGGCCCGCGTTGGCGAGGGCCTGGCGGATGACGCGCTGCTGGGCCGGGCCGTTGGGGGCGGTGAGGCCGTTGGACGCGCCGTCCTGGTTGACGGCGGTGCCGCGCACCACGGCGAGCACGGGGTGCCCGTTGCGGTGGGCGTCGGAGAGCCGTTCCAGCAGCAGCATCCCGGCGCCCTCGCCCCAGCCGGTGCCATCGGCCGCCGCCGCGAACGACTTGCAGCGGCCGTCGGCGGCCAGGCCCTGCTGGCGGCTGAACTCGGTGAACATGCCGGTGGCGGCCATGACGGCGACGCCGCCCGCGAAGGCCATGGCGCACTCGCGCTGCCGCAGCGCCTGAACGGCGAGGTGCAGCGCGACGAGGGAGGACGAGCAGGCGGTGTCGACGGACACGGTCGGGCCTTCGAGGCCGAAGGTGTAGGCGATGCGGCCCGAGGCGACGCTGGGGGCGGTGCCCGTGAGCAGGTGCCCGGACAGCTCTTCCAGGTTCTCGCCGTCAGTGGCGTAGCCCTGGTAGGCGAGGCCGACGAACACGCCGGTGCGGGACCCGCGTTGGGTGGCCGGGTCGATGCCGGCCCGCTCGTACGCCTCCCAGGTGATCTCCAGCAGCAGCCGCTGCTGCGGGTCCATGGCGAGCGCCTCGCGCGGCGAGATACCGAAGAACGCGGCGTCGAACCGGTCGGCGTCGTGCAGGAATCCACCCGCGCGGGTGTAGCAGGTGCCGGGGCGGCCGGGCTGGGGATCGTAGAGCGCGTCGAGGTCCCAGCCCCGGCCGGTCGGGAAGCCGGTGACGGCGTCGGTGCCGTTCGCGACCAGCCGCCACAGGTGTTCGGGGGTGTCGGCGTCGCCGGGGTAGCGGCAGCTCATCGCGACGATCGCGATGGGCTCGGTGTCCTTGGCCTCGGCCTGCTGGAGCAGCGACTTGGTCTGCTTGAGGTCGGCGGTGACACGCTTGAGGTAGTCGAGCAGCCGCTGTTCGTTCTCCTGCCGCTCCTGCCGCTCCCGGCTCTCCCGGCTCCGCTCGTCGGGTCCGTTGGGCCCGTTCTGGTCGGACTGGTGGTTCCGCTCCAGCATGTTGCCTTTCACCTGCCGATTTCCTGGTCGACCAGCGCGAAGATGGTGTCGATGGTGGCTGTCTGGAGTTGCTCGTCGGTGTTCTTCGGCGCCCCGCCGTCGTCGGCGCCCTCGGGCCCGGGGCCGGAGCCGTTGAGGAGAGCGAGCAGGCCGCCGAGCCTGGCCCGGACGCGGGTGCGGACGCCGGGGTCGTCGGCGCCGAGCGCGGCGACGGCGGTTTCCAGGCGGTCGATCTCGCCGAACACGGAGGCCGCTTGGTCGGCCGGCCGGGGGGCGAGGTCATCGCGGACGCGTCCGGCGAGGGCCAGCGGTGTCGGGAAGTCGAACACGAGGGTGGCGGGGAGCCGGAGGCCGGTGGCGGCGGCCAGCCGGTTGCGCAGCTCCACGGAGGTCAGGGAGTCGAAGCCCAGGGCCTTGAACTCCCGTTCCTCCTCGACGTTCTGCGGTCCCGGGAGGCCGATGACCGCCGCCACCTGGGTGCGGACCAGGTCGAGCAGGTGGCGTCCGCGCTCGGCCTCGTCCAGTCCGGCGAGCCGCTGCCGCAGCACTTCAGGACCGCTACCACCGGGCGCGTCGGCGGCGGTGGCGCGGCGGACGGACCGGCCGCGCACCAGCCCGCGCAGGATGTGCGGCACGTCCCCGGTCCCGCGCGCGGGACCGTTCGCCGGGGTGGCGGCGAACCGCACCGGGACGGCGACGGCGGCCGGGCCGGTCCTCGCGGCGTCGAACAGTGCCAGGCCCTCGGCCGCGTCGAACGACACCAGGCCGGAGCGGGCCATCCGCTCGCGCTGCCGCTCCGTCAGCGCCCCGGCCATGCCGCCGTCCGCCCAGGGACCCCAGGCGAGCGACGCGGCGGGCAGCCCCTCGGCGCGGCGCCGCGCGGCGAGGGCGTCGAGAAAGGCGTTGGCCGCCGCGTAGTTGCCCTGCCCCGCGCTGCCGAGTGTGGCGGCGACGGAAGAGAACAGCACGAACGCCGACAGGTCCCTATGCCGGGTCAGCTCGTGCAGATGCCAGGCCGCGTCCGCCTTGGGCCGCAGCACGCGCGCCAGCCGGTCCGGGGTGAGCGCGCCGATCAGCCCGTCGTCCAGCACACCGGCCGCGTGGACGACGGCGATCAGGCCGTCGCCGTGCGCGGCGAGCAGCGCGGCCAGCGCGTCGCGGTCGGCGACGTCGCACGCGGCGAACGTCACCTCGGCGCCATGCGCGGCGAGTTCGTCGCGCAGCGCGTCCGCGCCCGCCGCGTCCCGGCCGCGCCTGCTGGCCAGCAGTAGGCGGCGGGCGCCGTATTCGGTCACCAGGTGGCGGGCCACGTGCGTGCCGAGGGCGCCGGACGCGCCGGTGATCAGGATCGTGCCCCCGGGGTCGGCGGCGGGGTCGGCCGGGACGGTGAGGACGAGTTTGCCGGTGTGCCGGGCCTGGCTGAGGTGGCGCAGCGCCTCCCGGGCCTCGCGCACGTCCCAGCATGTGAGGGGCAACGGTCGCAGTGCGCCGCGTTCGAAGAGCCCCACCAGCTCGGTGAGCATGGCGCCGATCCGGTCGGGCCCCGCCTCGATGGTGTCCAACGCCCGGTAGTGGACGCCGGGTTGGGCGGCGGCGACCTCGACGGCGTCCCTGATGTCGGTCTTGCCCAGCTCCAGGAAGCGTCCACCACGGCCGCCTTCACCGCCGCCGAGGAGGCGGAGGGACGCCTCCACATAGTCCCCGGCGAAGGAGTTGAGGACGACGTCCACGCCGCGTCCGCCGGTCGCCGCCCGGACGCGCTCCTCGAAGTCGAGGGTGCGGGAGGACGCGAGGCGACCGGGGTCCAGGCCGAGCGGTTCGAGTGCCGCCCATTTGGCGGGGCTCGCGGTGCCGTAGACCTCGGCGCCCAGGTGCCGGGCGAGCTGGGTGGCGGCCATCCCGACGCCCCCGGCGGCGGAGTGGATCAGCACGGATTCGCCGGGCCGCAGCCGGGCCAGGTCGACCAGCGCGTAGTAGGCGGTGAGGAAGACGATGGGAACGGAGGCCGCCTCGGCGAACGTCCAGCCGCGGGGCATCCGCGTCACCATCCGGTGATCGGCCACCGCGAGCGGGCCGAACGCCTCGGCGATCATCCCGAACACCCGGTCGCCGGGCCGGAGTCCGGTCACGCCCGGGCCGGTCTCCACGACGACTCCGGCGCCTTCGCTGCCGAGCCGGGCCGTCTCGTCCGGGTACATGCCGACGGCGATCAGCGCGTCCCGGAAGTTGACGCCCGCGGCGCGGATCGCGACGCGGACCTGGCCCTCGCCCAGGGGGGCGGTGGCGGCCGGGTTGTCGGCCAGGGCCAGCGCGTCGAGCGTTCCGCCGCCGGTCGCGGTCAACCGCCATGCGGAGGCGCCGGGTTCCGGGACGAGCAGGTCACCGGTCTCGGGTCGGGTGAGGCGTGGCGCGTACGCGCTGCCCTGCCGCAGGGCGAGTTGCGGCTCGTCGTGGGCGAGCGCGGCGGACAGCGCGCGGGCGGACGCCGGGTGCCCGTCGAGGTCGGCCAGCACGAGGCGGCCGGGGTGCTCGGACTGCGCGGAGCGCACCAGGCCCCAGACGGCGGCCCGCGCCGGGTCGGGCGCCGGGTCGGCCGGGCTGACGGCGACGGCACCGCTGGTGGCCAGCACCAGGCGGGTGGCGGCCAGCCGTTCGTCCGCGAGCCAGCCCTGGAGGAGGGCGAGCGCGTTCCGGGTCGCCCGGTGCGCGGCCTCGGGCGTGGGCCGGGTTGCGCCCTCGGCGCCCTGATCGCCGGGGAGTTGGGGGATGAGGACAGCGGCGGGCAGTGTCGCGCCCGCGTCGAGATCGGCGGTCAGGTCAGCCAACGCCCGGTAGCGCGGCAGCGGTTCCGTCTGCTGTTCGCTCCCGCCGGGCAGCGGCAGCGGCGTCCAGCCCAGGTGGAACAGGGCGTCGGGCGCGGGACGTGTCGCGCCGGCCGGGGCGGGTGCGGGACGCAGCCGGAGGGCGTCGACGTGGACGACGGGCCGCCCGGCACTGTCCGCTGCCAGCAGCGTCACGGCCTCCGGCCCGGCCGCCGCGAGGCGGACGCGGAGCGCGGTCGCGTCGGTGGCGTGCAGGGCGGCCCCGGTGAACGAGAACGGCACCCGCGCCTCGCCGGTGTCGGGCAGCAACCCGCCCCAGCCGACGGCGTGCAGGGCCGCGTCGAGCAGCGCCGGGTGGACGCCGAAGCCCTCCACGGCGGTGCCGTCGGGCAGCGCGACCTCGGCGAACACCTCGTCGCCGCGCCGCCACAGCCCGCGCAGTCCCTGGAACGTGGGTCCGTAGCCGAAGCCGAGGGCCGCGAGCCGGTCGTAGCAGTCGTGCGCGGGGACGGGCTCGGCGGCGGGCGGGGGCCAGGCGGCGAGGTCGGATCCCGGCCCGGCGACCGGACTCGGCGCGGCCTCGGCGAGGGTGCCGGAGGCGTGCCGGGTCCAGGGCGCGGCCGGGTCGCCGTCGTCGGGCCGGGAGTGGAGGCGGATCGGGCGGCGCCCGGTGTCGTCCGCGCCGCCGACCGTGATCTGTAGCTGGGTGCCGCCCTCTTCGGGGAGAACCAGCGGGGTGTCCAGGATCAACTCCTCGACCTGTCCGGCGCCGGCCTCCCGCGCGGCCCGCAGGGCGAGGTCGACCAGGGCGGTACCGGGCAGCAACGCCCTGCCTCCGACGCGGTGTTCAGCCAGCCAGGGCTGGTCCACCAGGGAGATCCGCCCGGTGAGCAGCGCGCCGTCGCCGTCGGGGAGCGTGATGGCGGCGCCCAGCAGCGGATGGCCGGCCGACCGCAGCCCGGCGCCGTGGAGGTCGCCGGCCGGCGGGCGGGTGTCGAGCCAGTACCGCTGCCGCTGGAAGGGGTAGGTGGGCAGGTCCACGCGGCGCGGCCGGTGCGCGGCGAGGGGACGGGTCCAGTCCACCGGCGCGCCCAGCACGTGGAGCTGGGCGAGCGCGGCGGTGAACGAGGCGGCCTCGGGCCGGTCCGGGCGCAGGGTGGCCACGGCGACCGGCTCACCGCCCCTGCCGCCTGCCGCGTCCCGTGCGTCCCGTACGTCGCGCGCGTCCCGTACGTCGCGCGCGTCCGGGGCGCCGTGGGCGCTCTGGGCGCTCTGGGCGCTCTGGGCGAGGGCGGCGAGGACGCCGCCGGGGCCGATCTCCAGGAACGCGGTGGCGCCGCCGTCGGTCAGGGCGCGGACCGCGTCGTGGAACCGCACGGCGTGCCGGGCGTGCCGGACCCAGTAGTCCGGATCGGCCAACTCCTCGGCGCCGACCGGGCGTCCGGTGAGGGTGGAGACGATCGGGACGCGGGGCGCGTGGCCCGTCACCCCGGCCGCCACCGCGCGGAACTCGTCCAGCATCGGGTCCATCAGCGACGAGTGGAAGGCGTGGCTGACCGCCAGCCGCTTGGTGCGGCGACCCTGTGCCGCGAGGGTGCCGGCGAGGTCGAGCACGGCGTGCTCCGCCCCGGAGACGACCACGGAGGAGGGCCCGTTGACCGCCGCGAGGCTCACCGGCCCGGCGTGGTCGGCGACCAGCGTCCGCACCTCGTCCTCGGCCGCCTCGACCGCGACCATCGCGCCGCCGGGCGGCAGCGCCCGCATCAGCCGACCGCGTGCCGCGACGAGCCGGGCGGCGTCCGCGAGGGACCAGACGCCCGCGACGTGCGCGGCGGCGAACTCCCCGATGGAGTGGCCCGCCAGCGCGGCCGGGCGCACGCCCCACGATTCGGCGAGCCGGAACAGCGCGACCTCGACGGCGAACAGGGCGGCCTGCGCCCAGCCGGTCTCGTCGAGCGTCCCCGCGTCGGCGCCGAAGACGACGTCGCGCAGCGGCCGTTCGAGGTGGCGGTCGAGCTCGGCGCACGCCGCGTCGAAGGCGTCCGCGAATGCCGGGTAGGCGGCGTAGAGTTCGCGGCCCATGCCGGGCCGCTGGCTGCCCTGCCCGGAGAAGAGGAACGCGATGGTGGGCGGCTGGACAACGCGGCCCTGGGCCACGGTGGCGTGGGGCTCCCCCGCCGCCAGGGCGCGCAGCCCGTCGAGCGCGGCGGCCGGGTCGGGTCCGCCGACGATGACGGCCCGGTGTTCCAGCGCGGCCCGGGTGGTGGCCAGGGACCAGGCCACGTCGGCGGGTTCGTGCGCCGAGAGGCCGGGGTCGGGTTCCCCGGCCAGCCGGGCCAGTAGCCGGGCGGCCTGGGCGCGCAGGGCGTCGGCGCTGCCGCCGTAGAGCGGCCAGGGCACGACGGGCGGCGGATCGGCGACCGGGTCGGCGGACTCCGCCGGCTCCGATGCCGGGGCGGGGGTGGGGGGTTCCTCCACGATGACGTGCGCGTTGGTACCGCTGACGCCGAAAGAGGAGATCCCGGCACGGCGCGGGTGGCCGTTCCGCCCCCATGGCACGGGCTCGGTCAGCAGCCGCACGCCGCCCGCCGACCAATCGACGTGCGGCGACGGCTCGTCCACGTGCAGGGTGCGCGGCAGCAGGTCGTTGCGCAGCGCCTGCACCATCTTGATGACGCCGCCGACCCCCGCCGCCGCCTGGGCGTGGCCGATGTTCGACTTCAACGAGCCGAGCCACAGCGGGCGTTCGCCCGGCCGCTCCTGGCCGTAGGTGGCCAGCAGCGCCTGGATCTCGATCGGGTCGCCCAGCACCGTGCCGGTGCCGTGCCCCTCGACCGCGTCCACTTCGGCCGGTGCGAGGCCCGCGTTGGCGAGGGCCTGGCGGATGACGCGCTGCTGGGCGGGGCCGTTGGGGGCGGTGAGGCCGTTGGACGCGCCGTCCTGGTTGATCGCCGAGCCGCGCACGACCGCGAGCACGGGGTGCCCGTTGCGTTCGGCGTCCGACAGCCGTTCCAGCAGCAGCATCCCGGCACCCTCGGCCCAGCCGGTGCCGTCGGCCGCCGCCGCGAACGACTTGCAGCGCCCGTCGGCGGCCAGGCCGCGCTGGCGGCTGAACTCGATGAACGCGCTGGGGCTCGACATCACCGTGACTCCGCCGACCAGGGCCATCGCGCACTCGCCCTGCCGCAGCGCCTGAGCGGCCAGGTGCAGCGCCACCAGCGAGGACGAGCAGGCGGTGTCCACGGTCACCGCCGGGCCTTCGAGGCCGAAGGTGTACGCGATGCGGCCCGACACGACGCTGGCCGAACTGCCCGTGCCCACATAGCCTTCGAGGTCGTCCGGCGCGTTCACCAGCCGCGCGGCGTAGTCCTGGTAGCCGGTGCCGACGAACACGCCGGTCCGGCTGCCGCTGACCGACGCCGGGTCGATCCCGGCCCGTTCCAGTGCCTCCCACGTGACTTCGAGGAGCACTCGCTGCTGCGGGTCCATGGCGAGCGCCTCGCGCGGGGAGATCCCGAAGAACAGGGGATCGAACTCGCCCACGTCGTAGAGGAATCCGCCGTCGCGCGCGTAGCAGGAGCCGGGCCGGTCCGGGTCGGGGTCGTAGAGGGCATCGAGATCCCAGCCCCGGTCGGTGGGGAAGCCGGAGACGGCGTCGCGCCCGTCGGCGACCAGCCGCCACAGGTCTTCCGGCGTGCCGACGCCGCCGGGGTAGCGGCAGCTCATCGCGACGATCGCGATGGGGTCCTCGGCCGCCGGGGCCGGTGCGACGGCGGCGGTCGCCGCCGCGCCGTCGGGGGTGAGCGCGGCGTACAGATGGGTGGCGAGCGCGGCGGGCGAGGGGTGGTCGAAGACGAGGGTGGCCGGAAGCCGTAGCCCGGTGGCACGGGCCAGCCGGTCGCGCAGTTCGACGGCGGTGAGCGAGTCGAAACCCAGCTCACGGAACGCCCGTTCGGCGGGAATGGCCGCCGTGTCGCGGTGCCCGACGACGACGGCCGCCGTGCCGCGCACCAGATCCAGCACGGCGGGCCGCCGCCCGGTCTCGGGCAGCTCGGTCAAGCTCCGCACAAAGGGCGGCACTTCGGCACCGGCCCCGTCCGCGCCTCCGGGTGTGCTCGCGTCGGCCGTCGCGTCGATCGCGGCCCGCGCCTCCGGCAGGTCGGACAGCAGCGGGCTGGGCCGCAGCAGGGTGAAGGAGGGAGCGAAGCGTTCCCATGTGACATCCGCGACCGTCACGTTGGTCTCGTCCGCGTCGAGGGCGGCGCGCAGCGCGGTCAGCGCGGACTCCGGGGGCAGGGCGGGCAGACCGCGCTGCCTCAGCCGGTCCTCGGCGCCGGTGTCCGTGACCATACCGCCGTCGGCCCACGGCCCCCAGGCGATGGCGGTGGCGACCAGCCCCCGTGCCCGGCGCTGTTCGGCCAGCGCGTCGAGGGCGGCGTTGGCGGCGGCGTAGGCGGCCTGACCTCCACTCCCCCACACGCCCGCGATGGAGGAGAAGAGGACGAAGGCGTCCAGCGGCCGGTCGGCCAGCAGTTCGTCCAGATGCGCGGCACCGGTCGCCTTGGCGGCCAGCACGGCGGCGAACTCGTCGGCGGTGGTGTCGGCCAGCATCCCGGGCGTGCCGACCCCGGCGGCGTGCACGACGGCCGTGAGGCCGTCACCGATCCGGTCGAGCAGCGCGGCGACGGCGTCCCGGTCGGCCATGTCGCAGGCGGCGACGGTGACTCGCGCGCCCAGGCCCTCCAACTCGGCGGTGAGCTCGGCGGCGCCCTCGGCGTCCGGACCGCGCCGACTGGTGAGGACGAGGTGTTCGACGCCGTTCGCGGCCAGGCAGCGGGCGACATGCCCGCCCAGCGCGCCCGTTCCGCCGGTGACCAGCACCGTGCCGCGCGGGGCGGTGGTGTCCGGGGTCTGCGGGGCGTGCGGTGCGCGGATCAGTCTGCGGACGTACACGCCCGAGGTCCGGATGGCGAGTTGGTCCTCGGGCGCGGCGCCCGAGGTGAGCACGGAGGTGAAGCGGCGGGCGGCGCGTTCGTCCAGCGTGGCGGGCAAGTCCACGAGTCCGCCCCAGCGTTGTGGGTGTTCGAGGGCGGCGACCCGGCCCAGCGCCCAGGTCTGGGCCTGCGCCACGGTGGCGGGCGGGTCGGACGGGCCGATGGACACCGCGCCGCGCGTCGCGCACCACAGGGGCGCGTCGATGCCCGCGTCGCCGAGTGCCTGGATCAGCGTGAGGTTGGCCAGCAGCCCGGCCGGTGCCACCGCGCCCCGGGTGGGGTGCGGCTTCTCGTCGAGGGCGAGGAGTGACAGCACGCCGTCGACGGTCCCGGTGACGGCGGCGAGTTGGGCGGCAAGCGTGGCGCGGTCCGTTCCCGGGGCGACGGCCAGCGGGACGACCCCGGCGCCCCGGTCCTGGAGCACGTGGACGACGGCGGACGTCCAGGGGTCGTCCTCCCAGTCGGCGGGCAGCGCGGCGAGCCAGGCGCGGCCGGTCGGCTCGGCCGTGCCGAGCGCGGGGGCGGGGGCGGGGGCGGGCTTCCAGGCGACGCGGTAGCGCCAGCCGTCGACGGTGGTCCGCTCGCGACGTCGGCGGCGCCAGGTGGACAGGGCGGGGAGCACGGCGGGGAGCGTGGCGTCGCCCGGGAGGTGAAGGTGCTCGGTGAACGCCTCCAGGTCCTCGCGTTCGACGGTGGCCCAGAAGTCGGCCTCCGCCGGCTCACTGTCGCCCGGCGCGTAAGGACGTTCGCCGGGTGGGGTCGTGGGGTCCAGCCAGTAGCGCTTTCGTTGGAAGGCGTAGGTGGGCAGGGAGACGGGCCGGGCGCCGGTTCCGGCGAGCACGTCCGCCCAGCCGACCGGCACTCCGTGAACGTGCAGCTCGGCCAGGGCCGTTGTGACGGACAGACGCTCCGGCCGATCCTTCCGCAGGACGGGAACCACGGCCGCCGACTCGTCCACCAGCTCCCGCGCCAACGCGGCGAGGGTGCCGCCGGGGCCGATCTCGGCGAACGCGGTGACGTTCCGGTCGGTCAGGGCCTGCACGGCGTCGGCGAAGCGGACCGGCTCCCGGATCTGCCGCACCCAGTAGTCCGGGGCGGTCAGCTCCTCATCCGCCACCAGGCGACCCGAAAGGGTCGAAACGACAGGCAACGTGGGCGCGTGGAACACCACCGACTCCAGCTCCGCACGGAACGCGGCCAGCATCGGCTCCATCAACGGAGAGTGAAAAGCATGCGACACCGCCAGCCGCCTGCCCCTCAGCCCGGCCGTCACCTCACCCACAGCCGACGCATCCCCCGACACCACCACCGAAGCAGGACCATTCACCGCGGCGATACTCACCCGATCCCCGAAACCCGCCAGCAACGGCACCACATCACTCTCCGACGCCGCAACCGCCACCATCACCCCACCCGCGGGCAACTCACCCATCAACCGCCCACGCGCCACCACCAGACGAACCGCATCCCCCAACGAGAACACCCCCGCCACACAAGCCGCCGCGAACTCCCCCACCGAATGCCCCGCCACCACATCAGGCCGCACACCCCACGACCCCAGCAACCGGAACAACGCCACCTCAACCGCGAACAACCCCACCTGCACAAACCCCGTACCGCCAAGCCCCTCCCCCTCCCCCCCGAACACCACACCCCGCAACGACCGACCCAACAAGGCATCCGCATACGCGCACACCTCATCAAAAGCATCCGCGAACACCGGAAACACCCCATACAACTCCCGGCCCATCCCCACCCACTGACTCCCCTGCCCCGAAAACAAGAACGCCGTCTTCTTGCCCTTGCGCCGCGCGACGCCCTGGATGTCGAGGTGTTCGAGGCCGCGCAGCAGTTCGTCACGGTCGGTGCCGGTGACCGCGGCGCGGTGGGGCAGGGCGGCGCGAGTGGTGGCCAGCGAGAGCGCGATGTCGGCGGGGTCGAGGTCGGGCCGGCCAGTCACGAACGCACGAAGGCGTGCGGCTTGTTCGCGCAGCGCGTCGGCGTTGTGGGCCGAGAGCAGCCAGGGCACGGGACACGGCTCGGCGGCGGGAGCGGACGCCTCCGGCGCGTTCCGCGGCTCCGCCTCCAGGATCACATGGGCGTTGGTGCCGCTGACGCCGAAGGACGAGACGGCGGCCCGGCGCGGGTGGCCGTTCTCCGCCCAGGCGACGGGCTCGGTCAGCAACCGGACTGTCCCCGCCGACCAGTCCACGTGCGGCGACGGCTCGTCCGCGTGCAGCGTGCGCGGCAGCAGCCCATGCCGCATCGCCATGACCATCTTCATGACGCCACCCACCCCGGCGGCGGCCTGCGTGTGCCCGATGTTCGACTTCAACGACCCCAGCCACAGGGGCCGTTCGGCCGGGCGGTGTTGTCCGTAGGTGGCGATCAGCGCCTGGGCCTCGATCGGGTCACCCAGCGACGTGCCCGTGCCGTGCGCCTCCACCGCGTCCACATCGGCCGCAGACAGCCCGGCGTTCGCCAACGCCTGACGAATGACGCGCTGTTGGGCGGGGCCGTTGGGCGCGGTCATGCCGTTGGAGGCACCGTCCTGGTTGATCGCGGAGCCGCGCACCACGGCCAGCACGCGGTGCCCGTTGCGCCGGGCATCGGACAGCCGCTCCACGAGCAGCACGCCCACGCCCTCGGACCAGCCGGTGCCGTCGGCGCCGGCCGCGAACGCCTTGCATCGGCCGTCCGGCGCGAGGCCGCGCTGCCGACTGAACTCCATGAAAGCACCGGGCGTCGACATCACGGTGGTGCCGCCGACCAGTGCCATCGAGCATTCGTCGCGGCGCAGTGCCTGGGCCGCGAGGTGCAGGGCGACCAGCGACGACGAGCAGGCGGTGTCCACGGTCACGGCCGGGCCTTCGAGGCCGAAGACGTAGGCGAGGCGGCCGGAGATCACGGCCGCGATGTTGCCGATGCCCAGGTATCCGTCGCAGTCGTCCGGTGACGCGGACAGGCGCGCGTAGTCCTGCCCGCTGTTTCCGGCGAACACGCCGGTGCGGGAGCCGCGCAGCGTCGTCGGGTCGATCCCGGCCTGCTCGAACACCTCCCATGCCACTTCCAGCAGAAGCCGCTGCTGGGGATCGGTCGCCAGCGCCTCGCGCGGCGAGATCCCGAAGAATTCGGCGTCGAATTCCGGTGCGTCGTAGAGAAATCCGCCCTCGCGTGCGTAACAGGTACCGGGCCGCGACGGATCCGGGTCGTAGAGCCCGTCGAGGTCCCAGCCCCGGTTCTCCGGGAACGGGCCGATGGCGTCCCGCCCGCTCGCCACCAATTCCCAGAGGTCTTCCGGGGATCGGACGTCTCCGGGAAAGCGGCAGCTCATTCCGACGATGGCGATCGGCTCACGGGAGGCGTCCGTGAGGTGCTGGTTCTCTCGCCGCAGGCGCTCCGTCTCCTGCAGCGAAGCCCGCAGTGCCTGAATGAGGCGGTCGTCAGACATGGTCAAGGTGTGCTCCCTGTTCAGGCGTTCGTCAGGATTCGCTGTCGCCGAGGGCCAGTTGGACGAGCTCTTCGACGTCCATCGCCGCGATGGAATCCGTGTCGGTTCCGGTGTGGGGGTGTTCCGGCCGGGGGGCGGGGGCAGCCAGGCGGAGCAGGGCGTTCATGATTCCGGCCTCCCTGAGGCGGTGGAGCGGGATGGACGCCAGGACGCGGCGGATCTCGTTCTCCTCCGCCCCGCCCGGCTCCCGGTCCGCTGCCGTGCCGGTGCTCACCGGCGCGAGTCGGGCGCGCAGGTGGTCCGCCAGGGCGTCGGGGGTGGGGTGGTCGAAGACAGCGGTAGCCGGGAGGCGCAGACCGGTCACGGTGGCGAGGCGGTTGCGGAGCTCGACCGCGGTGAGCGAGTCGAAGCCCAGGTCGCGGAAGGCGCGTTCCGGTTCGATCGCGTCGGCTTCCGCGTAGCCGAGGGCCGCGGCGGCTTCGGCCCGCACGATGCCGAGCAGGATCTCCCGTCGCTCGGCAGGGGCCATCCGCCCCAGGCGCCGGGCGAGTTCGCTCGTTCCGTCGTCGGCGGTGCCGGACTCGTCTCCGCCGGTGCCGGCACCCGTGGTGGCGGCAAGGGCCGTGCGCACCTCGGGGAGCCCGTCGAGGAGCGGACTCGGACGGCCGATGGTGAACGCGGGGGCGAAGCGGAGCCAGTCCACGTCCGCGACGACCTCGGTGGTCTCGTCCCGGTCCAGGGCGCTTTGGAGCGCGGCGATCGCGAGCGTGGGCGCGATGGCGTTCAGTCCGCGCCGCCTGAGGTGTTCCTCGGCTCCGTGGTCCGTCGCCATGCCGCCGTCCGCCCAGGGTCCCCAGGCGATCGAGGTGGCGCGCAGGCCCCGGGCGCGGCGGTGGTGGGCCAGGGCGTCGAGGTAGGCGTTGGCCGCCGCGTACGCGGCCTGGCTGCCGCTGCCCCACACCCCGGCGACGGAGGAGAACATGATGAAGGCGTCCAACGGCCGGTCACCGAGGAGTTCGTGCAGGTGGGCGGCGCCGGTGGCCTTCGCGGCGAGCACGGCGGTGAGTTCGGCCGGGCCCGTGTCGTGGAGCGGCGTGAACTGGGGCAGGCCGGCCGCGTGCACCACGGCGGTCGGGGCGTCGGACTCGCCCAGTTCGTCCAGGAGTTCGGCGAGGGCGTCGCGGTCGGCGACGTCGCAGGCAGCGATGGTGACGCGGGCGCCGCGCTTTTCGAGGTCGGCGCGGAGCTCGGCGGCGCCCGTAGCCGCGCCGCCCCGCCTGCTGGTGAGAACCAGGTGCTCGGCGCCCCGGTCCGCGAGCCAGCGGGCCGCGTGGGCGCCAAGGGCGCCGGTACCGCCGGTGATCAGCACGGTGCCGCGCGGCACCCACCCGTTCCCCTTCGCTTTCGGCGTCGGCTTCGGCGTCGTCCGCGCACGGGTCAGGCGGGGCACGAACACCCCCGAGTCGCGGATCGCGTACTGGTCGTTCTCCGTCTCGCCGTCCGCCAGGACATCGGCCAGGCGGCCGAGCGCGCGCGGGCTCACGGAGTGGGAGTCGGCATCGGCATCGGCGTCAGGGAGGTCGATCAAGCCGCCCCAGCGCTGCGGCTCCTCGAGGGCGGCGGCGCGCCCGAGGCCCCACACCAGGCTCTGCTCCGGGTGGCGCAGGGGGTCGGAGGGGCCGATGGAGACGGCGCCGCGCGTGACGCACCACAGCCGGGCGGCCATGCCGATATCGCTGACAGCTTGGGCGAGTTGGGCCACGAACAGAGCCGACTCGCGCCCGTCGCGGGCGGGGAGGGCCAGCACGCCGGTCACCGGCGGGGGCGTGGTGCCGTTCGGTCGGGTCGCCTCGGCGAGGAGGGCGGCGAGGGCCGCCCGGCCGGCGCCCTGGTCGGTGACGCGGACCGGGATCGGCCGCGCGCCGCGCGCCCGCAGGAGGTCGGCGCACGCCGCCACGGTGGCGTCCTGGTCGGGCGTACCCGATGTGACGAGCAGCCAGGTTCCGTGGAGTGTTCCCGCCCCGGCGGGAGCGGGTCCGGTGATCGGCCTCCATGTGACGCGGTAGCGCCAACCGTCCAGTGTCGAATGGTCCTTGCTCTCCCGGCGCCATGCCGACAGGGCGGTGAACACGTCGCCCAGGGGCGCCCCGGTGCCGATGCCGAGCCGTTCCGCGAGCGCTTCCGGGGTGCCGTGGTCGACGGTTTGCCAGAAGTCGGCGTCCGCCGGGGCCGCCTGCCCCGCGTCCCCGCCCCGGCCGGTTTCGCCGGTCTGGTTGCTCTGCTCGCTCTGGCCGGTCGAGTCACCGCCGCCGAGCCAGTAACGGCGGCGCTGGAAGGCGTAGGTCGGCAGGTCGATCGTCTCACCGCCGGTGGCGGTGGGGAGGGCCTGGGCCAGATCGCACGGCAGCCCCCGCACGTGCAGACCGGCGAGCGCCGTGAGGAGGGTCTCCTCTTCCGGGCGGTCGGGGCGCAGGGTGGGCAGGGCGGTGACGGCGGGCGCGCGGTCGTCCAGGGCTTCCTCGGCCATGGCGGTCAGCACGGCGCCGGGTCCCAGCTCCAGCAGCGTCGTGGCGCCCTCGTCGGCCAGCGCGCGCACGGCGTCGTGGAAGCGGACCGCGCACCGGGCGTGGCGCACCCAGTGTTCGGGGTCGCGCAGCTCCGCCGCGTCGGCCGGGCGTCCGGTGAGAGTGGAGACGAGCGGCACGGTCGGCGCGTGGAACGGCATCTCACGTACCACCGCTCGCAGTTCGGCCAGCATCGGCTCCATCAGCGGCGAGTGGAAAGCATGCGAGACGGACAGCCGCTTGACCCGTCGTCCCTGGTCCGCGAGGAGGTCCGCGACGTGGCTCACGGCATCGTCGGCTCCGGAGATGACCACGGACGCGGGGCCGTTGACCGCCGCGATGCCCGCCCGGTCGGCGCAGGCGGCGAGCAGTGGCGTGACTTCGGCCTCCGATGCCTCGACGGCGATCATCGCTCCTTCGCCCTCGGGCAGGTTCTGCATCAGCCGGGCGCGGGCGGCGACGAGCGCGGTGGCGTCGGGGAGCCGCAGGACACCCGCCGCGTGGGCTGCGGCCAGCTCCCCGATGGAGTGCCCGGCCAGCAGGTCGGGCCGGACTCCCCAGGACGCGAGGAGGTGGAACAGCGCCACCTCGACGGCGAACAGGGCCGGTTGGGTGGAGAGGGTCTGATCCAGAGCGGCCGGGTCGTCCCCGAAGACGATGTCGCGCAGGGGCCGTTCGAGATGGCTGTCGAAGTGGGCGCACGTCTCGTCGAAAGCGTCGGCGAAGGCCGGGTACGCGGCGTGCAGGTCGCGGCCCATGCCCGGCCGTTGGCCGCCCTGCCCGGAGAACAGCAGCGCGAGCCGTCCGCCGCCCACGGTCCCGCGCACGAGGCCGGCCGGGAGGGTGCCTTGCTGGTGCTTCGTCAGCTCTTCCAGGCCGGTGAGCAGTCCGGCGCGGTCGCGGCCGACGACGACGGCCCGGTGGTGCATCGCCGTGCGACCGCGCGCCAGGGCGTGGGCGAGGTCGCCCACCGGCAGGCCGGGATGGGCGTGGGCGTGGGCCAGCAGCCGTTGGGCCTGTGCGCGGAGCGCGGGCGCGTCGGCTCCGGAGATCGCCCAGGCGATGTGGCGCGGGGGCACCGCGATCCCGGCCGCCGGAGCCGGGCGTTCCGTCTCGGCGGGGGCCTCTTCGATGATCACGTGGGTGTTGGTGCCGCTGACGCCGAACGCCGAGACGGCGGCGCGGCGCGGCCGTTCACCCTCCGGCCATGGGACGGGTTCGGTCAGCAGCCGGACCGCGCCGGAGGCCCAGGCGGCGTGCGGGGTGGGCTCGTCGACGTGCAGGGTGCGCGGCAGCAGGCCGTTGCGCAGTGCGAGCACCGTCTTGATGACCCCGGCGACTCCGGCCGCGGCCTGGGTGTGGCCGATGTTCGACTTCAACGAGCCGAGCCACAGCGGGCGTTCGCCCGGCCGCTCCTGGCCGTAGGTGGCCAGCAGCGCCTGGGCCTCGATGGGGTCACCGAGGGCTGTTCCCGTCCCGTGCGCCTCCACCGCGTCCACCTCGGCGGCGGTGAGACGGGCGTTGGCGAGGGCCTGCCGGATGACACGTTGCTGGGCGGGGCCGTTGGGCGCGGTCAGGCCGTTGGACGCGCCGTCCTGGTTCACGGCCGATCCGCGCACCACCGCGAGAACGGGGTGCCCGGCGCGCCGCGCGTCGGACAGCCGCTCGACGAGCAGCATGCCCACGCCCTCGCCCCAGCCGGTGCCGTCGGCCGCCGCCGCGAACGGCTTGCACCGGCCGTCCGGTGCCAGGCCGCGCTGGCGGCTGAATTCCACGAAGGCGTTGGGGCTGGACATCACGCAGGCACCGCCGACCAGGGCCACGGTGCATTCGCCCTGCCGCAGCGCCTGGCCGGCCAGGTGCAGCGCCACCAGCGAGGACGAGCAGGCGGTGTCCACAGTCACCGCCGGGCCTTCGATCCCGAGCGCGTAGGCGATGCGTCCGGACATGACGCTGCTCGAACTGCCGGTCAGGAGATGGCCTTCGACGCCCTCGGGCAGAGCGCGCAGCCCGGCCCCGTAGCCCTGGTGGCCGGAGCCGATGAAGACTCCGGTCCTGGTGCCGCGCAGGGTGGCTGGGTCGAGGCGGGCACGTTCCAGCGTTTCCCACGCGGTCTCCAGCAACAGCCGCTGCTGCGGGTCCATGGCCAGCGCCTCGCGAGGCGAGATCCCGAAGAACGGGGCGTCGAACTCGGCCGCGTCGTGCAGGAATCCGCCCTCGGTGACGTAGGTGGTGCCCGGGTGTTCCGGGTCGGGGTGGTGGAGGGTGTCCAGGTCCCAGCCCCGGTCGGTGGGGAAGCCGGAGACGGCGTCGGCGCCGGACGCCAGCAGCTCCCACAGGTCGTCGGGCGTGCGAACGCCACCCGGGAAGCGGCATCCCATCGCGACGATCGCGAGCGGCTCGTCGGCGGGCGCGGCGGCGGTGGCCGCGCGCGCCACGGTGGTTGCCGGGCGGGCCGCCTCGTCACCGGTCCGGGCGGACAAGTGGGCGGCGAGCGCGGTGGCGTTGGGGTGGTCGAAGACAAGCGTGGTGGGCAGGCTCAGGCCGGTGACCGTGGTCAGCCGGTCGCGCAGCTCGACAGCGGTCAGGGAGTCGAAGCCGAGCTCCTGGAACGCCCGGGCGGGCGCGATGGCTTGGGCGTCGGGGTGGCCGAGTACGGCGGCGACCTCGGTGCGCACGAGGTCGAGAAGCGTGCGATCGCGGTCGGGCCGGGGGAGGGCGGCGAGCCGTTCGCGCAGGACGGCCGACTCCTCCGTCTCCGCCTCGCGGTCTGTCTCGCCGGCGACTTGGGCCTCGGGCAGCTCGGACAGCAGCGGGCTCGGCCGGGCGATGGTGAACGACGGTGCGAACCGCGACCAGTCGACGTCCGCGACGGTCACCGCTGTCTCGTCCTGATCAAGGGCCTGCTGGAGGGCGGCGAGCGCGGTCTCCGGGGCCATGGCGGGCAGACCCCGGCGCCGCAGATGCGCCTCGGCGTCCTCGCCGCCCGCCATGCCGCCGCCGGCCCAGGGACCCCAGGCCACGGCGGTGCCGGACAGGCCGCGCGCGCGGCGCTGTTCGGCGAGGGCGTCGAGGTAGGCGTTGGCGGCGGCGTACGCCCCCTGGTTGCCGCTGCCCCAGACCCCGGCCACGGAGGAGAAGAGCACGAAGGCGTCCAGCGGCCGGTCGCCCAGCAGTTCGTCCAGGTGTGCCGCGCCGGCGACCTTGGCGGCGAGCACGGCGGCCAGTCGGTCCGGGGAGAGCTCCCGCACCGGGCTGAACTGCGGTGCCCCGGCCGCGTGGACGACGGCGGTGAGGCCGTCGCCGTGCGCGGTGAGGAGCGCGGCCAGCGCGTCGCGGTCGGACACGTCGCAGGCCGCGATGGTCACCCGGGTGCCGTGGGCCTTGATCTCGGTGGCCAGCTCGGCGGCACCGGCCGCACCCGTTCCCTGACGGCTCGTCAGCACTAGGTGCGCGGCGCCGCCGTTCGCCAACAGGCGGGCGACCCGGGCGCCGAGCGCGCCGGTGCCGCCGGTGATCAGTACGGTGCCGCGCGGGCGCCACGCCGCGCCGCCGGGCCGCGCGGCGCGTGGTGCGCGCACGAGCCTGCGGGCGAAGGCACCGGACGCCCGGACGGCGATCTGGTCTTCGCCGACCCCGCTGTTACCGCTGTGCCCGGTGTTTTCGCTCTTCCCGCTCTTCCCGCGGTTTCCGCTCTTCCCGCCACTCAACGCGGCGGCCAGTCGACGGGCGGCGTGTCCGGTCAGCTCGTGCGCCTCCGGGAGGTCGATCACTCCGCCCCAGACGTCGGGGAGTTCGAGCGCGACCGACCGGCCGAGTCCCCACATCATGGCCTGGCCCGGGCTGGTCACACGGTCGGAGCGGCCGATGGCGACCGCGCCGCGTGTCACGCACCACAGCCGGGCGGGCACGCCCTCCAGGGCCCGGATGAGCGCGGTGTTCAGCGCCAGGCCGGTGGGCAGGGCGGGGTGTGCGGGGTGGGGGGACTCGTCCAGCGCGAGCAGGGACAGCACCCCGAGGGCATCGGCGTCGGTACTGGTGTCGGTGTGCGACCGGAGCCGTTCGGCCAGGGCCGCCGGGTTGTCGCCGACGCGGGTGATGAGCCGCACGACGTCGGCGCCGTGCGCGGTCAGGGCCGCCTCGACGGCTGCGACAGTCGGTTCGTGTTCGGGCCCGTCGGGGGTCACGAGCACCCATGTACCGGTCAGGGACGGCGCGTTCCGGTCGCCGGGGACCGGCCGCCACACGGCGTGGTAGCGCCGGCGGTCGGCGGCCGAGCGGTCTCGCTGTCGCCGTCGCCAGTCGGAGAGGGCGGGCAGCAGGGCGTCGAGCCGGGTGTCGCCGGGGACGTCGAGCTGCTCCGTCAACGCCGCCACATCGGCGCGCTCGACGGAGTCCCAGAACGCCGACTCGGCGGCGTCGGCGGGGGGCGTGGTGGCGGGGCCGGGCGGCGGGGCGGAGAGCCAGTAGCTCTTGTGCTCGAAGGCGTAGGTTGGCAGGGGGACATGGGCGGTGGTGCCGCCACGGCCGGTGAAGTACCGGTCCCAGTCCACGCCGACGCCCGACACGTGGAGCCGGGCGATGGCCGTAGTCGCGGACAGGTCCTCGGGGCGGCCGGGACGCAGGAGGGGCACGGCGGCCACGTCCCGGCCCAGGATGTCCCGGGCGAGCGAGCTGAGCGAGCCGTCCGGGCCGAGCTCGACGCAGGCCGCGAGGGAGGGAACGGCGGCGATCGCGTCGAGCGCGGCGGCGAACCGGACAGTCTGCCGCGCATGCCGCACCCAGTGGTCGGGGTCGGCCAGTTCGGCGGCGGTCAGCGGCCGGCCGGTGACGGTGGAGACGACGGCGACGCGGGGTTCGGCGAACGTCAGGCCGGCGGCGACCGCGCGGAACTCCGCGAGCATCGGCTCCATCAGCGGTGAGTGGAAGGCGTGGGACACGGCGAGCCGTTTGGCGCTCGGGAGACGGGCCGCGATCGCCGTGACCGCCTCGGTCTCGCCGGAAAGCACCACGGACGCCGGGCCGTTGATCGCCGCGATGCCCACCCGCTCCTCGTGGCCGACCAGCAGCGGCAGCACGTCGGCCTCCGAGGCCCGCACGGCGACCATGGCGCCGCCGGGCGGCAGGGCCTGCATCAGCCGGCCCCGGGCCGCCACCAGGCGAGCCGCGTTGGGGAGGGAGAGGGCCCCGGCGGCGTGGACGGCGGCGAGTTCGCCGATGGAGTGACCGGTGAGCAGCGCGGGCCGCACGCCCCACGAGCGCAGCAGCCGGAACAGCGCCACCTCCAGGGCGAACAGGGCGGGTTGGGCCCACCCGGTCTCGCTGAGCGCGGTGTCGTCATCCTTGTCCGCGCTCAAGACGAGGTCGCGCAGGGGCCGTTCGTTGTCCAGGTGCGGGGCGAGCGCGGCGCATACCTCGTCGAACGTCTCCGCGAACACGGGATGCGCGGCGTGCAACTCGCGGCCCATGCCGACACGCTGGCCTCCCTGACCGGCGAAGACGAACGCGACGCGCCCGTCCGGCGCGGCCGTTCCGGTGGCGGTGCCGGGCGGGGTCTCGCCCCGGGCGAGAGCGGCCAGCCCGGCCAGCAGCCCGTCCCGGTCGGCGGCGACGACGGCCGCCCGCTGGGGCAGCGCGGCCCGGGTGGTGGCCAGGGCGCGGCCGATATCGGCCGGGTGCCGCCGACCGGGTGTCGCGGCGCCGAGGTGCGTGTGCAGCCGGGCCGCCTGGGCGCGCAGCGCCCCGGGCGTCATGGCGGACACCACCCACGGCACCGGGACCGGTGCGAGCGCGCCACCGCCACCGCCACCGTCGCCGTCGCCGTCGCCGTCGCTGTCCCTGTCGCTGTCCCTGTCGCTGTCGCCGGAGTGCGCCGCGTGGGCCGGGGGTTCGGGGGGCTGCTCGATGATGACGTGGGCGTTGGTGCCGCTGACTCCGAACGACGACACCCCGGCCCGGCGCGCACCGCCGCCCTCCGGCCGCCGCCATACCTGACCTTCCGTCAGCAGCCTCACGGCTCCGGCCGTCCAGTCGACGTGCGGGGAGGGCTCGGCTGCGTGCAGGGTCGGGGGAAGCTCCTCGTGCTCCAGGGCCAGCACCGTCTTGATGACCCCGGCCACCCCGGCGGCGGCCTGCGTGTGGCCCAGGTTCGACTTCACCGACCCCAGCCACAACGGCCGTTCGGCGGGCCGGTCCTGGCCGTAGGCGGCGATCAGCGCCTCGGCCTCGATCGGGTCGCCCAGCCGGGTGCCCGTGCCGTGTGCCTCGACCGCGTCCACGTCGGCGGCCGTCAGTCCCGCGTCGGCGAGCGCCTGGCGGATAACACGTTGCTGGGCGGGGCCGTTCGGCGCGGTCAGCCCGTTGCTCGCGCCGTCTTGGTTGATCGCCGAGCCGCGCACCACCGCGAGCACGGGGTGCCCGTTGCGGCGGGCGTCGGACAGCCGTTCGAGCAGCAGCACGCCCGCGCCCTCGGACAGACCGGTGCCGTCGGCGTCAGCGGCGAACGCGCGGCAGCGGCCGTCCGGTGACAGGCCGCGCTGCCGGCTGAACCCGATGAGCGCGCCGGGCGTGGCCATCACGGTCACGCCGCCCGCGAGCGCGAGGGAGCATTCGCCCCGGCGCAGCGCCTGAGCGGCCAGGTGCAGCGCGACGAGGGACGACGAGCAGGCCGTGTCCACCGTCATCGCCGGTCCTTCCAACCCGAGCGTGTAGGCGATCCGGCCGGAGAGGACAGCCGCGGAGTTGGCGGTCAGCAGATGGCCCTCGTCGGCGCCGGTCCGGCCGTCGCCGCCCGGCTGCGCCAGACCGGCCGTGTAGTCCTGGCCGTTGGTCCCGGCGAAGACCCCGGTCGGGGTGGCGCGCAACGCGGTCGGGGCGATGCCCGCGCGTTCGACGGCCTCCCAGGTGACTTCCAGCAGCAGCCGCTGCTGCGGGTCCATGGCGAGTGCCTCGCGCGGTGAGATGCCGAACGGCTCGGGGTCGAACTCGCCCGCGTCGTGCAGGAATCCGCCCTCGCGGACAGTGCAGCGGCCAGGGGCGCCGGGGTCCGGGTCGTACAGCGCGTCCAGGTCCCAGCCCCGGTCGGCGGGGAACGGGGTGATGGCTTCGCCGCCGTCGGCGAGCAACCGCCACAGCGCCTCGGGGCTGTGCGCCTCGCCGGGGAAGCGGCAGGCCATCCCGATGATGACGATCGGGTCGTCGTCGGTCCGCGCGCTCCCGGCACCGGCCGGTGCCGTGGTCGCGGCACCGGCCCGCGCGCCGGCCGCGCCGCCGACCGCTGTCGCCAGGTGGGCGGCGAGGGCGGCGGGCGTGGGGTGGTCGAAGACGACGGTGGGCGGCAGCCGCAGTCCGGTCGCGGCGCCGAGCCGGTTGCGGAGCTCCATGGCGGCGAGGGAGTCGAAGCCCAGCTCCCTGAACGCCCGTGTCGGCGCGATGCTTTGGGCGGCGGTGTCCGGGGCGTCGTGGCCGAGGATGGCGGCGACGCAGGCGCGCACGAGGTCCAGCAGGTGATCGCGCAGCTCGTCCGGGGCCAGGGAGGCCAGGCGCCGTGCTTCCCCGGTGTGTCCGGCGTCCGCGCCCCGGGCGGCGAGGCGGCGCCCCGGAGTGCGGATCAGGCCGCGCAGCGGTGCGGGCACCCCGCCCGTCGCGTCCGACTGGGCGCGCAGCGCGGCGAAGTTGAGCCGGACGGGCGCCAGCGCGGGGTCGGTCGTTCCGGCGGTGAGCGCCGTGTCGAACAGCGCCAGCGCCTCGTCCACGGGCAGCGGCACGACGCCGGAACGGGCCATGCGGGCAAGGTCGGTGGCCGCCAGGCGGGTCTGCTCGCCGCGCTCGGCCCACACGCCCCAGGCGAGGGAGACGGCGGGCAGGCCCTCGGCGGCCCGGTGGTGGGCGAGGGCGTCCAGGTACGCGTTGCCCGCCGCGTACGCGGCCTGCCCGGCGCCGCCGACGATCCCGGCGAGGGAGGAGAACAGCATGAACGCGGCCGGGCCGCCGCCCGACTCCCGGGTCAGCTCGTGCAGATGCCAGGCGGTATCGGCCTTCGCCCGCAGTACGCGGTCGAGTTCGTCGTCGGTGAGCGTTTCGACGAGGCCGCCCGCGACCACGGCCGCCGCGTGCACGACGGCGGTCAGGGGCCGTTCCCCGGGGATGCCGTTCACCAGGTCGGCCAGCGCGGCCCGGTCGGCTGCGTCGCAGGCCGCGATGGTCACCTCGGCGCCGAGCGCGGCGAGTTCTTCGCGCAGCGCGTCGGCGCCCTCGGCGTCGGGGCCCCGGCGGCTGGTCAGCAGCAGGTGGCGTACGCCGTGGACGGTGACGAGGTGGCGGGCGACCAGGCGGCCGAGCGCGCCCGTGCCACCGGTGATCAGCGCGGTACCGTCCGGATCGAGCGGCGCCGCGGCCCCGACCGCGGCGGCCCCCTCCCCCGGGCTGTCGGCGGGAACGTGCGCGAGGCGCGGCACCAGCACCTCGTGGGCGCCGTCTCCGCCCGCGCGCAGGGCGAGTTGAGGTTCGCCGGTGGCGACGGCAGCGGCGACCGCACCGTAGACGCCCTCGCCTTCCCCGTGCTCCCCGTGCTCCCGGTGCTCCCCGTGCTCCTCGGTGTCCACATCCACCAGGACAAGCCGGTCGGGGTGTTCGGACTGGGCCGAGCGGACCAGGCCCCAGACGGCCGCGTGGCCGAGATCACCGCCCGCCGCCCCGGCGTTGGGCGGCGTCGCGCCGCGCGTCAGCAGCACCAGCCGGGACGCGGCGAGCCGTTCCTCCGCGAGCCACGAGCGCAGCAGTGCGAGGGCCCGCCGGACCGTGGCACGCACCGACTCCGGGCCGCCGTCGCCGGGCGTGCGCGGGATCTCGGCCATCACCGCGTCGGGCGGGGTGGTGCCCGACGCGGTGACGGCCTCCGCGAGCGCGGCCACATCGGGGTGCGACGTGGCGCGCAGCGCGCGCGCCGCTGCCCGGAGGCCGTCCTGATCGGCGAGGACGGCCCAACAGCGCGCGTTGTGGGGGACGGCCGCGGCGGCGTCCGGCCGCGGCGGCGTCCAGTCGACGCGATACAGCGCGTCGTGCCGCGTGGCACGGGCCGCCCGCAGGTCCTCGGGAGCCGCCGTGCGGAAGGTCAGCGCGGACACGGACAGCACGGCGCGGCCCGTTCCGTCGGCGGCCGTCAGCGCCACCCGGTCCGGCCCGGCGGGGGCGAGCCGGACGCGCAACTCCGTTGCCCCGGCGGCGTGCAGGCGCACGTTCTCCCAGGCGAACGCGAGCCGGCCGCCTTCGGTGTCGCCGAGCGGGCCGAACCCGACGGCGTGCAGGGCGGCGTCGAGCAGCGCGGGATGCAGCGCGAACCCCACCGCGTCCACGCCCTGCGGCAGGGCGACTTCGGCGAACACCTCGTCACCGCGCCGCCACCCGGCCCGCAGCCCGCGGAAGGCCGGGCCGTAGCCGAACGACCGCTCGGCGAGCCGGTCGTAGAAGCCGGTGAGGTCGATGGTCGTCGCGTCGGGCGGCGGCCACACGGCCAACTCGTCCGTCCCCTCCCCCGCCCGCTCGTCCGACTCCCCCACGCCGGGGGCGAGTACGCCGGTGCCGTGGCACGTCCAGGCGGCGTCGGGCAGCGCGTCGTCCGGCCGTGACCAGACGCCGAACGCCCGCCGCCCCGACGGGTCGGCCCCTGCGACCGACACCTGCACGGCGACGCCCCCGCCACCGTGCTCGGGCAGGACGAGCGGCGCATGGTGCGTCAGCTCCTCCAACCGGGTGCAGCCGACGTGATCGCCTGCCTGGACCGCGAGTTCGACGAAGGCCGTGCCCGGCAGCAGCACGGTGTCCAGCACCACGTGGTCGGCCAGCCACGGGTGGGTGCGGGCGGACAAGTGCCCGGACAGGACCAGGCCATCGGCGTCGGCCGGGGTGACGACCGCGCCCAGCATCGGGTGGTGCGCCGCGGCCAGGCCCAGACCGGCCGCGTCCCCGGCGGCGGGCGGAGCGTCCAGCCAGAACCGGCGCCGCTGGAACGGGTAGGTCGGCAGCGGAACCGTGCGGGCGCCCGTGCCCGCGAACACGGCCCGCCAGTCGACGGCGACACCGTTCACGTGTGCCTCGGCGGTCGACCGCAGGAACCGGTCGAGTCCGCCCTCCTCCCGGCGGAGCGTGCCCAGCGCGACCGCCGGGCTTCCCATCGCGTGCAGAGTCTCCTGCATCCCCACCGTGAGCACCGGGTGCGGGCTCAATTCGATCAGCGAGCCGTGCCCGTCACCGACCAGCGCCCGGGTGACCTGCTCGAAGCGGACGGTCCGCCGCAGGTTCCGGTACCAGTAATCGGCATCCAACTCGGCGGTGTCCAGCGGCTCGCCGGTGACCGTGGAGTAGAAGAGCACGTCGGGGGCGGAGCGCGGCGCGATGTCCGCCAGGTCGGCGCGGACGCGGTCGCGTACCGCCTCGACCTGCGGGCCGTGCGAGGCGTAGTCCACGGCGATCAGCCGGGCGCGCACCTCATCGGCGGTCAACTCGTCGCGCAGGTGACGCAGCGCCTCGGGATCACCGGAAAGAACAACAGAGGAAGGGCTGTTGACGGCGGCCACGGAGAGCCGCTCGCCCCACGGCTCCAGGCGCGGGCCGAGGCGCTCCAGCGGGAGGGCGACGGACATCATGCCGCCCCGCCCGGCGAGCGCGATCAGGGCCTGGCTGCGCAGGGCGACCACCCGGGCCGCGTCGTCCAAGGAGAGCGCGCCGGCCACGCAGGCGGCGGCGATCTCGCCCTGGCTGTGCCCGGCGACGGCGGCCGGGTGGACGCCGTGCGAACGCCACAGCTCCGCAAGGGACACCATGACGGCGAACAGGACGGGCTGCACGACATCGACGCGGTCCAGCCCGGGAGCGCCCGGCACTTGCCGCAGCACGTCGGGCAACGACCAGTCCACATGCGGGGCGACGGCGTCGGCGCAGGCGTGCAGGCGGTCGCGGAACACCGGGGATTCGTCCAGAAGCCGCAGGGCCATCCCGGGCCACTGCGAGCCCTGGCCGGGGAACACGAACGCCACCTGGCGGGCGGCTGCGTTCTCGGCCGTGCCGCTGACCAGCGCCGCGCCGCCGGGCGCGGGCGAGTTGCCGGCCAGGCCGGACAGGACGGACGGGTCGGCGCCGAACACGACGGCGCGGCGGCCGAACATGGCGCGGGAGGTGGCGAGCGAAAACCCGACATCGGCCGGGTCCAGATCCGGGTGCTCGGCAAGGTGGTCGCGCAGCCGTCCGGCCTGGGCCGCGAGGGCGTCCTCGTCCCGGGCCGACAGCACCCACGGGATCACCGGCAGCGGACGGCGGTCCGCCTCCGCACGCTCGGCGGTGTCCGACTCCTCCTGCGGCTGTTCCAGGACAAGATGGGCGTTGGTGCCGCTGACCCCGAACGCGGAGACGGCGGCGCGGCGCGGCCGTTCGGCGTCGGTCTCGGGCCAGGACACCGTCTCGGTCAGCAGCCGGACCCCGCCGGACGCCCAATCGACGTGCGGTGTCGGCTCGTTGACGTGCAGGGTGCGCGGCAGGACGCCGTGCCGCAGGGCCATCACCATCTTGATGACGCCCCCCACGCCGGCCGCGGCCTGGGTGTGGCCCAGGTTCGACTTCAACGAGCCCAGCCACAGCGGCCGTTCGTCACCGTGCTCACGCCCGTAGGTGGCGAGAAGCGCCTGCGCCTCGATCGGGTCACCGAGCGCGGTGCCGGTGCCGTGGGCCTCGACGGCGTCGATGTCAGCGGCGGTGAGGCGGGCGTTGGCCAGCGCCTGGTGGATGACGCGCTGCTGGGAGGGGCCGTTGGGCGCGGTCAGCCCGTTGCTCGCACCGTCCTGGTTCACGGCCGAGCCCCGGATGACGGCGAGCACCGGGTGCCCGTTGCGGCGGGCGTCCGCGAGCCGTTCGACCAGCAGCATGCCGACGCCCTCGGACCACCCGGTACCGTCCGCCGCCTCGGAGAACGCCTTGCACCGGCCGTCCGGCGCGAGCCCGCGCTGCCGGCTGAACTCGATGAACGTGCTCGGTGACGCCATCACCGTCACACCACCGGCCAGGGCCAGTTCGCACTCGTTCTGCCGCAGGGCCTGGACGGCCAGGTGGATCGCGACCAGGGAAGCCGAACAGGCGGTGTCGAGCGTGACGGCCGGCCCTTCGAGACCCAGCGTGTAGGCGATCCGGCCGGAGGCGACGCTGCCTGAGTTCCCCGTGCCGATGTATCCCTCAAGGTTGTCGGGCCGACGGGCCAGTCGCGCCACGTAGTCGTGGTACATCACGCCGACGAACACGCCGGTCCGGCTGCCGCGCAACGCCGTCGGCGCGATAGCGGCCCGCTCCACCGACTCCCAGGCGGCTTCGAGCAACAACCGCTGCTGCGGATCCATCGCCAGCGCCTCGCGCGGGCCGATCCCGAAGAAAGCCGGATCGAACTCGGCGGCATCGTGCAGGAATCCGCCCTCGCGGGTGTAACTCGTGCCCGGTGCCTCAGGATCAGGAGCGAAGAGGGCATCCAGATCCCAGCCACGGTCGGTGGGGAACCCGGAGACCGCGTCGCGGCCTTCGGCCACGAGTCGCCACAACTCCTCAGGCGTCGTGACCCCGCCGGGATAGCGGCAGCTCATTCCGACGATGGCGATGGGCTCGTGATTACGGCTCTCCGCCTCACGCAGGCGCTGACGCACCTGTCGCAGATCGACAGTGGCACGCTTGAGGTAGTCGCGGAGTTTGCTGTCGTCAGTCATACGTGATCGGTTCCTCATCGGGCCGAGGGTGTGCCGTGGGTGTGCCGAGGGGCAGCCGAGGGGCAGCCGAGGGGCAGCGGGTGTCCGCAGGGGGAGGGGGTGTTCGGTGCTTGTCAGCGCGTGCGGAGGTCCGCCGGCGCCTGTGGCTCAGCTACCGAGCTCGTTGTCGAGCAGGTCGAAGAGTTCGTCATCGGTCGCGGTCTCCACCGTCTGGGCCGAGTCCCGGGGATCGTCGGTGCCGCCGTGCGGATCGGCGTCGCCCGTCCGCCACTTGGAGAGCAGACCCTCCAGCCGGGTCGCGACCGTGCCGCGCGTCCGGTGGTCGGCGCGAGCACGCACCGCCAGCGCGGACAGGGCCGCTTCGAGCCGGTCGATCTCTTCGAGAAGCGAAGGACCGCTGCCTCGCTCACGCACCGGCAGAGCGGCGTCGAGATGCTCGGCGAGCGTCGCGGGGGTCGGATAGTCGAAGAGGAGACTGGCCGGCAGGCGCAGCCCCGTCGTGTGGGAAAGGCGGTTGCGCAGCTCCACAGCGGTGAGGGAGTCGAAGCCGAGGTCCTGGAACGCCTGACCGGGCCCGATGGCATCGGCGGAAGCGTGTCCCAGCACGGCGGCGACCTCGCCCTGGACAGCACGTTGCAGGATGCGGTATCGCTTCTCCCCCGTCACGTCCGCCAGTTGCTCCGCCAGCGCACCGCGCGCCTCCGCGCCGGACGTGGCGGCCCGATGAACGGGCTGCGGAACGAGGCCCCGCATGACGGCGGGCAGCGGACTCGTCGCGGCGCGGGCCCGCAATGCCGGAAGATCGAGGCGGATGGGGACGGCAAGCGGGTCGGTGATGCCCGTGCCGGTGGCGGTGTCGAAGAGGGCGAGTCCTTCGGTGTCGGACAGCGCGGTCACCCCGTTGCGGGCCATCCGCTCCAGTACCTCACCACCCGCCATCCCCTCACTGCTCGCCCACGGGCCCCAGGCGAGAGAGGTAGCGGGCAGACCACTGGCATACCGGTACTGGGCCAGCGCGTCCACAAAGGCATTCCCCGCCGCATAAGCCCCCTGACCCGGACTCCCGAAAATCCCCGCAGCCGAAGAGAACACCACAAACGCCGACAACCCCATACCCGCGGTCAGCTCATGCAGATTCCACGCCCCCGCCACCTTCGCCCGCAACACACGACCAACCTGCTCCGCAGACAGACCAGTGACAACACCATCCTCAACAACCCCCGCCGCATGCACCACACCACTCAAAGAACGCCCGGCCAGCACCCCCGCCAAAGCCTCCCGGTCCCCCACATCACACGCCACCGACTCAACCCGCGCCCCCAGACCCACCAACTCACCAACCAGCTCCTCACCCACACCCCGACGACCCACCAACAACAGCTCACCCACCCCATGCGCAACCACCAGATGCCGCGCCACCAACCCGCCCAGCGCACCCGACGCACCCGACACCAGCACCGGCCCCCCACCAAACGAAGAACCACCACCCCCCACAACCGGCCCACGCACCAGCCTCGGCACCCACAACCCACCACCCCGCACAGCAACCTGCGACTCACCCGAAACCAGCACCGCCGGCAACACCGACCCAAGCTCCGTGTCCCGGTCCAGATCCAGCAGAACAAACCGGCCCGGATGCTCCGACTGCGCCGAACGCACCAGACCCCACACCCCCGCCTGCACCACATCCGGACCCTCACCACCAACCGACACAGCACCCCGCGTCACAAACACCAACCGCCCAGCACCAGACCCCTCACCCCCAAGCCACCCCCGCACCACATCAACAGCCCACAACACACCCGCCTCAGCCCCCTCAAACCCAGGCCACGACACCACCACCACACCACCGGAACCACCGGAACCACCGGAAGAAACACCGGGAGCCCCCACCGGCACACCCGCGGAAACCCCGACCCCCACCGGCACCGCCTCAACCACCGGCACCGCCTCAGCCACCGGCACCGCCTCAGCAACCGGCACCGCCCCAACCACCGGCAGCGCCTGCCACGCCACCCGGAACAACGCCGAGTCCATCCCCCCACCCGCAGCCGAAACCTGCTCAGCCGACACCGGCCGCAACACCAGCGACTCCACCACCACCACCGGCAGACCACGACCATCCACCGCCACCAGCGACACCGCATCCACACCAACCCGCGCCAACCGCACCCGCAACACCGACGCACCCGAAGCGAACACCCTCACACCCGCACACGAGAACGGAACCCGGGCCCCACCATCCCCACCCAACAAACCAAGCCCATGCAACGCCGCATCCAGCAACGCCGGATGCACACCAAAACCAGCCACATCCGTACCCTCAGGCAACCCAACCTCAGCAAAAACCTCCTCCCCCACCCGCCACACCACCCGCAACCCACGAAACACCGGCCCATACACCAACCCCGCGCCGGACAACCCCTCATACACCCCGCCAACGTCCACCCCTGACGTCGGCACCACCGGCCACTCCAACCCCACACCACCACCCGCACCAGACCCGGCCGACACCGAACCCACCGCGTGACACACCCACTCCCCACCCACACGCCGCGAAAAAACCTTGACCGCATGTGATGCCGACTCGTCGACATCGCCCACCGTCACCCGGATCTCCAGCGCGTCATGCTCGGGAACCACCAAGGGGCTGGGGAAGGTGAGTTCCTCGATGTGATCGCAGCCGACCTCGCGTGCGGCACGCAGGGCGAGATCCACCAGCGCCATGCCCGGCACGAGTACCGAGCCCATCACTACGTGATCCGCCAACCACGGATGCTCGGCCAACGACAACCGACCCGTGAGAATGGCACCTCGACCTTCCGGGAGCGCCACCGCCGCGCCAAGCAGCGGGTGTCCGGCCACCTCCAGGCCAGCGCTGAACAGATCACCGTGCTGCGGCCCGGCCGTCAGCCAGTAACGCCGTCGTTGGAAGGCGTAGGTCGGTAGGTCGACATACCGAGCACCGCTGTCCGCGAAGACCCCCGCCCAGTCCACGCCCACACCGCGCACATGCAACTCGGCAACAGCCCCCGCCAGCGCGACATCCTCCGCCCGATCCTTCCGCAGAACCGGAACCACGACCGCCGACTCATCCACCAACTCCCGCGCCAACGCCGCCAACGTCCCACCCGGGCCGACCTCCACAAACGCGCTCACACCCTGACCCACCAGAGCCTCAACAGCATCCGCGAAGCGGACCGGCTCGCGGATCTGCCGCACCCAGTAGTCGGGAGCGGTCAGCTCCTCATCCGCCACCAGGCGACCCGTCAGGGTCGAGACGACGGGCAGCGTGGGCGCGTGGAACGCCACCGACTCCAGCTCCGCACGGAACGCGGCCAGCATCGGCTCCATCAACGGAGAGTGAAAAGCATGCGACACCGCCAGCCGCCTGCCCCTCAGCCCGGCCGTCACCTCGCCCACAGCCGACGCATCCCCCGACACCACCACCGAGGCAGGACCATTGACCGCGGCGATACTCACCCGATCCCCGAAACCCGCCAGCAACGGCACCACATCACTCTCCGACGCCGCAACCGCCACCATCACCCCACCCGCGGGCAACTCACCCATCAACCGCCCACGCGCCACCACCAGACGAACCGCATCCCCCAGCGAGAACACCCCCGCCACACAAGCCGCCGCGAACTCCCCCACCGAATGCCCCGCCACCACATCAGGCCGCACACCCCACGACCCCAGCAACCGGAACAACGCCACCTCAACCGCGAACAACCCCACCTGCACAAACCCCGTACCGCCAAGCCCCTCCCCCTCCCCCCCGAACACCACATCCCGCAACGACCGATCCAAAAAGGTGTCCGCACACGCGCACACCTCATCAAAAGCATCCGCGAACACCGGAAACACCCCATACAACTCCCGGCCCATCCCCACCCACTGACTCCCCTGCCCCGAAAACAGGAACGCCGTACGGCCACCGGGAACGGCGGTTCCGCGCACCAGGCCGGGGGCCGACTCACCCCGCACCAACGCCCGCAGACCACTCAACAGGCCATCCACATCCGAACCCACCACAGCCGCCCGATGCTCCACATGAGCACGCGACAACGCCAACGACAACGCGATGTCCGCGACGGCCTGGTCGGAGGTCAGGTTCTCGGCGTGTGCGAGAAGCCGTTGAGCCTGTTCCCTCAACGCGGATGGGTCCTTGGCCGACAGCAGCCACGGAACCGTGCCCACCTCACGATCGGGTCGCTCAACGGCTTCAACCGGGTGCTGCTCAACGATGACGTGGGCGTTGGTCCCGCTGAACCCGAACGACGAGACGGCAGCTCGGCGCGGGTGGCCGGTCTCCGGCCAGGCCACGTCCTCGGTCAGAAGACTGACAGCACCAGCCGACCAGTCCACATGCGGCGACGGCTCATCGACATGCAGCGTGCGCGGCAGCACGCCGTGCCGCATCGCCATCACCATCTTGATCACACCACCGACACCCGCAGCCGCCTGCGTGTGCCCGATGTTCGACTTCAACGACCCCAGCCACACCGGCCGATCACCAGCACGCTCCTGGCCATACGTCGCGATCAGCGCCTGGGCCTCGATCGGGTCACCCAGCGACGTACCCGTGCCATGCGCCTCCACCGCGTCCACATCCGCCGCCGACAACCCGGCGTTCGCCAGCGCCTGCCGGATCACCCGCTGCTGCGACGGACCATTCGGAGCCGTCAGACCATTCGACGCACCATCCTGATTCACCGCCGAACCCCGCACCACCGCCAACACCGGATGCCCCCTGCGCACCGCATCCGACAACCGCTCCACAAGCAGCATGCCGACACCCTCGGACCAGCCCGTCCCATCCGCAGCCGCCGAAAACGCCTTGCACCGGCCATCCGCCGCCAGACCCCGCTGACGGCTGAACTCGACAAAGGCCGCCGGCCTGGCCATGACCGTGACGCCACCGGCCAGGGCCATGGTGCATTCGCCCTGCCGCAACGCCTGCGCCGCCAGATGCAACGCCACCAACGACGACGAACACGCCGTATCCACCGTCACCGCAGGACCCTCAAGCCCAAACGTGTAAGCCACCCGCCCGGACATCACGCTTCCCGAACTGCCGGTAGCCATAAAGCCTTCGATGTCCTCGGGAACGGATTGCAGCCAGGAGCCGTACTCGTGGTACATCACTCCGGCGAACACACCGATCGGGGTGCCCTTCACGGATGTCGGGTCGATCCCGGCGCGCTCGAACGCCTCCCACGACGCCTCCAGCAGCAGCCGCTGCTGCGGATCCATCGCCAACGCCTCACGCGGCGAGATACCGAAGAGAGCGGGGTCGAAGTCCCCGGCGTCGTAGAGGAATCCGCCCTTGGTGGTCGTGCTCGAACGAGTGCCGTCACCGTCACCGCCCCGCAGCGCCGCCAGGTCCCACCCACGGTCGGTGGGGAACTCGGAGATCGCGTCCGTACCGGAGGTCATCAGCTTCCACAGCTCCTCCGGTGTCCGTACCCCACCTGGGTAACGGCAGCTCATCCCCACGATCGCGATCGGCTCGTCCGCCGAGGCCCGTGAGGCCCGCGAGGCCACGACGGCCGCTGCGGCACTGGCCTGCTGGGACCCGACCAAGCGCTCCTTGAGGTGAACGCCCAGCGCATCGAGGGTCGGATAGTCGAAGACGAGACTGGCGGGAAGCCGAACACCAGTGGCCGCACCGAGCCTGTTGCGCAGTTCGACCGCGGTCAGCGAGTCGAACCCCAACTCACGGAAGTTCTGCCCCGGTTGCACAACGTCCGGCGTGTGGCCAAGGACGGCACTCACGTGGGTGCGGACGATGTCGAGGAGGAGTTTGTGCTGTTCGGTATCGGGGAGGCCGGCCAGCCGCTGGGACAGGTCGGGAACCGTGGCCGTCCCGGCCGCGATCTGGCGCCGCACCGGAACACGGACCAGCGCTTTGAGCAGCGCGGGAAGCGGACTCGTCGCGGCGCGGGCCCGCAATGCCGGAAGATCGAGGCGGATGGGGACGGCAAGCGGGTCGGTGATGCCCGTACCGGTGGCGGTGTCGAAGAGGGCGAGTCCTTCGGTGTCGGACAGCGCGGTCACCCCGTTGCGGGCCATCCGCTCCAGTACCTCACCACCCGCCATCCCCTCACTGCTCGCCCACGGGCCCCAGGCGAGAGAGGTAGCGGGCAGACCACTGGCATACCGGTACTGGGCCAGCGCGTCCACAAAGGCATTCCCCGCCGCATAAGCCCCCTGACCCGGACTCCCGAAAATCCCCGCAGCCGAAGAGAACACCACAAACGCCGACAACCCCATACCCGCGGTCAGCTCATGCAGATTCCACGCCCCCGCCACCTTCGCCCGCAACACACGACCAACCTGCTCCGCAGACAGACCAGTGACAACACCATCCTCAACAACCCCCGCCGCATGCACCACACCACTCAAAGAACGCCCGGCCAGCACCCCCGCCAAAGCCTCCCGGTCCCCCACATCACACGCCACCGACTCAACCCGCGCCCCCAGACCCACCAACTCACCAACCAGCTCCTCACCCACACCCCGACGACCCACCAACAACAGCTCACCCACCCCATGCGCAACCACCAGATGCCGCGCCACCAACCCGCCCAGCGCACCCGACGCACCCGACACCAGCACCGGCCCCCCACCAAACGAAGAACCACCACCCCCCACAACCGGCCCACGCACCAGCCTCGGCACCCACAACCCACCACCCCGCACAGCAACCTGCGACTCACCCGAAACCAGCACCGCCGGCAACACCGACCCAAGCTCCGTGTCCCGGTCCAGATCCAGCAGAACAAACCGGCCCGGATGCTCCGACTGCGCCGAACGCACCAGACCCCACACCCCCGCCTGCACCACATCCGGACCCTCACCACCAACCGACACAGCACCCCGCGTCACAAACACCAACCGCCCAGCACCAGACCCCTCACCCCCAAGCCACCCCCGCACCACATCAACAGCCCACAACACACCCGCCTCAGCCCCCTCAAACCCAGGCCACGACACCACCACCACACCACCGGAACCACCGGAACCACCGGAAGAAACACCGCCCGGGCCCGGCACACCCGCGGAAACCCCGACCCCCACCGGCACCGCCCCAACCACCGGCACCGCCTCAACCACCGGCACCGCCTCAGCAACCGGCAGCGCCTGCCACGCCACCCGGAACAACGCCGAGTCCATCCCCCCACCCGCAGCCGAAACCTGCTCAGCCGACACCGGCCGCAACACCAGCGACTCCACCACCACCACCGGCAGACCACGACCATCCACCGCCACCAGCGACACCGCATCCACACCAACCCGCGCCAACCGCACCCGCAACACCGACGCACCCGAAGCGAACACCCTCACACCCGCACACGAGAACGGAACCCGGGCCCCACCATCCCCACCCAACAAACCAAGCCCATGCAACGCCGCATCCAGCAACGCCGGATGCACACCAAAACCAGCCACATCCGTACCCTCAGGCAACCCAACCTCAGCAAAAACCTCCTCCCCCACCCGCCACACCACCCGCAACCCACGAAACACCGGCCCATACACCAACCCCGCGCCGGACAACCCCTCATACACCCCGCCAACGTCCACCCCCGACGCCGGCACCACCGGCCACTCCAACCCCACACCACCACCCGCACCAGACCCGGCCGACACCGAACCCACCGCGTGACACACCCACTCCCCACCCACACGCCGCGAAAAAACCTTGACGGTCCAGCAGTCATCAGGGGCAGTGGGAGTGACGCGAACCTGGATCTCAACGGACTCGTCCTCGACAAGGACAAGCGGGCTCTGGAAGGTCAGCTCGTCAACAAGGTCACAGGCCATCTCCCGGGCGGCATGCTGGACGAGATCGACAAAGGCCGTCGCCGGCACGAGTACCGAGCCCATCACTACGTGATCCGCCAACCACGGATGCTCGGCCAACGACAACCGACCGGTCAGAACCGCGCCTTCACCCTCAGGCAGAATCACGGCGGCACCGAGCAGCGGGTGATCCGCCGCCTCCAGACCGGCCCCTGTCAGGTCACCACTGACTCGTCGGGCTTCCAGCCAGAAGTGCCGTCGTTGGAAGGCGTAGGTCGGTAGGTCGACATACCGAGCACCGCTGTCCGCGAAGACCCCCGCCCAGTCCACGCCCACACCGCGCACATGCAACTCGGCAACAGCCCCCGCCAGCGCGACATCCTCCGCCCGATCCTTCCGCAGAACCGGAACCACGACCGCCGACTCATCCACCAACTCCCGCGCCAACGCCGCCAACGTCCCACCCGGGCCGACCTCCACAAACGCGCTCACACCCTGACCCACCAGAGCCTCAACAGCATCCGCGAAACGGACCGGCTCCCGGATCTGCCGCACCCAGTAGTCCGGGGCGGTCAGCTCCTCATCCGCCACCAGGCGACCCGAAAGGGTCGAAACGACAGGCAACGCAGGCGCGTGGAACGCCACCGACTCCAGCTCCGCACGGAACGCGGCCAGCATCGGCTCCATCAACGGAGAGTGAAAAGCATGCGACACCGCCAGCCGCCTGCCCCTCAGCCCGGCCGTCACCTCACCCACAGCCGACGCATCCCCCGACACCACCACCGAAGCAGGACCATTCACCGCGGCGATACTCACCCGATCCCCGAAACCCGCCAGCAACGGCACCACATCACTCTCCGACGCCGCAACCGCCACCATCACCCCACCCGCGGGCAACTCACCCATCAACCGCCCACGCGCCACCACCAGACGAACCGCATCCCCCAACGAGAACACCCCCGCCACACAAGCCGCCGCGAACTCCCCCACCGAATGCCCCGCCACCACATCAGGCCGCACACCCCACGACCCCAGCAACCGGAACAACGCCACCTCAACCGCGAACAACCCCACCTGCACAAACCCCGTACCGCCAAGCCCCTCCCCCTCCCCCCCGAACACCACACCCCGCAACGACCGACCCAACAAGGCATCCGCACACGCGCACACCTCATCGAAAGCATCCGCGAACACCGGAAACACCCCATACAACTCCCGGCCCATCCCCACCCACTGACTCCCCTGCCCCGAAAACAGGAACCCCACCCGACGCCCAGGCGCCGCCACGCCGGTGACAAGGCCGTTCGTCGGATCGCCATCGGCCAGGGCGTTGAGAATTCGCTTCACGTCGCCGTGATCCGAAGCGATCACCGCCGCCCGGTGGTCGAGGGCACTCCGGGTCGTGGCGAGAGACAGTGCGAGGTCGGGCAGTTCGTGTTCGGGATGGTTCTCAACATGTGCGACCAGGCGTTCGGCCTGGGCCCGAAGCGCTGTCGCGTTCTTGCCCGATAGCACGAGCGGCAGCGTGCGCGTCGCAGGAAGAGCACGCACGGCCGTTACCGGGGGAACCTGCGTCGGGGCTTGCTCAACGATGACGTGGGCGTTGGTGCCGCTGAACCCGAACGACGAGACGACGGCCCGGCGCGGGTGGCCGGTCTCCGGCCAGGCGACGGACTCGGTCAGCAACCGCACCGTCCCCGCCGACCAATCGACATGCGGCGACGGTTCATCGACGTGGAGCGTGCGCGGCAGCACGCCGTGCCGCATCGCCATCACCATCTTGATCACACCACCGACACCCGCAGCCGCCTGCGTGTGCCCGATGTTCGACTTCAACGACCCCAACCAGACAGGCCATTCGGCAGACCGCTCCCGCCCGTAGGTGGCGATCAGCGCCTGGGCCTCGATCGGGTCACCCAGCGACGTACCCGTGCCATGCGCCTCCACCGCATCCACATCCGCCGCCGACAACCCGGCGTTCGCCAACGCCTGCCGGATCACCCGCTGCTGCGACGGACCATTCGGAGCCGTCAGACCATTCGACGCACCATCCTGATTCACCGCCGAACCCCGCACCACCGCCAACACCGGATGCCCCCTGCGCACCGCATCCGACAACCGCTCCACAAGCAGCATGCCGACACCCTCGGACCACGCCGTCCCATCCGCAGCCGCCGAAAACGCCTTGCACCGGCCATCCGCCGCCAGACCCCGCTGACGGCTGAACTCGACAAAGGATGTCGGAGTCGTCATAGCGGTGACCCCGCCCACCAGGGCCATGGTGCATTCGCCCTGCCGCAACGCCTGCGCCGCCAGATGCAACGCCACCAACGACGACGAACACGCCGTATCCACCGTCACCGCAGGACCCTCAAGCCCAAACGTGTAAGCCACCCGCCCGGAGACCACGCTCGCCGCGCCGCCCGTGCCGATATAGCCCTCGACGTCCTCCGCCGCCTGCTGAAGCACGGTGGCGTGGTCGTGGTACATGACGCCCGCGAACACGCCGGTCCGGGTGCCCTTCAACGAGGCCGGGTCGATCCCGGCGCGTTCGATGGCCTCCCACGACGCCTCCAGCAGCATGCGCTGCTGCGGGTCCATGCTCAACGCCTCGCGAGGCGAGATCTCGAAGAGGTCGGCGTCGAACATGTCGATGCCATCGAGGAAACCGCCCTCGCGCACATGGGTCGTTCCCCGCGTGTCCGGGTCCGGGTCGTACAACGCTTCCAGGTCCCAGCCACGGTCGGTCGGGAACCCGGAGATCGCGTCACCACCCTTCATGAGCAGTTCCCACAAGTCTTCGGGCGAACGCACGCCGCCGGGATAGCGGCAGCTCATCCCGACGATCGCGATCGGCTCGCGCTGCGCCTCGTCGATCTCCTGAAGTCGCTCCCGGGCCTCGTGCAGCTCCGTCGTCACTCGCCGGAGAAAGTAGCGCAATTTCTGCTCGTTGTTCACCAGGGGTGCCCCTTACCGAAAGAGGTGAGTGTGGGGGGCGGAAATGGCCGGGCCGGCTGGAGCCCGGCCGATTCCGTCAGGAGATGCCGAATTCCTTGCCGATGAACTCGAATACCTCGTCATCGCTGGCGGTTTCGAGTTCCACGGCGTCACGAGCTGTGGGGTTCTCGTCGTCCTCCGCCGACGAAGGCTCCGTATCCACCCAGCGCGTCATCAGTGAGCGAAGACGGGAGGTGATGGCCGTTCGTCCGTCGTCGTCGGGTGCGGTGTTGAGGAGCGCCGATTCCAGCCGGTCCAACTCACCGAGGACAGCGGAAACCTGGGAGCGGCTCGGGGCCAACTCGGTTCGAAGGTGCTCGACCAGATCGCCGGGGGTCGGGTAGTCGAAGATCAGGGTGCTCGGCAACCGCAGCCCCGTTCCCATGGCCAGCCTGTTGCGCAACTCGATCGCCGTGAGCGAATCGAATCCCATATCCCGCAGCGCTTGTCCCGGCCGGACCGAGTAGGAGGAGGGAATACCGAGCACCGCCGAGACCTGTTCGCGGACGATGTCGAGGAGGAGTTTGTGCTGTTCGGTATCGGGGAGGCCGGCCAGCCGCTGGGACAGGTCGGGAACCGTGGCCGTCCCGGCCGCGATCTGGCGCCGCACCGGAACACGGACCAGCGCTTTGAGCAGCGCGGGAAGCGGACTCGTCGCGGCGCGGGCCCGCAATGCCGGAAGATCGAGGCGGATGGGGACGGCAAGCGGGTCGGTGATGCCCGTACCGGTGGCGGTGTCGAAGAGGGCGAGTCCTTCGGTGTCGGACAGCGCGGTCACCCCGTTGCGGGCCATCCGCTCCAGTACCTCACCACCCGCCATCCCCTCACTGCTCGCCCACGGGCCCCAGGCGAGAGAGGTAGCGGGCAGACCACTGGCATACCGGTACTGGGCCAGCGCGTCCACAAAGGCATTCCCCGCCGCATAAGCCCCCTGACCCGGACTCCCGAAAATCCCCGCAGCCGAAGAGAACACCACAAACGCCGACAACCCCATACCCGCGGTCAGCTCATGCAGATTCCACGCCCCCGCCACCTTCGCCCGCAACACACGACCAACCTGCTCCGCAGACAGACCAGTGACAACACCATCCTCAACAACCCCCGCCGCATGCACCACACCACTCAAAGAACGCCCGGCCAGCACCCCCGCCAAAGCCTCCCGGTCCCCCACATCACACGCCACCGACTCAACCCGCGCCCCCAGACCCACCAACTCACCAACCAGCTCCTCACCCACACCCCGACGACCCACCAACAACAGCTCACCCACCCCATGCGCAACCACCAGATGCCGCGCCACCAACCCGCCCAGCGCACCCGACGCACCCGACACCAGCACCGGCCCCCCACCAAACGAAGAACCACCACCCCCCACAACCGGCCCACGCACCAGCCTCGGCACCCACAACCCACCACCCCGCACAGCAACCTGCGACTCACCCGAAACCAGCACCGCCGGCAACACCGACCCAAGCTCCGTGTCCCGGTCCAGATCCAGCAGAACAAACCGGCCCGGATGCTCCGACTGCGCCGAACGCACCAGACCCCACACCCCCGCCTGCACCACATCCGGACCCTCACCACCAACCGACACAGCACCCCGCGTCACAAACACCAACCGCCCAGCACCAGACCCCTCACCCCCAAGCCACCCCCGCACCACATCAACAGCCCACAACACACCCGCCTCAGCCCCCTCAAACCCAGGCCACGACACCACCACCACACCACCGGAACCACCGGAACCACCGGAAGAAACACCGCCCGGGCCCGGCACACCCGCGGAAACCCCGACCCCCACCGGCACCGCCCCAACCACCGGCACCGCCTCAACCACCGGCACCGCCTCAACCACCGGCACCGCCTCAGCAACCGGCAGCGCCTGCCACGCCACCCGGAACAACGCCGAGTCCATCCCCCCACCCGCAGCCGAAACCTGCTCAGCCGACACCGGCCGCAACACCAGCGACTCCACCACCACCACCGGCAGACCACGACCATCCACCGCCACCAGCGACACCGCATCCACACCAACCCGCGCCAACCGCACCCGCAACACCGACGCACCCGAAGCGAACACCCTCACACCCGCACACGAGAACGGAACCCGGGCCCCACCATCCCCACCCAACAAACCAAGCCCATGCAACGCCGCATCCAGCAACGCCGGATGCACACCAAAACCAGCCACATCCGTACCCTCAGGCAACCCAACCTCAGCAAAAACCTCCTCCCCCACCCGCCACACCACCCGCAACCCACGAAACACCGGCCCATACACCAACCCCAGTTCCGCCAACCCGTCGTACTGGCCGTCAATCTCGACCGGCTCCGCACCCACGGGCGGCCACGGTTCGAGGGCGCTCGGCGCTTCGCCCTGTGCCTCGGAGACCACACCTGTGGCGTGGCGCGTCCATGGGTCGGATGGCTCGGCACTGTCGGGGCGTGAGTACACGTGCACCGTGTGACTGCTGTCCACGAGGACCTGGAGTTGGAGCGCCGCCTGCTCGGGCACCAACAGCGGGCTCTCAAAGGTCAGCTCCTCGATGCGGTCGCATCCCACCTCTTGCGCGGCGCGGAGGGTCAGGTCGACCAGTGCCGTCCCCGGCACCAATACGGCACCCATCACCACGTGATCGGCCAACCACGGCTGCTCGGCCAGCGACAGCCGGCCGGACAGCAGCACGCTTCCGTCGTCGGCAGCCGCCACCGTTGCCCGAACCAGCGGGTGGTCCGCCGAGCGAAGCCCCGCGCCCGTCAGGTCGTCCGACATCGTTCGGCTCTCCAGCCAGTAACGCTGCCGTTGGAAGGCGTAGGTCGGTAGGTCGACATACCGAGCACCGCTGTCCGCGAAGACCCCCGCCCAGTCCACCCGTACCCCGCACGCATGCAGCTCGGCGATGGCGGAGGCCACGCTGACGTCCTCGGGGCGCCCCGGGCGGAGGAACGGAACGACGGTGGCGTCCCCGTCCAGGATCTCTTTCGCCAGGGCGGCAAGGGTCCCACCCGGGCCGATCTCCACAAACGCGCTCACACCCTGACCCACCAGAGCCTCAACAGCATCCGCGAAACGGACCGGCTCGCGGATCTGCCGCACCCAGTAGTCAGGGGCGGTCAGCTCCTCATCCGCCACCAGGCGACCCGTCAGGGTCGAAACGACGGGCAGCGTGGGCGCGTGGAACGCCACCGACTCCAGCTCCGCACGGAACGCGGCCAGCATCGGCTCCATCAACGGAGAGTGGAAAGCATGCGACACCGCCAGCCGCCTGCCCCTCAGCCCGGCCGTCACCTCACCCACAGCCGACGCATCCCCCGACACCACCACCGAAGCAGGACCATTCACCGCGGCGATACTCACCCGATCCCCGAAACCCGCCAGCAACGGCACCACATCACTCTCCGACGCCGCAACCGCCACCATCACCCCACCCGCGGGCAACTCACCCATCAACCGCCCACGCGCCACCACCAGACGAACCGCATCCCCCAACGAGAACACCCCCGCCACACAAGCCGCCGCGAACTCCCCCACCGAATGCCCCGCCACCACATCAGGCCGCACACCCCACGACCCCAGCAACCGGAACAACGCCACCTCAACCGCGAACAACCCCACCTGCACAAACCCCGTACCGCCAAGCCCCTCCCCCGCCCCCCCGAACACCACACCCCGCAACGACCGACCCAAAAAAGCGTCCGCACACGCGCACACCTCATCAAAAGCATCCGCGAACACCGGAAACACCCCATACAACTCCCGGCCCATCCCCACCCACTGACTCCCCTGCCCCGAGAACAAGAAGGCGCTCTTCCGGCCCGGCACGGCGAGGCCGCGGGCGATTCCCGCCGCTTGCCGCCCATCGGCGATAGCGGACAAGGCTTCCAGCAGTTCGTCCCGGTCCCGGCCGCCTGCCACAGCACGGAATTCCAGCGCGGCCCTCGCCGTCGCCAGCGAGTAGCCCACATCGACCGGACGCAGTTCGCCCTGCTCGGCAACGTGATCCCGCAGGCACCGAGCCTGGGCACGCAGCGCCGCCTCGTCCTTCGCCGACAGGGGCCACAGCACCACAGGTGCCGTCGACTCATCGCTGCTCGGCCTCACCCCGGCCGGCACCCCGGCCGACTCAACCGGCTCGGCCGGGACCTGCTCCAGCACCACATGCGCGTTCGTGCCGCTCACGCCGAAGGAGGACACGCCCGCCCGGCGCGGGTGGCCGTTCTCCGGCCAGGCAACGGCTTCCGACAACAGCCGCACCGCGCCCGCCGACCAGTCGATGTGCGGCGACGGCTCGTCCGCGTACAGACTCGATGGCAGGACACCGTTCCGCATCGCCATCACCATCTTGATGACTCCGGCGACGCCGGCGGCGGCCTGCGTGTGCCCGATGTTCGACTTGATCGAGCCGAGCCACAACGGCCGGCCCTCCGCGCGCTCTTGGCCATAGGTGGCGATCAGCGCCTGGGCCTCGATCGGGTCACCCAGCGACGTACCCGTGCCATGCGCCTCCACCGCATCCACATCCGCCGCCGACAACCCGGCGTTCGCCAGCGCCTGCCGGATCACCCGCTGCTGCGACGGACCATTCGGAGCCGTCAGACCATTCGACGCACCATCCTGATTCACCGCCGAACCCCGCACCACCGCCAACACCGGATGCCCCATGCGGCGCGCGTCGGAGAGCCGCTCCACAAGCAGCATGCCGACACCCTCGGACCAGCCCGTCCCATCCGCAGCCGCCGAGAAGGACTTGCATCGGCCGTCGGCGGCCAGACCGCGTTGGCGGCTGAACTCGATGAAGACATTCGGCGTTGCCATCACCGCGACGCCGCCCACCAGGGCCATGGTGCATTCGCCCTGCCGCAACGCCTGCGCCGCCAGATGCAACGCCACCAACGACGACGAACACGCCGTATCCACCGTCACCGCAGGACCCTCAAGCCCAAACGTGTAAGCCACCCGCCCCGAGGCGACACTGCCCGCCGAACCGATGCCGAGCTGCCCCTCGAAGGCATCGGGGGCAAGCGAGGCGCGCGTGCCGTAGTCGTGGTACATGACGCCGACGAACACGCCGGTCCGGCTCCCCCGCACCGAAGTGGGGTCGATGCCCGCCCGTTCCATTGCCTCCCACGAGACTTCGAGCAGCATGCGCTGCTGCGGGTCCGTCGACAGCGCCTCGCGCGGCGAGATACCGAAGAACGCCGGGTCGAACTGCCCCGCGTTGTAGAGGAATCCGCCCTCGCGGGTGTAACTCGTGCCCCCGTGATCCGGGTCGGGGTGGTACAGCGCGTCGACGTTCCAGCCCCGGTCCGTCGGGAAGCCACCGATGGCATCGCTGCCGCCGGCCACCAGCCGCCACAGGTCCTCGGGGGACCACACGTCGCCGGGGTATCGGCAGCCCATGCCGACGATCGCGATCGGGTCATCGACGGAGGACGACACCGGAACGAGGGCGGCGCCCTTGTCCGCCGTCCGTGCGGCGGTGCCGCCGAGGGCGCCCACCAGGTGGTCGGCCAGGGCGATGGGCGTCGGGTGGTCGAACACGAGGGTCGCGGGCAGGCGCAGGCCGGACGCCGTGTTCAGCAGATTGCGCAGCTCCACCGAGGTGAGTGAGTCGAAGCCCAGGTCGGTGAACTGCCGCCTTACATCGACACTTTCGGCCGACTCGTGGCCGAGGACGGTGGCGACACTCGTGCGCACCAGGTCGAGCAACAGTTCATGCTGCGCGTCGTCGGTCAGTCCGGCGAGCCGCTGGGCGAGGGAGGACTGACCGGCGGACTGCACAGCACCGTCGACGGACTGCCGCGGGGGCGGGGTGCGAACCAGTTCGCGCAGCAGCGGTGGCAAGGTACCCGCACGTGCCTGGGCTTCCAGCGCCCGCGCTTCCAGCCGAATCGGGACCACCAGGGGCAGCCCGGATCGGCTCGCTGAGTCGAACAGGGCCAATCCGCTGTGGGTGTTGAGAGCGCCAATTCCGGCACGAACAGCGCGCCGCCGGTCCACGTCGCTCAATCCGGCGGTCAGCGCGCTCGCTTCCTCCCACGGGCCCCAGGCGAGAGAGGTAGCGGGCAGACCACTGGCATACCGGTACTGGGCCAGCGCGTCCACAAAGGCATTCCCCGCCGCATAAGCCCCCTGACCCGGACTCCCGAAAATCCCCGCAGCCGAAGAGAACACCACAAACGCCGACAACCCCATACCCGCGGTCAGCTCATGCAGATTCCACGCCCCCGCCACCTTCGCCCGCAACACACGACCAACCTGCTCCGCAGACAGACCAGTGACAACACCATCCTCAACAACCCCCGCCGCATGCACCACACCACTCAAAGAACGCCCGGCCAGCACCCCCGCCAAAGCCTCCCGGTCCCCCACATCACACGCCACCGACTCAACCCGCGCCCCCAGACCCACCAACTCACCAACCAGCTCCTCACCCACACCCCGACGACCCACCAACAACAGCTCACCCACCCCATGCGCAACCACCAGATGCCGCGCCACCAACCCGCCCAGCGCACCCGACGCACCCGACACCAGCACCGGCCCCCCACCAAACGAAGAACCACCACCCCCCACAACCGGCCCACGCACCAGCCTCGGCACCCACAACCCACCACCCCGCACAGCAACCTGCGACTCACCCGAAACCAGCACCGCCGGCAACACCGACCCAAGCTCCGTGTCCCGGTCCAGATCCAGCAGAACAAACCGGCCCGGATGCTCCGACTGCGCCGAACGCACCAGACCCCACACCCCCGCCTGCACCACATCCGGACCCTCACCACCAACCGACACAGCACCCCGCGTCACAAACACCAACCGCCCAGCACCAGACCCCTCACCCCCAAGCCACCCCCGCACCACATCAACAGCCCACAACACACCCGCCTCAGCCCCCTCAAACCCAGGCCACGACACCACCACCACACCACCGGAACCACCGGAACCACCGGAAGAAACACCGGGAGCCCCCACCGGCACATCCGCGGAAACCCCGACCCCCACCGGCACCGCCCCAACCACCGGCACCGCCTCAACCACCGGCACCGCCTCAACCACCGGCACCGCCCCAACCACCGGCACCGCCTCAGCCACCGGCACCGCCTCAGCCACCGGCACCGCCCCAACCACCGGCACCGCCTGCCACGCCACCCGGAACAACGCCGAGTCCATCCCCCCACCCGCAGCCGAAACCTGCTCAGCCGACACCGGCCGCAACACCAGCGACTCCACCACCACCACCGGCAGACCACGACCATCCACCGCCACCAGCGACACCGCATCCACACCAACCCGCGCCAACCGCACCCGCAACACCGACGCACCCGAAGCGAACACCCTCACACCCGCACACGAGAACGGAACCCGGGCCCCACCATCCCCACCCAACAAACCAAGCCCATGCAACGCCGCATCCAGCAACGCCGGATGCACACCAAAACCAGCCACATCCGTACCCTCAGGCAACCCAACCTCAGCAAAAACCTCCTCCCCCACCCGCCACACCACCCGCAACCCACGAAACACCGGCCCATACACCAACCCCAGTTCCGCCAACCCGTCGTACTGGCCGTCAATCTCGACCGGCTCCGCACCCACGGGCGGCCAGGAAGGGAAGGCGCTGTTCGGGCTCGGCGTACCGGACATCACTGTTCCGGAGGCGTGCCGGGTCCACTGCTCGTCAGCGCCGGCACCTTCGGGGCGGGTGCTGATCTGGACAGGGCGGCGTCCTGATGCCTCCGAGTTGCCCACGGCGACCTGGAGTTGAAGCGCTCCTTCCTCGGGCAGCACCAGCGGGGCGTGAAGGGTCAGTTCATCGATCTGTCCGGACCCGACCTCTTGGCCCGCACGCAGCGCGACCTCGATCAGCGCCGTGCCGGGTGCCAGGACCGTCCCGTGCACCACGTGGTCGGCCAGCCAGGGTTGGTCGGCCAGCGACAGCCGGCCGGTCAGGATCGCGCCTTCGCCGTCGGGCAGGATCACGGCCGCGCCGAGCAGCGGATGTCCGGCTACCTCCAGACCCGCACCCGCGAGGTCGCCTCGCAGGCGCGGTGCTTCCAGCCAGAAGTGCCGTCGTTGGAAGGCGTAGGTCGGTAGGTCGACATACCGAGCACCGCTGTCCGCGAAGACCCCCGCCCAGTCCACGCCCACACCGCGCACATGCAACTCGGCAACAGCCCCCGCCAGCGCGACATCCTCCGCCCGATCCTTCCGCAGAACCGGAACCACGACCGCCGACTCATCCACCAACTCCCGCGCCAACGCCGCCAACGTCCCACCCGGGCCGATCTCCACAAACGCGCTCACACCCTGACCCACCAGAGCCTCAACAGCATCCGCGAAACGGACCGGCTCGCGGATCTGCCGCACCCAGTAGTCGGGAGCGGTCAGCTCCTCATCCGCCACCAGGCGACCCGTCAGGGTCGAAACGACGGGCAGCGTGGGCGCGTGGAACGCCACCGACTCCAGCTCCGCACGGAACGCGGCCAGCATCGGCTCCATCAACGGAGAGTGAAAAGCATGCGACACCGCCAGCCGCCTGCCCCTCAGCCCGGCCGTCACCTCACCCACAGCCGACGCATCCCCCGACACCACCACCGAAGCAGGACCATTCACCGCGGCGATACTCACCCGATCCCCGAAACCCGCCAGCAACGGCACCACATCACTCTCCGACGCCGCAACCGCCACCATCACCCCACCCGCGGGCAACTCACCCATCAACCGCCCACGCGCCACCACCAGACGAACCGCATCCCCCAGCGAGAACACCCCCGCCACACAAGCCGCCGCGAACTCCCCCACCGAATGCCCCGCCACCACATCAGGCCGCACACCCCACGACCCCAGCAACCGGAACAACGCCACCTCAACCGCGAACAACCCCACCTGCACAAACCCCGTACCGCCAAGCCCCTCCCCCTCCCCCCCGAACACCACATCCCGCAACGACCGACCCAACAAGGCATCCGCACACGCGCACACCTCATCGAAAGCATCCGCGAACACCGGAAACACCCCATACAACTCCCGGCCCATCCCCACCCACTGACTCCCCTGCCCCGAAAACAAGAACGCCGTACGGCCACCGGGAACGGCGGTTCCGCGCACCAGGCCGGGGGCCGACTCACCCCGCACCAACGCCCGCAGACCACTCAACAGGCCATCCACATCCGAACCCACCACAGCCGCCCGATGCTCCACATGAGCACGCGACAACGCCAACGACAACGCGATGTCCGCGAGACCGGGTTCGGGGTGGTCGCTCACATGGGACAGCAGCCGCTCGGCCTGGTCGCGCAGGCCGGCAGGGTTCTTGGCCGACAGGGTCCATGCCACCACGGGCGGTGCTTCCACGCGGCGCTCCGCGGGGGGCGGTGCGGCGGGCGGCTCCTCAATGACGACGTGGGCGTTGGTGCCGCTGACACCGAACGAGGAGATGCCTGCTCGGCGTGGGTGGCCGTTCTCCGGCCAGGCGACGTCCTCGGTCAGAAGACTGACAGCACCAGCCGACCAGTCCACATGCGGCGACGGCTCATCGACATGCAGCGTGCGCGGCAGCAGCCCATGCCGCATCGCCATCACCATCTTCATGACGCCACCCACCCCGGCGGCGGCCTGCGTGTGCCCGATGTTCGACTTCAACGACCCCAGCCACACCGGCCGATCACCGGCACGCTCCTGGCCATACGTCGCGATCAGCGCCTGGGCCTCGATCGGGTCACCCAGCGACGTACCCGTGCCATGCGCCTCCACCGCGTCCACATCCGCCGCCGACAACCCGGCGTTCGCCAGCGCCTGCCGGATCACCCGCTGCTGCGACGGACCATTCGGAGCCGTCAGACCATTCGACGCACCATCCTGATTCACCGCCGAACCCCGCACCACCGCCAACACCGGATGCCCCTCGCGCACCGCATCCGACAACCGCTCCACAAGCAGCATGCCGACACCCTCGGACCAGCCCGTCCCATCCGCAGCCGCCGAAAACGCCTTGCACCGGCCATCCGCCGCCAGACCCCGCTGACGGCTGAACTCGATAAAAGTGTTCGGTGTCGACATGACCGTGACGCCACCGGCCAGGGCCATGGTGCATTCGCCCTGCCGCAACGCCTGCGCCGCCAGATGCAACGCCACCAACGACGACGAACACGCCGTATCCACCGTCACCGCAGGACCCTCAAGCCCAAACGTGTAAGCCACCCGCCCGGAAGCGATGCTGCCCGCGCTGCCGTTGCCGAGGTAGCCCTCGAACCCTTCGGGCACGACGGGGAGTCGGGACCCGTAGTCGTGGTACATGACGCCCGCGAACACTCCGGTCCGCGAGCCCCTGACCGATGTCGGGTCGATCCCGGCGCGCTCGAACGCCTCCCACGACGCCTCCAGCAGCAGCCGCTGCTGCGGATCCATCGCCAACGCCTCACGCGGCGAGATACCGAAGAAGTCGGCGTCGAAGTCTCCCGCGTCGTGCAGGAATCCGCCTTCGCGCGTGTAGGTGGTGCCGTGGTGGTCGGGGTCCGGGTGGTACAGGTCGTCGACGTTCCAGCCGCGGTCGGTCGGGAAACCGGAGACCGCGTCGCCGCCGCCGGCCACCAGCCGCCACAGGTCTTCGGGGGTCGTCACGCCGCCGGGGTAGCGGCAGCTCATCCCGACGATCGCGATCGGTTCGTCCCCGGCCGGGGCAGCGGTGATGGCGGCCGGTGGCCGTCCCGCCTCGGTGTTGTGGCTCGACACGTTCCCGTTCGCGCCCAGGAGTTCAGCGCGCAGGTGGCCCGCGAGTGCCTGCGGGGTGGGGTGGTCGAACACGAGGGTCGCGGGCAGGCGGATGCCGGTGGCCGCGTTGATGAGGTTGCGCAGCTCGATGGCGGTGAGGGAGTCGAAGCCGAGTTCCTTGAACGCGCGGTCGGAGGCGATGTGCGCGTCCGTCGCGTGGCCGAGAACAGTGGCGACCTGACCGCGGACGAGGTCCAACAGCAGCCGTGTCTGCTCGGGTTCGGTAAGCGGGGCGAGGCTCTGGGCCAGGGTCGCCGAGGGCAGCGCGGGCGTTCCGTGGACGGCGTCCGGGACGGCGCGGCGGGCCGTGGTCGTGACCAGTGCGCGCAGCAGCGGCGGGACGCTCGTCTCACCGGTCAGGCCGGGCAGGTCCAGTCGGCTCGTGAAGAGCACGTCGTCGGGTGCGCCGCAGGCGGCGTCGAAGAGGGCGAGAGCTTCCTCCGAGGCCATGGCGATCAGGCCCAAGCGCCGGGCGCGGGCCCGGTCGGCGGCGGCGAGTTTGCTGGTCATGCCGCTGTCCTGGGCCCACAGGCCCCATGCCATGGACACGGCGGGGAGGCCCTGGGCGCGGCGGTGCCGGGCGAGCGCGTCGAGATAGGTGTTGGCCGCCGCGTAGTTGGCCTGCCCGGGACCGCCGAGGGTGCCGGACATGGAGGAGAAGAGGATGAAGGCGTTGAGGTCGAGGTGCCGTGTCAGCTCGTGCAGGTGCCAGGCGGCGTCGGCCTTGGGGTGCAGGACGCGCCGCACCTGGTCGGCTGTCATGGAGGTCACGGGGCTGTCCTCGACGACGCCGGCGAGGTGCACGACGGCCTTCAGCGGGTGCCCGGCCGGGATGTCCGCCAGGAGGTGGACGAGGGCGTCGCGGTCGGCGGTGTCGCAGGCCGCGATGGTGATGTCCGCGCCCAGTGCGGTGAGTTCGGCGCGGAGGGCGTCGGCGCCTTCGGCGTCCGGGCCACGCCGGCTGACCAGCAGCAGGCGCCGCGCGCCGTGCTCGGTCACCAAGTGCCGTGCCACGAGGGCACCGAGGACGCCGGTGCCGCCGGTGATCAGGACCGTGCCGTCGGGGTCGGCGGCGAACGGGGACGGCGTGGGCGGGGGCATGGTCAGGACGAGTTTGCCGACGTGCCTGGCCTGGCTGAGATGGCGGAACGCCTCCTGCGCGTGCCGGACGTCCCAGCAGGTGAGGGGTAGCGGCTGGAGCTCGCCGGCCTCGAAGAGCGTGACGATGGCGCGCAGGATCTCGCCCATGCGGTCCGGTCCGGCTTCGGAGGGGAGGAACGCCTGGTAGGTGACGGCTGGTTGGGCGGCGAGGTCGGCGATCTGCTCGACGTCGCGGAGGTCGGTCCTGCCGAGTTCGAGGAACCGGCCGCCCTGGGTGAGGAGCCGCGCGGATGCGTCGATGAAGTCCCCGGTCAGGGAGTTCAGCACCACGTCCACGCCCCGGCCGCCGCTCGCGACCCGGATGCGGTCCTCGAAGTCCAGCGAGCGCGAGGAGGCCAACCGGTCCTCGGGCACGCCGAGTCCGGCCAGGGCGGGCCACTTCCACGGGCTGGCCGTTCCGAACACCTCGGCGCCCAGGTGGTGCGCGAGCTGGACGGCGGCCATGCCGACGCCGCCGGTGGCGGCGTGCACGAGCACTCGTTCTCCGGGGCGGACTTCCGCCAGGTCGACCAGCGCGTAGTAGGCGGTGAGGAACGCGACGGGAACGGCCGCCGCTTGCGCGTACGACCAGCCTTCGGGCATCCGTGTCACAAGTCGCTGGTCCACGATCGCGGCCGGGCCGAACGCCTCGGTGACCATGCCGAACACGCGGTCACCCGGGCGGAGTTCCGTCACGCCGGGGCCGGTCTCCAGGACGGTTCCGGCGGCTTCGTAGCCGAGGGGCGCGGGCTCGGGGAACATTCCGAGGGCGATCAGCGCGTCGCGGAAGTTGACGCCCGCGGCGCGGATCGCGAGGCGTACCTGGCCTTCGCCGAGGGTGCTTCCGGCCGGGTCGGCAGGGTTGTCGGCCAGCGCGAGGGCGTCGAGTGTGGCGGAGTCCGTGGTTGTCAGGCGCCAGCCGCGGGCGCCCGCTTCGGGCACGAGCGCGTCGCCCGGCCGGGGCCGGACCAGCCGGGGCACAAACGCGGCTCCTCGCCGCAGGGCGAACTGCGGTTCGCCGCCCGCCAGAACGCCGGGCAGCGCGGCCCACGACTCCTCGTCGCCGTCCCAGTCGGCGAGGACGAGTCGGCCCGGCTGCTCGGACTGCGCCGAGCGCACGAGGCCCCAGATCGCGGCCTGCGCGAGGTCGGGTTCGCCGCCTTCGCCGCTCACCGTCATGGCGTCGCGGGTGAGGACGACCAGCCGCGAGTCGGTGAACCGCTCGTCCGCGAGCCAGTCCTTGACAAGATCGAGCGCGTGGTGAGCGGTCACGTGCGCGGTTTCGCCGGGGATGGCGGCAAGGACGGTACGGGGGACGGGTGTTCCGGTGTCGATGGCCCGGGCGAGGGCGGCCAGGTCGGCGTGGTGCGCCGCCGGAGTAGCGGCCCCGTCGGTCCCGTCGGTCCCGGCAGTCCGGGCGGTGCCGGCGGTCCCGGCGGGTGCGAGGCGGGCGATCGTGTCCGCCGGGTCGGGGCGGCCGGGGGGCGTGGGCTGCCAGTCGAGCCGGAAAAGAGAGTCGTGCGGGGAATGGCCGGAGCGGGCGGCGAGCGTCTCCCGCATGCGGTCGGCGGTGAAGCGGCGCAGGGCGACGGTGCCGATCGAGGCGACGGGCCGGCCGTCGTCGTCGGCCACGAGCGCGGAGACGGCGTCCGTGCCGACGGGAGCGATCTTGATACGCACGGCCCGCGCGCCGGTGGCGTGCAGGGTCACTCGCTGCCAGGAGAAGGGCAGGAGACAGTCGCCGGTCTCGGCGCCGGAGAGGAGGCCGAGCCACGAGCAGTGCATCACCCCGTCGAGAAGGGCCGGATGCAGACCGTAGGCGGCGCCGTCCGCGTCGCCGGGCAGCGCGGCCTCGGCGTACATGGTGTCGCCGTCGCTCCACACGGCGCGCAGGCCGCGGAAGGTAGGGCCGTAGTCGAAGCCGAGTGCTTCGAGCCGGTCGTAGAGGACGCCGTGGAGGTCGTCGGCGTGGAGTCGGGTAGCGCCGGGGGGTGGCCATGACGTCAGGTCGAACGGCTCCCCCGGCTCTGTGGTGTGCCTGGTGTTCCGCGGAGCGAGCCGGCCGGTGGCGTGGCAGGTCCAGTCGTCCGCCGGGTCGTCGTCGGCGCGGGAGGAGATGTCGATGTCGCGGCGGCCGTGTTCGTCGGCGGCGCCGAGGGTGATGCGCAGCGCGACGCCCCCTCCGTCGGGGAGGACGAGCGGGGCTTCGAGGGCGAGTTCTTCGAGCTGCTCACTGCCGGTCTCCTGGCCCGCCCGCAGGGCGAGTTCGACAAAGGCCGTGCCGGGCAGGAGGACCGCGCTGAAGACGCCGTGCTCGGCGAGCCAGGCGTGCGCGGCCGGGGAGAGACGGCCGGTGATGAGGTGACCGCCGTCGGGCAAGCCGACCCCACCGGTGAGCAGCGGGTGGGGGACGGGGCTGAGGCCGATCTCCGTCGCGTTCGCGGAAGCGGGCAACGGCAGCCAGTAGTGCTCGCGTTGGAAGGCGTAGGTGGGCAGTTCGAGTCGGCGGGCACCGCGTCCGGCGAAGAAGCTGTGCCAGTCGACGGGGACCCCGTGGGCGTGGCATTCGGCCAGGGCGGCGGTGAGGGCGAGCGGTTCGGGGCGGTCGGCGCGCAGGGCCGGGAGGGCGGTCGCGGTGCCGTCGAGCAGTTCCGTGGCCAGTGCGGCGAGGGTGCCGCCGGGGCCGATCTCCAGGCAGGTGGTCACCTCCTGGCTCGCCAACTCGGTCACGGCGTCGGCGAAGCGGACCGGCTCGCGGATCTGCCGCACCCAGTAGTCGGGAGCGGTCAGCTCCTCATCCGCCACCAGGCGACCCGTCAGGGTCGAGACGACGGGCAGCGTGGGCGCGTGGAACGCCACCGACTCCAGCTCCGCACGGAACGCGGCCAGCATCGGCTCCATCAACGGAGAGTGAAAAGCATGCGACACCGCCAGCCGCCTGCCCCTCAGCCCGGCCGTCACCTCGCCCACAGCCGACGCATCCCCCGACACCACCACCGAGGCAGGACCATTGACCGCGGCGATACTCACCCGATCCCCGAAACCCGCCAGCAACGGCACCACATCACTCTCCGACGCCGCAACCGCCACCATCACCCCACCCGCGGGCAACTCACCCATCAACCGCCCACGCGCCACCACCAGACGAACCGCATCCCCCAGCGAGAACACCCCCGCCACACAAGCCGCCGCGAACTCCCCCACCGAATGCCCCGCCACCACATCAGGCCGCACACCCCACGACCCCAGCAACCGGAACAACGCCACCTCAACCGCGAACAACCCCACCTGCACAAACCCCGTACCGCCAAGCCCCTCCCCCTCCCCCCCGAACACCACATCCCGCAACGACCGATCCAAAAAGGTGTCCGCACACGCGCACACCTCATCAAAAGCATCCGCGAACACCGGAAACACCCCATACAACTCCCGGCCCATCCCCACCCACTGACTCCCCTGCCCCGAAAACAGGAACGCCGTACGGCCACCGGGAACGGCGGTTCCGCGCACCAGGCCGGGGGCGTTCTCGCCTCGGGCGAGGATCTGGAGTCCGCTGATCAACTCGGCGCGTTCCGTACCCAGGACGGCCGCGCGCGTTTCGAGGGTGGCGCGGGTGGTGGCGAGGGACAGTCCGATGTCGGCGGGTCGGGCGTCGAGGTGCTGGTCGAGGTGGGTGAGGAGCCGCTGTGCCTGGGCGCGCAGGGCGGTGGTGTCCTTGGCCGAGAGTGGCCAGATCACCGGGAGTCGCTCGGCCGCCGGACCGTCGTGGGCGTCGTGGATCTCCTCGGCGGGGGTGGTGTCGTCGGGGGCCTGTTCGACGATGATGTGGGCGTTGGTGCCGCTGACGCCGAACGACGACACGCCAGCTCGGCGCGGGTGGCCGTTCTCCGCCCAGGCGACGGGCTCGGTCAGCAACCGGACCGTCCCCGCCGACCAGTCCACGTGCGGCGAGGGTTCATCGACGTGCAGGGTGCGCGGCAGCAGCCCGCCGCGCATCGCCATCACCATCTTGATCACTCCGCCGACCCCGGCGGCGGCCTGCGTGTGCCCGATGTTCGACTTCAACGAGCCCAGCCACAGGGGCCGTTCGGCGGGACGCTCCTGGCCGTAGGTGGCGATCAGGGCCTCGGCCTCGATCGGGTCACCCAGCGACGTGCCCGTGCCGTGCGCCTCCACCGCGTCGATATCCGCCGGCGTCAGGCCCGCGCTCGCCAACGCCTTCCGGATGACGCGCTGTTGCGACGGGCCGTTGGGCGCGGTGAGGCCGTTGGACGCGCCGTCCTGGTTGATCGCGGAGCCGGGAATGAGGGCGAGCACGTGGTGGCCGTTGCGGCGGGCGTCGGAGAGGCGTTCCAGCATCAGCATGCCGACGCCCTCGCCCCAGCCGGTGCCGTCGGCGCCGGCGGCGAACGCCTTGCAACGGCCGTCCGGCGCGAGGCCGCGCTGCCGGCTGAATCCGACGAAGGCGCGGGGGCTGGACATGACGGTGACACCGCCGGTAAGGGCCAGGGAGCATTCGCCCTGCCGCAGGGCCTGGGCCGCGAGGTGGAGGGCGACGAGCGACGACGAGCAGGCGGTGTCGACGGTCACGGCCGGGCCTTCGAGGCCGAACGTGTAGGCGAGGCGGCCGGACACCACGCTGGCGGCGCGGCCGGTGAGGAGGTAGCCCTCGACCGCGTCGGGCACCTGATGGAGCAGCCCGGAGGCGTAATCCTGGGCGTAGTCCTGGCCGTTGGAGCCGATGAAGACGCCGGTGCCGCTGCCGCGCAGCGTCGCCGGGTCGATGCCGGACCGCTCGAACAGCTCCCAGGCGACTTCGAGGAGCAGCCGCTGCTGGGGGTCCATGGCGAGTGCTTCGCGCGGGGAGATCCCGAAGAACGCGGCGTCGAACTCGCCCGCGTCGGGCAGGAAGCAGCCTTCGCGGACGTAGCTGGTGCCGGGGTGTTCGGGGTCGGGGTCGTAGAAGGCGTCCAGGTCCCAGCCGCGCCCGGTGGGGAAGGTGCCGATGGCTTCGCGACCGTCGGTGAGCAGCCGCCACAGGTCTTCGGGTGAGCGGACGTCGCCGGGAAAGCGGCAGCTCATGCCGACGATGGCGATCGGCTCGTCGTCGCGCGGCGGTTGGCCTCCCGTCGCCGACGTGCCCGTCACGGCCGCCATGGCCGGGTCGGCCGGGTCGGCGGGCCGCTGTTCGTGGCCGGCGATGCGCGTGTGCAGATAGCCGGCGAGGCCGGTGGGGGTCGGGTGGTCGAAGACGACGGTCGTCGGGAGCCGGGTACCGGTGGCGGCGGACAGGCGGTTGCGGAGCTCGACGGCGGTGAGCGAGTCGAACCCGGCCTCGCGGAACGCCTTTCCGGGCTGGACGGCTTCCAGTCCGGGGTGGCCGAGGACGGCGGCGGCCTCGGCGCGGACGAGATCCACGACAGCGCGGGCGCGTTCGGCGGCGGGCAGCGCTGCCAGCCGCTGGGCAAACGGGGATTCGCCGCCCGCCTCGGGGACGGCGGTGGTGTCCTGGCCGTTGATGTGCTGTCGCGCTTCGGGGAGTTGGCCGAGGAGGGCGGGGGCGAGCGTGGGGGCGTACCGCTTCCAGTCGATGTCGGCGACGGTGACGGCGGTGTCGTCCTGGTCGATGGCGCGGCGCAGTGCCTGGACGGCCCGCTCGGCGGCCATGGGCAGCAGGCCGCGCCGCCGGGCGCGTTCCTCGACGGCGTCGGTGACCAGGCCGCCGGTGCCCCACGATCCCCAGGCGATCGAGGTGGCGCGCAGGCCCCGGGCGCGGCGGTACTGGGCCAGGGCGTCGAGATAGGCGTTGCCGGCCGCGTAGCCGCCCTGGCCGCCGTTGCCGACGACGCCGGAGAGGGAGGAGAAGAGGACGAACAGGTCCAGGTCGTCGCGGTCGGCGGTGAGTTCGTGCAGGTTGCGGGCGGCTTCGACCTTGGGTCGGAGCACGTTGTCGAGCCGGTCGGGGGTGAGCGCGTCGAGGACGCCGTCGTCGAGCGTTCCGGCGGAGTGGATCACGCCCGTGAGGGGGTGCTCGGTGGGCAGGTCGGCCAGCAGGTCGCGCAGCGCGTCACGGTCGGCTGCGTCGCAGGCGGTGATGGTCACCCGGGTGCCGTGGGCCTCCAGTTCGGCCCGCAGCTCTTCCGCGCCGGGCGCGGCGGGGCCGCTGCGGCTGGTGAGGAGCAGGTGGTCGGCTCCCTCCGCCGCCAGTCGGCGGGCGACGTGAGCGCCGATGGAGCCGGTGCCGCCCGTGATGAGGATGGTGCCGGTCGGCCGCCAGTCGGGGCGTCGTGGCGTGCTCGCGGGGGCGCGGACGAGGCGGCGGACGAAGACGCCCGTCGGGCGTACGGCCGTCTCCCGCTCGTCTCCGGAGTGGGCGAGGATTCCGGCGAGTCGGGTCAGGGCGCGGGAGTCCAGGTCGTCCGGCTCCGGCAGGTCGATGAGGCCGCCCCAGCGTTGCGGCTGCTCCAGGGCGATGACGCGCCCCAGGCCCCAGAGTTGGGCCTGTGCTGGGTCGCGGACGGGGTCGGCCGGTCCGGTGGAGACGGCGCCGGAGGTGAGGCACCACAGGGGTGCGGCGATGTCGGCGTCGCCGAGCGCCTGGGCGAGGATCACGGTGCCGTCGAGGGCCGTCGACACCGGGCGGCCGGGAAGGAGTTCGCCGTCGAGGGCGAGCAGGGACACGACGCCCGCGCTGTCGGCGCTTGCCGACTCGCGCAGCCGCTCGGCCAGTGCGGCGCGGTCGTCGGCCGGGGAGACGGTGACGGTCGTGACGCTGGTGCCGTGGCCGGTCAGGGCGCGGCGGACGGCGTCGACCGTGGCGTGGTCGGTGTGCCGTTCGGGAACGGCGATGACCCAGGTGCCGGTTGGCGCGGGGTGGTTGCCGGAGCTCAGGGGCTGCCAGGTGACGCGGTAGCGCCAACTGTCGGCGGCGGAACGCTCGGTGGTCTCGCGGTGCCAGCGGGAGAGGCCGGTGACGAGGTCACCGAGCGAGGCGTCGGCGTCGGGGTCGAGGGCGAGGGCGGTGGCCAGCTCGGGCAGGTCCTGGCGGGCGACGGCGTCCCAGAATTCGGCTTCTTCGGCCGAGGTCGTGGCCGTGGCGCCGGCGGTGGCGGCGGGGCTTTCGGGGGCGAGCCAGTAGTGGCGGCGTTGGAAGGGGTAGCTGGGCAGGTCGACGGGCTGGGCCGGCCAGCCGGTCATCAGCGCGGGCCAGTCGACATCGGCCCCGGCCGTGTGGGCCTCACCGAGGGAGAGCAGGAACCGTTTCGCGCCACCCTCCCCGCGCCGCAGCGTCGCCACCGCCCTCGCGCTCTCCGCCCCGGCGGCCTCGAACGTCTCCTGGAGGCCGACCGTCAGCACCGGATGCGGACTGACCTCCACGAACACCGAGTGACCCTCGTCCAGCAGACGGCGCGCCACCTCCTCGAACCGCACGGTCCGCCGCAAGTTCTGGTACCAGTAGGCGGCGTCCAACGGAGCGTCGACGGGTTCGCCGGTGACCGTGGAGTAGAACGCGACCTCGGGTGTCGCGGGCGTGATCCCGGCCAGGACATCGGCCAGTTCGGCTTCGATTTCTTCGACGTGGGGGCTGTGGGAGGCGTAATCCACAGGAACCCGCCGCACCCGCAGACCATCCCCCTCACACACCGCGAGGAAATCCTCCAGCGCGTCCGCGTCACCCGACACCACCACCGACGCCGGACCATTCACCGCCGCCACACCCAACCGCCCACCCCAACCCGCCACACGCACCCGCACATCCGCCTCAGACGCGGCCACCGACGCCATCCCCCCACGCCCCGCCACCCGCGCCAGCAGACGACTGCGCAACGCCACCACCCGCGCCCCGTCCTCCAACGACAACGCACCCGCCACACAAGCCGCCGCGATCTCACCCTGCGAATGCCCCACCACCGCCGCCGGCACCACACCCGCGGCACGCCACACCTCGGCCAGCGACACCATCACCGCCCACAACACCGGCTGCACCACCTCAGCCGCCTCCAGCACCGGCGCACCCGCAACCCCCCGCAGCACACCCTCCAGCGACCACCCCACATACGGAGCCAACGCCGCCTCACACGCCGCCATCCACTCCCGGAACAACGCCGACGAATCCAGCAACCCCACCGCCATCCCCGCCCACTGCGAACCCTGACCGGGAAAGACAAAGACGACGGCCTGTTCGGGGTCGGCGGCTCCCCGCACGAGGTGCGACGCGGTGCGGCCCTCGGCCAACGCGCGCAGAGCGTCCGCGAGTTCGTCGCGGTCGGTGCCAACGACCACGGCCCGGTGCTCGAACATCGCCCGCGACGTCACCAACCCCCGCGCCACCCCGACCGGATCACCCTCCAGCACCCCCGCCACCCGACCCGCCAGCTCCCCCAACGCCTCCACCGAACGAGCCGACACCACCAACGGCACAACCACCGGATCCAGCAACCGCGGAACGCCCCCCACCACCGGCCCCACCACATCCGCATCCGGCGCCTGCTCGATCACCGCATGGGCGTTGGTCCCACTGATCCCGAACGACGACACCCCCGCCCGACGCGGACGCCCACCCTCCGACAGCCAAGGCACCGACTCCGTCAGCAACCGCACCCCACCCACCGACCAATCGACGTGCGGCGACGGCTCGTTGACGTGCAGCGTGCGCGGCAGAACGCCATGGCGCATCGCCATGACCATCTTGATGACCCCACCCACTCCGGCGGCGGCCTGGGCGTGCCCGATGTTCGACTTCAACGACCCCAGCCACAACGGCCGTTCGGGGGACCGCTCCCGCCCGTACGTGGCGAGCAGCGCCTGCGCCTCGATCGGATCACCCAGCCGGGTACCCGTGCCGTGCGCCTCCACCACGTCCACATCCGACGCCGACAACCCGGCATTCGCCAACGCCGACCGGATAACGCGCTCCTGCGCCGGTCCGCTGGGCGCGGTGAGCCCGTTCGACGCGCCATCCTGGTTGATCGCCGTCCCACGCACCACCGCCAGCACCCGATGCCCATTACGCCGGGCATCGGACAGCCGCTCCAGCAGCAACATCCCCACGCCCTCCGCGACGCCGAAGCCGTCCGCCGCCGCCGAAAACGCCTTGCACCTGCCATCCGGCGCGAGCCCGCGCTGCCGGCTCATCTCCATGAACAGGCCCATCGACGACATGACGGTCGCGCCCCCGGTCAGGGCCATCTCGCATTCGCCCGTGCGGAGCGCCTGAACGGCCAGGTGGAGGGCGACCAGTGACGACGAGCAGGCGGTGCCGACCGTCACCGCGGGGCCTTCGAGGCCAAGGGTGTAGGCGATGCGGCCGGACGCGACACTGGTGTTGTTGCCGGTGACCAGGTAGCCCTCCAGCTCCTGTCCCGGCTCCTGCATGAGGGGGCCGTATTCCTGCGAGAGGATGCCGATGAAGGTGCCGGTGCCGCTGCCGCGCACGGCCCCCGGGTCGATGCCCGCCCGCTCGAACACCTCCCACGCCGTCTCCAGCAACAACCGCTGCTGCGGATCCATCGCCAACGCCTCACGCGGCGAAATCCCGAAAAACTCCGCGTCGAAACCGGCCGCCTCCCCCAACAACCCCGCCTCACGCTGGTAATACCGACCCGAAGCCGCCGGATCAGCGTCATACAGCCCCGCCACATCCCAACCACGATCGGCCGGCAACGGACCCACCACGTCAACGCCGTCCGCGACGATGCGCCACAGCCGTTCGGGACTGTCGGCCTGGCCGGGAAAACGGCAGCTCATGCCGACGATGGCGATCGGCTCGGAGTCCCTGGCCTCGGCGTCGCGCAGCCGCCGCCTGGTCTGCTTGAGATCGGCGGTGACGCGCTTGAGGTAGTCCAGGAGCTTCCGCTCGCCCGGCTGGTTGCCCTGCTGGTTCTCGTCGTCTCGCATGTCGTGTGTACCCACCCTCGGAACGCTCACTGGGCTTCGAGTTCCTGATCCACCAGGTCGAAGATGTCGTCGATGGTCGCCGTGTCGAGCCGCTGATCGGCGTCGTCCTCCGTGTCCCCGTCGAGCCTGGCCAGGACGGTGCGCAGGCGGGCACGGACGCGGTGGAGCACGGCGGTGTCGTCGGCTCCGATGCCGTCGAGGACGGATTCCAGCCGGTCGATCTCGTTGAATACGGCGGTTGGTACGGTCGGCGCCGGGGACCGGTCCTGGTCCGGTTCCGGTGGCGCGAGTTGGGTGCGCAGCCGCTCGGCCACCGCGACCGGGGTCGGGCAGTCGAACATGAGCGTCGCGGGCAGCCGCAGCCCGGTCGCCGTGCCGAGGCGGTTGCGCAGCTCGACCGACATCAGCGAGTCGAAGCCTGCGGCCTTGAACTCCCCGTCTCGCGGGACTCGTTGAGGGCCGGTGAAGCCCAGGACCGCGGCGGCGTGGGTGCGGACGAGGTCGAGCAGGACCCGTTCCTGCTTGGGCTGGGCGAGTCCGGCCAGCCACTGCCGGAGGGCGACCGCGTCGCCGGGTCCGCCGCGCGCGGCACGCGCGGCACGCGGCGCGGACGACGTGCGGACGACATCGCGGAGGATCGGCGGAACGGCCGCTCCGGCGGCGGCAGTCGTGAAACGGGCCGCGACGGTCACGGCCTCGGCGGAGGTCCAGGCCGCGTCGAACAGCGCCAGTCCTTCCGCCGCGTCGAAGGGTGCCATGCCGGACTGCGCGAGGCGGGCCACGTCGGCGGCGTGCAGTTGGGTGGCCATGCCGAGGCCGTTCCACAGGCCCCAGGCGATCGACGTGACGGGCAGGCCGTCCGCGCGCCAGCGCTGTGCCGCCGCGTCCAGGTAGGCATTGGCGGCGGAGTAGTTGCCCTGGCCGCCGTTGGTGAAGGTCGCGGCGGACGAGGAGAAGAGGATGAAGGCGGCGAGGTCGAGGTGTCGGGTGAGCTCGTAGAGGTGGAGCGTGGCGTCGACCTTGGGGGTCAGCACGTGCGACAGCCGCGCGGGGGTGAGTGCCTCGATGACGCCGTCGTCGCGCAGTCCGGCGGTGTGGACGACGGCCGCCGGGGGGTGTGCGGCGAGGAGCCGGGCCAGGGCGTCGCGGTCGGCGGTGTCACAGGCGGCGATGGTGATGTCGGCGCCGTGGGCGGCGAGTTCGGCGCGCAGCTCGATGGCGCCTTGGGCGTCCGGGCCACGCCGGCTGACCAGCAGCAGGCGCCGCGCGCCGTGCTCGGTCACCAAGTGCCGTGCCACGAGGGCACCAAGACCGCCCGTGCCGCCGGTGATCAGGATGGTGCCCTCGACGGGCACGCTCCGCTCCGGGCCGGCCGGGCCCTCCGCCGCCGGGACGCGCTCCAGGCGCGGGACTAACGCGGTGTCCCGCCGGAGCGCCATCTGCGGTTCGTCACCCGCCAGATGGCCCGGCAGCGCGGCCCACGCGGTGTCGCCGCCGTCCCAGTCCACCAGCACGAACCGCCCCGGGTGCTCCGACTGCGCCGACCGCACCAGCCCCCATACGGCGGCCTGGGCGAGGTCGGTCGGCCGCTCGCCGGGCGCGGCGGCGACCGCGCCACGGGTGGCGAGCACCAGCCGGGAGGCGGCGAGCCGTTCGTCGGCGAGCCAGGCCCGCAGCAGTGCCAGGGCGTGCGCGGTCGCGGCGTGCGCGTGCGGCGCGTCGTTCCCACCCGGGGGCAGGGGAATGACGACCACCTCGGGCGGTGCGGCGCCGGAGTCGAGGGCGGTGGTCAACGCGGCCAGGTCGTCGTACCGTTCGACGCGCTCACCGGAGGCCGGGCCGGACACGGGAACGGCGGTCCAGGCGACGCGGTGCGCGACGGCGGTCTGCCCCATCCCGATATCGGCCGGCAACGGCCGCAGGCCCAGGGACTCCACGCGGACGACCGGCCGTCCGGCCGTGTCGGTGGCGTCCAGGGAGACCGCGTCGTCCGCGCGACGGGAAAGCCTTATACGGAGTGTGGCCGGACCGCCCGCATCGGTCGTCCCGGACACCAGGAACCGGGCGCCGGTCCACGAGAACAGCATGCGTCCCCGGCCGGTGTCCGGCAGCAGGCCGCCGATGGCGATGCCGTGCAACGCGGCGTCCAGCAACGCGGGATGGACGCCGAACCCGGCCGCGTCCGTGCCCTCGTCCAGCGCCACCTCGGCGAACACCTCGCCGTCGCCCTGCCACAGCCCACGCAGGCACTGGAACGCGGGGCCGTAGTCGATGCCCAGGGCGATGTGGTGGGCGTAGCAGTCGTTCACAGGAACGGGCCGCGCGCCGGGCGGCGGCCACGCTCCGGGCTCCGGGTCCGCCTCGTCCGGTGCGGTGTCGGCCGCCGCCGGAGTCAGCGTTCCGGACGCGTGGTTGGTCCACGGCTCGGCCGTGGTGGCGCCGTCAGGGCGGGAGTCGATCCGCACCGGCCGCCGTCCGGACGTGTCGGCCGCGCCGACGCTCACCTGAACGTGATGGGCGGCGCCCTCGGTGAGCACCAGCGGCGCCGACAGGGCGAGTTCCTCGACCCGGTCGCACCCCAGGTCCTCGGCGGCGCGCAGGGCGAGGTCGAGGTAGGCGGTGCCGGGAACGACGACCGTGCCCTTCACCCGGTGGTCGGCCAGCCAGGGGTGGTCGGTCAGCGAGAGACGTCCGGTCCACACCGTGCCGGCGCCGTCCGGCAGCGGGATGGCCGCTGCCAACAGCGGGTGGCCGGTGCGCCGGAGGCCGATCCCGGCGGGATCGTGAGCCGGGGTCGCGGCCAGCCAGTAGTGGCGGCGTTGGAAGGGGTAGGTGGGCAGGTCGACGGGCTGGGCCGGCCAGCCGGTCATCAGCGCGGGCCAGTCGACGTCGGCCCCGGCCGTGTGGGCCTCACCGAGGGAGAGCAGGAACCGTTTCGCACCGCCCTCCCCGCGCCGCAGCGTCGCCACCGCCCTCGCGCTCTCCGCCCCGGCGGCCTCGAACGTCTCCTGGAGGCCGACCGTCAGCACCGGATGCGGACTGACCTCCACGAACACCGAGTGGCCCTCGTCCAGCAGACGGCGCGCCACCTCCTCGAACCGCACGGTCCGCCGCAAGTTCTGGTACCAGTAGGCGGCGTCCAACGGGGTATCGGTCATGCCGTCGATCACCGTGGAACGGAACGGCACCCGCGGTGACCGTGGACTGATGGTGCCGAGGGCCGTGATCAACTCGGCTTCGATTTCTTCGACGTGGGGGCTGTGGGAGGCGTAATCCACAGGAACCCGCCGCACCCGCAGACCATCCCCCTCACACACCGCGAGGAAATCCTCCAGCGCGTCCGCGTCACCCGACACCACCACCGACGCCGGACCATTCACCGCCGCCACACCCAACCGCCCACCCCAACCCGCCACACGCACCCGCACATCCGCCTCAGACGCGGCCACCGACGCCATCCCCCCACGCCCCGCCACCCGCGCCAGCAGACGACTGCGCAACGCCACCACCCGCGCCCCGTCCTCCAACGACAACGCACCCGCCACACAAGCCGCCGCGATCTCACCCTGCGAATGCCCCACCACCGCCGCCGGCACCACACCCGCGGCACGCCACACCTCGGCCAGCGACACCATCACCGCCCACAACACCGGCTGCACCACCTCAGCCGCATCCAGCACCGGCGCACCCGCAACCCCCCGCAGCACACCCTCCAGCGACCACCCCACATACGGAGCCAACGCCGCCTCACACGCCGCCATCCACTCCCGGAACAACGCCGACGAATCCAGCAACCCCACCGCCATCCCCGCCCACTGCGAACCCTGACCGGGAAAGACAAAGACGGGGCGAACGCCGGGGCGCGCGGTGCCCAGAGCCGTATCGGGAGCCGGCCGACCATCCGCCAACGCGCGCAGAGCGTCCGCGAGTTCGTCGCGGTCGGTGCCAACGACCACGGCCCGGTGCTCGAACATCGCCCGCGACGTCACCAACCCCCGCGCCACCCCGACCGGATCACCCTCCAGCACCCCCGCCACCCGACCCGCCAGCTCCCCCAACGCCTCCACCGAACGAGCCGACACCACCAACGGCACAACCACCGGATCCAGCAACCGCGGAACGCCCCCCACCACCGGCCCCACCACATCCGCAACCGGCGCCTGCTCAATCACCGCATGGGCGTTGGTCCCACTGATCCCGAACGACGACACCCCCGCCCGACGCGGACGCCCCTCCGACAGCCAAGGCACCGACTCCGTCAGCAGCCGCACCCCACCCACCGACCAATCGACGTGCGGCGACGGCTCGTTGACGTGAAGGGACCGGGGAAGCACTCCGTGCCGCAGCGCGAGGACCGTCTTGATGACTCCCGCGACCCCGGCGGCGGCCTGGGCGTGCCCGATGTTCGACTTCAACGACCCCAGCCACAACGGCCGTTCGGCGGACCGCTCCCGCCCATACGTGGCGAGCAGCGCCTGCGCCTCGATCGGATCACCCAGCCGGGTACCCGTGCCATGCGCCTCCACCACATCCACATCCGCCGCCGACAACCCGGCATTCGCCAACGCCGACCGGATAACACGCTCCTGCGCCGGTCCACTGGGCGCGGTGAGCCCGTTCGACGCGCCATCCTGGTTGATCGCCGTCCCACGCACCACCGCCAGCACCCGATGCCCATTACGCCGGGCATCGGACAGCCGCTCCAGCAGCAACATCCCCACGCCCTCGGCCAGTCCGAAGCCGTCCGCCGCCGCCGAAAACGCCTTGCACCTGCCATCCGGGGCCAGGGCCCGCTGCCGGCTGAACTCCACGAGCATCCCGGGCGTGGGCATGACGGTCGCGCCCCCGGCCAGCGCGAGCCCGCATTCACCGCCGCGCAACGCCTGAACGGCCAGGTGCAGCGCGACCAGTGACGACGAGCACGCCGTATCGACGGTGACGGCCGGACCCTCCAGCCCGAACGTGTAGGCGAGGCGGCCGGACGCGACACTGGCGGCGTTGCCCGTAAGTAGGTAGCCCTCCAACTCGGCCGCCGCCTCGTGCAGTCGGGGTCCGTAGTCGGCAGCCATGGCCCCGACGAACGTGCCGGTGCCGCTGCCGCGCACGGCCCCCGGGTCGATGCCCGCCCGCTCGAACACCTCCCACGCCGTCTCCAGCAACAACCGCTGCTGCGGATCCATCGCCAACGCCTCACGCGGCGAAATCCCGAAAAACTCCGCGTCGAAACCGGCCACCTCCCCCAACAACCCCGCCTCACGCTGGTAATACCGACCCGAAGCCGCCGGATCAGCGTCATACAGCCCCGCCACATCCCAACCACGATCAGCCGGCAACGGACCCACCACGTCAACGCCGTCCGCGACGATGCGCCACAGGTCCTCCGGCGAACGGACCCCGCCCGGCAGGCGGCAGCTCATCGCGACGATCGCGATCGGCTCGTCCGACGCCACCCCCCGTACTCTCCCGGTCCCGGTCCCGGTCCCGGCCCCGAGCCCGAGCCCGGCCAAGGCCGCGTCGTCGTACCACCCGAACGCCTCGGCGACGATGCGGCGGGCGAGGGCGCCCGGGGTGGGGTGGTCGAAGACGACGGTGGGCGGGAAAGCCAGACCGGTCGCCTGGGCGAGGCGGTTACGCAGCTCGACGGCGGTCACGGAGTCGAGGCCCAGGGCGCGGAACGTACGCCCGTCACCCAGCCGGTCACGGTCGCCACGGCCACCCCCGCCACCACCGCCACCACCACCGCCGGCCAGCAGACCAGCGGTCACATCGAGGACCAACGAGTAGGCCACGGCGTCCCGTTCGGCCTCGGGCAGCGCGGCGAGGCGGTCCCGGAACGACTCTTCGACGGCCGTCTCCGCCCGGCGACGCCGGAAGGCGTAGCCGGGCAGCGGGACGCGGCGGGCGCCCGTGCCGGCGAACGCCGGGGACCAGTCCACATCGGCGCCGAGCACGTGCGCCTCGGCGAGGGCGGTCAGCAGCCGTTCCGTCCCGTCCTGGCCACGGCGCAGGGTGCCGATCGCGTGGGCCGAACGCCCGGCGGCCGTCGCGGTGTCCTGCATGGCGGCGGTCAGCACCGGGTGCGGGCCGATCTCGACGAGCGTGCCGTGCCCGTCCGCCAGCAGGGCGCCCGTGAGCCGGTCGAACAGCACCGGATCGCGGAGCGTGCGGTACCAACGGTCGGCGGTGAGTTCGCAGCCGTCGATCGGGCCGCCGATGGCGGAACTGTAGAGGGGAACGCGGGCGGTGACCGGCCGCACGGGGGCGAGGTCGGCCAGCAGGCGGTCGCGGATGCGAGCGATGTGCGGGGAGTGCGCGGCGAGGCTGACGGCGATGCGGCGGACCCGGTAGCCGTCGGCCTTCAGCTCGGTGACCAGCTCGTCGGCGGCGTCCCCGTCGCCCGAAACGATCACGGCGGCGGGCCCGTTGACCACGGCGAGGGCGAGCCGTCCGTGCCAACGGCCCAGCCGGGCCTGCACCTCGTCGGCGGAGGCGGCGACCGTGACCATGCCGCCCCGGCCGGCGAGAGTGGCCTGCGCCTGACTCCAAAGGGCCACGACGCGCGCGGCGTCGGCGAGGGTCAGGGCGCCGGCCACGTGGGCGGCGGCGATCTCGCCGCCGCTGTGGCCGGCCACCGCGGCGGGCCGCACCCCGTACGCGCACAGCGTTCCCGCGAGGGCCACCTGAAGGCCGAACAGCGCGGGCTGCACGACGTCTTCGGCCGTCAGCGGCGGCGCGCCGGAGGTGCCGCGCAGGACATCGGTGAGGGACCAGTCGACGAACGGAGTCAGGGCCTGCTCGCATTCCTCGACCAGACCGCGGAACACCGGGGAGGATTCGAGGAGTCCGGCTCCCATGCCCGGCCACTGACCGCCGGCCCCGGAGAAGACGAACGCGACGCCGCCCCCCGCCGCGTCCGGGCCCGTGCTCCGGCCCGTGCCCGTGCCCGTGCCCGGACTCACGCCGCGCACCACGTTCGGGGCGAAACCACTGTGCGCCGCGGCGTCGAGGCCGGCCAGCAGCTCGTCCCGGCCAGTGCCGATGACGACGGCGCGGTGGGGGAAACGGGTCCGGGTGGTGGCCAGCGAGAGGCCGATGTCGGCGGGCGTGGCGGCCGGGTGGGCGGTGACGTGGGCGCGGAGCCGCCGTGCCTGGGCGCGCAGGGCGTCGGGCGTCCCGGCGGTGACGATCCACGGCAGCGGGACATCCGCGTCGGCCGCCGCCGCGACGCCGGCCTCCCCGGCCCTCTCGGCCGCCTCGGTCGCCTCGGGAGCGGGCGGCGACGCGGCGCCGAACACGTATGCTTCATCGGCGAGTTCGGCGTCATCGGCGTCATCGGCGTCATCGGCGTCATCGGCGACCGGTTCGCCGGTCAGCACCCGCCACACCACATCCCCGTCCGCGACGGCCCGGCGCAGCGGCTTGAGCACGACGACCTCGGCGGCGTCCGCGTGGTCGCCGCCCGCGGAGCCCCCGACGAGCGCCCACGCGATATCGCCGCTCCGCAGTGCCCGGCAGGCGGCGTCGAGGGCCGCGCGGCGCGACGGATGGTCGCCGTCGACGGTGGAGCCGGGTGGGAGGAGAGCGAGGACGGCCCGCCGCCGGCTGGGGTCGAGCGCGTCGAGGTGGACACCCACGCGGGCCGCCGGGGAGGCGGCGGGCACCAGCCCGGCGTTCTCCACGGCCCGCCACAGGAGCTCCAGCAGCAGATCTTGACGGGGATCGGGTGGGAGGGTCCCGTCCGCCGGGAGTCCGAAGAACTCGGCGTCGATGCCCGCGGCTTCGGGATGGCCGTGGGCCGAGCCGACGACGGCGATCGCGTTTTCGCTCATGTAAGTGCTCCAACAACCCATCAGATAACCGTCAAACGATGTGGGGGGCTGCGCACGCGGCGCTCAGGTGATCGGTCGGGGTGGGATTCGGCACGTCGGATCCCCCGCGGCGGCCTCGCCGGGCGGGGCCTCGCCGGGCGGGGGCCTCGGCGGGCGCTGTTGCGGAACGGGCGGACGCGCGGTGTCGCGCGTCGGCCGCGGTGATCCGGGTGCGGCCGGAAACGGTCAGATGGCGATGCTGACGGCGGACGAAGGCGAGGGACCGCCTCGGCGGGCGCCGCCGGGGCGGTAGGCCGGCGCCGATGGCCGGCCGGGGACTGGAGAGTCCGGAAGAGTGTGGTGCCGGAGACTGTGGTGCCAGAGACCGCGGCCCCGGGGGGCACGGCCCGGAGACTCGCGGCCCCGAGACTCACGGTCCGGGAGGTGACGGTCCGGGAGATGACGGCCCGGGAGGAGAGGAGCCTCCCCGTGCGCCGGATCGGCGGTCATCGGCCCAACCTCGGTCATGGTCTGCCTTTCAACGTGCGCTCTCCGCGGGTGACCCGCAGGGAGGCTCCCTACGACTCCTTCAACGACTTGATGGCGGCCCTGCCAGGACGTAGCCGGCACGCGCCGCCCCTTGACCCATGCCTGGAAGTATCACAACGCAATCGGCGTGCCACGGACAGCGGCCGTTGCTGCTTTTCAGACAAGCTACTTCCCGGGGTTTATTACCGGCATACAAAAGCGAAATCGCAGGAACACAGACCGCAGCCACCACGTACGCACAAAGCGCACGCGACGGCAGGGCGACTACGCACGTTGACACGAAGCCCAACGTGTCTGGTTAACACCCAGCAGGAACGTTCCACCTGCGCACTTCGCGTCCCTATCGGATGAACTCACTCAACGTCAGGTTGACGTTGTCAGTCCATATCCCGGACAAGTCCGTCGTTCAGCTCCGGCCTGCGGTCCCGTGGGAACGGGACGACCGACGCCGCGGTGACGACCGTGCCGCCGCGGATGAGGGTGCTGGTCACTGCTTCCCCTCCGTCCGGGTCCGGTCCGAGCGTCGCCCGTCGCCCGATGGCAGCCCCCCGGAACCGGGATTAGCCTGACGTCATGGACGACAAGGACATCCTCGCCCGTGTCGACACGCTCGTGACCGAGGAGCGCGCCCTGCGCGAGCGCTCCGTCGGCCAGGGGCTCAAGGAAGAGGAGCGGACGCGGCTGATCGAGGTCGAGGTGAGCCTCGACCAGTGCTGGGACCTGCTCCGCCAGCGCCGCGCGCGCAGCGAGTTCGGCGGGAACCCGGACGAGGCGACCCTCCGGCCGGCCCCCGAGGTGGAGGGGTACGAGGGCTGACGCCCGGGCCGGCGTCAGCCCCGCGCCAGCCGACGTACCCCGTCAGAGGGAAAACGGGCCGCCGACGCCATGATCCGGGCCGTCCCCGGACAGGCAACAGGTGTCCGGACAGGCACGGGGTCCGGCGTCCGACCCTCTGGAGTGCTCCATGCGTGACCGTTCCCTCGCCGCCGTCGCCCTCGGCTTCTCGGCGACTCTCGCCCTGCTCGGCGGCGCCATGGCGCTCGGCGGCGGGACGCCGGCCTCCGGCTCCTCCTCCCCGACGGCTCCCGACGGGAACGGCGCGGGGATCGCGGGCGACAGCGGCGAGGAGATCGCGGCGGGCACGGACCGGCCCCTCGGGTAGCCTGCTGATCAGGCATCCGGCGGCGCACAGGCGTGCGACCGCCGCGCACGGCGATCATCGGTCAGGGAGAACGGGTGGCTCACCAGCGGATCACGACCCGCAACGCCCGCTTCCAGCAGTGGCAGGCCCAGCTCACCAACCGCACCAAGCGGCACCGGGCGGGCGAGTTCCTGATCCAGGGCGTGCGGCCGATCTCGCAGGCCGTCGAGCACGGCTGGCCGATCCGCGCCCTCCTCTTCGACGCGAGCCGCTCCCCGACGCGCTGGGCGGGCGGGCTGCTGCGGGACGTGTCCGCCGAGAAGATCGCCATGGCCCCGGAGTTGCTGGCCGAGCTGGGCGAGAAGGACGACGGCGCACCGGAGTTGGTGGCCGTCGCCGAGATGCCGCCGGACGACCTGGCCCGCATCCCGGTCCGACCGGGCTTCCTCGGCGTCGTGTTCGACCGCCCCACCAGCCCGGGGAACATCGGCACGATCATCCGCTCCGCCGACTCCTTCGGCGCCGACGGCCTGGTGGTGACGGGCCACGCGGCGGACGTGTACGACCCCAAGGCGGTCCGGGCGAGCACCGGTTCGCTGTTCGCGCTGCCGGTGGTGCGGGTCCCGAGCCACCGGGAGGTGGCGGACTGGCTGACGGGCGCCCGCGAACGCGGCGTGCCGGTCACGGTGGTGGGCACGGACGAGTCCGGCACGACGGATGTCGCGGGCTTCGACCTGACCGGCCCGGTCCTCCTGCTGATCGGCAACGAGACGACCGGACTGAGCACGGCCTGGCGCGAGTTGTGCGACACGCTGGTGCGCATCCCGATGACGGGCTCGGCCAGCTCCCTCAACGCGGCGAACGCGGCCACGGTGGTCCTGTACGAAACGGCCCGTCAACGCCTGGCCGGCACCGCCGCCCTCAGCAGCAGATGAACAGGCGCCCGGCCGGGTCCTCGTGGAGTGGCCAGGGGAAGCCGAGCGGGCAGTGCTGGCCCTCGTGGGAATGCCAAAAGCGGGCCTTGGGAGTGGCGCAGGAGGGGCACACCCACATCGGAGAGCGTCCCTGCACCGTGATGTCCGGCCACAGCGGACTGCCACACCGGTCACAGGGCGGCTGACCGTGAGTGGCGGCAGGGGATGTGACGAGTACGTTCTTCAGCACGCACGGCATTTTCCTTGCCGGACAGCCGGTTGCGGCCCGGAACCCACCTCCTTCCCCCGAACGGATGACGCCCGGTCCCTTGTTGCTCGTCCGCTTCCCGGTCTTCGACCATGGCGGCGACGACCGAGCGCATGGACGCGGAACTGGTCGGCGTGTCGCCCGGGACGGTACCGCTGTGAGCGCCGTCGTCCCCTGGGGCGACGATCAGCACGTCCGCCCCGCCCCCGTCACCCGGCCGGGTCGGTCGGCGGTCTGCGTGAGGCGGGGGTGGCGCACTTCGGGCACCAGTAGCCCTCGCCGCCCTCGATGAAGATCCAGCCGAGTTCCTTGATGTGCGGGGCGGCGTGCGTGGCTTCGTGGAGCAGATAGCCGAACAGGTCCTTCTCGCGGTCCGGCGGCGGATCCGCGATGACCATGTCGAACATGATCAGCTCCTCGCAGCCGCTCCGGTCGCAGGCCAGGAAGAACCGCACGGGTCCCGGCGCCCTGCCGTCGGTCGTCAAGCTCATCCACGCATCGTGGCGCAACGGTGTCACTCCGTGCAATCCCCCAGGCCATCGCAGGTGACGGGAAGGCGTTAACATGCAGCCGCCCGGCTGCCATTCTTCAGGCAGCCGAATGGCTGCCTATCCGGAACGGCGACGGCGCGAGCCGAGAGGGCGAGAGATGGACGACGAGGTGTTCAAGGCGCTGGCCGACGCCAGCCGCCGCCGACTGCTCGACAGCCTGAACGCCCGCGACGGGCAGACCCTGCGCGAGCTGTGCGCGGGCCTGGACATGGCCCGGCAGTCGGTCAGCAAGCACCTGGCCGTGCTGGAGGCGGCCGGCCTGGTGACCACGGTCCGGCGCGGCCGGGAGAAGCTGCACTACCTCAACGCCGTGCCGATCAACGCCATCACCGAGCGCTGGATCAACCAGTACGACCGCGCGCGGGCGAGCGCGCTCGCGGATCTGAAGACGGCATTGGAGCACCCACCGATGAGCGAGATGAGCACGATGAGCAAGCCCGAGTTCGTCTACACCACCTACATCAGGACCACCCCGGAGCGGCTCTGGCAGGCGCTGACCGACCCCGCCTTCACCCGCCGCTACTGGGGGGCCGTCCTGGAGTCGGACTGGACGGCCGGCTCGACGGTGACCTGGGAGCAGGACGGCGCGGTCATCGCGGACCCCGAGCAGGTGGTCCTCGAAGCCGAGCCGGGCCGCCGCCTGTCGTACACCTGGCACACGTTCACCCGGGAGTTCGGCGAGAAGTTCGGCTTCTCCGAAGAGGCCCTGACGGTGATGGCGGGCGAGCGCCGGTCGAAGGTGACCTTCGAGATCGAACCGCTCGGGGAGACGGTCCGGCTCACCGTGATCCACGACGGCTTCGAGCCTGGTAGCACCGTGCTGGAGAGCATCAGCGGAGGCTGGCCCGCGGTCCTGTCCGGCCTCAAGACGCTGCTCGAAACGGGCGAGACGCTCCCGACCCCGTAGCCGCGCGCTACTCCGCCGGAGCCGTGGCCGCTCCGCGCCCGAGGGCTCCGGCGGCAGGAAGCGCGGCGGGAGCGCATAAAATCGAACGTGTGAGCGAGCAATCGTCCGACCTGCCGCCCGACCTGCCGCGTCTGCGCACCCTGGCCACCTGGCTGGAACTCCAGCTCGGGGCGGTCCGGGAGGCCATCACCGAGGCGGAACGGGTCGCGGCGGCGGAACGGGCCCGGCCCCGGTGGTGGGTGCAGTGGACGCGGACCCCGCCGGGTGAGCCCCGGCGGGGTGTGCTGCACCGCGCCGGGTGCTGGTGCCCCGGCGAGCCGGATCTCCACCCGGCCGATGTGCGGCGGGTGGTGGTCGGCCACGCGGGCCGGATCGAGACGTGTCTGGTGTGCCGGGCCGAGGTGCCCCCGACTGGCTGACCCCGTTGATCAGCTCCGCGTGGGTGGAGCGCTACGGGGACAAGGTCGACACGGCCGAGGGCGGAGACCGTCGACGGCCGGCGGCCGGGCCGCGCCCGGACCGCGCCAGGACCGCGCCAGGACCGCGCCAGGACCGCGCCCGCGATGTGATCAGGCCGACAGCGGATCGTTCGAGCCACTGGCCGGGTGGCCGCGAGCTCCGGGCTGGTCAAGGACGTCCTGGCCGAGGCGACCGCATCCCGCGCGGCGGGCCCTGACGCGACGCCCGGACCGACGGGCCCGGGCTACGGCCCTGGCCCCAGGCACACATGCCCGCTGCCTCCCGTGAGTGACCAGCTCGCGGGAGGCAGCGGCGGGCAGAGGGAACGCCGACTCGGTCGTTCCCCTGCCGTTCCTCAAAAGTTCTGCGGGTGCTACCGGGTCAGCGGATGTGGCGGCCGGAGATGGCGCGGGCGATCACCAGGCGCTGGATCTCGCTCGTGCCCTCGAAGATCGTGTAAATCTTGCTGTCGCGGTACATGCGCTCCACCGGGTGCTCCCGGCTGTAGCCGGCGCCGCCCAGGATCTGGATGGCCTTCTCGGTGGCGCTGACCGCCAGCTCACCGGCGCGGAGCTTGGACATCGAGCCCTCGCCCGCCGTGAACTGCTTCTCGTTGCGCGCCATCCACGCCGCGCGCCAGATCAGCAGCCGGACCGCGTCGATCTCGGTGCGCATGTCCGCCAGGGTGAAGGCGATGGCCTGGTTCTCGATGATCCGGCGGCCGAACGCCTCGCGCTCGCCCGCGTACTCCAGGGCGTATTCGTAGGCCGCGCGCGCGATGCCGAGCGCCTGCGCGCCCACCGTCGGGCGGGAGACCTCGAACGTCGCCATGGCCGCCTGGCCCTTGGCCGTGTTGCCCTCGCGGATCCGGGCCAGCCGGGCGTCCAGCTTCTCCTTGCCGCCGAGCAGGCACTCGCCGGGCACCCGCACGTCGTCCAGGAAGACATCGGCGGTGTGCGAGGCACGCAGGCCGAGCTTCTTGATCTTGCGGTTGCCCACCAGGCCCGGGGTGTTGGGCGGCACGATGAACGCGGCCTGGCCGCGCGCACCGAGCTCGGGGTCGACGGAGGCGACGACGACGTGGATGTTGGCGATGCCGCCGTTGGTGATCCACGCCTTCTGCCCGCTGAGCACCCACTCGTCCTTGGCCTCGTCGTAACGGGCCCGGGTGCGCATGGCGGACACGTCCGAGCCCGCCTGGGGCTCGGAGACGCAGAACGCCGCCACCTTCACGTCCGACTCGTCGCCGAAGCACTGCGGGACCCATTCGGCCATCTGGTCCGGGGTGCCGGAGGCGAAGATACCGGCCACGGCCAGCGAGGTGCCGAACAGTGCCATGCCGATGCCGGCGTCGCCCCAGAACAGCTCCTCGTTGGCGATCTGCAAAGAGAGACCGGTCGGGTCACCGAACAGCTCGGCCAAAGACTCGAAGCCGTAGAGACCGATCTTGGCCGCTTCCTGGAGGACCGGCCAGGGAGTCTCCTCCCGCTCGTCCCATTCCGCCGCCGCGGGGCGCACGACATCGGCCGCGAAGCCGTGCACCCAGTCCCGCAGGTCCTGCTGATCTTCAGTGAGGTCGAGAGAAAAGCCGCTCATGGATGGATACTCACGCCTTCGGGATGTCGAACAGCTTGGGGAGGGCCGAGGCCAGGCCGATGTCACCGGTGACCTTGAGCTTGCGGGTCATGAACATCGCGACGGGGCTGCCGTTGCCCGACACCAGCTTGAGGAAGTCGGCGTCGTTCGCGGTGAGCGTGACGCGCGGCTCGGCGTCGGAGCGGCCCTCGGTCACCTTCACGGAACCGTCGGCGATGGCGGTCTCGTAGACCACGACCGGGTCCCCGGTGACCTCCCAGCGGATCAGGGCCTTCAGGGAGCCGGCGCCCTCGGGACGGAACTGGCTCTCCATGCGCCCGAAGACCTCCGAGATGACCCGCGCGCGCACGCCGCTGTCCGCGGCCAGCTCCGCGATCTCCTTCTTGGAGAGCTTCTTGACGATCTGGGCGAACTCCTTCGGCGTGACGTTCGCGAAGTCCAGCTCGCTGATGTTGGGACTGTCGGCCATGTCGTGCCACCCACCTCACTGTGAGACTTACTCTGAAGTAGACTTACTGAAGAGTAAGGTTACGCACCGCCTAGGTAGGCTGGCAAGAGTGAGCGACAAACGAAGACGGCGACTCCCCAGGAACGTCCGCGAACAGGAGATTATCGACGCCGCGCTCCACGTCTTCTCCAAACGCGGCTACCACGCCGCGGTCGTGGACGAGATCGCTGAGCTGGCCGGCATCTCCAAGCCAATGGTGTACCTGTACCTCGGCTCGAAGGAAGGACTGTTCGTCGCGTGCATCCGGCGCGAGTCCCAGCGGCTGGCGGCCACGTTCAGAGACGCCGCGCAGGCGGGGGGCACCCCCGAGCAGCGGCTGTGGGCCGGACTGACGGCGTTCTTCGCGTTCGTGGCCGAGCACCGGGACGCCTGGCTGGTCCTGCACCGGCAGGCGCCGGACCAGAGCGAGGCGATCTCCGCCGAGCTGGCCGAAGCCCGGCGCTCGATCATGGCCGTGGTCGCCGGGCTTGTCGGTCAGGGCATCAGCGAGGGTGGCGGAAGTCCGGGCCTCGGGGCGCAGGACGCCGATTTCGTCGCGCACGCCCTGGTGGGCGCGGCGGATTCGCTGACCGAGTGGATGGAGCTCCATCCGGGTCAGTCGCCGGAGCGCATGACGGTCGGCCTGATGAACATGATGTGGGTGGGGATGCGGAACGTGCTCACCGGGGAGGTGTGGACACCACCCCGGGAGACGTGAGCGGCTCTCTCCTGGATCAGTGAGGGGAAGGGGGCTACCGCACCTTTTCGATGCGGCCGTACAGATGGTGCCGTTTCCCGTCCGCCGAGTTCAGCTCGAACGGGCGGACGGGACCGGCTCCGCCCGCGCGGAAGGCCACGCGGGCGGGGAGCTGGACGGGGGCGCGGAACCAGACCTGCGCCGCGAACGAGTCCGGCAGCACGTCCTCCAGCGCGGCCAGGCTGCGGGCCTTCGTCCACATGCCGTGCGCGATGGCCGTCGGGAAGCCGAACATGCGGGCGCCCAGCGGGTGCAGGTGGATCGGGTTGCGGTCGCCGGAGACGGCGCCGTAGCGGCGGCCGATCCCGGCGGGCACGGACCACTCCTGGCTGAGGTCAGCGTCCACCGCCTCGCGCAGCTCGCCGCCCTCGGGCCCCTGCTTCGCCGCCCCGGCGGACCCGTTGGCCGCGCCGGACCCGGACCCGGACCCGCCCGCGCCGCGGCGCAGGAACGTGCTGACCGAACGCCACACCACCGCGCCGTCGCGGTCCTCGGCCTCGGCGAGGATGTCGAACGTCACACCCTTGGGGTGCGGGGACGGCTGGGTGGCCTCGACGCGGTAGCTGAGGGCCTCCCCGGGGGCGACGGGCCGCAGTTGCTCGACGCGGTTGACGATGTGCACCAGGCCGGGAAGCCGGTAGGGGAAGTCCCGCTTGGTCATGAGCACCATGGCCAAGGGGAACGCGACGATGTGCGGGAAGGTGGGCGGCAGCCGGTCGCCGCGACGGAAGCCGCACACCTCCGCGTACCGGGCCAGCAGGCCCGGGTCGGCCACCGTGTCGGGCAGCAGCAGCCGCCGCACGGGAACCTGGCCGTCGCCGCGCTTGGGTATGAGCAGCGCGCGGGCGTACAGATGGGTCATGCCCGGGGTCGACATCGGCTTCGTCACGCTCCCAGCAGGGCCTGGCCGCAGACCCGGAGGACCTGGCCGCTGACGGCGCCGGTGCCGGGCGAGGCGAAGTAGGAGACGGCCTCGGCCACGTCCACCGGCTCGCCGCCCTGGTTGAGGCTGTTCATACGGCGGCCGGCCTCGCGGATGAAGAGCGGGATGGCGGCGGTCATCTGGGTCTCGATGAAGCCGGGCGCGATGGCGTTGATGGTGATGCCGCGCTCGGCCACGGCCGGGGCCAGGGCCTCGACCAGACCGATCAGACCGGCTTTGCTGGCCGCGTAGTTGGTCTGGCCGACGTTGCCGGCGATGCCGCTGATGGACGAGGTGCAGATGATCCGGCCGCCGTCGCGTATGACGGGCAGCAGGCCGTCGGTCAATCGCTCCACGGCGATCAGGTTGACCGCCATCACCGAGTTCCAGCGGGCGGTGTCCATGCCGCCGAGCGTCTTGTCGCGGGTGATGCCCGCGTTGTGCACGACGATGTCCACCCCGCCGCCGTACGCGGTCTCCAGGTGGGCGATGGTCCGGTCCACGGCGTCGTCGGCGGTGATGTCCAGCTCCAGCGCGGTGCCGCCGATCTTGCCGGCGACGTCACGCAGCGCCTGGCCCTGGGCCGGGACGTCGACGCAGACCACGCGGGCGCCGTCGCGGGACAGGACCCGGGCGACCGTCTCGCCGATGCCGCGCGAGGCGCCGGTGACGATGGCGGTCTTGCCGGCCAGCGGCTTCTCCCAGTCGGCGGGCACGTCCACCGTGCCGGCCGGCTCCGGGCGCACCCGCAGCACCTGGCCGGACACGTAGGTCGAGCGGCCGGACAGCACGAAACGGACGGTGGACTCCAGCGAGTCCTCCGCGCCGGGGGCGACGAGGACCAGGTGCGCGGTCGCGCCGCCCCGCAGCTCCTTGCCGACCGAACGGATGAATCCTTCCAACGCGCGCTGGGCCGCCGCCTCACGGGGGCTGTCGGCCAGCTCGTGCGGGGTGCCGAGCACGAGCACGCGGCCCGAGTAGGCCACCGAGCGGATGCGGGGGTGGAAGAACTCGTAGAGCTGTTCGAGCTGGCTCGCGTCGGTGACGCCGGTCGCGTCGAAGATCAGGGCGCCGGGCCGTTCGGCACGGTCCTGGACCGTGGCGCCGCACGAGTCGAGAATCTCACGCAGCCGCTTCGCCAGCCGGCCACCGTCCGCCGCGCCCAGCTCCACAGGGCCCCTGGCCACCGGCTGACCTGGACGGTACCGGGTCAGCACAGTCGGGCGCGGCAGCCCCAGACGCTTGGAGATGAAGGACCCGGGACGACCAGTGGTGAACGTGAAGTACCTATCAGCCATTGATTTCCTCCTTACTGAAGGGTAAGTCTACTGGCAAGTTAAATCAGTCGGTCCGGGACCACAAGGACCACAAGGAGAGAGTGAGACGGCCATGACAGCGGTCGGGCGCCGTGTGGCGATCCTCGGCGGTAACCGCATTCCCTTCGCCCGCTCTGACGGGCCGTACGCGACCGCGTCCAACCAGGACATGCTCACGGCCGCGCTGGCCGGCCTGGTGGACCGGTTCGAACTGCGCGGTCAGCTCCTCGGGGAGTTCGTCGCCGGTGCGGTCCTCAAGCACGCCAGGGACTTCAACCTCGCCCGGGAAACCGTCCTGGGCAGCGCACTTGACCACCGCACCCCCGCCTACGACATCCAGCAGGCGTGCGGCACGGGTCTGGAAGCCGTCATCCTCGTCGCCAACAAGATCGCCCTGGGTCAGATCGAGGCGGGCGTCGCGGGCGGCGTCGACACGGCGAGCGACGCGCCGCTGGCCCTCAACGACGACCTGCGCAAGGTCCTGCTGAAGGCCCGCCGGGGCACGTCCGTGCCGCAGCGGCTCAAGGCCCTCTCCGGTGTCCGGCCCCGGCACGTGAAGCCCGACATCCCGCGCAACGCCGAGCCCAGGACCGGGCTCTCGATGGGCGAGCACGCGGCGCGCACGGCCGCTGAGTGGCGGATCTCACGCGAGGACCAGGACGTGCTGGCGGCCACCAGCCACCAGCGCCTGGCCGCCGCGTACCAGAGCGGCTTCTTCGAGGACCTGATCACCCCCTACCGCGGCCTGGAGCGCGACCAGAACCTGCGCCCGGAGAGCAGTGTCGAGAAGCTGGCCAAGCTCAAGCCGGTCTTCGGCACCGACGGCCCCAGCCCCACCATGACGGCGGGCAACTCGACGCCGCTCACCGACGGCGCCTCCACCGTGCTGCTGGCCAGCGAGGAGTGGGCCGCCGAGCGCGGGCTGCCGGTCCTGGCCTACATCACCTACTCCCGCACCGCGGGTGTGGACTTCGTCCAGGGCCCCGACGGGCTGCTGACCGCCCCGGTCTTCGCCGTGCCGAAGCTCCTGGAGGCCGCCGGGCTGTCCCTCCAGGACCTCGACCTGTACGAGATCCACGAGGCGTTCGCCTCCCAGGTCCTCGCCACCCTCGCCGCCTGGGACGACCCCGGCTTCTGCGAGCGCCGCCTCGGCCTGGAAAAGCCACTGGGCCCGATCGACCGCGACCGGCTCAACATCAACGGCTCCTCGCTCGCCACCGGCCACCCCTTCGCGGCGACCGGTGGGCGCATCGTCGCCACTCTGGCCAAGCTGCTCAACCAGCAGGCGCGGGAGCGTGGCGGGACCGTCCGGGGCCTCATCTCGATCTGTGCCGCCGGCGGCCTCGGCGTCACCGCCATACTCGAAAGCCAGCAGGGGAGCTGACATGGGCGCTCGACAGGACCTCAAGAGGGCGAAGAAGCACGGGGATCTGTCCACCCGCGTCCGACCGGAAGTGATCAGCGAGAACGGTGTGGTGCGCGAGGTGCGTGTCCCCCCGCTGGTCACTCCGCCGGCTTCGGGGAGCATCGCGGACATCCCGTTCACCAACGCGGCGGAGGCGCCCGGTTCGGTGGTCATCCGGCGCAAGGTCGGCGACCGCTATGTCCCGGTGACGGCCTCGGCGTTCGCGCGGGAGGTCACGGACGCGGCCAAGGGGCTGATCGCGGCGGGTCTGGTGCCCGGCGGGCGGGTGGCCGTGATGGCGCGCACCTGTTACGAGTGGGCGGTGCTGGACTTCGCGATCTGGGCGGCGGGCGGCCAGACCGTGCCGATCTACGCGACGTCCTCCGCCGAGCAGATCGAGTGGATCCTGCGGGACTCCGGCACGGCGTTCATCGTCGTGGAGACCGCCGACCACGCCGCCACCGCCGAGACGGCCATCGCGGAGGTCGCCCGAGACCTGCCGCAGCCGCGCCTGTGGCGCATCGACGACGGGGCACTGGCCCAGCTCACCGCGCTCGGCCGGGACGTGGCCGACGCGGAGGTGACCGAACGGCGCACCGCGCTCGACCCGGACACCATCGCCACCCTCGTCTACACCTCGGGCACCACCGGCCGCCCCAAGGGCTGCGTGCTCACCCACGCCAACCTGCACGCCTCGTCCGCCAATGTGGTCGAGCTGCTCCAGCCGGTGTTCGAGACGGTCACGAAGCAGGCCGCGTCGACGCTGCTGTTCCTGCCGCTGGCCCACATCCTGGGCCGGACGATCCAGATCGCCTGTCTGTCCGGGCGCATCGAGATCGGCCACTGCCCGAGCATCAAGCCGGACGACCTGCGGCCCGAACTGGCCATCTTCAAGCCGACCTTCCTGGTCGGTGTGCCGTATCTCTTCGAGAAGATCCACGACACCGGACGGGCCATGGCCGAGAAGATCGGCCGCGGCTCGTCGTTCGAGCGGGCCGACCGGATCGCCGTGAAGTACGGCGAGGCCGCACTGCGCAAGTACCTCGGCACCGGCCCCGGCCCGAGCCTGGGACTCTCGCTCGCCCGGGGGTTGTACGACCTGCTGGTGTACCGGAGGATTCGCGCCGCCCTCGGCGGCCAGGTCCGGTACGCCATCAGCGGCGGCTCCCCGCTGGACACCCGGCTGAACCTGTTCTTCTTCGGCTGCGGCATCGTGATCTACGAGGGCTACGGCCTCACCGAGACCACGGCGGCCGTCACCCTGATCCCGCCGCTGGACCCCCGGCCGGGCACGGTCGGCCAGCCGCTGCCCGGCGCGTCGATCCGCATAGCGGACGACGGCGAGGTGCTGATCAAGGGCGGCACCGTCTTCGGGGCGTACTGGAACAACCCGACCGCCACCAAGGAGGCCCTGGACCCCGACTCCTGGTTCTCCACCGGCGACCTGGGCACCCTGGACACCGACGGCTATCTGAAGATCACCGGCCGGAAGAAGGACATCATCATCACCAACGGGGGCAAGAACGTCTCCCCCGCCGTCCTGGAGGACCGGCTGCGCAGCCGCCCCCCGGTCGGGCAGTGCATGGTGGTCGGCGACAAGCAGGCGTACATCGCGGCGCTGATCGCGCTGGAGCCGGACGCGCTGCACCACTGGCTGACGGTGCGCAAGCGTCCGCTGGACACGCCGTTCGAGGAGCTGAAGCAGGACAAACAGCTCCTGGCCGACGTGCAGCGGGCGGTGGACTACGCGAACGAGGCCGTCTCGCGCGCCGAGTCCATCCGCAAGTTCATCCTGGTGGAGGGCGACTTCACCGAGGAGAACGGGCTGCTGACCCCGTCGCTGAAGGTCAAGCGCAAGGCGGTGGGCGAGCGGTACGCCAAGGACATCGAGGAGCTGTACGGCGGCTGACCCTCCGATCGTCCCCGACGAGGCGGCGTCCGGCCGGTGGGCCGGACGCCGCTTCGCGTCACTCGAAGGCGGCGGCGGCCTCCCGCAGCGTGCGGGCCACCGTCTCCGGGTCGTACGGCGCCGGCGGCCCCGGCGTGTAGGTCACCGACGTCAGCCCGCCCGAGTACGGGAAGGTGCCGTGCCGCTCGAACAGCGGCCAGGACACCGGGGACTTGCGGTCGATCCCCACGCTGATGCCCTGGAACGGCGCCATCCCGATGAGCTGGTGGACGGCCGGGCCGGTGGCCGTGGCGGTGCCGTCCACGCTGATCGTGAACGACCAGCGGATGCCCGGCAGGGCCGTGGCCGCGACCTCGATGGTGTGTTCCCCGGCCGGCAGCGGGCCGGCGTCCGTCTCGTGCGGCACACCGTACTCGTTGTAGACGAACCGCAGTCGGCCGTCCTCCACGTAGAGGCCGTAGCCGCCGCCCTGGTCGCCGTGCGAGACCAGCACGCCCGCGTCGGACGGGCCGTGGCGGCGCAGGCGGACGGTGATGGCGAAGGACCGGAAGGAGATCAGCCGCGAGGAACGGTACCGCTCCAGCTCCGGGGTGCCGGGCAGCAGCGTGACCGGGCGGCGCAGGCGCTCCTCGTCCGGGGAGCGCAGGGCCAGTGCGCCGCTGGCGTCCGGCAGCGGGAAGACGCCGTCGCGCCAGGCCGCCGCCTCCCAGGCGGCCGACAACTCCTTGACGACGTCGGGGTGGTCGGCGGCGACGTCGGTCGTCTCGGTCGGGTCGCGTCCGATGTCGAACAGCGCCCACTCGTCGTCGTCGTAGTCGGCGCCCCGCCGGTGGAGGGTGACCAGCTTCCAGCCGTCGCGGTAGTAGCTGCGGTTGCCGGTCATCTCGCAATACTGCTCGACGTGCGCGGAGTCGGCCGCCGGGTCGGTCAGCACGGGCGCGAAGCTCACGCCGTCCAGCTCCTGCACCGGGCCGCCGCGCAGCATCCTTGGGCGCTCGACGCCCGCCAGTTCCAGCAGGGTCGGCACGATGTCCGTGACGTACTGGTACTGGTCGCGCGTGCCGTCCGGCAGCCCGGCCGCCGGCCAGGAGAGGATGAACGGGACGCGCACGCCGCCCGCGTAGGTCTGCCCCTTGTACAGGCGGAACGGGGTATTGGACGCCATGCCCCAGCCGCGCGGGTAGTGCACGAGGGTGCGCGGGCCGCCGATCAGCTCCGGGTCGCGGTCCACGTCCGGGTTCCAGTCGTCGGGCAGCCCGGGGTGCTGGACGAAACGGCTGAAGTAGCTGCGGGTGCCCTCGGGGCCGCCCTCACCCGTGCCGCCGTTGTCGCTGGTGAAGACGATGATGGTGTTGTCGAGGTCGCCGAGGGCTTCGAGGGTGTCGAGGAGGCGGCCGAGGTTCTGGTCGATGTTGTCGACCATCGCCGCGTAGACCTCCATGTAGCGTGCGTAGAGCCGCTGTTGGTCGGCCGACAGCTCGTCCCAGGCGCCGACCTCGTGGCCCGCCTCGTGGTTGCGGGGCGGCAGCGCGGTGTCCGCCGGGAAGAGGCCGTCCGCGAGCTGGCGGGCGAAGCGGGTCTCGCGCAGCCGGTCCCAGCCCTCGTCGTACCGGCCGCGGTGGCGGGCGATGTCCTCGGGCTTGGCCTGGAGCGGGCCGTGGACGGCGTTGTGGGCCAGGTAGAGGAAGAACGGCTTGTCGGCGTCGTGCGCGCGCAGCGACTTCACCATGGCGATCGCCTGATCGGTGATGTCGTCGGTGTAGTAGTAGTCCTCGGGGAAGGCGTCGATGTCCAGCGGGCTGTTGTCCCGCACCAGTTGGTGCGGGTGGAAGAGGCTGGTCAGTCCTTCCAGCACGCCGTAGTAGCGGTCGAAGCCCTTCTGGAGCGGCCAGTCGCGGCGGTCGTCGGCGGCGTTGGACGCCGAGTCGCGGGTGAGGTGCCACTTGCCGACGGCGTAGGTCGCGTAGCCCGCGTCGTGCAGGGTCTCCGCGAGGGTGGGGATGTCGTCGGCGATCTCCATGCCGTAGCCGGGGAATCCGGGGTCGGCGTTGGCGACGAACGAGTATCCGACGCGGTGCGGGTTGAGGCCGGTCAGCAGCGCGGCGCGGGCGGGCGAGCACAGCGGCATGGTGTGGTAGTTGGTGAGCCGCACACCGCGCTCGGCCAGCCGGTCGAGGACCGGGGTGGGGATCTCCGCGCCGAAGGGGCCGATGTCGCTGTATCCCATGTCGTCCACGAGGACGACGACGATGTTCGGCGCCTGGGCGTCCGGGCGGCGGCGCTCGGGCCAGGCCGCCTCCGACTCGGCGAACGTCCGGCCGACGATGCCGCCGAAGGCGTCGTAGGGGTTGCGGCGGTAGGGAGACGGCAGGCTCATGCGGAGGTCCTCACGGCGGCGGATAGGGACGGGGACGGGGCTGGAGACGCGGACCCGGACGCGGACGTGCCGGTCGGGACGGGGAAGAGCCGGGCCGGCTCCTCGGCCGGCGGGGTGAGCTCGGCGCGGCCCGGCTCGCCGAAGGTGGCGGCCGGTTGGAGCAGCGCGGCGCCGGGGGCGAGGACGAGGTGGAACACGAAGGAGTTCCCGAAGCGTTCGGCGTCGGTGACATAGCCGGTGGCGTCGGCGAACGCGGCGAAGTCGGCGTTGGTGACGGCCGTGGTGTCGATGCGGAACGGCGCGACCCGCACCTCGCGGACCGGCCCCTCGGCGTCCGCGTGGTACACCTCCCGGAAGTGGTCACCCAGGGTGAACACCCCGCCGGGCAGGGTCACTTGTGCCCGCTCCGGCCGCCGCGCCGGCCGCGTGCCGACGGCGAGGGGCGGCAGCTCGGTGCCGGAGTGCCCGTGCCCCCGGTCGCGGCCGGGGACGCGGCGGCGGCGGCCCGTCACGCGATCACCGGGGCGGCGGCGAGGAGGGTGCGGGTGTAGTCGTGCCGGGGCCGCTCGCAGATGTCGTCCGCCGGGCCGGTCTCCACGATCCGCCCCTGGTGCATGACCGCGATGCGGTGGCTGACCTGACGGACCACGGCCAGGTCGTGGGCGATGAAGATCATGGCGAGCCCGAGCCGCCGCTGGAGGTCGGTCAGCAGGTTGACCACCTGGGCCTGCACGGAGACGTCGAGCGCGGAGACCGGCTCGTCGCAGATCAGGACGGACGGCTCGGGCGCCAGCGCGCGGGCGATCCCGATGCGCTGTCGCTGCCCGCCGGAGAAGTCGCGCGGATAGCGGTCGGCGGCGTCCGGGTCGATGCCGACCTGGGCGAGGAGCGCGGCGACGCGCTCGGGGCGGTCGGCCCGGTCGCCGATGCCGTGCGCGATGAGCGGCTCCGCGATGACGCGGCCCACGGTCATGCGGGGGTTGAGGGAGGCGTAGGGGTCCTGGAACACCATCTGCACCTCGCGGCGCAGCTCCTTGAGCGCGGCGCCCGAGGCACCGGTGACGTCCCGCCCCCGGAACCGGACGGCCCCCGATGTCGCGGGGTGCGCGCGCACGATGGTCCGCGCGAGGGTGGACTTGCCGCTGCCGGACTCCCCCACGACGCCCAGGGTCTCCCCCGCCGCGAGCGAGAGTTCGACCCCGTCGAGCGCGACGAACGGCCGGCGCCGCCCGCCACGCCCCCGCACCGGGAAGGTCTTGCGCAGCCCGGTGACGTCGAGCAGCGCCGTCTCCGACGGATGGGGCTCCCGGGCGGCGGGCACGGACACGGGCACGGGCACGGGCACGGGCGGGCCGGCATCCGGGCCGGGCCGCTCCCCGCCGGTGGCCTCGCCTGCCGGGCCACGGCGGGCTTCGCCGGCTCCCCCGGCCGGCCCGTGCCCGTTCGAGCGGGCGGGGCCGGCGGTCTCCACGGCCTCGGCCGTGCCCGTTCCCACGGTGACCAGCTCCCGCGCGCCCACCGCCTCCGCCGTCACGAAGCAGGCCGTCCGCACGCCGTCCGCGTGGCTCGTCAGCGGCGGGGCCGCCGCGTGGCAGCGGTCCTCCACCAGCGGGCAGCGCGCCGCGAAGGGGCAGCCGGACAGCGGCCGGGAGAGGTCGGGCGGGGTGCCCGGGATGCTGTGCAGGCGGGTGCCGGAAGGGGCGTCGAGGCGGGGGACGGCGGCCAGCAGCCCGGCCGTGTACGGGTGGCGGGGGTGGCGGAGGACTGTTTCCGTGGGGCCGTCCTCGACCACCGTGCCGCCGTACATCACCAGCGTCCGGCGGCAGGCGCGGGCCACCACGCCCATGTTGTGGGTGATCAGCACCACCGCCGTGCCCGTCTCGCGGTTCACCCGGTCCAGCAGGCGCAGGATCTGGTCCTGCACGGTCGCGTCCAGTGCCGTGGTCGGCTCGTCGGCCAGCAGCACGTCGGGCTCGTTGGCGAGGGCGAGCGCGATCATGACGCGCTGCCGCATGCCGCCGGAGAACTGGTGCGGGTAGTCGCGCAGGCGGCGCGCCGCGTCCGGGATGCCGACCAGGTCGAGCAGCTCGACCGTGCGGCGCGCCCGGGCCGCCCGGTCGCCGCGTCCGTGGGCGCGCATCGCCTCGTCCAGGTGCCGGCCGATGGACAGAACGGGGTTGAGCGCGGTCATCGGGTCCTGGAAGATCATGGCGATCTTCGCGCCCCGGGCGCCGCGCAGCCACTCCTCGTCGGCGGTGGTCAGGTCCGTGCCGTCCAGCCGGACCGAGCCGCCGGTGATGCGGCCGGTGCCGGGCAGCATCCGCATCAGGGCGAGCGCCGTCGTGGACTTGCCGGAGCCGGACTCGCCCACGATGCCCAGCGTCTCGCCGGGCGCGAGCCGGAACCCCACGCCGTTCACGGCCCGGACCCGGCGGTGGCCGTCGTCGAAGGTGACCTGGAGGTCCTGGACGTCGAGAGCGGAGGTCATCGGCGCACTCCCTTGTTGAGGGCTTCAGCGATGAGGGTGAAGCCGAGCACGAGCCCGGTCACCGCGATCAGCGGCGCGGCGGCGAAGGAGGGGTGGCTGGACAGATACGGCATGGCCTGGCTGAGCACGCTGCCGAGCGTCGGCTCGGGCGGCCGGACGCCGACGCCGAGGAAGCTCATGGCGCCCTCGATGAACACGGCGATCGGCAGCGACACCGCGAGCTGGACGACGAGCGGGTCCACGGCGTTGGGCAGGACGTGCCGGGTCAGCACCCGCAGCCGGCTCGCGCCGCCGACCCGGGCGGCGACGGCGTACTCGCGCTCGCGCTGGACGAGGATGCCGCCGCGCAGGACCCGGCCGAAGCCGGGGATCTCGGCGAGCGCGATGACGACGATCACCGGCAGGTAGCCGGGGCCCATGATGGCGGTGATGGCCAGGGCCAGGATCAGCCCGGGGAACGCCAGCAGCAGGTCGAAGACGCGCTGCACGACGACATCGGCCGGGCGGGAGGCGGTGGCGAGCAGCGCGAGCAGGCTGCCGGCCACGGCGGCGGTCGGGACGGCGACGAGGATGATGGCCAGGTCGGTGCGGATGCCGTGCAGGACGCGGCTGAGCAGGTCGCGGCCGACCTCGTCGGTGCCCAGGAGGTGCCCGCCGCTGCCGGGGTCGAGCAGGGCCTGTCCGCTCTGGGCCGTCGGAGCCGCGTCCGCGAGCACCGGGGCGAGGAGGCCGAGCAGGCCGATGACACCGATGAGGGCGAGGCCGGTGAGGCCGCGCGGGGCGAGCAGACCGCCCAGGTAGACGTTGCCGGCGCGCGGCCGGGCGGAGGCCGGGGTCCCGGTCGTGGTCCCGGCGGCCGTGGCCGTGGCTGTCGTCCCGGCGGCCTTGGCCGTGGTCTTGGCTGTGGTCTTGGCTGTGGTCATGGCCGCCTCACCCGAGCCTTATCCGGGGGTCGAGCACGGCGTAGGCGATGTCGGTGAGCAGTTGGATCACGACGAAGACTCCGACGAGGAGCAGCAGCAGGTCCTGGACGACGGGGTAGTCCCGGGAGATGACGCCCTGCTGGGCGAGCCGGCCGAGCCCCGGCCAGGCGAAGATCGCCTCCACCAGGATGGCGCCGCCCAGGAGCTGTCCGGTCTGCATGCCGAGCACGGTGACGGCCGGGGGGAGCGCGTTGGGCAGGGCGTGGCGCCAGATCACCCGGCGGCGCGAGACGCCCAGCGCCGTGGCGGTGCGCACGTAGTCCTCGTCCAGCGCCCGTTCCAGGCCGTCCTTGAGATACCGGCCGAGGACGGCGGCGCTGGGGAGGGCGAGGCAGAGGGCCGGCATCAGCAGGTACTGGGCGCCGAGGTCGGGGGCGTCGAGGACGGAGAGATGCCCGCCGGCCGGGAGCCAGCCGAGGCCGACGGCGAACACCAGGACGAGGACGACGCCGGTGACGAACGGCGGCACGGACAGGGCGCCGGTGGTCAGGACCCGGACGGCGGCGCGGACCGGGCGGCGCCGGGCGGTGGCGCCCAGGACGCCGAGGGCCAGACCGAGCGCGACGACGAGCACGAGGGCGCCGACGGTCAGCTCGACGGTCGCGCCGAGGCCGTTGCCGATGAGCTCGGCGACGTCGCCGCCGATCGTGTAGGAGGGGCCGAGGTCGCCGTGGACCAGGTCGCCGAGCCAGGCCAGGTACTGGCTGAACACCGGCTCGTCCAGGCCGAGTCGGGCCCGGATGGCGTCGACGGTCCCGGGCGGGGCGTCGGGGCCGGCCAGGGTGACGGCGGGGTCGCCCGGGATCAGCCGGAGGATCAGGAAGATGACGAACGAGGCGAGCAGGAGGACGAGAAGGCCCGAAGGCACGCGTCTGAGCAGATAGGAGGTCATGGGTCAGGCCAGGTAGGCGTCGTCGAGGTTGAGATAGCTGAACTTGTTGACCGTGGCGCCCCGCACGGCGGCGCGGGCCACCTGGAGGGCGGGCAGGACGGCGAGGTCGATGATGAACGCCTCGTCCAGCAGGAGGTCGGAGATCCGCTGGTAGAGGCCGAGGGCGTCCTCGCCGCGCGGGTCGGTGGCGCGCCAGGCGTCCTGGACCAGCTCGGTGTACTCGGGGGAGCTGAAGTGGGAGGTGTTCTGCGCCTCGTTGAAGGGATAGGCGCTGACCACGAGGGTGGAGGGCGTGACTTGGGCGAAGCCGTGCTGCATCGTCCACAGGGCGGGCATCTCGCCGGAGATCAGGCGGCGTTGGGCGTTGGTCGGATCGTAGGGCTGGAGCTCGGTGCGGATGCCGACCTGCTCCAGGTCGTACTGGACCATCTCGGCGAGGACGGTGAGGCCGGGGGTGGACGAGTGGCCGAGCGGGAGGCTGATGTTCTCGGCGCCGGCCTCCCGCAGCAACTCGCGGGCGCGGTCGGGGTCGTGGCGGTAGTGGGTGCGGTTCGCCTCGCTGAAGGCCGGGGACGACTCCGGCCAGGGGGCCGCGCTGGCGAGCCCGAAGCCACCCAGGGCCTGCTCCACGATGCGGTCGCGGTCGATGGCCCAGGCGATGGCCTGCCGGACGGTCTTGTCGTTGGTGGGGCGGACATCGACGTTGGCGCCGACGTAGTACGCGCCGCCGCCGGTCTCGTAGGAGACGATCTCGAACGCGGAGTCGTCCGCGAGGGGGGCCGCGTCGCGGCCGGCGACGCCGAGAGAGAGGTGCGACTGGCCGGTGCGCAGCGAGGAGACCAGCGAGTCGGCCTGGGTGATGACGCGGATCTCGACCCGGTCCAGGTAGGGCCGGTCGGGGCGCCAGTAGGCTTCGTTGCGGGTGAGGGTGAGGCCGGCCCCGGGCCGCCACTCCTCGAACCGGAACGGGCCGGTGCCGACCAGCCGTTCGCCCGTGATGGCGTCGTCCACCGCGTTCGGGTCGGTGATGATCATGAACTCGAAGAGATCGAACAGGTTGCCCACCGGGTGGTCGAGGGTGAGGACGAGCTCGTGGTCACCGCGCTTGTCCAGGCCGGTGATGGCGACGGCCGTGGCTCTCAACTGGGCGGCGCGTTCGGGATTCTGAAGGTTCTCGATGGCGAAGACGACGTCGTCGGCGGTGAACGGCCGCCCGTCGTGGAACGTCACGTCGTCCCGCAGCCGCAGCGTGACGGTGGTGCCGTCCTGCGAGATGTCCCACGAACTCGCTAGCTCGGGCTGCGGCTTGAGGTCGTCGTCGTAGCGGGTGAGGGTGTTGAACACCAGGCGGTGCGGCAGGTTCATGGAGCTCTGGGAGAAGAGCAGCCCCGGGGCGAAGTCCACGCCGTGGGCGACGGTCAGGGTGCCGCCGCGGCGCGGCTCGCCGCCGGCTCCGGCGCCGTCGGTGCTCTCGTCCTGGCTGGCGGCTGAGCGGCAGGCGGCGAGGGTGAGCAGCGCGGCGCCGGCGCCACCGGCCCGTAGCAGACCGCGCCGGGTCGGGCCGGTGGACGTGAAGGGATACAGCGAGTTCATGAATGCCTACCGAAAGTGATGTGAACGGGTTTTTCCTACCCATGGCGGGCGGCGTGGCACGCTTCGATCGGCCGCCCGGCCGCCATTGATTTCTTTACGAGGGGAATCAACTCGGCGCATGGATCACCACCGCGCGGAAACCGCCACAGGCGGTCAGGGTGGGTCAGGTCAGCTCAGGGACGCGCGGAGCGAGGAACGCGGGAAGCGGGCGTCGTGGCCCGGTCGCGGGTCAGAGACAGCGGCGACACGGCACGGAAGCGCGCACGGCACAGATCGCGCTGGCCTGCCGACGGAGGTCGACATGCCTGCGGGACACGAGGCGCAGTTCCGGATTCACGGCAGCAGGGTGACAGGAATGGTCTGGGCCGGTCAACATGCGTCCGAAACTGACAGCCCTTCAGTTTCAGCCCCAGGTCCGGCAGCTCAACTCCGGGACGCAGATCCGACGACCCACATCCGGCAGCTCAACTTCAGGACCCGAGATCCGGCGACCCACATCCGGCAGCTCAACTTCAGGACCCCAGATCCGACGACCCACATCCGGCGACCCAACTCCGGACCCCAGATCCGACGACCCACATCCGGCGACCCAACTTCAGGACCCCGGATCCGGCGGCTCAGGTCCACGAGCTGGGCGGGGCGCTCTGCAACGGACTGCGGTACAGCGCGGACAGCGCCGGGGTGCCCCCGGCGACCGGCAGCACGGCCGGACCCGCGTGCGGCCCGGCCAGCCGCGCCGGGTCGTCGCAGACATGGGACCGCTCCGCGAACTCGGCGCCCATCACCTCCAGATACTCCGGGTTGAGAATGCTGGAGACCTCCGTGACGAGCACCACGTCCGGGTTGAGCACGTCCGTCAGCAGCGCCGCCGCCCGCCCGACCAGCCGGGCCCGCTCGCGCAGCAGCCGGTCCGCGCGCCGGTCCCCCGCCGCCGCCGCGTCGACCACCAGCCGGACGTCCGGCTCGGGAACGACCCCCTCCCCCACCGCGCGCTCGGCCACCGCCGTGTCGGAGGCGGCGGCCCGCAGGCAGCCGGAGCGTCCGCACCCGCAGCGCACGCCGCGCGCGCCGACCGGCAGGTGGTCGATGTCCCCGGCCGCCGACCGGGGTCCCTGGTGGACCACGCCGGCGATGCCGACGGCCGCGTCCACCACGTTCCCGATGAACAGGTGCACCACGCTGCGCCGGGCCGCCGGGCGGCCGAAGAGGATCTCCGCCTTGGCGATGGCCCGCGCGTGGTTGTCCACGTGCACCGGCAGCCCGAGGCCGCGTTCCAGCAGCGCGCGCAGCGGCAGTTCGCCCATACCGAGCGCCGTGTGTCGCACCACGACCCCCTGCCCTGGATCGACCCAGCCGCCGATCACCGCCCCGAGGCTCAGCACCGGCCGGCCGGCGGCCCGTTCGGCGAGGAAGCCGGGCAGCCTGCCCAGCACGGCGTCGAGCACGGCGGCCGATGTCGGCGCCGCGTGGTCGACCAGCCCCCGGGCGACCACGCCGCCACGCAGGTCGAGCAGGCAGTAGGTCGAGGCCGGCACCCCGATATGCACACCGCCCACCAACGGCCCCTCGGTGTCGATGTCCACCGGCACCTGGGGACGTCCCACACTGCCGCCGACCGTCAACTCGGGCCGTTCTCGCACCAGTCCGAGGCGCGCGAGCCCGAGGTACTGGCGGGAGACGGCCGCCGGGCTGAGGCCGGAGAGCCGGGATATGCCGCTCCTGGCGATGGGCCCGTGGTCGAGCACGGCCCGGAAGACGGCGGCGGCGTTGGTGTCACGCCGCCCGTCGCCGGCCGCGGCGGCCGGCCGGCCCCAGAGGTCGGCGGGAGACAAGCTCATCTCGTCGGTCCTTCCCGGTGTTCGTTGCGGCTGTTTGCGTCTCTGTGAACATTCCGGCCGCGCGTCGGCCGGCCCGTCGCACGCCCCGCACGGCCCGGCACGGGCCGGGCCACACCCCCGTGCGCAACGGTGTCGCCGCAGGTCAGCGGCCGTGGCGGAACGGCCGCGGACAGGCAGCCGGCACCGGTCGCCGCGGAGGCCGATTCAATCACCCCCGGCGGTCCGCCCGAACCGGAAGGGAGTTGACGGTGACCGCTCCACCGGATTTATTTCGCTGCGAGATCAACCAACGCCTCCCGCACACCATCACGGATGCGCGCGAAACGAAAGGGTCCGGCCATGACGACGGCTGCCACGACCACCTCCCCGTCCACCACTTCCCCGTCCACTTCCTCCGCGCCCACCACCTCCGCGCCCACCATCACCGTCACGCGCCTCGGCGGCCGGATCGGCGCCGTCATCGAGGGCGTCCGGCTCGGCGGCGACCTGTCGCCGGAGACGACCGCGGCGATACGCGCGGCGATCCTCGCCCACAAGGTGGTGTTCTTCCGCGGCCAGGGCCACCTGGACGGGGAGAGCCACGAGGCGTTCGGCCGGCTGCTCGGCACGCCCGTCGCCCACCCCACGGTCCCCTCCGCGGACGGGCGGTACGCGCTCCCCATCGACTCCGACCTCGGCCGCGCCAACGCCTGGCACACCGACGTCACCTTCGTCCCGGCCTACCCCGCCTTCTCGATCCTGCGCGCCGTCACGATCCCGCCGTACGGCGGCAACACCCTGTGGTCGAACACGGTCGCCGCCTACGAGTCCCTGGCCGAGCCGCTGCGGGTCCTCGCGGACAGCCTGCGCGCCGTCCACTCCAACGAGTACGACTACGCCGCCGCCCACCCCGGCGCGGACGACGCCCGCCTCGCCCAGTACCGCGAGGTGTTCGTCTCCACCAAGTTCCGCACCGAGCACCCGGTGGTCCGCGTGCACCCCGAGACCGGCGAACGCTCTCTGCTCCTCGGGAACTTCGTGCAGCGCGTAGTGGGCGTCACGACCAAGGACTCCCGGCTGCTCCTCGACCTCTTCCAGGCCCACATCGAGCGCCCCGAGAACACCGTGCGCTGGGCGTGGCAGCCCGGCGACGTGGCGATCTGGGACAACCGCGCCACCCAGCACTACGGCGTGGACGACTCCGGCGACCACCGCCGCACGCTGAGCCGTGTGACCATCGACGGCGACGTGCCGGTGGGCCCGGAAGGCCGCGCCAGCTTCCTGGTGGAGCCGGAGACGATCCCGGCGCCGGCCTTCGGCCCGATCTCGGGCGCGTCGACGGCCGCCGCCTGACCCCGGCCGCCTCCCGCCCGCCCCCGTTCCGAGGAAGCCATGAGTGCCAGCGCGCCACGCCCGAACGTGATCGTCATCCTGACCGACCAGCAGCGGTGGGACACCACCGGGGTGGCCGGCAATCCGGCCGACGTCACACCGGAGTTCGACCGGATCGCGCACACCGGCACCCATGTCGCGTGCGCGCTGACGCCGCAGCCGGTGTGTGCGCCGGCCCGCGCGGCGCTCCAGACCGGGCGCTACGCGACGGCCACCGGCGTGTTCCGCAACGGGCTGCCGCTGCCGCCGGACATCCCCACCCTCGCCAAGTCGTTCGCGGCGGCCGGGTACACCACGGGCTACCTCGGCAAGTGGCACCTGGCGGGCGACGACGCGGGGGCCGGGCCGGTCGCGCCCGAGGCGCGCGCCGGGTACGAGCGGTGGCTGGCGAGCGCCCTGCTGGAGTTCACCTCGGACGCCTACCGCACGGTGCTGTACGACGAGGCCGGGCAGCCGGTGCGGCTGCCCGGCTACCGTTCGGACGCGCTGATCGACGCGGCGATCCGTTTCGTCGCGGACCACGACCCCGGCGACGGCGAGCGCGCCGGCGCGCGGCCGTTCCTGCTGTTCCTGTCGCTGCTGGAGCCGCACCACCAGAACGCCACCGACGACTACCCGGCCCCCGAGGGCTACCGCGAGCGCTACGCGGGCCGCTGGCTACCGCCCGACCTGGCCGCGCTCGCCGCCGGGGCCCCGCAGGGCGGGGCGCTGCGCCATCTCGGCGGCTACCTGGGCCAGATCAAGCGCGTGGACGAGGGCGTGGGGCGGCTGCGGGACGCGCTGCGCGGCCTCGGCGCGGACGGCCGGACGGTCCTCGCCTGGACGGCCGACCACGGCTCCCACTTCCGCACCCGCAACGCCGAGTACAAGCGGTCGGCGCACGACGCCTCGGTGCGGGTGCCGCTGGCGCTGACCGGCCCCGGCTTCACCGGCGGCGGCCGGATCACGCACCCGGTCAGCACGGTCGACCTGGTGCCGACGCTGCTGGAGGCGGCCGGACTGCCGGTGCCCGACGGTGTGCAGGGCCGCTCGTTCCTGCCGCTGCTGGGCGGCGGCGCCGATCCGGGCCGCCCCGAGTCGGTGTTCGTCCAGATCAGCGAGTCACAGGTCGGCCGGGCGGTGCGCACCGAGCGCTGGAAGTACGCGGTGGCCGCGCCCGGCGCGGACCCGTGGCACGAGCCCGACGCCGCCCGTTATGTCGAGACCGAGCTGTACGATCTGGCCGCCGATCCCTACGAGTTGGACAATCTGGCCAGGCTCGACTCGCACCGCGAGGTCGCGGACGGGCTGCGCGCGGCGCTGCTCGGCTGGCTGGCCCGGGTGGGCGAACGCCCGGCGGAGATCGTCCCGGCCCCGGCCCGTCCCGCCGGCCAGCGCCGCGCCGACCCCGAGGTCCGTGCACTGCCCTGGGCCGACCTGCCGTTCGGCCACCAGCGGCGCTAGGCGGGCCGCCGGGCGGCGGGGGTGGCCAGGGCCTCCGGGCCGGGCACGGGCGGCGTGGCCACGGCCGACCAGTCGATGATCCGCACGGCCGCGCCCGCCGCCTCCAGGCCGCGGCAGTGGGCATGGTGCCGGCGCGCGATGTCGTCCACGCGCAGCCGGGAGCCGAACGCCGGATCGTTCAGCAGCCGCCGGGCGTAGGCCCACAGCCGGGGGTGGTCGGCGATCCGGCGCACCGCGTCCGCGCCCAGGTGCCACCGGTGCACCGTGTCCAGCTGCACGAGCGTCACCCACAGATGCACGTCCGCCGCGGTCAGGTCGTCGCCGGTCAGGAACGGGCGCCCGGCGAGCCGTTCCTCCACGGCCGCGAGGGCGGCCAGCAGGGTGCGCAGCGCCTGTGCCCGCTCCCGTTCGCCGTCCGGGCCGCCGTCGCCGGGCGCTCCCGCCCGCTGGGCGGCCTCGCTGATGTCCCGGTCGCACAGCACGGCCAGGGCGGCGATCTCGCGTTCGGCGGCCGGCGGCCGGAGCCCGGCACGACCGGCGGCGGCGAACCGGGTGGTCAGGTCCCGGAGGATGTCGGGGGCGTGGTTGTTCACGACGCGCCCGCTCCACCGGTCGACCAGCGCCGGGGCGGTGGCCGGTCCCCGGTAGTCGTGCGCGGTCCGCTCGTACGCCGCCCGCAGCTCGGCGTAGCCGCCGTCGGCGTCGGGCACGGCGGGCAGCGGGACGAGGGGCATCCGGTCGCCGAGCCCGAGCAGGCCATGGGTGATGGCCACGCGCAGACAGCCGGGACAGGACAGCGACAGGTAGAGGCGGTAGCGGTACGGCGCGGCGTAGTAGCCGTGGCGCGCGTCCGGGCCGATCCGGCCACGGAAGGTGTGCGTCGTCGCGGGCATGGCTCTCCCTCACATGCGAATGGTCGGCGGTGGTGTGGAACGGGAGGGAGCGGGCGACCGGCGTCTGGGGGCCGGGCGCCTCAGAAGGGGCTACTGCCCGCGCTGCACACACGCAACAGGTCGATGTGGCGACGAGACGTCAGATAGGGAAGGACGGGAACCGGACAGTGGGTCTCTGATCCTCCGTCACCCATGGCGATCCGTTCGTTCGGTCAGACTTGGTGGACACAACCTTGGTGGGACAACACGTCGCGGGGGCCTCGTGGATTGTCGATCTCCCCGGCACGCACGTCAAGGGGTCCCGTTTCCGGCCATCCGCCGACCCCACGCCCAGCCGTGCGCCGGTCCGGCCGTAACGCCGGCGCCACGCGGCGTTGAGCCACGGGAAACGGCCGCCGCCTAGCGTCCCGGCCATGGACACACCGCTGTATACAGCGCTGTCGACACAGTGGTCGGCGTCTCCGGCGGCATCTCCGGCGTCTCCGGCAGCGTCTCCGTCGGCGTCTCCGGCGACACCTCGGTCGACGCGGCCGTCGGGCCGCGGCGACCGCCGCGGGCGGACCTACGCCGAGCTGCGCCGCATGCTGCTGGACGGCGAGTTCGGCCCGCGCGCCCGCCTGGTCGAAGTGCGGCTCGCGAAGCGGCTCGGCGTCTCCCGGACGCCCGTGCGCGAGGCGCTGGTGCGGCTGGTGGCCGACGGCCTGGTGGAGCGGCACCCCGACGGGTACTACGCGGCGCGGCCCGATCTGGCCGGGCTGCGCGACCTGTACGAGCTGCGGGTGACGGTCGAGCTGCGCGGCATCGCGCGGGCCATGGAGTCCGGGGCGGTGGTCCACGACGCGGCTCTGCTGGAGCCGCTGCGCGACACCTGGCGGGCGCTGAGCGGCGACCTTCCCGGGCCGGACCCCGGATTCGTGTCGCGGGACGAGGACTTCCACCACACGCTGCTGCGCGCCTCGGGCAACCCGCGGCTGACCGAGACGCTGGAGTCGGTCACCGTGCGCGTCCGCCCCATGCGGATGTATGACTACCTCACCGAGGACCGTGTCGAGCGGACGGTGACCGAGCATCTGGAGATCGTCGAACACGTCCTGGCCGGGCGCCTCCCCGAGGCGCACGCCGCGCTCCACCATCACGTGGGCGCGTCCCTCGATGTCGTGGCGGAGCGCGCGGCCCGCGCCATCACCCGAATGGCTCTGGGAGGAGACCGATGAACGGACAGGCCGTGCGGCGCGTCCGAAGGACGCTGGCCCTGCTGGCGGAGGGCGCGCGGCCGGAGGCGTGGATCGCGCTGCGGGACGCCGGGGAGCTGCTGGCGGAGGCCGCCGCGATCGACGCGCGCGCCGCCGCCGGGACCGATGGACTCCCGCTGGCCGGGCAGGTGTTCGCGGTCAAGGACAACATCGACGTGGCCGGGCTGCCGACCACCGCCGGCTGTCCGTCGTACGCCTACCGCCCGGAGAGCTCCGCGCCCGCCGTCGCCCGGCTCACGGCGGCCGGGGCGATCGTGGTGGGCAAGACGAACCTGGACCAGTTCGCCACCGGCCTGGTCGGCACCCGCAGCCCGTACGGCGCGGTGCGCTGCGTGCTCGACCCGGCGCGGGTGAGCGGCGGGTCGAGCGCGGGGTCGGCGGTCGCGGTGGCGCTGGGCATCGTGGACTTCGCGCTGGGCACGGACACGGCCGGCTCGGGGCGGGTGCCGGCGGCGTTCCAGGGGATCGTCGGGATCAAGCCGACGTACGGCCTGGTGTCGACGGAGGGCGTGGTGCCGGCGGCCCGTTCGTTCGACTGCGTCACCGTGTTCGCCGCCACGCTCCCGGCCGCCGAGGCCGCCGCCGCCGTGATGGCCGGCGGTGGGGCGCGGGACTGGCCGGCCGACGCGCCCCTGGCGGCGCCACCGGCGCCGCGCGTCGCCGTGCCGCTGCCGGGGCAGCTCGACGGGCTCAGTCCGTCATGGCGCGCGGCGTTCGAGGAGGCCGCCGACCGCCTCCGCGCGGGGGGCGCGACGTTGTGCCCGGTGGACATCGATCCGTTCCTGCGGGCCGCGCTGCTGCTGTACGAGGGCGGCTTCGCGGCCGAACGGTACGCGGCGGTCGGCGAGTTCATCGACCGGGGCGCCGACGACCTGGACCCGACCGTGCGCGCCATCATCATGGCGGCCGGGCGACTGCCCGCCCACCGGTACGCCGCCGATCTGGAACGCCTGGCCGTGCTGCGGCGCGAGGCGATGGCCCGACTCGGGGACAGCGCGGCGCTGCTGCTGCCGACCGTGCCGGAGCACCCGACGCTGGCGGCCGTGGCCGCCGACCCGGTCGGGGTGAACAGCCGCCTGGGCACCTTCACCAACTTCGTGAATCTGCTGGACCTTTCGGCGGTCGCGGTGCCGGCCGGCACGGCGGACGGCCTCCCGTTCGGCGTCACGGTGGTCGCCCGCGCCTTCGCCGACCGCGTCGCCGCCGATATCGCCGCCCTCCTGGGCCCTCCGTCCTCCCCCACGCCGTGGGGACCGCCGGGCCTGCCCCTGGCGGTGTTCGGCGCCCACCTGAGCGGCGAGCCGCTGAACCACCACCTCACCTCGGTGGGCGCCCGGCTGGTCGGCCCGGTCACCACGGCCGCGCGCTACCGCATGGTCGCGCTCCCCGGCCCGCTCCCCCGCCCCGGCCTGGTCCGCGTCCCCGACGCCACCCCCGGCCACTCGATCACCGGCGAGCTCTGGTCCCTGCCCCCCGCCGCCCTCGGCCCCTTCCTCGCCGCCCTCCCCGCCCCGATGGCCCTCGGCGGCGTCGAGCTCGCGGACGGCACCACGACCACCGGTTTCCTCTGCGAGGCCCACGCGGCGGACGCGGCACCGGACATCTCCTCGCACGGCGACTGGCGCGCCTACCTTCGTTCGGTGCCGAACGGGTTGTCGATGACATAGCACCCCAGCCGGTCCGGCCCGCGCGGCCGACGTCCGTCGCGGTGCCCCCGACGCGCGCGTGCCCGCCGTCCGACCCGGTCCGTCGATGACCCAGTCCACGATCAACAGGGCGAGGGCCGACCCTAGAATGCGCGAAGAACATATTGACATCTGCAAAGAGGAGGACCCCATGCCGGACAGGGTCGCCATCGTCACCGGCAGCTCGCGCGGCATCGGCCGTGCCACCGCGTTACGGCTGGCCGCCGACGGGGCGCGGGTCGTCGTGAACTATCGCAGCGACGCCGGAGCCGCCGAGGATGTCGCGGCCCGGGTCGAGAGGTCCGGCGGGCGGGCCGTCGTCGTGCGGGCCGATGTGACCGACGCCGTCCAGCTCCGTTCCCTCTTCGACGCCGCCGAGCGGCACTTCGGCGGTCTGGACGTCTTCGTGCACAACGCCTACGGCTTCGTGCAGGGCCCCCTCGCGCGGGCCACGGACGCGGACTACGAGCACACCTTCTCGGCCAACACCCGCGCCACGTTCGTCGCGCTGCGCGAGGCCGCGACGCGGGTGCGCGACGGGGGCCGCATCGTCTTCATCTCCTCCGCCGTCACCCGCACCATCAACCCGGCGACCGCGCTGTACGCGGCGAGCAAGGTCGCCGGGGAGCAGCTCCTCCGGATCTTCGCCCGCGAGGTGGCGCCCCGGGGCATCACCGTCAACAGCGTCCTGTCCGGGCAGATCGACACCGACGGCATGCGGCACTCGGGCCAGTCCCTGGAGGAGGTCGCCCGGCGCGTCCCGCTGGGCCGCGTCGGCCGGCCCGAGGACATCGCGGACGTCGTCGGCTTCCTGGCCTCCGACGGCGCCCGCTGGATCACCGGCCAGTCCATCGCCGTGGACGGCGGCCAGACCTAGAGACACCGAAGTTCCCCGTCGGTAACATGTGGGGACGGGTCCTGTGCGACCGGCAGGGGCGCCCTCGACGTCAGGGGATGGTGGGCGAGTGACCGGGACCGGGTATTTCACTTCCGTGGACGACGTGTTCGTCAAGCTGGCCGAGACCGGCTATCTGGCGTCCACCGCCGTGGCCACCACCGTCTACCTCGCCGACCGGCTCGGCAAGCCGCTGCTGGTCGAGGGCCCGGCCGGGGTCGGAAAGACGGAGCTGGCCAAGTCCGTCGCCACGGTCGCCGACGCCCGGCTGATCCGCCTCCAGTGCTACGAGGGCGTGGACGAGGCCCGCGCCCTCTACGAGTGGAACCACGCCAAGCAGCTCCTGCGCATCACCGCCGGCCGGGACGAGAGCTGGGACCAGACCCGCACGGACATCTTCAGCGAGGAGTTCCTCCTCACCCGCCCGCTGCTGACCGCCATCCGGGGCACCGATCCCAAGGTGCTGCTGATCGACGAGACCGACAAGGCGGACGTCGAGGTCGAGGGTCTGCTGCTGGAAGTGCTCAGCGACTTCCAGGTCACCGTCCCTGAGCTGGGCACCATCAGCGCGACCCGGCGCCCGTTCACCGTGCTGACCTCCAACGCCACCCGCGAGCTGTCCGAGGCGCTGCGCCGCCGCTGTCTCTTCCTCCATATCGGCTTCCCGGACGAGGAGTTGGAGCGCCGCATCGTCCGCACCAAGGTCCCCGGGCTGGACGAGACGCTCGCCACGTCCGTGGTCCGGGTGGTCGCGGCGCTGCGCGCCATGGACCTGCGCAAGGTGCCCTCGGTGGCCGAGACCATCGACTGGGCCCGCACTCTCCTCGCCCTCGGCGCCGACACCCTTGAGGACCGCCTGGTCCGCGACACCCTCGGCGTGATCCTCAAGCACCAGGAAGACGTCGAGAAGGCCACCGCCAAGCTCCAGTTGGACACCCAGTGAGCACGCCCGGGGGCCTGCCCGGGGGCCTGCCCGGGGGCCTGCCCGGGGGCCTGCCCGAGCGGGTGACGGGCCTGGTGCGGACCCTGCGCACGCACGGCCTGCGGATCGGCCCCGGCGAGACCATCGACGCCGCGAACGTGCTGGCGGTGCTGGGGCTCGCCGACCGCGAGCGGGCCCGCGCGGGCCTGGCCGCCGCGCTGCTCCACGACGAGGGCCAACGAGCCGTCTTCGACCCGGCGTTCGACCTCTATTTCCCGCTCGGCGTCGGCGCCCCCGACCACGTGATGTCGGCCGAGGACATCAGGGCCTCGCTGCGCGACCGGCTGGCCGACGCGCTCGCCGCGAACGACCGGGCCGCCCTGGCCCGGCTCGCGGCCGAAGCCGTGGACGCCCTCGGCCGGTACGGCGACTCCCCGGCCACGGACGGCTGGTCCGCCCACCAGACCCTCGACCGGCTGCGCCCCGAATCGCTGCTGGCCCGGGTCCGGGCCGCGGCGCTCGGGACCGGCGGCGGGGCCGGCTCCGGCGGCGGCGGCTTCACGGACCGGCTCGAAGCGGACGAGATCCGCCGCCGGATCGAGGACTTCCGTGAACGGGTCCGCACCGAGGCCCGCCGCCGCGTCGCGGAACGGCGCGGCACCGACCAGGTCGCCCGGCGCGGCATCGCGCCCCCCGCCGACCGCGTCGACTTCCTGATCGCGGGCCGCGCCCAACTGGCCGAGCTGCGCCGGACGGTGCACCCGCTCGCCCGCAAGCTGGCCACCCGCATGGCCGCCCGCCGCAGGCGCGCCGCCCGGGGGCGGATCGACCTGCGCCGCACGCTGCGCCGCTCACTGTCCACCGGCGGCGTGCCGGTCCGGCCGGTGCTGCGCCGCCGCCGTCCGGTCCGACCGGAGATCGTGCTGCTGTGCGACGTGTCCGGCTCGGTCGCGGGCTTCGCCGACTTCACGATGCTGCTGGTGCGGGCGCTGAGCGACCAGTTCAGCAAGGTGCGGGTCTTCGCCTTCGTCAACCGCACGGACGAGGTGACCCGGCTGGTCACCTCCGGCGCCGCCGACCCGGAGGGCCTGAGCGCCCGTATCCTCGGCGAGGCGACGGTGACCGGCTGGCACGGCAGCAGCGACTACGGCTCGGCGCTCGCGGAGTTCGCCGGCCGCCACCGCGACGCGATCGGGCCGCGCACCTCCGTCTTCGTCCTCGGCGACGCCCGGACCAACGGCGGCGACCCGAACCTGGACGCGCTGCGCGCGATCCGCGACCGCGCCCGCCGCGTCTACTGGCTGAATCCCGAGCAGCCGTCCGCCTGGGGCACCGGCGACTCGGCGGCACTCCGGTACGCGAACGTCGTCCCGATGCACGCCTGCCGCAACGTGCGGCAGCTCAGCACCCTCATCGCCCGTCTGCTGCCGGTGTGACGGCGGCGCGGTAGTGATCGATCTTCCTGCGAATCTGCGCCTGCCGCTCGCGCAGCAGCGCCATCTGCTCCTCTATCCGCTCGTCGTGGGCCTCCAGCACGGCGAGCCGGTCCGGAACGGTCACGTCACCGGCCCGCGTCAGCTCGGTGAAGCGCAGCATCTCCGCGATCGGCATCCCCGTGTCGCGCAGACAGCGCAGCATGCCGAGCCACGACACGTCGCTCTCGCTGTAGGCCCGCCGCCCGCCGGGCGTCCGCTCGACGCCGCCCAGCAGCCCGATCCGCTCGTAGTAGCGCAACGTGTCCATACTGAAGCCGGTCCGTTCGGCGACCTGGCTTGGTGAGTAGAAACGCACACCGTCGAGGATCCCATCCGGCCGCCGCCGCCGGGCAACCTGTGGCCCATCCCACCCGGATGACGCGGGACGGCTGTACCGCACGGAAGCCGACCCGACGCCGAGTCCAACGGCGCGGTCCCCGACCCGGCCGTGGTCGCGGAAGCCTGGACGACGTGGCGCGCGGAGGTCTTGAGCGCCGACCGCTTCACGGCCGAGACCCCCGACCTCGGCTTCACCGTCCCCCACCAGGGCAACCCGCTGTCGCTCCGCGCGATCCTGGTCCACATGATCGAGGAGTACGCCCGCCACGACGGCCACGCCGACCTCCTGCGCGAACGGATCGACGGCCGGGTGGGTCAGTAGCCCATGCGGCCGTGGCGGTTGAAGCCGCTGAGCCGGTTGGCTTCCGCCCGTCCCCTGGTTCTGATCCCCGCCTCGCGCAGCCATGTGGCGACGCGGTACTCGGAGACACCGAATTCCCGGGCGATCCGCGCGGCGGACTGCCTCCGCACGAGATAGCGCTGCCTGAGCTCGTCGACCGTGAGCGGGCACGGCCGCGTCCGCCCGCCACTCACGGCCGGGCCCGGCCGAGGTGTTCGTCGATCCGCCGGCCCAGTTCGGCGTTGCGCTGCCAGAGATCCTGGAGCGAGGGCCGGTCCTCGGCGCCGGCCGGTTGCTCGTCCTCCGCTGTCTCCCGGGGAGGCGCCATCTCCTCACTCACCGCGCCACGCCCGCACGTCGCGCCTCCTCGGGTGCCAGAAACCTGACGTCGCCCTCCGCCACCGGCCATTCCCGGCCGCCGTTGAGGGGCCGGAGCATCAGGTGGGGTCCGGCCATGCCCATGTAGACGCCGACGTGACCCCGACGCACGTCGCGCGCGAGTTCTCCCACGCGCGGGGATCGATCGCTCATGCCCGCCCTTTCCTCGGTCACCAGGTGTGCAGTCATCACAACGCAGAGGTAATGTCGGGCGGTACCGCGCGGCGGGGGGCGGGTCATAAGTTCCATAAGCACCAGGGAGTGGAGTGATCCCATGGGCGGGAAGCGCGAACCGAACTCCGGCCTGGCGAAGTTGCTCGCGGATGCGCGGATGAGCGAGACGCAGTTCGCGCGGGCCGTCAATCGGGTGGCCGCCGAATCGGGCGTCACGCTGCGGTACGACCAGCCGTCGGTGAACCAGTGGCTGACCGGCTCGGTCCCCCGCGCGGCGGCCCGCCCGTTCGTCGCGGAAGCCCTGGCCCGGCGCCTCGGACGCCCGGTCACCGCTGCGGAGTTGGGCTTCCCGGCCCCACGCTCCCCCAAGGACAACCATGCGTCCCCAGGTACTGTTGAGGGGTTGGTGGACCTTGGGAGGACGGACATGGACCCGTCACGCAGGGGTGTTCTCAATGCCGGGCTTTTCAGCGTCGCCCTGACCATTCCGGAATGGCCCGACGTGATCGGCCGCATGGAATCCGTACGAACAGGCCGGTCACAGCGGATCGGACTGCCGGAAGTGCAGATGGTCGAGGCGATGACCGCGCGCCTGTCCGATCTGGACGACGACTTCGGGGGCCGCCACGCGCGACCCATGGCGTCCAGCTTCCTGGTCAACACGGTGGCCCCCTACCTCCAGGCACCCGCGTCCAGCGCGGTCCGCCAGTCGATGATGTCGGCGGCGTCGTTCCTCTGCTACGTGACGGGGTGGATGGCGGTCGACGAAGGACTGCACGGCCTCGCCCAGCGGTACTACGTGAAGGCCCTCGAACTGGCCGGAGCGGGTGAAGACCACTCCACCTACTGTCATGTCCTGCGAGGCATGTCCGTGCAGGCCGCCGGTCTGGGACAGGGGCCTGCCGCCGCCCGACTCGCCGATGCGGCATCGGCCGCCGCCCCGACCGCCGGGCACCGGATGCGCGCCTTCTTGTCCGGACAACAGGCCCATGCGTACGCCCTCATGAACGACCGGGCGGCGGCGCTCCGGGCCATCCGGGACACGGAGGTGGCCATCGACAAGGCACAGAGCCAGTCGGGGACTTTCGGCGGGTACTCCGCCGCGACATTGGCCTATCACACCGCGCAGGTGCGGTACAGCCTGGGCGATGTGGTCGGGAGCGTGTCCTCTCTCCAGTTGCACTTCCGCCTACGGGAGGCGAATGACCGCCGAAGGTCATCAGTACTCTTCAGCTCTTACCTGGCGGAGCGCCAGTTGGAGATGGGGCACCTGGAAGCGGCCTGCGCCACCTGGGGCCACGTCCTGGACGAATACCCGCTGGTCCACTCCGGCCGGGCCGACGAGCGGGTGGCCGCCATGAAGTCGCGCCTTCGCCCGTACCTCACCAACCGGACCGCCCGCGCGCTGTACGAGCGCGCCCACGCGGAGACCGGCGGCCGACCCGCGACGGCCTGACTCCGGCCCCCTGTGAGGGACGCGGCGGCACGGCTAGTGTGCCCGTATGTCCGAACAACGCTTCCAGTCGTACGAGGAGTTCTGGCCCTACTACGTGGCCATGCACTCCAAGTCCGCGACCCGGTGGATACACCTGGCCGGCACACTCACCGGCCTCGCGGTCACCACCTACGGCGCCCTCCGCCGCCGCCCCCGGCTGCTCCTCGGTCTCCCTCTGATCGGCTACGGCACCGCCTGGCCCGCGCACTTCCTCATCGAGGGCAACAACCCCGCCACGTTCGGCCACCCCACGTGGTCGCTGCGCGGCGACGCCGAGATGATCCGCATGATGCTCGCGGGCCGCGACGACGAACTGTCCGAGATCGCGGCGAAGTGGCTGATCGAACACCCCGAAGACGCCCCCCGCCGGTAGACCGCGCTCACGTTTATGCGGTAACGCGCATAGCCGTTGCGGACCAACGAGTCGCACCCGTACGGTCACTCCTGGTTACATTGACTACAGGAAGGGACCTTGATGGAGCTGCGCTTGATCGCCGGCGGACCATGCCGGAGCGAGGAAGAAGAACCAAACTGCAATCGCGGCGACTGCCCCGGTGTGTATGTTACGAGCCATGGCACGATCGCCGTTCAGGGCAGTCGGGTTGACCAGCCGACGCCAGACGACGAAGCCGTGGTCGAAATCCCAGAACAGGTGCTCAGGGAGGCATTCGGTGCGCTTGGATGGTGAGGACTGGCTGCACTTCTTCAACGCCTATGAGCGTGACGCCTGGCGGCTGGAGACGCAGCCGGTCTACCAGATGCCCGAGGAGGAAGCGGAGTTCGCCCACTTCATGGCCACCGGCGAGATTCCCGTGGCGGACGACGACGAATGGCTCGTCCGCCTTCGGCACTTCCGGAGCACCGGACGGACCATTGGACGGGTGCACGTCCTGACCCGGCCGTTGACCGACTACCTGCGGTTCGAGATGGCGTTCTACGCCTACAGCTCCGAGGCCGGGGAGGACATCCGCATCCTGGACCTGACGGACCGGGAGAATCCGGGACTCCCCCCGCAGGACTTCTGGATGCTGGACGATCACGTCGTGGACATGCGCTACGACGTTGACGGACGGCAGACCGGACGCTTCCTGCTCGAAGATCCAGACCTGGAGCAGTACCGCGCCTGGAAGCGCCTCGCCATCGAGAGCTCCGTGCCGGTAGCGGACTACAAGGCCGAGTACCTCACACTTTGACCGTCGACCCCGGGCAGGCTGGACGCGACCGGAGGGACCTAGCCCATGCGCTGAAGTCCTTGCGGATTGCTTCCGGCCTGTCCGGGGAACGGCTCGCCGTTCGTTGTGGCATGAGTCAGTCGAAGGTCTCACGTATCGAGACGGGCCGCACGCTGCCCACCGCGATGGATGTGCAGCTGATGCTGAACGCCCTCGGCATCGATGACGAGACCGCCGAAGACTTGGTGGGCCTTGCCCAGCGGGCCAATACCGAATACGAGGACGTGCGGACCTGGGCACGAAGAGGGCTGCACACTGTGCAGCAGGAGCTCAATTCTCTGGAAACGAAGGCCACACGGCTGCGGTATTTTCTCCCCGGAATCCCGACCGGGCTGCTTCAGACTTCCGAGTACATGCGCGTGGCGATGTCCCCGTCGGTGGATCCGGTGAAGGTGGATGACTCCCGTACGATCGCGCTCAAGACGCGGCGACAGGCGGTGCTGCATGACGCGTCGAAGCGGTTCGAGTTCCTGCTGACGGAGTCCGCCCTCCGTTGGCGTCTTGCCCCGCCGGGAGTCATGGCTTTGCAACTGGACCGGATCGCTTCTCTCTCCCGTCTGCCCAGCGTGTGGATCGGCGTGCTCCCGCTCTCGCGGACCATCCCCGAGATCCCATTTCACACCTTTACGATCTACGACCGGGATCTCCTCACCATCGAAGTCTTCTCGGGCCGGATAGCGCTCCGCGACCCGAAGGATATCGACTACTACAATGCCCTGTTCAACTTCTTCCAGCAGCATGCGGAGTCGGGGGCTTCGGCGCGGCGATTGCTTCAGGGCTGGGCCGACGAATTCCGTGCAGAGGCCGGAGGCGAATAATGCGGGAACGCGGGTAGCGCTTGCACTCAGCGAGACGCGACAGTCACGCTGTGAGAACAAGCAGGTACACCGCTCTCACCGGAGGAAGCCATGGGAGACCACGCCAAGCCGCCGCCGCAAGCCGACCAGCCCGCTCCGCAGCCGCAGGGGCCGCCGGGGAATTCGGATGGGCAGACGGACGTGCTCAAGCCGGGCGACGGGAAGCACGGCAAGTGAGCCTTGACGTAGAGGTCCTGCACCAGCGGCTGACCGAGTCGCTGGCGCGGGACGGTCACTTCCCATCCGGGTGGGGTCAGGAGGTTTTCGAGCGGGTGCCCCGGCACCTCTTCGCACCCGAGACGGTCTGGGAATGGGACGGTGCCGAGCGGAGATGGATCCCCGTCCGGAGGGAGCACGCGCCGCAGCGCTGGGCTGAGTTGCTGTACGCGCGGGACGCGGTGGTCACGCAGGTGGACGACGGCCGTTCCGGCCTCGGACGGGAGGCCACCTGCTCGATCAGTGCGCCCGCCGCCGTGCTGAACATGCTCGCCTCGCTCGAACCCCGGCCCGGTGACCGCGTGTTGGAGATCGGGACGGGGAGCGGCTACCACACCGCGCTGCTCTGCGAGCGCGTCGGGGAACAGCACGTCACGTCGGTCGAGATCGACGCGAGTCTGGTCCGGCGTGCCGTCGAGGTGCTGGCGGATGCCGGGTATCGGCCGCATGTTGTGTGGGGCGACGGTGAGTTGGGGTGGCCGGACGGCGCACCGTACGACCGGCTGATCTCCACCGCCGCCGTACGGCGCGTTCCGCCGGCCTGGCTGGAGCAGGTGCGGCCGGGCGGGGAAATCGTGACGCCTTGGTTCCCGAACTACCACGGCCGTGGGCTGATCTGGCTGCGGATGGGTGACGACGGCACTGCGCAGGGGTGGTTCCACGGCCGGGAGGCGTTCATGCCGGTGCGGGGTCAGCGCGCGGAACGACTGGATGTGCGGGCGGTGTGGGCGGCGACGCGGCAGGAGGCCGTACGGACCGGGACGGACCTGGACCTCAACGACCTCGACGCCCACGGCGAGTTCGCACTGAACGTCCGGCTGCCCGGAGTCGGCTGCTACCGGCAGGAGGCGGACGGCGGCTGGTTCTTCCTGAGCGAGGACAGCGGATCGTGGGCGCGGCTTTCGGGGATGGCGGCCTTCCGCTACGGCTCGCGGGATCTGCTCGCCGAGGTCGCGACGGCGGCGGAGTGGTGGCGGGCCAACGACCGTCCGAAACTCTTCGACTTCGGGCTGACCGTCACGAAGGACCAGCAGCACATCTGGCTGCGTTCCCCTCAACACATCGTTGCCTCCGAACGGGAGGGGAGCGCGTGAGTGAGGCGTGGGAGGTGCGGGGCACGCAGAGCGGGTGCGGAAAGTTGGTGGACCTTGGGAGGACGGACATGGACCCGTCACGCAGGGGTGTTCTCAATGCCGGGCTTCTCAGCGTCGCCCTGACCATTCCGGAATGGCCCGACGTGATCGGCCGCATGGAATCCGCACGAACGGGCCGGTCGCAGCGGATCGGACTGCGCGCCTGTCCGATCTGGACGACGACTTCGGGGGCCGCAGGCGGTGCTCCATGATCGGACCAAGCGCTTCGAGTTCATCCTGACGGAATCCGCGGCTCGATGGCGTCTTTGCCCGCCGGGGATCATGGCACTCCAACTCGACAGGCTCGTCTCGCTCTCGCGCCTGCCGAGCGTGCTGATCGGCGTGCTGCCGCTGTCGACGGCGGTCGCGGAAATACCCTTTCACACGTTCACGGTCTACGACCGGACACTGGTCACAGCCGAACTCTTCAGCGGTCGCATGGCACTTCGCGACCCGAAGGACATCGACCACTACATCACGGTGTTCGACCACTTCCACAGCCGGGCGGAGGTCGGTGAGTTGGCCCGACAACGGCTCCGGAACTGGGCCGACGAATTCCGCACCGAGGCCGGATGATGCGAGAACGCGGGTAACGCTCGCACTCAGCGGAACACGGCGATCACGCTGTGAGAGCAAGCGGATGCGCCGTTTTCAGAGGAGTGTCATGGGGGGATTCCTGCGCGGCGCGTCGATGAACGTCTACGCGGGCGCCGAACGGCTCCAGCGGCGAGCCAGGTAGGCACAGACGATGAGCTGCGTCTGGTGGAACATCATCAGCGGCAGCACGGCGAGCGCCGCGTCGCCGCCGAAGATGACGCCAGCCATGGGCAGCCCGGCGGCCAGCGACTTCTTCGACCCGGCGAAGACGACGACGATCCGGTCGGCCCGGTCGAAGCCCAGCGCGCGGGCGGCCCGGCCGGTGAGCAGGAGCATGGCGGCCAGCAGCACGGCCTCCACGCCGAACAGCGCCACCAGCCGCCGCCAGCTCACCTCCTCCCATATCCCGGCGTTCACGCCCTCGCTGAACGCCGCGTAGACGACGATCAGGATGGCCCCCCGGTCGACCAGTGAGAGCACGGCGCGGTTCCGTCGGACGAAGTCGCCCATCCAGCGGCGCAGGAGCTGGCCGAGCAGGAACGGGAGCAGGAGCTGCCCGCCGATGCCGAGCAGCGAGCCGGCGGAGAAGCCGGCGTCGCCGCCGATCAGCGCGGCGGCCAGCAGCGGGGTGAGGACGATGCCGACCAGGCTGGAGAACGATCCGGCGGCGATGGCCCCGGCGATGTTTCCCCGGGCGAGGGAGGTGAAGGCGATGGACGACTGGACGGTGGACGGCACCAGGCACAGGAAGAGCAGCCCGTCGTAGAGGTCGTCGGTGATCAGCCAGGGCACCAGGCCCCGCGCGGCGAGGCCGAAGAGCGGGAAGAGGACGAACGTGCTCGCCAGGATCGTCAGGTGCAGCCGCCAGTGGCGCAGCCCGTCCATCGCCTCCCGGGTGGAGAGGCGAGCGCCGTAGAGGAAGAAGAGCAGAGCGATGAACCCGGTGGCCGTGCCGTCCACGGCGTCGCCGACCGCGCCGCTCGCGGGGAGCAGGGCGGCCAGGCCGACCGTGCCGAGCAGCAGCAGGACGTAGGGGTCGAGAAATCGGGTCAGTCCGCGCACGTCGGGCATTCTCCCGTCGGCCCGGAGGGAATGCCTGGGCGGGTCCGATGATTGACCATGGAGGTTCGGTGTTCTTTTCTGAGGAGACCGATCAGTGACCAACCGCAGACCGATCAGAGAAGGACAGAAACGCACGTGAGCAGCGTCCCGAATGTGACCCTCAACAACGGTGTGAAGATGCCCCAGCTCGGCTTCGGGGTCTGGCAGGTGCCGGACGACGAGGCGGAGCGCGTGATCGCCCAGGCCCTGGAGGCGGGGTACCGCAGCATCGACACAGCCGCCATCTACGCGAACGAGGAGGGCACCGGAAAGGCGCTGGCGGCGTCAGGGCTGCCCCGCGAGGAGCTGTTCGTCACCACCAAGCTGTGGAACAGCGCCGGCGAGACCTGGACGCGCGACAGCGTGCTGCGGGAGTTCGACGCCTCCCTCGCCCGGCTCGGGCTCGACTACATCGACCTCTACCTCGTCCACTGGCCCCGGCCGATGCGCGACGACTACCTCACCGTGCTGCGGACGTTCGACGAGATCGCCCGGACCGGACGGGCGCGGGCCATCGGCGTCTCCAACTTCAAACCCCCGCACCTGCGCCGGGTGATCGACGAGACGGGCGTGGTGCCGTCGCTGAACCAGATCGAGCTGCACCCGCACCTCTCCCAGGCCGAGACCCGCGCGTTCCACGCCGAGCACGGCATCGCGACGGAGGCGTGGTCGCCGCTGGGCCAGGGCAAGGGCCTGCTGGACGAGCCGGTCCTGGCGGGCATCGCGGAGAAGCACGGCAGGACCCCGGCCCAGGTGGCGCTGCGCTGGCACCTCCAGATCGGCAACGTCGTGATTCCCAAGTCCGCGACACCGTCCAGGATCAGGGAGAACTTCGACGTGTTCGGCTTCGAGCTGGACGCCGACGACCTGGCGGCGATCACGGGCCTGGACAACGGGAACCGCATCGGCCCGGACCCGGACACCTTCGACTGGAGCTGATCGGGGCCGGCGGGGCCGGCGGAGCCGGCCGGTCCGGCGAATCGTCAGCGTTCCGTTCTTTTTTCCCGGTTTCCCCGCCACCCCCTCATGGAGTCGAATAGCGGGGTGAGAAGCGAACGCGCGCTGGCCGCGCTCAGTGGGGTCCTGGCGGGGGCGGCCGGACTCGCCGTCGGCGAGCTGGCCGCCGCCGCCGTGCGGCGCGAGGCGAGCCCGGTGGCGGCGGTGGGCGACGCGGCGATCGAGCTGGCGCCCGCCGGGATCACGGACTGGGCGATCGACACCTTCGGCGGCAACGACAAGGCCGCGCTGGAGATCGGCATCGTCGCGCTGCTCGGCCTGTTCGCCCTGGGCCTGGGCGTGCTGGCGGCCCGGCGGCGCCTCGCGGGCGCGGCGGGCGCGCTGCTGTTCGGCGTGGTGGGCACGGTGGCGGCGGTGACCCGGGCGGGCGCGGGCGTGTCGGACGCGGTGCCGTCCGTGCTGGCCGGGCTGACCGCCGCCGGAGTGCTGATCCTGCTGGTGGCCCGGCTCGTCCCGGTCGCCCACGAGTATGAGGACGACGAGGGCCACGTCGAGGTCGAACTCGCCTTCGACCGACGGGCCTTCGTGGCGGCGGCGGCCACGGTCGCCGCCGCGTCGGCGGGCGCGGGCGTGCTCGGGCGGGGCCTGCGGTCGGCCGACGACGCTCAGGCCGCCGCGTCCCGCGCCGCCGTGACCATCCCGGCGGCGGACTCCCCGGCCGGGCCGGTGCCGCCCGGCGCCGCGTTCGACGTCGAGGGGCTCAGCCCGTACGTCACCACCACCCGCGACTTCTACCGGATCGACACCGCGCTGCGCGTCCCGCGCGTGGACGCCACCCGGTGGCGGCTGCGCGTGCACGGCACGGGCGTGGCCCGCCCGCTGACCGTGACATTCGACGACCTGCTCGGCGGGGAGCTGATCGAACGTGACATCACCCTTGCCTGCGTGTCCAACGCGGTCGGTGGAACCCTCATCGGCAACGCCCGCTGGGTCGGCGTGCGGCTGGCCGACCTGCTGCGCGGGGCGGGCGTCCGGCCGCCGTCCGAGGGCGGACCGGCCGACCAGCTCGTGGCGCGTTCGGTGGACGGCATGACGCTCGGCTCCCCGCTGGAGACGGTCATGGACGGCCGGGACGCGCTGCTGGCGGTGGGCATGAACGGCGAACCGCTGCCGTTCGAACACGGCTTCCCCGTCCGCATGGTGGTGCCGGGGCTGTACGGCTACGTGTCGGCGTGCAAGTGGCTGGACGAACTGGAGCTGACGACGTTCGCGGACTACGACGCGTACTGGGTGAACCGTGGCTGGGCCGCGCGGGGCCCGATCAAGACCCAGTCCCGGATCGACACCCCGCGCCGCTCGACGCCGGTGCGGCCCGGCACGGTCCCGGTGGCCGGAGTCGCGTGGGCGCAGCACACCGGCGTCGAACGCGTCGAGGTGCGGGTGAACGAGGGCCGCTGGCAGGAGGCCCGGCTGGCCGAGGAGACGACCGCCGACACCTGGCGGCAGTGGGTGTGGGACTGGCAGGCCGAGCCGGGCGAACACCGCCTCCAGGTCCGCGCGACCGACCGCTCCGGATACACACAGACGGAGGAGTACTCCGGCACGGCCCCCGATGGCGCGACGGGCTGGCACTCGGTGGGCGTGACGGTGAGGGAGGGCTAGCCGGGGCTCGTGTCCCGCGTCCGGAGCTCGCCTCATGAGGCGACCGCTCCCCAGCCCCGGCAGGGTGGCTCACGTGCCTGCTGGGAGCTGGATCTCCCGAGCGGAACACGCGCCGAACTCCCCCAACGAACGTGCGGCGCGGGACACCGGGTGTGCTGACCACCAGCCTTGTTGACACTCGGGCGCCGCGCCCGGGCGCCCGGGCGTCAGGTCGCGTCGTGGGCCGGGGCGAGGGCGTCGATGCGGCGGGCGAGGATCACGTCCAGCTCGGTGACCTTGCCGCCGACGCTGTGGGTGTTCACCGAGACGGCGAGGTGGTCGTAGCTGACCGTCAGGTCCGCGTGGTGGTTCACCTCCTCCTGCACGGTGGCGATGTGCACCAGCAGCGCGACGGCCTGCGGGTGGCCGGCCAGCCGGTAGCGGCGCACGAGGTGGTCGTCCACCAGCGACCAGCCGGGCAGTCCGCTCAGCGTCTCGGCGATCTCCAGCTCGTTCAGCGGATGCGGTGCCATGACGTGCTCCCCTCGGTGCCGTGCCGCCGATGATCCACCCCAACCCTAGGGTGCGGCCGGTGTCGCCGCCTCCGGTCGCCGGTCCGGGTCGGCGGCCGTCGCCTCGCGCAGCCAGCGGCGCAGCACCCGGTGGACGGCCTCGGCACCCGCCAGCTCGCCGCCCGGCGGCGTCGGCGGGGAGAACGTGACCGGCGACATCAGAAAGGCCCGGGTCTGCTCGCCGCCCAGTCCGCCGTGGCAGCCGATCTGGTCCTCGAACGCGTGCACCGCGCCGGTGGCCGGGTCCACGGACGAGTTGATCATGATGTCGGCGGCGTGCGGGAAGCCGGAGGTCCGGCGGACGGCCGCCGCCGCGCCCGGGCCGAACGGGGCCAGCGGGTCGTCGCCCACGATCTCCCCGGTGTCCAGACGGTGTTCGGCGCCGCCGGCGCCCAGGACGACCGGGCCGTGCCGTTCGCTGTGGACCAGTACGAAGCCGATCCCCGGGTGTTCCGCCAGGGTGGGCAGCAGCGCTGGGTGGCGGTCCTCGATGGCCTCGCGGCAGGCGCGGCCCGGCAGGTCGGGGAAGGAGACCAGACCCAGGTTCCCCGAGCCGAGGACCACGGGCGCGGTCCGCCGCCCGGCCCCGGCGCCCTCCGGCTCCGCCTCAACGGCGGGCGGTGGCTCGGGCGAGACCTCGGGACGGTGCAGCGCGGCCCGCGCCGCGCCGCGCGCCTCCGCGCCGGACTCGGGCCGGCGGGGCTGGCGGGGCACGGGCCGGCCGCAGCCGATCCGTACCAGCTCCTCCAGCGTGAGCCCGTAGGCGCCCGCGAACGTCTCGCCGTGGCTCTGCCCGTGGTCCGACAGCAGCACCAGGTGGTAGGGCCGGGGCGCGTACTCCGTGGCCTGCGCGATCCGCCGCACGCAGCGGTCCAGCGCGCGCAGCACCTGCCGGGTGTCCCGGCCGCGCGGCCCCGAGTGGTGGGCGACCTCGTCGTAGGCGACGAGGTCGGCGTAGACGGCGGTGCGCCCGTTGAGCAGATCCCCGATCACGGCGGCGGTCACGACGTCCCGCTGCACGACCGTGGCGAAGGCCCGGATCAGCGGGTAGAGCCCGCCCCGGCTGACGCGCGGCCGGTCGCCACGCAACCGGGACCGCACCGACTGGCAGATCTCGCGGACCAGCTCAGCCGTGAACGAGCCGGCCGTGCGGGCGGCGAGCGCGGGGTCGGAGAAATACGCGAAGTACCCGGCGCGGGAACGCTGTCCCCGACCGCGCCGGGCGGCGACGGACAGCACCAGCGCGGCCTGCCCGGCACCGCCGGTGAAGAGGTTGCCCCGGCTGGCGCCGTCGTCGGCCAGCAGCCCGGGGGTGCCGCTCCGAGCCACGGCCCGCCGCTGGAGCTCGGCGGCGCTGGAGGGGCGGTTGCTGATGATCAGCTCGCCGGTCTCCTTCTCGTACCAGCGGAACGCGGGCACGTCCTCGTTGCCGCCGTGCAGGATGGCGAGTTGGGAGGCGCCGGTCTGGCTCGACCAGTCGGTGCGCCACGGAGTCAGCCGGTGGGTGGTGCCGCACATCGCGGCGACCGTGGGCATCAGCGGGCGGTCCCCGGCGACGGCCTCGCACAGCAGGTCGCAGCCGATGCCGTCGAGCTGGAGGAAGACCGTGCCGGGCGTGCGGGTGCGGCGGACGGGTACCGACCCGGCCAGGCGACTCAGCCTGCGCCGCTGCGCGCCCCGGTCGGTGACGGCGAGGAACGTGCTGGTGGCGGAGGAGGAGACGGACATCACCGCCGCCACCACCACGGCGGTCCCGGGGCCGGCCTCGCCCCGGCCGTCCGGGATGGCGCTCAGGGCGAGCAGCAGCAGGGAGCCGTTGAGCAGGAAGACCAGCGAGCCGAGGGCGAGGGCGGGCACCAGCAGCAGAGCGCGCACCAGCCAGGGCCAGACCAGGGCGTTGAGCAGGCCGAAGCAGCCGGCGCCGAGCGCGGCGGTGAGGCCGACGCGGGTGAAGCTGTCGCCATCGGCGGACTGGAGGCGGAAGTCGGGCAGCAGCACGGCGAGCAGGACCAGGGTGAGCGTGCTGACCGCCCAGACGGCGAGCACCCGCAGCAGGGCGCCGCCGCGCGTGCGCCACCCGGCGGCCGTCGCGCCGTTCGCCACGGGCTCCGTCCCTGATCCCGTCCCCGATCCCGTCCCTGTCCCCGATCCCGTCCCCGTCACCGTTCCCGTTCCTGTCCCCGATCCCGTCCCCGTCGCCGATCCGGTCTCCGGCACGTGCCCGCCTTCCCCCTCGCTCAGGACTGCAATTGTCCCCATCCCGGACGATCGCCGCGCACGGGTCCACCTGCGCCTGGCATGCTGGACCGGACGGACGGCTTCTCCCGGGCCTCCGGGGGGTCGGAAGGAGTGCTCGATGGCGGTCGAGATCACCTGGTGGGGGCACGCGACCACGACCGTACGGGACTCCGGCACGACCGTGCTGACCGATCCGCTGTTCACCCGGCGCTGCGCGCATCTGCGACGGCGGCGCGGCGCGTTGCCGCCGGTCTCGGCGCGGGAAGCCGACGTGGTGCTGATCTCGCACCTGCACGCCGACCATTTGCATCCACGGTCGCTGTCCAGACTCGTCCCCGGAACGCCGCTGGTGGTGCCGCGCGGCGCCCTGGCGGCGGTGTCCGGGCTGCGGCGGCTGGCGGCGCGGCTCAGTGTGCGCGAGGTGGTGCCGGGCGACTCGGTGCGGGTGGGCGAGGTGACGGTACGGGCGGTGCCGGCGGCGCACGACGGGCGGCGGCTGCCGTTCGGGCCGCGCCGGATCACGGCGCTCGGCTTCGTCGTGGAGGGCGAGGCGCGGACGTATTACGCGGGCGACACCGATCTGTTCGAGGCGATGGCGAGAGAGGCCGGGCCGGTGGACACGGTGCTGCTGCCGGTCGGGGGCTGGGGCCCCAGGCTCGGGCACGGCCATCTGAACGCGGAGCGGGCCGCCGAGGCGCTGGCCCTGCTGCGCCCGCACTCCGCCGTGCCGGTGCACTACGGGACGTACTGGCCGCTGGGGCTCGACGGCGTCCGGCCGCACGAATTCCACTCCCCCGGCGACGAGTTCGTGCGGCACGCGGCGCGGATCGCGCCCGAGGTGCGGGTGCACCAACTCGGGCACGGCGAGAGCGTGCGGCCGGCGGTGACCGGATGACGGCGGCGGGGGCGGAGTGCGCGCTGGCGGCGTCGCGGGCGGTGTCGCCGGAGACGACGCAGCAGGCGATCGGCTATCCGTCGCTGTTCCTGCTGGTGCTGCTGGGGGCACTGGTGCCGGTGGTGCCGACCGGCGCGGTGGTCAGCACGTCGGCGGCCGTCGCGTTCCACCACAGCGACGCGGCCGTCTCGTGTGTGCTGGTGTTCCTGATCGCGACGGGCGCGGCGTTCCTCGGTGACGCGATCCTGTACTGGCTGGGCCGGCGCGGGGTGCGGTCGCGCAACGGGTCGCGCTGGCTGGACCGGATGCGCGGCCAGGTCGCGCCCGCGACGCTGGAACGGGCCCAGGCCCGGCTGGAGAGCCGGGGCGCGGTGGTGCTGCTGGTGTCGCGGCTGGTGCCGGCGGGGCGTATCCCGGTGATGCTGGCGTGCCTGCTCGCGCGGATGCCGATGCGGGTCTATCTGCGCGGCGACCTGCCGGCGGCGCTGGGCTGGGCGGGCACGTATCTGCTGCTGGGCGTGGTGGGCGGCGCGCTGTTCCCGCGGCCCTGGCAGGGCGTGGCGGCGGCGGTGGCGCTCACCCTGCTGATCGCGGCGGTCCCGACGGCCTGGCGCCGCCTCCGCCCGCACCCGCCCGGCGGCCCGTCCCCGGCCGCCGAGCCGAACTAGCCCACCTGCCCGGACCGCCCAGACCGCCCGGACCGCGGCGGGTCGAGCCGCGCGGCGTGCCGTCGTTCGTCGCGACGGCGGGTACGCGGTGTCCGGGGCGCGGTCCGCCTGTGCTCGGCGGCGTGCCGCGGCGCGTGGCGGCCGAACAGGACTGATCGCGCGGGAACGGCTCGGGCCGGTCGGGCCGGTCAGGCCCCCGCGGTCCCGGTCCTCTCCTCCAGCACGCGCGAGGCGCCGACCGGCAGGTCCCACAGCCGCCCGGTCGGGAGCCCCGCCGCCCGCCAGGCGGCGCGCGCCCGGACGATGGGCTCCATCGGCGGCTCGGCGGACAGCGTGAACGTGGCCCAATGCATGGGCGCCATCCGCACCGCCCCGACGTCACGGCAGGCGCGCACGGCCTCCTCGGGGTCGGTGTGCACGGCCCGGTGCAGCCAGGGCGGGTCGTAGGCGCCGATGGGCAGCAGCGCCAGGTCGATCTCGGGGAAACGGGCGCCGATCTCGGTGAACCAGTGCCCGTATCCGGTGTCCCCCGCGAAGTAGATGCGCCGCCCGGTGCCGCCGTCCGTGAGCACCCAGCCGCCCCACAGGGAGCGGCAGGTGTCGGTCAGGGTCCGCTTGGACCAGTGATGGGCGGGGACGAAGTCGAAACGGACGGCGCCGCCGGGCGCGGGCAGCTCCGCCGCCTCCCACCAGTCCAGCTCGGTGACGCGGCTGAAGCCCCGGCGCCGGCACCAGGCGGCGAGGCCGGCCGGGACGAACAGGGCGGTGCGGCGTGGCAACCGTTTGAGGGTGGGGGCGTCGAGGTGGTCGTAGTGGTTGTGCGAGATGACCACCGCGTCCACCGGCGGCAGCTCCGCCCAGGCCACGCCGACGGGGGTGAGCCGGGCCGGGGTGGCGAGGATCTTCCGCGACCAGACGGGGTCGGTGAGGACGGTCAGACCGCCCATGCGGATCACCCAGCTCGAATGCCCGGCCCAGGTGACCGCGACCGTCCGGGCGTCGGCGGGCGGCAGCGGTCCGGGGGCGAACGGCAGCCCGGCGGTGTCTCGCGGGGCCGCCGCGCCCGGCCGCCCCGCGCCGCCGCGCGCCATGCGGATCAGGGTGGGCAGCCCCGGTAGCGGCGTGGTGAGCCGGTCGGTGAAGCAGCGCGGCCAGGCGCGCCGCTCGAACAGCGGGCGCGGGGCGGACGGCGGAGGCGGGTCCCGCCGCTCGATCTGTTCCGTCATCGGCGCCTCCCATCGGGCCTGTTCCCCCAGCCCAGCACGGGCCGGACGGGCGGCCATCCGGTGCCGGGCGGCGTTGGGCCGATACGGTGAGGCTGTCCGGCATGCGGGACGATGTCGCTCGACATACGAGACAGCTGGAATGATGCGGACATGTCGGAAGCCGTTTACACCCACGGGCATCACGAGTCGGTGCTGCGTTCCCACCGCTGGCGCACCGCGGAGAACTCCGCGGCCTATCTGCTGCCCGAGCTGCGCCCCGGGCTGTCCCTGCTCGACCTCGGCTGCGGTCCGGGCACCATCACCGCCGATCTGGCCGAACGGGTCGCGCCGGGGCCGGTCACGGCCGTGGACCACGCGCCGGACATCCTGCCCGCCGCCGAGGCGGCGGCGCGGGCGCGCGGTCTGACCGGGGTCCGGTTCGTCACGGCGGACGCGCACGCGCTGGACTTCCCCGACGACTCCTTCGACGTGGTCCACGCGCACCAGGTGCTCCAGCACCTCGGCGACCCGGTGCGGGCGCTGCGCGAGACGCGCCGCGTGTGCCGGCCGGGCGGGGTGGTGGCGGCCCGCGAAGCGGATTACGCGGCCATGACCTGGTATCCGCTGCTGCCCGGCCTCGACGAGTGGCTGGCCCTCTACCGCCGGGTGGCCAGGGCGAACGGCGGCGAGCCGGACGCCGGCCGCCGCCTGCTGTCCTGGGCGCGCGAGGCGGGCTTCACGGACGTCACCGCGACGGCCTCGGTGTGGTGCTTCGCCACTCCTGAGGACCGCGCCTGGTGGAGCGGCCTGTGGGCGGACCGCACCACGGCCTCGGTCTACGCCGATCTGGCGGTGGCCGGCGGCCACGCCACCCCGGCCGACCTGCGCCGCGTCGCGGACGCCTGGCGCGCGTGGGGCGAACGGGACGACGGGTGGTTCACGGTCGTGCACGGCGAGGTCCTCTGCCGCGCCGGGTGAGAGGCGGCGAGCGGCGGCGCCGCCCGCCGTTCCGCGCGGCCGGGCCCCCGCCTACGCTTCGCGGCGCACCTTCAGGGCCCACTGGACCAGCGGCACCTGCAGGGGCAGCCGGGCGTAGGCGAGGGTGCGGAGGGTGGTGCCGCGCCCGCTCCAGTCCCTCGCCATCTTGACGTTACCGGGGAAGACCGCGACGAACAGCGCGGCCGAGGCCAGGGCGCCCGCGCGGCGGGTGGCCGGGACGGCGACGGCCGCCGCGCAGGCCACCTCGACGACGCCGCTGGCGTAGGTCCAGGTGCGGGCGTCACCGGGGAGCCGTTCCGGGATGAGCGAGTCGAAGTGCTTCGGCGTCCGGACGTGCAGGAAGCCCATCACGCCGAGGACGGCGGCGAGCCCGAGGGGCGCGAGGCGGCTGGGGGTGCTGGTCATGACGCTGTCCTGTCGTGGTCTCCGGGCGGTCCGGGGCGGTCCGGGGCGGTCCGGCAGATCCTACTGGCCGGTAGGGTCTGGGGACAGGCTCAGGGGACAGGGTTCAGGCGTCGGATCGCGCCCACAGGTACAGGGCCAGCCCGATCAGCAGCAGGGTCACCGCGCTGGACGCGGACCGCACCGCGTTCCAGCGGCCCCAGCGTGGGGAGAAGTCGGCCCAGACCCCGGCCGCGTCGGCGGGGTGGTCGCCGGCGGCGGCCAGGGTGTCGTTCAGCGGGACGTTGACCGCCGCCGTGGGGAGGAACACGCCCAGCACGTAGACGGCCGCGGCGGCGAGGAACACCAGGCCCGCCGCCCGGTGGCCGAGCAGGAGCAGCAGCGCCCCGGTGGCCACCGCCGCGACCGGGACCCCCATGAAGGTGGTCAGGAACGCCGGGTTGAGGATGCTGTCGTTCATGCTCCGCATCGCCCGCACCGAGTGCTCCGGCTCGATCGCGTCGAGACCGGGCAGCACGGACAGCGTGAACGACAGGAAGATTCCCGCCATGAGGGCGGCGGTCAGCAGGGCCACGGACGCGGTGAGGACTACGAGGATCGCCATGCCCACCAGTCAAGTGCCCACCGGGGCGGGCGGCCATCATCCAGCGGCTCACCGCCATGCGTGGCCGTCTACGCCACCGGCCCCGCCCCGAAGTCGTATCGCTCGGGCAGCGGCTCGTCGGTGAGGGCCGCCCAGGCCCGGGCGAGGGATTCGTCGTCATCGCGCAGGTCCGCGACGTCGAAGCCCGCGTCGAACGCGGCCCGCGCCGCCGCCCTCTCGCCCTCCGCGATCAGGACCCGCACGTCCAGCAGCCGGAACCGACCCGCCCGCCGGACCCCCGGAGGCAGCCGGTCCAGCACGCCGCGCGCCTCGGCGGCCCGGCCCACCGCCAGCAGCGCGGGCACCGCCTCCCGGGCCAGCGCCGCCAGCGCCGGGATCGGCACGGAGGCCGTGTCCAGCGCCAGCTCGGTGGCGGCCAGGGCGTATGCGGCGGCGCGCTCCGGGTGGTCGGCGCAAGCGTGCGCGACCGCCAGGCAGCGCAGCGCCCAGGGGCTCTTCGCGGCGGCCAGCGACCGTTCCCAACTCCGCCGCGCCTGCGCGCGGTCGCCCGCGTGCCACTGGGCGACGCCCAAGTGGTAGTAGGTCAACGGGCCGTCCGCCACGTATTCGAGCCGCTCGCGCCAGGGGCGGGAGACCAGGCTCGGGCCCGGGGGCCGCTCGGGGGCGAAGTCCTCCTCGGGCAGCCGCCCGCCACGCAGCAGCTCCAGCCAGGGCCGCTGCTCGGGGCCGAGCGCGGCCGGGTCGAACGGCGTGCCGGGCAGCTCGAACCCGCCGCGCTCCACCTCCAGCGCGCCCCAGCCGCTGCCCGTGTGCAGGATCTCCTTCGGGTCGAGGTCCGCGTAGGGCAGCCAGGCCGCGTAGGCCGCCCGCAGCGCCTCCTCCGGGAGCGCCGCCGCGAGGCGCCGCTCGGCCTCGTCGCGGGACGCGGCCGTCAGCGGGCCGTACGCCTCCAGCCAGCTCAGCTCCTCGCCCGCGCGCAGCGGCACGTGGCCGTGGCCGTGGCTCGCCGGTCCGGCCTGGATCTCCGCGTGGCCGGGGGCGTTCTCCTCGGTGAGCCGGCGCTGCCGGCGCCGCCCGGCGGGGCCGGTGCCCCAGGTGGACAGCCGCCGCCCGCGCAGGGCGGCGGTCGAGGTCTGGGCCAGGCCGTCGCCGTGCTGGTCGAAGGCGGCGATCCACGGCCTGGTGCCGGGCGGGATCTCGTAGAACCAGTCGGCCGGGTGGGCCCCGGCCAGCGGGTCGCCGGGCACGGGGAGGCGGCGCGGCTCGCGCTCGGGCCCGACCTGCCACGCCTCGTCAGCGGGAGCCAGGACGCGGGTGCCGGGCCCCTCGGGAACGGCGGCGCTCGACCACCACGAGAGGGGAACGGTCCGCTCGTGCGGGTTCCGCACGCGGACGCCGACGTGCAGGAAGTCCGAGCCGTCCGGGAGCCACAGGTCCACCTGGAACGGCGTGTCCCGCAGCCGCTCCCACTCCCACAGCCGCAGCATCCGCCCGCCGTCCGGCGCGGCGACGACGGCCGCGTGGACGGGGGCGCAGGCGAGGGTGGAGCGGCCGTGGGCGCCGATGTTCCACTCGATGCCGCCGGAGAACCAGGCCCCGTTGAGCGCGCGGTTCACCGGCTGGAGCACGGGGTTGGTGTACAGCAGGTCGCGGCCGGTGGGCTTGTGGCGCAGGGAGTGGATCCGGCCGCCGAAGCCGGGCAGGACGGTGACGGACAGGCGGTCGTTCTCGATGACGACGACGTCCAGCTCGGTGTCGACGCGGCGGCGGCCGTAGCCGTCGCGCAGCCGGACCGGCAGGACGGAGGTCAGCGGCGCGTGGCCGCGCTGCCTGCGGCCGGGGCCGGAGCGGGCGGCCGGGGCGCCGGCGGGCGGCAGCAGCGCGGGCAGCGGGTTCTCGGGGCCGAGGGCCGCGACGGGCAGGGTCAGTGTGCCGCGGCGGATGGTCGTCGTGCCGGTCCGTGCCATGGTGCCCCTCGCTCCCTCGCCCTGGGCGCCGCCGGACGGCAGCGTGATCACCATGGAACACGGCGTAGGGCGCGGTGAACAGAGGGCCCCGGTCTCACCGCCGCCGGACGAAGTACATCCCGCACAGCACGCCGATGAGACCGGTGCCCAGGAGGGCCAGCCACAGCGGCATGGTGACCTCGGGGATGAGAAGCCGGATCTTCGTCCGCCTGCTGTTCTCGAAAATGAAGACGAGGGTGAGTGTGGCGATCGCCGCGACGCCGATCCGGACCGGCGTCCAGAACTCGGGGTCCTTGGGAGTCGTGGTCCTCTTGGTTCTCCTGGTGCTGTAAGTCATGCGTCCAGGATGCGAGGAACTGCCCGCTCTCGCCTGTCCGGCCCCACTGCCCTGTCCGGACCCGCCGTGTCCCGCTGTGTCCCGCCGGAGCCCGGTGGGGACACGCGGCAGAGCGCGCGGCAGAGCGCGTCCCCACCCGGGGCCCGGGTGGGGACGCGCGTTCGCCTCGCGGTGCCGGCCGTCGCGCCCCTAGGCGTAGATCCGCTCGACGAACTGGGCGATCTGATCGTCGGTCAGCGTACGGGCGAGGTCCGCCTCGCTGATCATGCCGACCAGGCGCTTGTTCCCGTCGATCACCGGCAGTCGCCGGATCTGATGGGTCTCCATCTCCTGGAGCACCTCGGCGACGGTCGCGTCACTGCTGACCCAGCGCGGCGTGCCCTTGCACAGCTCGCCCGCGGTCACCTGCGTCGGATCGTGCCCGGCCGCGACACAGCCCACGACGATGTCGCGGTCGGTGAGGATGCCGCACATGCGCTCGTTCTCATCACTGACGGGCAGCGCCCCCACGTCGAGCTCGCGCATCACCTGCGCGGCGCGGTCGAGCGTCTCGGTCGCGGGAATCCACTGGGCACCCGGATTCATGATGTCGGCAGCGGTGGTCATGACGTCACGTCCCTCCTCGGTTCGGTCGGTCTCAATCCTCCGCAGCCATCCTCCCCCGGGCGACCGGTATGCGCCATTCGAGTGAATTCGGATGGATGGAACGTCGTGTCACTCGCCGGTGGCGCCGTCGGTCAGCTCCCGGACGATGTCGAGATGCCCGGCGTGCCGGGCGTACTCCTGGAGGAGGTGGAAGAGGATCCAGCTCAGGGCCGGGCGCGGGGTGCCGGGCGCGAAGCGTTCGCTGTGCGGCGGCGCCGGGTCCGTCAGGGCGGCGCCGGCGATGATCTCGCGGGAGCGGGCGCACTCCTGGCGGAAGCGGGCGACGACCTCGGCCGTGGTCATGCCGGCCGGCACCGCCCAGCGGTCGTCCGGGCCGCGGTCGGCCCAGGGGTCGGGGACCTTCGCGCCGAGGAAGCCCCAGACCAGCCAGCGGCGTTCGACGTGCGCGAGGTGCCACAGCAGCTCCAGCGGGGTCCAGCCGCTGGGCAGCCGCGAGGTGCGCAGGTCCGTTTCGCCGAGGCCGTCCAGCTTCTCCAGGACCACGGCCCGGTAGTGGTCGAGGTAGGACGCGAGGAGCTCGCGCGGGTCGCTGATCGTCTGGGGAGGCTCGTCGGTCACGGGCCGGCCCCGCCGAGGTCGAGAGCTGGGGCGCCGGGCCGGTCGATGCCGAACGCTCGGAGGTAGAGGGCGAGTTCGGCTTCGATCGCGCGCGCGATGGTGGCGGCGCGGCGGAAGCCGTGGCCCTCGCCCGGGAAGGTCAGGTAGGCGTGGGGAACGCCGCGCCCGGCGACGGCGGCGAGCAGCCGTTCGGCCTGCGCGGGCGGGCAGATCGGGTCGTCCAGGCCCTGGAGCAGCAGGAACGGCACGGTGATCCGGTCGGCGTGGTGCACCGGGGACCGGTCGCGGTACCGCTCGGGGACCTCCCGCAGCGGGCCGACCAGCGTCTCCAGGTAGTGGGACTCGAAATCGTGGGTCTCGTCGATCGCCCAGCCGGTCAGGTCGAGGATGGGGTACTTGATCGTGCCGCAGACGTACAGGCCCTCGGCGGTCGGCGAGACCAGTGAGGCGGCCACCGTCCAGCCGCCGGCGCTGCCGCCCCGGATGGCCAGCCGCGCCGGATCGGCGGTGCCCTCGGCGGCCAGCGCGCGGGCGACGGCGGCGCAGTCCTCGACGTCCACGACGCCCCACTGCTCGCGCAGCCGGTTCCGGTACGCGCGGCCGTAGCCGGTGGAGCCGCCGTAGTCGACCTCGGCGACGCCGATGCCGCGCGAGGTGAAGTAGGCGATCTCCAGGTCCAGCACCAGCGAGGCGCGCGAGGTCGGGCCGCCGTGCGCCCAGATGACGTACGGCGGCGCCGCGCCGTCCGGGCCCCGCGCCTCGGGGTTGCGGGGCGGGTAGACGTGCGCGTGGATCTCCCGGCCGCCGGGGCCCGGCAGGACGCGGGCGACCGGCTCGGGGTAGTACGCCGGGTCGACGGCGTCGTGGTGCGGCTCGGCCACCACCCGGCAGTGGCCGGTGGCGGTGTCGAGGCTGACGATCTCGTGATCGCGGTGCGGACCGGCCGCGATGCCGGAGACGAGGGTGCCCTGGACGGCGAGCGCCGGCGACCACTCGGTCCACGGCCCCGGCACGTCCGCCAGATCGCCGGTGTCCGGGTCGAGGAGGCCCAGCCGGGCGTCGCCCCGGCCGTGGACGACGGCGACGGTCCCGTCGGCCAGGGGCGCGAACCAGCCGGGGCCGACACGCCACAGCGGCCCGGCGAACTCCTCGTCCAACGGGCAGAGGTTGACCGCGTGGCCGGTGTCCGGGTCGACCCGGTGGAGGTTCCACCAGCCGGTGCGGTCGGTGGCGGCCAGCAGGGTGCCGTCCGGCGCCCAGTCGGCCTGGGCGATGGATTCCTCGGGGCCGCCGACGAGGGTGCGGACGGCCGTGAGGCGGGGCGGCGTGCCGGTCACGTCCGCGATCTTCAGCTCGGTGCCGTCCCACGGCATGCGCGGGTGGTCCCACGCCAGCCAGACCGCCCGGCGGCCGTCCGGGGACAGGCGCGGCCCGGTGACGAAACGGTGCCGGTCACCGTCCAGCTCCCGGATGGCGGAACGGTCGCCCGCCGCCGAGCCGTCCAGCGGCACGGCCACCGGGACCCGCCGCAGATCGCCCGGCCCCTCCCCGGTGAACTCCTCCAGCACGCACCACACTTCGCCCCACTCGGGCACGATCCGCAGGTCGCACCAGCGCAATCCGCCGCCGATGTCCGAGACGGGCGTGAGCGGGCGCGGCGCCGGGTCGCCGTCGGGCTCCACGGCGTACAGGCGCTGGTCGGCGAAGTGGGTGAACACGGCGAGCGGGCCGCCCTGTTCGCGCGGCACGGCGGCCCAGGGCCGACCGCCGTACTCGATCACGCGGTTGCGGACGTTCCACGGCGGCGGAAGGACGGACACCGGCCCGCCGCCGTCACCGGTCAGCCGTAGCAGCGCCCGCCGCCCGCCCTCGGCGGGCCGGGGCGCGGTCCACCACAGCTCGGCGCCGACCGCTCCCAGGTACTCGGGCGCGCCGTCGTGCGCGGCGACCAGCGCCGCATCGATGGGCGACGGCCAACTACCGTAAGGCTCCTGTCGTTTCATGCCCCCAGCCTCACAGGGCGCGCAGCGCGCGGTCGAGGACGTGAGTGCCGAAGTGCAGAGCGGCGACCGGGACGCGCTCGTCCACGCCGTGAAACATCGCCTGGTAGTCGAAGCCTTCGGGCAGCCGCAGCGGCATGTACCCGTAACTCCGCATCCCCAGGCGGGAGAACTGCTTGGCGTCGGTGCCGCCCGACATGCAGTACGGGATCACGTGCGCGCCGGGGTCGAAGTGCGACAGCGCCTCGCGCATCACGGCGAACGCCGGGGCGTCCACCGGCGCTTCGAGCGGGATCTCGCGATGCGCGTAGGTCCACTCCACGTCGGGGCCGGTCAGCCGGTCGAGTGTGGCCATGAACTCGTCGTCGCCGCCCGGCAGGACCCGCCCGTCGACGTACGCGGTCGCGCTGCCCGGGATCACGTTCAGCTTGTAACCGGCGTCCAGCATCGTGGGGTTGGCACTGTTGCGGACGGTCGCGGCGACCAGGCCGGCGGCCGGGCCGATGCGGGCCAGCAGGTCGTCCACGGTCGCTCCCGCCACCTCGCCGTCGAGGTCGGGCAGCGGCAGGCCGTAGAGCGCCGTCAGCTCCACGAGGGCCGCCCGCACGGTCGGCGTCAGCCGCACCGGCCAGGTGTGCTCGCCGATCCGGGTGACGGCGGCGGCCAGCCGGGTGACGGCGTTCTCGGGGTTGATCTTGGAGCCGTGCCCCGCCCGGCCCCGCGCGGTCAGCGCGAGCCAGGACGTGCCGCGCTCTCCCGCCGCCACCGGGTAGATGCGGCGGCCGTCCCCGGGGTGGAAGGTGTAGGCGCCGGACTCCCCCACCGCCTCGGTGCAGCCGTCGAACAGTTCGGGGCGGGTGGTGACGAGGAAGTTCGAGCCGAACTGGGCGGTGTCCTCCTCGTCGGCGGTGAACGCGAGCACGATGTCGCGCCGGGGCCGCACGCCCGCCCGCGCCCAGGCGCGGACGACGGCGAGCACCATGGCGTCGGAGTCCTTCATGTCCACGGCGCCCCGCCCCCAGACGACGCCGTCGCGGATCTCGCCGGAGAACGGGGGAACCGTCCACTCGTCCGGGTCCGCGGGCACCACGTCGAGGTGGCCGTGCACGAGCAGCGCGTCGGCGCTCGGGTCCGTGCCGGCGATCCGGGCGACGACGTTGGTCCGGCCGGGCGCCTTCTCCAGCACCAGCGGCTCGATCCCGGCGTCCGCGAGCCGCTCGGCGACGTACTCGGCGGCGGGCCGCTCGACGCCGTCGCCGCCACCGCGGTTGGTGGTGTCGAAACGGATCAGGTCGGAGGTGAAGCGGACGACCTCGTCCAGAGCCCGCTGGTCGATGTGGTCAGCCATACCATTCCTCCACGGCGGCGGATACCAGGGTCGTGACGGCCTTGAAACAGCGGATTCCCTCGTACATGTCCGGCGCGGTGTACGCCACCCGGCGCGGGCCCGTCTGCTCCACGCCGGGCACGACGGTGGCGGCACCGGCGAGGTGTTCGGCGTCGAACTCGATCTCGACGGTACGCGGCGCGGGCGCGGCGGGCTCGCGCCGGACGGCGAACGTGACGGCCTTGGCGGCGGCGGCCCGGATGTCGGCGGCCGTGCGGGCGGGGGGGCGGCAGACGGCGGCGTAGCGGGAGACGTAGTCCTTGACGGCGACGGTCGGCGCCTCGGGCGCGTAACCGCGCGCGTCGGCACAGGCCCGGTCGTCACCGGTGACCAGGACGACGGGCGTGCCGTACTCGGCGGCGACCAGCGAGTTGAGCAGCCCCTCACTGGCCCGCACTCCGTCCACGAAGACGCCGGTCAGCGAGTTCCCCAGGTAGGTGTGCGCGAGCACGCCCTCGTCCCCGGCGCCGGTGTGGTAGCCGACGAAGGCGATGCCGTCGACGTCGCCGTGCTGCACCCCTTCGACCATGCTGAGCGCCTTGTGCCGCCCGGTGAGCATGCTCGCCCGCTCGTCGAGCTGTTCGAGCAGCAGGTTCCGCATGGACATATGAGCCTCGTTGACGAGGACCTCATCGGCCCCGCCATCGAAGAACCCGGCGATGGCGGCGTTCACATCGGAGGTGAACATCGGCCGGCACCGCTGCCACTCCGGCCTCCCGGGCAGACAGTCAGCGGGCCAGGTCACCCCGGTGGCCCCCTCCATGTCGGCCGAGATGAGGATCTTGGTCATGCCCAGCCACGTTACCCGTCGACCCCGGCCCCGGTCATGAGGCAACCGCACATGGCATATGGCACATGGCGGACGGCCCCGCTCAACCGGCCGTCGCCGCCACCACCGAGTGCCGGGACCGCCCCGCACCCGGTGCCCCGCACCCGATGCCCCGGCCCCGCGCACCCGGCCCCCTGCCCCGTACCCGCGACGAGATCCAGCACCTGTCCACCCCCCTGACCGCGCGCCCGGCCCACGCCGCGCTCACCGGCTCGGAGCCGATCCCGTTCCGCACGCTGTGCGGCGGCGACTACACCCGCTCCCTCGGACCGCGGCCGGACGTGGAGGCTCCGGGGATGTCCGGGCTCGATCTCCCCATCCGGGCGGGGAGTTAGCCGGCCGGCTTCTCCACCTCGCTGGCGAGGTTGGCCAGCACCTGGTCGTAGATGCCGGCGAGGGCGCGCGGCGCGAAGATCCGTTCGAACACGCCGCCGATGCCGCCCGCGCCCTCCCACGTGGAGCGGATGGTCACCCGGGAGCGGGCGCCCTCGGCGCCCTCCCCGGGGGCCACGGTCCAGGTGGTGACCAGCGTGGAGTTGCGGTCGGTCTCGACCAGCGTGCCGTCCGCGGGCTCGCTGATGTCGAGCAGGCACTCACGCACCCGCTTGGAGGTCGCGTGGAGCCGGAAGAAGAGAACGGTCCCCTCGCCGTCACCGCCCTCCCGGACCTCGTAGTCCTTGAACTGCTCGGGGAGCAGTCGGGGATGCGTCTGACGGTAGTCGGCGATCGCATCGAGCACGTCGTCCGGCTTCGCGGTGATGTCGCGCCGCGCGACGACCTCGACCTGTGCCATGGAAAACCCTCCTGAGTCGGTGCGGTTGTCCTGCTATCTCATCACCTCGGGCCGATCCCGCTTGACAGCACCTCTTCGAACATGTGTCCTAATACGGCACGACGGCAGCGAGGAGGCCCCCATGCGGTGGAACAACCTGAGCCTGGGCGACGACGGCGGCGACACCCCCGCCGCGCCTCCCGCGCTCTTCGGCGGCGCCGATGTCGTCACCCGGACGATAGACACGCCCGAGTTCCGCGGGATCACGTTCCACGAGGTGCGGGCGCGTTCGATCGTCAACCGGGTGCCGGGCGCCTCACGGATGCCCTTCGACTGGACCGTCAACCCGTACCGGGGCTGCTCGCACGCCTGCGTGTACTGCTTCGCCCGGAAGACCCACAGCTATCTCGACCTGGACACCGGGGTCGGGTTCGACTCGCAGATCGTCGTCAAGGTGAACGCCCCCGACCTGCTCCGTCGCGAGCTCGGCGCCCGGCGCTGGGCGGGGGAGCACATCGCGATGGGCACCAACGTCGACTGCTACCAGCGCGCGGAGGGCCGCTACCGGCTGATGCCCGGCATCATCACGGCGCTGCGCGACTACGCGAACCCGTTCTCGATCCTGACCAAGGGCACGCTGATCCTGCGCGATCTGGAGCTGCTGCGGCAGGCCGCCGCCGTCACGGACGTGGGGATCTCGGTCTCGGTCGGCTTCACCGACCCGTCCCTGTGGCGCACGGTCGAGCCGGGCACGCCGGCCCCCGAGCGGCGGCTGGACATGGTGCGGACCCTGGCCGAGCACGGCCTCTCCTGCGGCGTGCTGATGGCACCGGTGATCCCCTATCTGTCCGACTCGCCCGCCCGGTTGAGGGAAACGGTCCGCGCGATCGCGGCGGCCGGCGCGACCTCCGTGACGCCGCTGGCCCTCCATCTGCGCCCGGGCGCCCGGGAATGGTTCATGAGCTGGCTGGCCCGGCATCACCCGCACCTGGTCCGCCGGTACGAAGTGCTGTACGCGGGCGGCTCGTACGCCCCCAAGTGGTATCAGCGACGGATCACCGGCCACGTGCACGAACTGGCCGCCGAGTACGGCATGGGCCCCACCCGCCGGGGCGCCCACCGCGCCCTGCCGGTGCGGGACCCGGAGCCCGCCCCCGCGTCCGCCGCCCGGCCGGAGCCCGGTGCCACGCAGCTCACGCTCCTATGACCTCGATCACCCCAACTGGCTGCGCTGCACGCGGAGTTGTCGCTCTTCAGGGTGATGTCTCGCATGTCCGTGTCCGTGGATGGCAATCATCCGGTCGTCGTCCGGACTTCCCGGGCGCCGCCGGGGAACGTCTCCCCGGCCGGGCCATCCGAAGGAGCACCCCCGTTGAGCTTGCGCCTGCGCCGTGACATCACGGCCCGCGACACCGGCACCGGAATGGTCCTGCTCGATGAACGCAAGGGCCGACACTGGCAGTTGAACGCGACCGGCGCCCTGGTGCTGCGTGCCCTGCTGGGCGGCGCCACGCCGGAGGAGGCCGCGGACCGGCTCGCCGCCGACCGCTCCGTGGCGCGTGAACAGGCCACGGCGGACGTCGGGGCCCTGATCGAGCGGCTCACCAGCGTCCGGCTGGCCGAGCCGGTGACCGATCACTGACCCGGGTCCGGGGTCCGGGCCGGGGTGAGCCCCCGGGCTCCGGTTCCCCGGGCTCCGCTAGCCCGCGCGCTTCACCGACCCGATGAAGGCCGCCCAGGCCCCCACCGAGAAGAGGAGGAGAGAACCCCCCGGCACCTTGCTGTCCCGGACGGGAAGCACCCCGGGCACGTCGTCGGCCACCTCGACGCAGTCGCCGCCTTCCCCATTGCTGTAGCTCGATCTACGCCACATGCTCCACCTCATCCGAACGGGTCCCGCCCCGGGCGAGCGGGGCCACCCGTTCCATCAAAGCAAGGGACGCCTCATCGGGAAGCGGCTGGGCGGGATTTGACCGACCCCGCCTCGCCGGGGCCCGGCCGCGGGCCGTGCGATCCTCGGAGCATGGGCGCCCCCACCGACCCCACCGACCCCACCGACCCGGCGGCCCCGGCCGCCCCCACCGACCCGGCCGCCCGGCTGCGCGTGCTCGCCGGCGCGGAGCCGGTGCCGGCGGGTGACCTCCTGTCCCTGCTCCCCGCGACCGGGCCCCTGTGGGTCGCGCGCCTGGACGGGGCGGCGATGGCGGACGTGGCCGGCGTCTTCGCGCAGTTCCGGCAGCGGCTGCGGCTGCCCGACTGGTTCGGGGGGAACTGGGACGCGCTCGACGACTGTCTCCGGGACCTGGCGTGGCTCCCGGCGGACGCCTGTCTGATCGTCGTCGCCGGGGCGGAGCGGGTGCTCGCGGCGCGGCCCCGGGAACGCGGCATCCTCTTCGAGGTGCTGGCACGGGCGGCCGGGAGCCGGGCGCCGGCGGTCGGGGTGCCGGTCACCGTGGTCCTGCTGTGCGCCCCGGACCACGCCGGCCGGCTGCGGGCCGAGATCGCCGGTCCGCCGGGCGCGGACTGAGGAACGCGCGGCTCAGGCGGGCCGGTGGCGCCGGTAGGAGCGCACCACGCGGGCGCGGTCGCCGCAGCGGCTCGGGAGCACCGGCGGCGGCGAGGGTGGGCCGGGAGGAACAGCGGCACGCGGTCCTCGGCCGCGCGGACGCGGACCCGCTCGATCGCGGGGTCGGTCAGCGACCGCGCGGCGGCCTCGGCGAGATGGGCGGTGAGGACCGTGCCGGGAGCGGGCCCGGAGCGGTCGGCGGCGGCGGTCGCGTCGCGTCCGTCGTCCGTCGTCCGTCGTCCGTCGTCCGTCGTCCGTCGTCCGTCCGAACGGGCGTGTAACGGGGGCCGGTTACGGCTTGCGGCCGACCGCGCCGTACTGGGGCACCTCGGCGGGGCGCGGCCCATCCGCTCCGGGCCGCCACCGCGAGCAGGTGACCAGGCCCGGGTCGAGCAGGTCGAGTCCGCGCAGGAAACGGCTGATTTCCGCGCGGGTGCGGGTGGTGAGCGGCGGCCGGGCCTGCCGGTTCCAGTGCCGGATCGCCTCGGCGTTGGCCTCGCCGCCCAGTTCGTCGGTGGGGTGGGTGAGCACCACGTAACTGCCCGCGGGCACGGCGTCCAGCAGCCGGCGCACGACCTCTTCCGCCTCCTCGGTGTCGAGGATGAAGTTGAGGAGGCCGAGCAGCATGATCGCCACCGGGCGGCCGAAGTCCAGGGTCTTGGCCGCCGCTTGGAGGATCGCGTCCGGGTCGTGCGCGTCGGCCTCGACGTAGTCGGTGGCGCCCTCGGGTCTGCTCACCAGCAGGGCTCTGGCGTGGGCGAGCACCAACGGGTCATTGTCGACGTAGACGACCCGGGCGTCCGGCGCCAGGCGCTGGGCCACCTCGTGGGTGTTGTCCTCGGTCGGCAGCCCCGTGCCGATGTCGAGGAACTGCCGCACGCCCGCCTCACCGGCCAGGTGGGCGACCGCGCGGGCCAGGAACAGCCGGTCGGCGCGCGCCACTTGGACGATGCCGGGGAACATGCCGATGATCTCGTCGCCGACCCAGCGGTCCACCTCGTAGTTCTCCCTGCCGCCGAGCCAGTAGTCCCACACCCTGGCGTTGTGCGCCACGTTCGCGTCCACGGTCACCCGCGCGATGATGGCCGGGCACCCCGTGCACGTGCAAGCCGGGCCGGGCGGCCTCGATCCCGGCCGCCTCCCCCGGCGGCCCCGCACTGCCTGTGATCGCGTATATCCCCTACGCTTCTTGCCGGGTACCGGTGACCGGAGCGATCGCGATGGGGGTGATGACGATGCCGGGAGACTCGAAGCTGAAGGTCTTCCGCGAAGCCTGCCACGAGGCGGCGCGCAGAACGCCGGAAGTGACGTTCTACGAGCTGACCGAGGCGAGCGGCGTGCCCAACTTCCACTCCGCCGCGATGAGCGACAGCGCGCTGCGCCACCGCGTCCTGTGCCGCCCGCGCGGCGGCTTCGTGGCCTACGCGGCCCCGCCGCCGTTCCCCGGCTCCGCCCTGCTCCACTTCCGCGAACCGCCGTCCTGGTCAGAGGTGTTCTCCTGGTACGGCCTTCGGGTGTTACGCGCCGAGGTGCTGGCGACACCACTCTCCTCGGTGGACCTGAGCGCGCTGGACGACCAGGATCAGGAGGCCCTCCGCAGGTGGCGGCCCCGGACGCTGGGCGAGCTGCTGTTCAACTGGTGGGGTCCGCGAGACTCCTCAGCAGGGCGGGCAGCGCGGCCAGGCCGGTGATCCGGCGCAGCCCCAGCCCCCGGTGGGCCGCGCCATCGCCGGTCCGGTCCAGCCAGATGCCGTACAGCCCGGCCGCGTCGGCGCCCGCCGCGTCGGTGTCGGGCCGGTCGCCGACGTAGGCGACGGCCCCGGGCGGCAGGCCCATCGCCTCACAGGCCGCGAGGAACGCCTCGGGCGCGGGCTTGGCGTGGCCGAGCTGATCGGAGCAGACCAGCACCTCGAACCGGTCGCGAATCCCCAGCCCGCGCAGCACCCGGTCCTGGTGGCCGATGTCGGAATTGGACAGCAGGCCATGCCGGTAGCCGGGCGTGAGGGCGGTGAGCGCGGGCAGCACGTCGGGGAACAGCCCGTCGGCGTCGCCGCGGTGAGCCAGATACCGGGCGAACCAGGCGTCGGCCTCGGCGTCGGACAGCACCTCCCCGAGGAACGCGCGGGACCGTTCCCGGCGTTGGGCGACGAAGGACTGCTCCCCCGCGAGGTAGCGGCCGTACTGCTCCTCCATCACCACCCGCCACCGCGCCAGCGCGGCCTCCGGTGAGGAGAACCGTCCGAGCAGCCCCTCGGCCGCGAAGTGCCGCAGCGCGGCGGCGCGGCGGCGCGGACGGTGCCGCTGTAAGGGAGCAGCCGGGGCTTCGTGATCAGCCCTTCAGACCACCGTCACGCCTCGATGACGGGCCCACGACTCGGCTGCTTCCGCCAGCGCCCTGCGTGATGGCACATCGGGCCTCCGGGCAGCCATCTCCCACCACATGCGGGTACTGGCTGCGGCGAAGGCGTCGATGGCTTTCGGGTCCGCGTTCGCCCAGACCTCGCATGGGGCCACCCACGACTCGGCGGCCTCGGGGCTGTGCCCGGATGACACGAGCTGCACAACGAGCATCGCCGGATCGATCAACGGCGCACCCCGGGTCGGCCAGCCCCAGTCCACGGCCCACACGCCCCGGTCCCCGACGAGCATGCGTGCATGTTCGCGATGTTCTGTATCCGTGGGTAGGCACACCGTCACGGGCGGACGGACGTGGGGTGGGCTTTGGCTGGAAGAAGGGGCGGCGCCGTGGTGAGGCGGCGATCGATGTGGTGGGACTTGACGACTTGTGGCGCCAGAAGTCTGAGGATTGGTTTCAGGGCCTGGTCAGGTGGGGTGTCGGCTCGGCAGGTGATCAGGTCCACGTGGGCGAGACGGTGTTCGGGCCAGGTGGAGACGATGAGGTGGGATTCGGACAGGACCAGGACGCAGGTGGAGCCGTGTGGTTGGAAGGGAACGGCGAGTTCGCCTCGGACGTCGGTGCCGAGGAGCTCGGACGCTTCGTGCAGGGTTGCGATCAGAGCTGCGGGATCAGGGTCGGGTTGGGCGCATGCCAGGAGGTCGTAGGCGACGCAGACCAGCCGGCTCATGCTGCGGCCCCGGTGGCGTACGGGGCGGCGGGCAGTAGGGCGGCGAGGTAGTCGGCGGTGTAGGAGCGGTGGAGTCGGCTCGGGTCGGCCGCCCACTGCCGGACTTCGGCCCAGAGGGCGGCCAGGGCGTCCTGGCCGTGGTCGTTCAGGAGGGTGTCGAGGTCGAGGAGTGCCTGGGGCAGGTCGGCGTACTGCGGTCCGTAGCGGACGTAGAGGGTTTTGGACAGCTTGCCACCGGTGCGGTCCAGGATCGTCGGCGTGAAGACGCTGACCGGCCAGCGCGCGGCAGGGATGCCGAGGACGGCCAGTGCCGGGGCGAGGACGTGGGCGTGCCAGGCGCCGCCCCAGTCGGCTCCGTCGATGGATACCGAGCACGCTTGGTGGGTGTCGCGTTCGGCAGCGAGGAGGTAGCCCTTCTGGATGGAACGCACCGGGGTGTTCGCGTCGTACCAGCCCTCGGTTCCGGCGATTTCGATGGTCTCCCGGTAGGGGCCGTGGTGGGGGCAGGCGGAGTACAGGTGTACGGCGTCCGTGTCGGCTTCGACGCGCAGTCCGGCTGCGGTTTTGTCCATCAGCCGGCACCGCGGGCAGCGCGGTCGGATGCGCAGGCGGCCGTCGGCCGGGGCGACCAGCGGCGTGAAGTCCTCGGGGCGAGAGGCGATGCGGTGCAGGCACTCCCGTACCGGGAGCAGGGCCTGGTAGTCGGTGTAGGGGCGGATTTCGTATGGCACGCCACTGGCGGTTGCCGCGAAGTCCAGCAGGCGGCGGAATCCGGAGACGGGTTCGTCGGAGTTGAGCCGGCCGGTGTCGATGAGGTCGGCGACCGTGCGGGTGTAGGTGTGGCCGTTGATGGTGAGGCGTTCGGCGGGGGCGTTGTCGAGGGCGTCGAAGACGATGTGTGCGGGCAGGTCGAGGGTGTCGGCGGCGTGGGCGGCCAGGGCGAAGACGGTCAGCATGGTGGTGACGGTGCCGATGTGAGGAGTGCCGTTGAACTGTGCGGCGGTGGTGACGCGAAGTCGGGTCATGCCGTGGACGGCGGGGCGGATGAGGTCGGCGTTGGAGCGGGTGAGGTGGGCGATGCCGACCGGGGCGAAGATCAGATCCGGGGGCGGGTTGGGGGTCATGGTCATGGGTGGGTGATCCTTCCCGTGTAGAGCCATACGGCGGGGAATTGGAGGTCCGCGCTGGGGATACGTCGTACCGTGGTGAGGGTCAGGCCGCTGTGCTCGGCGGCGTGCTGGAAGAGCGCGCTGGTGAGCCGTACGCGGCCGGTGAGGTCGGCGGCTTCCCAGTTGGCGCCGGCCGCCCAGCCGCCGGGGGCAAGGAGTTGGTGCGCGGCGGAGAAGCAGCGCACGAAGTGTTCGGGGCCGCGGGTCAGGCCCAGGAGTCCGAATTGGGTGACCAGGTCGAAGCCTTGGCCGAGTGCGGGGTGCGAGAGGGGTCGGCCGGTGAGGCAGTCGGCCGTGACGGCGGCGGTCAGCCAGCGGCAGCGGGCTGTGAACGCGTCCGGCTCGGTGCGCCGGGAGAGTGCCAGGGCGGTGCGGTGGGCTGGGCGAGGCCGTGCTGCGGCGGCGAAATCGGTGAGGATGGCGAGGCGCCGGGGGTCGGTGTCCACGGCCGTCAGCCGCCCGACGTGAAGGGCGGTTGCCCACAGCAGGGATTCGGAACCACTGCCGAGGTCTGCCCACGAGGCGGCGGGCGGCAGGCGGCGGAGCATGGCCAAGATGTGCTCGGTGCCCTGCCCGAAGCGGAACTCCTCGCCGTAATGCTGCTCCCAGTAGGTGTTGGCGTCCAGGACGGTGTGCGGTCCGGTCACTGCGGCCCACCGGGTACGGCAGCGAGGATCTCCGTGAACCGGCTACGGGTGCTGGTCAGCTTTCCGATGATGCGGTAGCCGACCGCCGTGAGCGCATCGGTCAAGTCGGCGGCTGGGATCAGCCGCAGGTCCACGCTGGTGGCGTGCAGCCGGTTACCGGACGCACTGAGATAGGCGAAGTCGATCCGCAGTGCGAGGCCGGTGGCGTCGTGGTGTTGGCGGCGCTGCCGGTACGCGGCTCCGGCCGCCCGCGCCGGGTCCAGTCGGCGGTCGGTGCGCCAGGCCCCATCCGGCAGATCGGGATCGTAGAACGCGCAACCGTCCGTCACGCCGGGGCGTGTGCACAGCGCTTGCAGGAGGATTCGGCTGCCCGGGACCAGGGCGGCACGGATCCCGGCGAGGATGTCGGTCAGTGGGCATTGTGCGGCGAGCTGGTTGAGCGCGGCGTTCGGCACGACGACGGCGTCCACTCCGGGTAGCCGGTCCAGTTGCTGGATCAGGCATCGGCGGATGTGTGTGCGCTCAGTCGGCACGCCAGCCGTCGCGGCGCGCTCGACGGCGACCTGGAGCATCGCCGCTGAGGCATCCAGCAGGGTAACCTCCACCCCCGCCTGTGCGTAAGCGAGCACGAAGTGCCCAGTGCCACAGGGCAGTTCGGCGACGTGCGCGGTGCGGCGCAGGAGGTGTGCCAGCAGTTTCGGGGGCGGAGGCGGCTGTTCGGCGCGAACATATGCCGCCCGTTCGCCGTAGCCGGCGACCACCCAACGAGCACGGGCGGAGTTCACGCCGTAACCCCCATCCGGTAGAACGCGGCGTGCTGGCGGCACACGGGGTGGACGAGTACGCCGTCACGGGCGATGACCGCGCTCTCGGCGGCCTCGTCGCGGCGACCGGTCAGTGCGTGGCGGGCCAGGCGCACCAGATACGGTGCCGCGGCGGTGGTGTAGGCGTGGCTGGCGGTGACCGGTACCAGTGCGGGCAGCGTGTCGAGTTTGACGTGCAGAATTCCCCCCGTGATGTGTGGCGGGTCACCCGGCGACTGCACGGGCCCGGCGGTGGGCAGATAGCCGGAGCCATAGCCACAGGTGGCGTCCACGACCACGGCGCCCGGCCGCATGCGCGCCAGGTCCGCCTCAGTGATCATGGGCGGGGTGTCGTGCGTGGAGACCAAGATGGCGCCGATGATCAGGTCCGCTTGTGGCAGCAACGCGGCCAGCCGCCCTCGGCTGTTGACCTCCACGGTCACACCCATCGGGGCGCGCGTGCGGTAGTCGGCGGCCGAGGCGGGGGTGTGGGCCAGCACGGTGACGCGCGCGTCCAGCGCTGCGGCCGTCCGCGCGGCAGCCGAGCCGACGTTGCCGGAGCCGATCACCACCACCTGTGCGGGATCCGCCCCAGGGACGCCGCCCAGCAGCACGCCCCGGCCCGCCGGGTGCTGCAATGCCCGCGCTCCGAAGTGGACGGCCTGGATCCCGGCGATCGTTCCACCCGCCGTGCCCAGGGGGAACCGGCCGTTCTCGGTCAGGAACTCATAGCTGTAGGCCATGACCTTGGCGCGCGTCAGTGCGGCCAGCAGTGCCGGGTCGCCTTCGGCGTGGAAAAGCGCGCCGATCGCCTGACCGGGTGCCAGCCGATTCAGGTCGGTGAGGTCGGGGCTCTTGTACCGCAGGACCAGCGGGGCGGCCCACACGTCCTCGGCCGCCGCGAACCGTACACCGTGGCCGGCGAGTACGGAGTCGGAACAGCCGGTCCCTTTGCCGATGCCGGGCTCGGAGAGCATCTCGAATCCCGCTGCTGCCAGTGCACAGGCCGTGACCGGAGTAAGCAGTGTGCGGCGGTCGCCGGGGGTGGACTCGCGGGGAAAGCCGATCAGCCGTGGGGAAAGGACGGGAAACACTTTTGGGCCTCCTGCACCTGATCGTCGGTGGTCACCATCAGGGTGCGGCCCATGCGTGGTCCAGCCCAGCTCATCGGCTTCGCACGGAAGGTGCTCACCCCATGCCGACCGGCTGTTCACTGCGGATGACAATCGTCCGCTCCACAGGGCGACTACAGTAGGTGATGCTTTCTGTTGTCAGTGCGACCGGCCGTCAGATCGGCGCCACCTGCGAGGAGCCCGGTGGACACACTCTTCGACGCACCTGAGACGCCGCCCGAGCCGGTGCTGATGTCCCTGAACCCCGAGTACTACGAGCTGATCTGGGCCGGCGAGAAGCGCCACGAATTCCGACGCCGCTACCTGGCCGGCCGCCCAACCACGTGGTATGTCTACCTGACCGCTCCGGCATCCCGGCTCACGGCCGTCATCGACCTCGATGTCGCCGTGGTCGACACGCCCCGGCGCATCGCCGACATCGCTGAGCAGGCCCGCCCCGGCAACGGCGCTTCCGTTCTGGCCTACCTGGAAGATCTTGAGCGGGGATTCGCCCTGCCGATCCGCCGCGTGCGCGAGTTCGAGGGATTCGCCGCCACCGAACTCTCGGAAATGCTGGGCTTTTTCCATCCTCCCCAGGGCTACACCCTCGTCTCGCGCAGCCCTCAGTGGCAGGCGGTCTGCCACAAACTGACCGCCGGCCCCCTCACGCGGCAGATGAGCCCGCCACCGGTACCGGGTGCCTGAGCATCGCGTCGTGAAGGGAGCAGGCAATGCCCGCAACCGCTCGCACGGCAACCCACAGCAGCCCACTGCGCCGGGCACGCCTGGCCATCCCCGCCACGCTGGAACAGGTGTGTGCGGACCTCGATCACCTGTCGCCCAGCGGCTCCAGCGGCGTGACACCCAGCATGCTGTCCGGCTGGGAACTGGGACGTCACACCACCAGCGTCCGCTACCGCACCCTGCTGTCCCACTACTACAACCAGCCGGCAGATGTCCTCTTCGCCCACCAGGACCTCCAGCTCACAGCTGCCGAGGAGCAGCCCCGGCTCCTGGCCGGGCACCGGGAACTGCGCCGCGCGATGACCGCGGTCGTGCGCGGTGCCGAGCAGTACCTCGCGGTCACCGGCTCCCGTTCCCGCGACACCACTTACCTGCAAGCCATCGAGACCGTGCTTGCCGAGCGGACCGACCTCGTTCACTACCGGATTCTGTTCGGCCCACCGCGGCACACGGAACTCGCCGGGCACCTTGAGCGGCTCCTGGCTTTGAGGGACCCGGGTGACCGAAGCCTCGGTGTGAAGACTCTGCACATCGGGATGGTGCCCACCGACCGCGACGCCCCTGAGCGCTTCTTCTGCGCCTCGGAGAAGGCAGCCGTCGCGCCCATCCCCTCCCTGACGTCGGCCTATGCTTTCGACTCCGGCGTCCTGTTGGGCACCCGCGCGGCCGAACGGCTCATCGACCACGCCCGCCAGTGCTACGCGGGAGCACGCCGGGTCGAAAGCACGGCGGCGCTCACCGCTATGAAACTCCCGGTGCCCGGCCAGCGAAGGCAGGATGGATAGCCATGGACCACCCCCGGCACACCGACCCCGCGCACATCCTGGCGGGAGCCAAGGAAGACCACGACAGCGTCCTGGAGCTCACCCAGGCCCTCGTCCGCAGCCCCAGCCGCGCGGGCATCGACCCCTATGAACCCGTCATCCAGATCCTCACCGACTGGATGACCGCCCACGGCCTGACGCCCGGCGTGCTGCACGACACCACCGGCGCGCCGGTCGCCGTCACCGCCGACATCCCCGGCACACGCCCCGGACCGCGCTTCGTCCTCGATGCCTGTCTGGACACCGCGCCCTTCGGCGACGAGAGCGCCTGGACCCACCCGCCCACCTCCGGCCTCATCGAAGACGGCTGGCTGTGGGGCCGGGGCAGCTCGGACTCCAAGGCCGCCGTCGCCGTCTTCTGCCACCTCGCCGCCCGCCTCGCCGACCGTGCCGACCGCCTGCGCGGCACCCTTACCCTGCTGTTCGACCTGGACGAGCACACCGGCGGCTTCGGCGGCGCCAAACGCTACTTCCAGGGCCCCGACGCCCCCGACGACGTGACCGGCGTCATGATCGGCTACCCCGGCACCGACAAGCTCGTCATCGGCGGCCGAGGCGTCCACCGCACCCAACTCCACGTCCACGGCGTCTCATCCCACTCCGGCGGCAGCAAGACCACACCCGGTGCCATCGACAAGGCCGCCCACCTAATCCACGAACTCCGCGCCGCCGAACTCCCCGCGCCCGCAGGTGACTTCCCACTACCGGGCAAACTGACCGTCACCGCAATCACCGCAGGTCAGGGCTACTCCGTCACCCCCGACCTGTGCACCCTCAACATCGACATCCGCACCACCCCGGCCTTCGACGACACCGCCGCGGCCGAGCTGCTCGCCGCCACCACCGCACACGTCGACCGTTCCTGGCCGGACACCCCGCCCACCCGAATCCACACCCACACCCGCTGGCCCGCCTACGCCCTCCCACCGGACTCGCCCCTGCGCTCCGCCCTGCTCAACGCCGCCCGCGCCCACCATCAGCACCCAGAGCCGAGAATCGCCGGACCGTCCAACATCGGCAACTACCTCGCTGGCCTCGGCATCCCCGCCACCGCCGGCTTCGGCGTGGACTACACCGGCCTCCACGCCACCGACGAACGCTTCCGCACCGACACCGTCCCCACCGTCCAAGCCATCTACCACACCGCCCTGGCCACCCTGCTCAGCTGAACCGTGCACTGAGCAACCGTCCGCACAACAGCCAACGTGAACGCGATCACCTGAGGTAGAGGCCCTGAGCACTCCCGGGCGGGTTCGCAACCTGGGTCAGCTGCTCGGCAAGTCGAGCTTCGAGTTCGGCGACCCGCTTGTCGAGGAACCGGTTGTTCTCGCGTGCCCCCTTCAGCCGGACCTCCAGGCTCCGGTGTTCGTTGGTGAGTTGGTGGATCTGGCGCTTGAGTGTGGCGTTTTCCGTCATCACGCGCTGGACGGCGTCCTTGGGCAGATCCTGTCCAAGTCTCGGATTCGGCCGAGGAGTTCGCCGATGCGATCCCGCTGCGTACGGACCTCTCCCAGTGCCGTCTTCAGACCGTCCTCGGCAATTAAGTGCCCGCTCGCGCCACGAGGCCATGAGACGAGACTCAGCGTCCTCGCGGTATTGCTCACGGCATGCGCCACTTCGTGTGGATGCTTGGGCGATAAGGTCCTTGGCCTGGGAGTTCCGATAGAGGAACGTGCGGGAGACGTCAGCTTGACGGGCAACGGCGGCCACCGTGATCGCCGCGCGTCCGCGCTCCATCCGGGCGAGGGCCTCGCGGACTCGGTCGAGCGTCGCCTCCGCGGTCTGGCGGCGCGAGGCGATGGCGGCTGCGGTCCGTTGGTGCGGCGTGGTGCTCATGGCTCCTCGGTGGTGGATGTGTAGGCGGCGTCGTTGGCAATGTCGGCGAGGTCGCTGGTCTGGAAGGCGGTGTTCCAGCGGCGGCGCAAGCCGGGCCGGGCGGCATCGGTCCCGGCCGCCTCCCCCGGCGGCCCCGCACTGCTTGTGATCGCGTATATCCCCTACGCTTCTTGCCGGGTACCGGTGACCGGAGCGATCGCGATGGGGGTGATGACGATGCCGGGAGACTCGAAGCTGAAGGTCTTCCGCGAAGCCTGCCATGAGGCGGCGCGCAGAACGCCGGAAGTGACGTTCTACGAGCTGACCGAGGCGAGCGGCGTGCCCAACTTCCACTCCGCCGCGATGAGCGACAGCGCGCTGCGCCACCGCGTCCTGTGCCGCCCGCGCGGCGGCTTCGTGGCCTACGCGGCCCCGCCGCCGTTCCCCGGCTCCGCCCTGCTCCACTTCCGCGAACCGCCGTCCTGGTCAGAGGTGTTCTCCTGGTACGGGCTGCGGGTGTTACGCGCCGAGGTGCTGGCGACACCGCTCTCCTCGGTGGACCTGAGCGCGCTGGACGACCAGGATCAGGAGGCCCTCCGCAGGTGGCGGCCCCGGACGCTGGGCGAGCTGCTGTTCAACTGGTGGGGTCCGCGAGACTCCTCAGCAGGGCGGGCAGCGCGGCCAGGCCGGTGATCCGGCGCAGCCCCAGCCCCCGGTGGGCCGCGCCATCGCCGGTCCGGTCCAGCCAGATGCCGTACAGCCCGGCCGCGTCGGCGCCCGCCGCGTCGGTGTCGGGCCGGTCGCCGACGTAGGCGACGGCCCCGGGCGGCAGGCCCATCGCCTCACAGGCCGCGAGGAACGCCTCGGGCGCGGGCTTGGCGTGGCCGAGCTGATCGGAGCAGACCAGCACCTCGAACCGGTCGCGAATCCCCAGCCCGCGCAGCACCCGGTCCTGGTGGCCGATGTCGGAATTGGACAGCAGGCCATGCCGGTAGCCGGGCGTGAGGGCGGTGAGCGCGGGCAGCACGTCGGGGAACAGCCCGTCGGCGTCGCCGCGGTGAGCCAGATACCGGGCGAACCAGGCGTCGGCCTCGGCGTCGGACAGCACCTCCCCGAGGAACGCGCGGGACCGTTCCCGGCGTTGGGCGACGAAGGACTGCTCCCCCGCGAGGTAGCGGCCGTACTGCTCCTCCATCACCACCCGCCAGCGCGCCAGCGCGGCCTCCGGTGAGGAGAACCGTCCGAGCAGCCCCTCGGCCGCGAAGTGCCGCAGCGCGGCGGCGCGGTCGCTGCCGCTGTAGTCGAACAGGGTGTCGTCGATGTCCCAGACCACGGCACTGATCCCCATGCCGGCGACCGTAACATCAGGGCGTGCGCATCCTCACGTGGAACCTGTGGTGGCGGTTCGGGTCCTGGGACCAGCGGCGGAAGGCGATTCTTTCGGTGCTGCGGGAGGAGCGGCCCGACGTCTGCGGGTTGCAGGAGGTGTGGCAGGCCGGGGGCGAGAATCTGGCGCGGTGGCTGGCGGACGAGTTGGGGATGCACTGGGCGTGGGCGCCGGGTGAGGTCTTCTCGTACTGGCGGGACCGGCTCGGCGCCGAGGTGGCGGCCGGGCTCGGGGTGGGGAACGCGGTGCTGAGCCGGTGGCCGATCGTGGAGTCCGCCGTCGAGCGGCTGCCGGACGGCGGCGGGCCGGACGAGGTCCGGGTCGCGCTGCACGCGCTGATCGAGACGGAGGCCGGCCGGCTGCCGTTCTTCACCACCCATCTGCACGCGGCGCAGGGCGGTTCGGCGGTGCGGTGCGCGCAGGTGCGGGCCCTGGCCCGGTTCGTCGCGGCACGCGGCTCCGGCTCCGGCTCCGGCTCCGGCTCCGGCTCCGGCTCCGGCTCCGGCTCCGGGGCATATCCGCCCGTGGTCACCGGCGACTTCAACGCCGAGCCCGCCTCGGACGAGATGCGGCTGTTCGGCGGCACGCTCACCACCCCGGCCGTGCCCGGGCTGGTGCTGCTGGACGCCTGGCGCGCGGCCGACCCCGCCGGGCCGTGGGCGTCGTGGGACCCGGGCGCCAACCCGCTGGTCGCGGGGCCCGGCGTCTTCCGTTCGCGGATCGACTACATCCACGTGGGCCTGCCCGCGCGGGGCGGGTCGGGCCGGGTGACGACCGCCCGCCTCGCCGGTCTCGGCCCGGTCGACGGCGTCTGGCCGTCCGACCACGCCGCGGTGGTCGCGGACCTCACCGGTCCGTGAGCCACCGCGGGCGGACGGCGCGATGCGGCGGCGGGGCGGCGGGCGGTCAGGAGACGGTCGGGCCGTCCGGGTGGGCGAGACGCTGGTCGAGGACCGCGCGGGCGGCCGAGGCGACCTCCTGCTCGGTGAGCCTGCGGTAGCCGTCCTCGGTGAGCAGCGTGATCACCGGGTAGAGGTGGCGGGTCAGGTCGGGGCCGCCGGTCGCGGTGTCCTCGTCGGCCGCGTCGTACAGGGCCTGAAGGACGGCGGCGGTGATGTCGGCCTCGCTCATGCCGGGCCGGTAGAGCTTCTTGAGCGCGCCGCGGGCGAAGATCGAGCCCGAGCCGGTGGCGGAGAAGTCGTACTCCTCGTGGTGGCCGCCGGTGATGTCGAAGGAGAAGATCCGGCCGCGGCCGTCGGCCGGGTCGAATCCGGCGAAGAGCGGGATGACCGCGAGGCCCTGCATGGCCAGCTCCAGGTTGTCCCGGATCATGCTGGTGAGGCGGTTGGCCTTGCCGACCAGGGAGAGCGGGACGCCCTCGACCTTCTCGTAGTGCTCCAGCTCCAGTTGGAAGAGCCGGACCATCTCGACGGCGATGCCGACCGTGCCGGAGATGCCGACGGCCGAGAACTCGTCGGCCGGGAAGACCTTCTCGCCCTCGCGGTGGGCGATGAGGTTCCCCATCGTTATGCGGCGGTCGCCCGCCAGCAGCACGCCGTCGGCGTACTCGGCGGCGACGATGGTGGTGCCGTGCGGGATGTGGGCGATGCCCTTGGTGGCGGGCAGCGCGTGCCGCGAGGGCAGCGCGTCGGGCGCGTGGCGGGTGAGGAAGTCGTAGAACGACGGCGGCCCGGGAGCCAGGAAACCGGGGGGCAGCGCCCCCCAGTCGGAGACGTCGGCGGACATGGCTCTCCCCTTCCCTTGCCGGTGCGGACACCGGGCGGTGAACTGCGCCCCATCGTAGGCGTATTGACACTCCTGACCAGGGGGCGACCGGGCCGCCGCCCCGCTTGTCAGCCGTCGGCGGACAGACCGTCGAGCAGGTCGAGCAGCGCGGCGTTCACCTCGGCGGGGCGCTCCTGCTGGGTCCAGTGGCCGCAGCCGGGCAGGATCAGCGCCCGGCGCAGCGCGGGCAGGCCCCACTCCAGGCCGGCCACCAGGCGGTCGGGGCCGCCCGCGAACGCCGTGGTGAGGTCGCGGTCGCCGGCCACGAACAGGGCGGGCACCTCGATCCGGCTGCCGCGGAAGGCCGCGAGCAGCTCCCGGTTCCGGTCGATGTTGCGGTACCAGTTGAGGCCGCCGGTGAAGGCGTGCTCGCCGTGCCGGGCGTACTCGGCGACGAAGACGGCGATGTCGTCCTCGGTGATCCAGCCCGGCAGCTCCTCGGGCGGCGGGATGGTGGCCATCAGCGGCACCCCGTCGGGGACGACCCACACCTGGGGCGGGTCGCTGAAGGGGCTGTCCCCCGAGGCCGCGTACAGGATGCCGCGGAACGTCGCCGCCGGGTCGCGCGCCAGCTCGGCGTCCGCGACGCCCGGCGCCTGGAAATAGTGCTGGTAGAAGCCGTCCCCGAACCGCTCGCGCAGGGCACGGATCGGTGGCACGTCGCCGTGGACGGGCGGCGGCACGCTCAGGCCCGCGACGGCCCGCACCACGTCGGGGCGGAGCAGCGCCGTGGTCCAGGCGACGGGAGCGCCCCAGTCGTGGCCGACGACGACGGCCCGCTCCTCGCCGAGCGCGCGGATCAGCCCGATCACATCGCCGGCGAGGTGAAGCAGGGTGTACGCGGAGATGTCCCCGGGCTGCGCGCTGCGGGCGTAGCCGCGCTGGTCGGGGGCGACCACCCGGTACCCGGCGGCGGCGAGCGGGGCGAACTGGTGGCGCCAGGAATACCAGCACTCGGGGAAGCCGTGCAGCAGCAGGACCAGCGGTCCCTCGCCCTGCTCGGCGATGTGCAGCTCCAGGCCGCCGACTTCGACGGTGCGGTGCGTGATCGCGCCGAAGTCGGCGTCCGACCCGGTCATCTGGTGGACGGTCATCACCGTGCTCCCTTACGTCGTTGGCGTCGCGCGGGCGGGGCTCCCGGTGCCATGGTGGTCCCTGGGCCGGGGTGGGGGCCATGGTGCCGACGGCGTGACGGGGATTACATGAGCGGGCGCCGTCCGAGGGGTGGCGCCTTTGTTACTTGCGGGTTACTCTGCTCATCAGAGCGGTACCCCGCTCAGGCGGTTTGGTGACGCAGCCGTCGAGAATGCCGTCGGTCCGGCATTCGCCGCACGACACCACACGGCAGGCCCCGGGACAGGGCCCGCCGCGGCTCTCGTCGACGTCGTCACCATCCCTGGAGTCCGTGATGGATCAGTCCGCCGCGCCCGCATACCCCCTCCTGCCCACCGTCGCCGTGGTCGGCCTCGGCACCATGGGCACCGGCATCGCCGAGATCCTCGCCCGCTCCGGGCGTGACGTGATCGGCATCGACATCAGCGACACCGCCGCCCGCGAGGCCACCGAGTCGCTGGAAGCCTCCACCGCCCGGCTGCTGGAGCAGCAGCGGCTCACCGTGCAGCAGCGGCAGGAAATCATCAAGCGCCTGCGGGTGTCCACCGATCTGCGCGCCGCCGCCGAAGCCGACCTGGTCATCGAGGTCGTCCCGGAGAACTACTCGCTCAAGCTCAGCGTCTTCACCGCGCTGGACGAGATCGTGAAGCCCACGACGATCCTGGCCACCGGCACCAACGCGCTGCCCATCACCAAGCTGGCCACCGAGACCGCGCACCCCGAGCGCGTCGTCGGCCTGCACTTCTTCCACCCGGCGCAGGCGATGAAGCTGGTCGAGGTCGTCTCCTCGGTCCTGACCTCGCCCGAGGCCGTCGAGGCCGTCTCGCGGCTCGCCCGCGAGCTGGGCAAGGAGCCGCTGCCGGCCGGCGACCGGACCGGGCTGGTCGCGGACGGCCTGCTGTTCGGCTACCTCAACCAGGCCGCCGCGATGTACGAGTCCCGCTACGCGACCCGCGACGACATCGACGCGGCCATGCGCCTGGGCTGCGGCCTGCCGATGGGCCCGCTGGCGGTGCTCGACCTGATCGGCATCGACACCGCGCGCACCGTGCTGGAGGCCATGTACGAGCGCACCGGCGACCGGCTGCACGCCCCCGCGCCGGTGCTCGGCCAGCTCGCCGAGGCCGGGATGACCGGCCGCAAGGCCGGCCGCGGCTTCTACACCTACCAGGGCCGGGGCAGCGGGACCGTGGTGGGCGACGAGCAGGCCGCGGTCGTCGAGTCCGACACCGCCGAGCCGCGCCCGGTGGCCGCCGTCGGCGTCGTGGGCTCGGGCACCATGGCCTCCGGCATCGTCGAGGTCTTCGCCAAGGCCGGGTACCCGGTGGTCGTCACCGCCCGCAGCGAGCAGAAGGCGGTGGCCGCGCGGGACCGGGTCGCCGCCTCCCTGGAGCGCTCGGTCAAGAAGGGCCGCCTGTCGGCCGGGGACCGCGACGCGACGCTGGCCCGGATCGTCCCGGCCGACTCGCTGGACGCGCTCTCCGACGTCAACCTGGTCGTGGAGGCCGTGGCCGAGGACCTGGCCGTCAAGCGGCAGCTCTTCGCCTCACTCGACCAGATCTGCCGCCCCGGCGCGGTGCTCGCGACGACCACCTCCTCGCTGCCCGTGATCGCCTGCGCCCGCGCCACCTCGCGCCCGGCCGACGTCATCGGCATGCACTTCTTCAACCCGGCCCCCGCCATGAAGCTGGTCGAGATCGTCCGCACGGTGCTGACCGGCGACGACGTGCACGCCACCGTCCGCGCGGTGTGCCGCACCGTCCGCAAGCACCCCGTGGACTGCGGCGACCGGGCGGGCTTCATCGTCAACGCGCTGCTGTTCCCCTACCTCAACAACGCGGTGAAGATGGTCGAGGAGCACTACGCCACCCCCGAGGCGATCGACACCGCGATGAAGCTCGGCGCCGGCTATCCCATGGGCCCCTTCGAACTCCTCGACGTCGTCGGCCTGGACGTCTCCCTGGCCATCGAGGACGTGCTGCACCGGGAGTTCCGGGACGAGTCGCTCGCCCCCGCTCCCCTGCTGCGCCAGCTGGTCGCCGCGGGGTGCCTGGGACGCAAGACCGGGCGCGGCTTCCACGAGTACGCCCGGCGCTGACCGGCGTGCGACGCACGAGCATCGGAAGTGACGCATGCAGTACGTTCGCTCCATGGCCCAGCCCGTGAAGCCCGTCCGTCCGCAGACGTCCTCCCAGCGCCTGAAGGTGCGCCGACTCCTGGCGTCGGCGGCGATGGAGCTCTTCGCGACGAAGGGCTACGAGGCCACCACGGTGGACGAGATCGCCGCCGCCGCGGGGGTCGCCCGGCGCACCTTCTTCCGGCACTTCCGCTCCAAGGAAGAGGCGATCTTCCCCGACCACGACGACACCCTGGAGCGCGCCGAGGCGGTCCTCGACGCGGCCCCGGCGCACGAGAACCCGATAGACACCGTGTGCCAGGGGATCAAGGAGGTCATGAAGATGTACGCGGCCTCCCCGGCCGTGTCGGTGCAGCGGTACCGGCTCACCCGGGAGGTCCCGGCACTGCGGGAGCGGGAGATCGCCTCCGTCGCCCGGTACGAGCGGCTCTTCACCCGGTATCTGCTCGGCCAGTTCGACGAGAACTCGCACAACGGCGACGAGCCGCTGCTCGCCGAGGTGGCCGCGGCGGCGGTGGTCACGGCGCACAACCACGTGCTGCGGCGCTGGCTGCGCCGCGGCGGCGAGGGCGACGTGGAGGCGGAGCTGGACCACGCCTTCGCCATCGTCCGCCGCACCTTCGGCGCCCTCCCGGCGATCGCGGCGGCGGCCCCGGCGGCCGTCGCGTCCGCGCGGGGTGAGGTCCTGGTGACGGTGGCGAGAACGGACGCCCCCCTGAGCGAGGTCATGCGCACGATCGAAACGGCGCTCCGCCGCAGATAGCCACCCGGCCCCCACCCAAGCCCCGGCCCCTCACGCCCCCGACGGCCCGAGCGGAACCGGAGCCCGCCCCGTAACCGGCCCGCCCCCGAGGGCCATCACCAGCCGAAGCCCAGGCCGGAGTCGAAGGCGCGTTCCGGGCCCAAGCCGAGGCCCGGGCGGGAGGCGGGCCGGTCGGCTGCTGCCGGCGGCCGGGGGACGGGGCGAGGTCAGGACGGGCCGGCGGGGCTCTCGGCGCGAGTCGGCGACGCGGTCCGGCTCCCCGCGGTGCTGTCGCCGGGGTGGCGCATGACGTCGCTCACATGGGACCGTATCAGCGGCAAATGAGCGAAATTGTCGGCACTCAGTGTCTTGCCGACTGGCACAGCGTGCCATACCGTGAACGTTATCCGGGCGCTGTCCCACCGCCACTCGCGGGCGCCGCGGATGCCTGCGTCACAGGCGGCTGCGTCACCCCCGCGGCCCACCACCACCGCCGCCGGACCGACGGCACAGCAACAGTTTCCATTCCTGTATCTGTCGTCCACTTCCATGCGTTCGGAGGCACCCGTGAAAGAGATCTTGGACGCGATCAACGCGTTGGAGAGCTCGGACAGCACGACGGAGGACTTCGCCGCGCTGTCACTCCCCGAGTCGTACCGCGCCGTGACCGTGCACAAGGACGAGGCCAGCATGTTCGAGGGCCTCTCCAGCCGTGAGAAGGATCCGCGCCGCTCCCTGCACCTGGATGACGTCCCGGTGCCCGAACTCGGTCCCGGTGAGGCGCTCGTCGCCGTCATGGCCAGCTCGGTCAACTACAACTCCGTGTGGACCTCGATCTTCGAGCCGGTGTCCACCTTCTCCTTCCTGGAGCGTTACGGAAGGCTCTCCCCGCTCACCAAGCGGCACGACCTGCCGTACCACGTCATCGGCTCGGACCTGTCCGGCGTGGTGCTCCGCACCGGCGTCGGGGTCAACGCCTGGAAGCCGGGGGACGAGGTCGTCGCCCACTGTCTGTCGGTGGAGCTGGAGTCCGCCGACGGGCACAACGACACCATGCTCGACCCCGAGCAGCGCATCTGGGGCTTCGAGACCAACTTCGGCGGCCTCGCCGAGATAGCCCTGGTCAAGTCCAACCAGCTCATGCCCAAGCCCCGCCACCTCTCCTGGGAGGAGGCCGCCGCCCCCGGCCTGGTGAACTCCACCGCCTACCGGCAGCTCGTCTCCCGCAACGGCGCCGGCATGAAGCAGGGCGACAACGTGCTGATCTGGGGTGCCAGCGGCGGTCTCGGCTCGTACGCCACGCAGTTCGCGCTGGCCGGCGGCGCCAACCCGATCTGTGTCGTCTCCAGCCCCGAGAAGGCGGACATCTGCCGCCGGATGGGCGCGGAGGCGATCATCGATCGCAACGCCGAGGGCTACAAGTTCTGGAAGGACGAGCACCACCAGGACCAGCGGGAGTGGCGCCGCTTCGGCGGCAAGATCCGCGAGCTGACCGGCGGCGAGGACGTGGACATCGTCTTCGAGCACCCCGGCCGGGAGACGTTCGGCGCCAGCGTCTACGTCACCCGCAAGGGCGGCACCATCGTGACCTGCGCCTCGACCTCCGGCTACGAGCACGTCTACGACAACCGCTACCTGTGGATGAGCCTGAAGCGCATCGTCGGCTCGCACTTCGCGAACTACCGCGAGGCGTGGGAGGCCAACCGCCTGATCGCCAAGGGCAAGATCCACCCGACGCTCTCCAAGACCTACACCCTGGAGCAGACCGGGCAGGCCGCCTTCGACGTGCACCGCAACCTCCACCAGGGCAAGGTCGGCGTCCTCGCCCTCGCCCCGGCCGAGGGCCTGGGCGTGCGGGACCCCCAGCTGCGCGCCAAGCACCTGGACTCCATCAACCGGTTCCGGGACGACTCGTCGGAGCGGACCGATGGACACAGCGGGAGCGAGTGAGATGGGCGCCAAACGGGACCGGCCGTGGCTGATGCGGACCTACGCCGGGCACTCCACCGCCGAGGCGTCCAACGAGCTGTACCGGCGCAACCTCGCCAAGGGTCAGACGGGCCTGTCGGTCGCGTTCGACCTGCCGACCCAGACCGGCTACGACCCCGACCACATCCTCGCCCGCGGCGAGGTCGGCCGGGTCGGCGTGCCCGTGGCGCACCTGGGCGACATGCGGAAGCTGTTCCACGGCATCCCGCTGGACCGCATGAACACCTCCATGACGATCAACGCCACCGCCATGTGGCTGCTCGCGCTCTACCGGACCGCGGCCGAGGAGCAGGGCGCCGACCCGGCCCTGCTCCAGGGCACGACGCAGAACGACATCGTCAAGGAGTACCTCTCACGCGGGACGTACGTCTTCCCGCCCGAGCCGTCCCTCCGGCTGACGACGGACATGATCGCGTACACCGTGCACCACGTGCCGAAGTGGAACCCGATCAACATCTGCAGCTACCACCTCCAGGAGGCCGGCGCCACGCCGGTCCAGGAGATCGCCTACGCGATGTCCACCGCCATCGCGGTGCTGGACGCCGTGCGCGACTCCGGCCAGGTGGCTCAGGACCGGCTCGGTGAGGTGGTCGCCCGCATCTCCTTCTTCGTCAACGCGGGCGTCCGCTTCGTCGAGGAGATGTGCAAGATGCGGGCCTTCACCCGTATCTGGGACAAGATCACGACCGAGCGGTACGGCATCGCCGACGCCAAGCAGCGCCGGTTCCGCTACGGCGTGCAGGTCAACTCGCTCGGCCTGACCGAGGCGCAGCCGGAGAACAACGTCCAGCGCATCGTCCTGGAGATGCTGGCCGTCACCCTCTCCCGCGACGCCCGCGCCCGCGCCGTGCAGCTCCCCGCCTGGAACGAGGCCCTCGGTCTGCCACGCCCCTGGGACCAGCAGTGGTCGCTGCGCATCCAGCAGGTGCTGGCCGAGGAGAGCGACCTGCTGGAGTACGAGGACATCTTCGAGGGCAGCCAGGTCATCGAGGCCAAGACCCAGGAGCTGGTCCGGGACTCGCTGGCCGAGATGGCGCGGATCGAGGAGATGGGCGGGGCGATGGCGGCCGTCGCCTCCGGTTATCTGAAGTCGGAGCTGGTCGCCTCGCACGCCAGGCGCCGGGCCCGCATCGAGTCGGGCGAGGAGAAGATCGTGGGCGTCAACGCCTACGAGTCGACCGAGCCCAGCCCGCTGACCGCCGACCTGGACACCGCGATCATGACGGTGGACCCCGACAACGAGGCCCGCGTCGTCGAGTCGCTGGAGGAGTGGCGCGGACGCCGCGACGCCGACGCCGTGCGGCGGGCGCTGGCCGAGCTGAAGCGGACCGCCGAGGGCGACGGAAATCTGATGATCCCGTCCCTGGTGTGCGCCCGTGAGGGCGTCACCACCGGCGAGTGGGCCGGGGCGCTGCGCGAGGTCTTCGGCGAGTACCGCGCGCCGACCGGTGTCAGCAGCGCGCCCGTGGCCGTCACGGCGGAGGAATCGGGCGGCGGCGAGCTGGCCGACGTTCGCCGCCGCGCCGCCGACACCGCCGCCGAGCTGGGTGTCGGCCGGCTGCGGCTGCTGGTCGGCAAGCCGGGTCTGGACGGGCACAGCAACGGTGCGGAGCAGATCGCCGTGCGCGCCAGGGACGCCGGGTTCGAGGTGATCTACCAGGGCATCCGGCTCACCCCGGAGCAGATCGTCTCGGCCGCCGTGGCCGAGGACGTGCACTGCGTGGGCCTGTCCATCCTCTCCGGCTCGCACGCCAAGCTGGTGCCCGACGTCCTGCGGCGGCTGCGCGAGGCCGGCGCCGGGGACATCCCCGTCGTGGTCGGTGGCATCATCCCCTCCGCCGACGGCGCGGCGCTGCGTGCCGCCGGGGTGGCCGCGGTGTTCACCCCGAAGGACTTCGGCATCACCGGGATCATCGGCCGTATCGTCAACGAGATCCGCATCGCCCACAAGCTCGACCCCCTGGAGGTTTCCTCATGAGCACCAACCGGCTGCGCGCGCGGCGTTCCTGTCTGGCCGTGCCCGGCAGCAGCCCGCGTTTCCTGGAGAAGGCGCAGGGGCTGCCGGCGGACCAGGTCTTCCTCGACCTGGAGGACGCCTGCGCGCCGATCGCCAAGGAAGGTGCCCGGCACACGGTGGTCCAGGCGCTCAACGAGGGCGACTGGGGCGACAAGATCAAGGTCGTCCGGGTCAACGACTGGACCACGCACTGGACCTACCGCGACGTGATCACCGTCGTGGAGGGCGCCGGCCCGAACCTGGACTGCATCATGCTGCCCAAGGTGCAGGACGCCGAGCAGGTGAAGGCGCTGGACCTGCTGCTCACCCAGATCGAGAAGACCATGGGCTTCGAGGTCGGCCGCATCGGCATCGAGGCGCAGATCGAGAACGCCAGGGGCCTGATCAACGTCGACGCCATCGCCGAGGCGTCGCCCCGGCTGGAGACGATCATCTTCGGCCCGGCCGACTTCATGGCGTCGATCAACATGAAGTCCCTGGTCGTGGGCGAGCAGCCGCCGGGCTACCCGGCCGACGCCTACCACTACATCCTGATGCGGATTCTGATGGCGGCCCGCGCCAACGACCTGCAGGCCATCGACGGCCCCTACCTCCAGATCCGCAACGTCGACGGCTTCACCGACGTCGCCAAGCGGGCCGCGGCACTGGGCTTCGACGGCAAGTGGGTGCTGCACCCCGGGCAGATCGACGCGGCCAACGAGGTCTTCTCCCCCAGCCAGGAGGACTACGACCACGCCGAGCTGATCCTGGACGCCTACGAGTTCTTCACCTCCAGCGAGGGCGGCGCCAAGGGCTCCGCGATGCTCGGCGACGAGATGATCGACGAGGCGAGCCGCAAGATGGCCCTGGTGGTCGCGGGCAAGGGCCGCGCGGCGGGCCTGACGCGCACCAGCAAGTTCGAGCCGCCCGCCGCCTGAGAGCGTCCAGAGCCGTGAGAGGAGTCCGCCCACCATGCAGTTCGGCCGCACCTACGAAGAGTTCGCCGTCGGGGATGTGTACAAGCACTGGCCCGGCAAGACGGTGACCGAGTACGACGACCACCTGTTCTGTCTGCTCACCATGAACCACCACCCGTTGCACATGGACGCCAACTACGCGGAGAAGACCACCGACTTCGGCCGCAACGTCGTCGTGGGCAACTACATCTACTCGCTGCTGCTGGGCATGTCCGTCCCGGACGTCTCCGGCAAGGCCATCGCCAACCTGGAGGTCGAGTCGCTGAAGCACGTGGCGCCGACCTTCCACGGCGACACCATCTACGGCGAGACCACCGTGCTGGACAAGACGCCGTCGCGCTCCCGGCCCGACCGGGGCATCGTGCACGTGGAGACCCGCGGCTTCAAGCAGGACGGCACCCTGGTCTGCGTCTTCCGCCGCAAGGTGATGGTGCCGACCGCCACCTACATCAAGGAGCGCGGCGGCGAGCAGCCCGGCCGCCCCGAGCCGCGCGGGAAGGAATGAGATGGGCAGGCTGGCGCAGACAGACGGACTGACCGAGATCCAGCGGGAGATCCTCTCCACCGTCCGTACCTTCGTCGAGAAGGAGATCATCCCGGTCGCGACCGAGCTGGAGCACCGGGACGAGTACCCGACCGAGATCGTCGAGGGCCTCAAGGACCTCGGGCTGTTCGGTCTGATGATCCCCGAGGAGTACGGCGGGCTCGGTGAGTCGCTCCTGACCTACGCGCTGTGCGTGGAGGAGATCGCCCGCGGCTGGATGAGCGTCTCGGGCATCATCAACACCCACTTCATCGTGGCGTACCTGCTCCTCCAGCACGGCACCCAGGAGCAGCGGGACCACTTCCTGCCGCGGATGGCGACCGGCGAGGTGCGCGGCGCGTTCTCCATGTCGGAGCCGGGCCTCGGCTCGGACGTGTCCGCGATCACCACCAAGGGCGTCAGGGCCGAGGACGGCGACGGGTACCTCCTGACCGGCCAGAAGATGTGGCTGACCAACGGCGGCTCGGCCAACCTGGTCGCGGTGCTGTGCCGCACCGACGAGGGCCTGCCCGAGGGCACCCCGCCGCACAAGTCGCTGACCACGTTCCTGGTGGAGAAGGAGCCGGGCTTCGGCGAGGTCAAGCCGGGGCTCACGGTCCCCGGCAAGATCGACAAGATGGGCTACAAGGGGGTCGACACCACCGAGCTGATCCTCGACGGCCTGCGCGTGCCGGCCGACCGGGTGCTCGGCGGGACCACCGGCCGCGGCTTCTACCAGATGATGGACGGCGTCGAGGTCGGCCGCGTCAACGTGGCGGCCCGCGGCTGCGGCGTCGCGCAGCGGGCGTTCGAGCTGGGCATCGCCTACGCGCAGCAGCGGCACACCTTCGGCAAGCCGATCGCGCAGCACCAGGCCATCCAGTTCAAGCTCGCCGAGATGGCCACCAAGGTCGAGGCGGCGCACGCGCTGATGGTGAAGGCGGCCAAGACGAAGGACGACGGCCGGCGCAACGACCTGGAGGCGGGGATGGCCAAGTACCTCGCGTCCGAGTACTGCAAGGAGGTCGTGGAGGACTCCTTCCGCATCCACGGCGGCTACGGCTTCTCCAAGGAGTACGAGATCGAGCGGCTCTACCGCGAGGCGCCGATGCTGCTCATCGGGGAGGGCACGGCCGAGATCCAGAAGATGATCGTCGGCCGCAGGCTCCTGGAGGAGTACAAGCTCCGCTCCTGAGCGGGCCCCGCCGGGGCGGCGCGGACACCGGGTCCGCGCCGCGCCCGGCCCTGAAGACCGGTCTGGCCCGGGGTGACGTCACCCCCCGGGCCAGACGGATTCTCCTCCGCCGTGCCGCGAGCGTGTGCCGGAAGCGCGCCGTCAGCGCCCCCCGCCGGGGCCTGAGCGGACAGGTCCGCGCCGCCGGGCGGAGCGGGGCCGGTGACGCGCCAAAGGCGCTCACCCCCGTGCGAATGCGGCGGACATCACCTGCGCCGGGCGGCACGTATCACAGTGACCCGCCCGCTGGCTTGCCGAGTTACGGTCCGAAACCTATAGCATCGACGCAGCCGCTCCGCTTCGAAGGGAAGGCGCGGCTTCCCCCGCTGACGAAGGTAAGGTCTCATGCCTCACCGCTCCATTCCGCTACCCAGCGGCCGGGTGCGCCTGGCGCGCGGCGCGTCGCCCTGGCTGGTGCCGACGGTGGCCGCCGCCGCGACCGGCCTGGTGAAGGCGCGTCACTCCGGTCGCTGGGCCGCGGTCGCCGTCCCCACCACCGCGCTCGCCGCCGGCATGCTCTGGTTCTTCCGCGACCCCGAGCGCGAGATCGGCCAGGGCCGGGTGATCTCCCCCGCCGACGGTGTGGTGCAGAGCATCATGCCGTGGCCCGACGGCCGCGTCCGGGTGGCGATCTTCATGAGCCCGCTGAACGTGCACGTCAACCGCGCTCCGGTGGCGGGCACGGTCGCCTCCATCGAGCACATCCCCGGCGGGTATGTGCCGGCGTTCAACAAGGAGAGCGAGCACAACGAGCGGGTCCTCTGGCGCTTCGACAGTGAGCTCGGCGACATCGAGATGATCCAGATCGCCGGCACGGTGGCCCGCCGGATCGTGCCGTACGTCCCCCAGGGCTGCAAGGTGGAGCAGGGCGACCGCGTCGGGCTGATCCGCTTCGGCTCGCGTGTCGACGTCTACCTCCCCGAGGGCATCGCGCCCGCGGTCGAAGTCGGCCAGCGCACGACCGCGGGAGTGACCCGACTTGACCGTGATTGACCGGAAGAGCGCGGTTTCCTGGGCTGCCGAGGACGACGAGGAGCCCGATGACCTGCCGCTGTCGATGCGGCTGTCGATAGCGGACACCCTGACGCTCTCCAACGCCACCTGCGGGTTCCTGGCGGTGTACTTCACCACCACCGGGGTGCTCATCCCTCACCTGCTGGACCGGGGCGACGCCGGCGTCGTGCGGAACAACGCGGCCACCGCCGTGCTGCTGATGCTGCTCGCCTCCGTCTTCGACCTCTTCGACGGCCTGGTGGCGCGCAAGCTGCGCAGCTCCGCCATGGGCGCCGAGCTGGACAACCTCTCGGACCTGATCAGCTTCGGGCTGGCCCCCGCCTACTTCGTCCTGGTGTGGGGGATGGTGGTCGGTGACATCCACGAGCCATTGTCGGCACTGGCCGCGATCGTGGTGCTACTGGCCGTGGTGCTCCGGCTGGCCAGATTCTCCTGTGTGACCGTGCCGAACGGCGTGTTCCAGGGCATGCCGAGCCCCTTCGGGGCGCTCACGGTGGTCTCCATCGTGCTGCTGGAGCTGCCCTTCACGCCGACGCTGCTCGCCATCCTCGGGGTCGCCTGGCTCATGGTGAGCCGCGTCGAGTACCCCAAGCCGCGCGGCACGCTCGCGGTCGCCATGCTGAGCTGGATCGTGCTCAGCATGGCCCTGCTGACCGCCTGGGCCTTCGACGCGCCCGGCGGCGAGCTGCTCCTCCAGACAGGCTGCTCGCTCCAGCTCGTGCTGGGCGCGGTGATCCCGCTCTTCGCGATGGTCCGCCGGGTGTACACCTTCCGCGACAACCGCCGCGAGGCGCGGGCCGGCGCCCAGTCGTGAGGTCCGGCGACGGGGCCCAAGAGCCCGTAGCACGCTGAGACCCGGACAACGAGAGGCCGGGGCCCGAACACCCAGTGTTCGGGCCCCGGCCTCCGTCACGTCGACGGTGGCGGCGCCGCGGGACACAGACCGTGCCGCGCGGCCGTACCGCGCGGCCGAGTGGCGGGGGCGCCGAGGGCGCCGGCGGCGGTCTGACGGTCGCGGAGGGCGTTGATGGCGCGGCCGGGCCGGCCGCGCGGGCGGCGAGCCGGGGCAGTCCTCGATACCAGGGCTTTCCCATGCTGCCGAACGGCACGCCGGCGCCGTGGGCCCGGCTGTCGTCGAAGGTGAGGCCGCGGACGGACAGGGGCGGGACGGCGCGGCCGTTGGACCAGCGCCGCGTTCGCGGCACCGTCCCTGGAACGCGGGGAGGTCGCGGGCTCCGCACGTACCCGACGGGCGTGGATGAACGCTGTCGGTGGGGCGTAGCAGAATGGCCCGCATGGAGCTGACCAAGAAGGGCCACGCCTGCGTCCGGCTGACCAAGGAGGGGCGCACCCTCGTCATCGACCCGGGGGCGTTCAGCGAGCAGGACGCGGCGGCCGGCGCGGACGCCCTGCTCGTGACGCACGAGCATGTGGACCACTTCGACGAGGGACGACTGCGGGCCGCCCTGGAGGCGAACGCGGCGGCGGAGCTGTGGACCCTGGCGAGCGTCGCCGACCAGCTCTCCGGGGCGTTCCCGGGACGGGTGCACACGGTCGGCAAGGGTGACACGTTCACCGCGGCCGGCTTCGAGGTGGAGGCGCACGGCGAGCTGCACGCGGTGATCCACCCGGATCTGCCGCGCGTGACGAACGTCGGCTTCGTGGTGGACGGCGATGTCTTCCACCCCGGGGACGCGCTGACCGTGCCGGGCCGCGAGGTGGGCACCCTGCTGCTTCCCGTGCACGCCCCGTGGAACAAGTTCGCCGAGATCGTGGACTATGTCCGGGAGGTCCGGCCCGAGCGCGCCGTCGCGGTGCACGACGGGCTGCTCTCCGACATCGGCCACCTGGTCTACGGGCGGAACCTGGGCCCCCAGGGGCCGGGGATCGGCGGCACCGCCTACGCCCGGCTCGTGCCCGGCGAGTCCACCACCGTCTGAGCAAGCGTCGTCGACCAGCGTCCGAGAGAGCCACCATGCGCATCGCCACCTGGAACATCAACTCGATCACCGTCCGCGTCGACCGGCTGCTGGCCTGGCTGGAGAGCAGCGGCACGGACGTGCTCTGCCTCCAGGAGCTGAAGTGCGACGCGGCGGCATTCCCCGCCGAGCGGCTGCGCGAGGTCGGATACGAGGCGGCGGTGCACGCCGACGGCCGGTGGAACGGGGTGGCGGTGCTCTCCCGGGTCGGCCTGGCGGAGGTCGAGACCGGGCTGCGCGGCGGGCCGGAGTTCGATGGGAAGGCCGAGCCGCGCGCGGTCGGCGCGACGTGCGGCGGGGTGCGCGTCTGGTCGGTGTATGTGCCGAACGGCCGGGAGGTCGGGCATCCGCACTTCGCGTACAAGCTGCGGTGGCTGGCCGCGCTGCGGGAGACGGTGGCCCAGGACGCGGCGGGCGAGCGGCCGTTCGCGGTGCTCGGCGACTTCAACGTCGCGCCGGCCGACGAGGACGTGCACGACATCACGCTGTTCGAGGGCGCCACGCATGTGACGGACGTGGAGCGAGCCGCGCTGGCGGCGCTGCGCGAGACGGGCCTGACGGACGTCGTGCCGCGCCCGCTGAAGTACGACCACCCGTACACGTATTGGGATTACCGGCAGCTCTGCTTCCCGAAGAACCGGGGCATGCGGATCGACCTGGTCTACGGCAACGGCGCGTTCGCGGGCGCGGTCAAGGACGCCTATGTGGACCGCGAGGAGCGCAAGGGCAAGGGCGCCTCCGATCACGCTCCGGTGGTGGTCGACCTGGACCCGCGCTAGGGCGCTGGGGTCCGTCTTCCCAAGGGTCGTCCGGCCGCCCACGGCGTCTGGTGCGTGCGAGCGCGAGGCGCCGGATCGTCCTCGGACGCATGGGGCCCCCGGACGGAGTCTGGGGGAGGACGCGGGCGCTTCGGCGACGCGGCGAGCGTGCGTGCCGGGCGTCGGAGGCAGGGCGGCCTCGTCGAGGACGGGCCCTGGGCCCGGAGCGCGCCTGTGGTGCCGGATGCTCCGGAGGTGGGACGCTAGGCCACATGAACATCCCTTTCCTGGACAACTGGCGCAAGAGGCCCGCCGCGACAGCGACCGGCGCCTGGTCGGATCCCGAAGGGGTGGCCCAGCTCCTGTCGGAGTGCGATCTGCTGCGGGACCGGGCGGAGCGGGCCGGAGTGGTGCTCGGCGACAGCCCGGTCTCCCTGGAGGCCCTGGACCAGCTTCTGCCGCGCTGGCGGGACGACCCGGAGGAGCTGCCCCGGCTGGCGAACGACGCGGGGCTGTATCTGGGCACCGTCATCGTCCGGACCGTGCCCGGGGCACGGTGGGAGCCGGGCCCGGAGGGACGGCCCATCGTGGTGATGGCCTCGGGCCGGGAGGTGGACGTGGTGGCCGCCGGGCAGGAGTGGGCGGACACCGGCACTCCGGAGCTGTCCCAGGTCTATGCCGAGGTCGCCGAGTCATGAGGGGCGTGGCGTTCGCGGGCATGGGGTCCGAGCCCGTCGCCGACGTCCCGGGACCCCCCGGCTAGGCGCGCGATACCGGTGACTTCGCTGATCCAGGGCGACGCTGGGCACGATTCACCTCTCCGGACCCCGACCCTCCCGGCGCATCCTCGCGAGTGCGACGTTACGGCTGTGGATGCCGCCGGGTGTGCCGCCGGAGGACGGTCATGACGTCGCACTCGACGGCCGAACCAGCCGCATGTCACCGATAGTGCGGCTAGCCGCTGAAGGTGATGGCGTACTCCAGCCGCCAGCGGTCGCCGAGGACCACGGTGTCCGAGGTCTCCACCGGGCGGTCGTCCGCGTCGTAGTGCGTGCGCTCCACGGCGGTCACGCACTGCCCGGGGACGCAGCCGAGCGCGTCCGCCTCCGGGCTCGTCGCGGGGCGGGAGCCGACGATCTCCTTGGCGTGGACGACCCGGATGCCGATGGCCGCGAACCGGCCCCGCACACCGCGCCGGGCATAGGGCCCGCGCTCGGGGAACGCCACCTCCGTGCCCTCGGTGAGCGCTAACGGCTCCCAGCTCGTGACCAGCTGGAGGGGGCGGCGATCGGCCAGGTATTCATACTGGGTGCACATCACGCGCTCGCCCGGCCGGACCCGCAGCCGCTCCGCGATCGCGGGCGGCGCGACCGTGGAGGTGGAGGCCGCTTCCCAGGCGAGGTCCGGCTGCTTGCCCCGGGAGCGGTCCGGGACACTGATCCTGGCGGCCAGCGGCGAGTCCACCGCGTCGGTGGAGCGCAGGAGGGCGCCGATCGGCGCGCGGTCGCTGACGAACACTCCCCGGCCGAACTGGCCGGTGGCATACCCGGCGGCCTTCAGCACTCGTACCGCCCGGTCCACCGTCTGATCGCTGGCCTTGTAGGTCCGCTTGAGCTCGGCCCGGGAAGGAATCCGCGCTCCCACCACGAGCATGCCCTCGTCGATCTGCTGTCGCAGGTCGTCGGCGATCCGCTGGTACACCGGTCGGCCGTCGCCCATCCGCGTCTCCCTTCGCAGGCTGTGCGTTCCGCTGGTCTCCCCAACGCCAGGCTACGTCACACCCCGTCAGAGATCCTTACTAGTGGTGAGCTTCGGGTGTGGGCTTGTGGCACCGCGTGTCACATCCTTGACCAACTCGACCACATCCGGCCCGTACGCCTGGGAGTTGACGACTTTCAGCAGCAGGCAGAAGTCGCCGCCCGAGCCGTGCTTGCGGGCCAGTCTCCGGTGGTGCCTGACCAGGTAGCGGGTGGCGGCCTGGCTCGCGATCGGCCGCTGGCCGCAGGCGAGGAAGACCGGGCGGCCCTCCTGCCCCGCCGTCAGCCGCGCCAGCAGGACGTACTCGACCGAGCCGTTCGCCAGCCGGTACCGGTCGCCGCCGATGAGGAACGCGCCCCGGTCGGGGCCGTGTTCGGCGTCCGTGTCGACCGTGACGCCCGGCAGCAGGCTCCGCAGGTGGTCGGCCATGCGGCGGTTGGCGACCGGTCCGCCGACGCAGAACTCCGTGCGCTCGCCGAAGCCCTGCCGGACGGTCTCCCCCGAGATGAGCTGGGTCGTCGCCTTGCAGTTCTTGATCACGGCGGCCAGCTCCAGCAGCGCGAGGACGTCGTTGCGCCCGACCGCGCCGTCCGATCCGGTGTCGCGGCTGACCACCAGCAGGCATTCGGAGTGCTCCGGCAGCCCGAAGAAGGTCTGGAGGCGGCGCAGCGAGCGCTCCGACAGATAGCTCCGCAGGAACCAGCCGAGCAGCAGCGCGGCGATCGCCGTGGCCCCCACGGCGATCACGAGCGAGCGGGCGTCGTCAGTCATGGCCGGGAATCTACCGGGGCGCCGCTCGGGCGACGAGGGCCCGGGACCGCCGGGGACCGCCGGGGCTCCGCGACGTCACCGCCGGAAGCCCCCGATCACCGGGGGAAACATGATCGAATCGGCGACGTTACGTCCACGGTCTTGCCACGGTCTGTAACGGCTCCTACGGTCTGATTCCATCGACACCTTTGTCTACACGTGTCAACTCTGGCGGCTGCCACGAGGACGGGAGCAAGACATGGCCACAACAGTGCGTGCGGCGCTGGTGCAGGCGACCTGGACCGGCGACGCCGGGTCGATGATCGACAAGCACGAGGAGTACGCCCGCGAGGCGGCCCGGCAGGGCGCCCAGGTGATGGGTTTCCAGGAGGTCTTCAACGCGCCGTACTTCTGCCAGGTGCAGGAGGCCGAGCACTACCGCTGGGCCGAGCCGGTGCCGGACGGGCCGACCGTGACCCGGATGCGGGAGCTGGCCCGGGAGACCGGCATGGTGCTGGTGGTCCCGGTCTTCGAGGTCGAGCAGTCCGGCCACTACTACAACACGGCCGCCGTCATCGACGCCGACGGGAGCTACCTCGGCAAGTACCGCAAGCACCACATCCCGCAGGTCAAGGGCTTCTGGGAGAAGTACTACTTCAAGCCGGGGAACCTGGGCTGGCCGGTCTTCGACACGGCCGTCGGCCGGATCGGCGTCTACATCTGCTACGACCGGCACTTCCCGGAGGGCTGGCGCGAACTCGGCCTGGCGGGCGCGCAGCTGGTCTACAACCCCTCGGCGACCTCGCGCGGTCTCTCGGCCCACCTGTGGCAGCTGGAGCAGCCGGCCGCCGCCGTGGCCAACGAGTACTTCGTCGCCGCCATCAACCGGGTCGGCACCGAGCCCTACGGGGACAACGACTTCTACGGCACGAGCTACTTCGTGGACCCGCGCGGGCAGTTCGTCGGCGACGTGGCCAGCGACAGCAAGGAGGAGCTCGTCGTCCGCGATCTCGACCTCGGCCTCATCGAGGAAGTCCGACAGCAGTGGGCGTTCTACCGCGACCGCCGCCCCGACGCCTACCAGGGCCTGGTGCGGCCGTGACGCGCCCGCCGGGAGCCCCGGGGACGCACGAGACGCTGCTGGCCCGGCACCGGGCCGTGCTGCCCGACTGGCTGGCCCTCTACTACGAGCGGCCGATCGAGATCACCCACGGCGAGGGCCGCCACGTCTGGGACGCCGAGGGCAACCGCTACCTCGACTTCTTCGGCGGCATCCTCACCACGATGACCGCGCACGCCCTGCCCGAGGTGACCAAGGCGGTCGCCGAACAGGCGGGCCGCGTCCTGCACACCTCCACGCTCTACCTCGACCGGCCGATGGTCGAGCTGGCCGAGCGGATCGCCGTGCTGTCCGGCATCCCGGACGCCCGGGTCTTCTTCACCACCTCGGGCACCGAGGCCAACGACACGGCGCTGCTGCTGGCCACCGCCCTGCGGGGCTCCAACCAGGTGCTCGCGATGCGCAACAGCTACCACGGCAGGTCGTTCTCGACCGTGGGCATCACGGGCAACTCGGCCTGGTCGCCCACGAGTCTGTCGCCGCTCCAGACGCTGTACGTGCACGGCGGCGTCCGCACGCGCGGGCCGTTCGCCGCGCTGTCGGACGAGGGGTTCACGGCGGCGTGCGTCGCGGACCTGCGGGACATGCTGGACCAGACGCGGGGGAACGTGGCGGCGCTGATCGCCGAGCCGGTGCAGGGCGTCGGCGGCTTCACCTCCGGCCCTGACGGCCTGTTCGCGGCCTTCCGGTCGGTGCTGGCCGAGCGGGGCATCCTGTGGATCAGCGATGAGGTGCAGACCGGCTGGGGCCGTACGGGCGATCACTTCTGGGGCTGGCAGGCGCACGCCGCGCAAGGGCCGCCGGACATGCTGACGTTCGCCAAGGGCATCGGCAACGGCATGTCCATCGGCGGCGTGGTGGCGCGGGCCGAGGTGATGAACTGCCTGGACGCGAACTCGATCTCGACCTTCGGCGGCTCCCCCGTCACCATGGCGGCGGGCCTGGCCAACCTGGGCTATGTGCTGGAGCACGACCTCCAGGGGAACGCCCGGCGGGTCGGCGGCCTGCTGCTGGAGCGGCTGCGCGGCGCGGCGGCCGGTCTCGACATCGTCCGCGAGGTGCGCGGGCGCGGTCTGATGATCGGCATGGAGCTGGTGGCTCCCGGCACGGACGAACCGTGCCCCGAGGCGGCCTCGCTGATCCTGGAGGCGGCCCGTGCGAGCGGCCTCCTCCTGGGCAAGGGCGGCGGCCCCGGGGGCAGCGTCCTGCGGATCGCTCCCCCGCTGACCCTGACGGTGGCCGAGGCCGAGGAGGGCGCGACCCTGCTGGCGGCGGCCCTGAAGGAGGCCCGCGCGAACCTGTGCTGAGCGCCGCCCGCGCGGGGCCGAGCACCCGAGGACGGCGGGCCGGTCTCCGCTCGCCATCGCGGGAGCGGGCGGCCCGTCGTCCCCGGCCGGTCCCCGGCCGTGCGTGGGTGGGCGGGCGCGCGGGTGGGGATCAGCCGCCGTAGGTCTCGATGCCCGCGATCAGCCAGTGGCCGTCGCGGTGGACGGCCTCGACGGCGAGGGCGGCGGGGGCGTACAGCGTCTCGGCCTCCTCCTCGTCCTCCTCGGCGGCCTGGGCGCTGCTCTGGTCGGCGTAGAGCAGGAGGCGGGCGCGGTCGCCCTCGATCACCTCGACCCCGGCGTGGGTGACGGTCGTGGTGAGCACCATGCGCTGCTCCTCGCCCGCTTCCAGGACCGGGGCGAGGAGGGTCGCGTGCTGCTCCACCGCGTCGCCGGTCAGCCACTCCTCGGCGGCGGACGCCGTGCGCTCCGGGGAGGCGAAGTCGTAGGAGAAGAGCTCGTTGACGGCTTGCGAGACGGTGCCGATGACCTCGCTGGTGGCGACCGGGTCGCTGAGGGCCGTGTTCCGGGTGGCCGGGTCGTCCTTCAGGCTGTCCGCCTCCGCGTTCGCCCACAAGGCGAAGCCGCCGAGGAGGACCGCGATCAGGCCGAGGATCGCGGGGACGAGCAGCGCCGAGCGGCCCGTCCGTTCCCGCTTCTCCTTCTTCCGCCTCGGTTCCTTCTCCGGCTTCGGCTTCCGCTTCTGCTCCGGGTCCGGGCGGCGCGGCGGCTCCTCGCCCGTCGGCGGCTGCGACGGGGCGTCCGTGCGGGCCGCCAGGCGGCGCTGACGGTTGACGAGGTGGCGGGTCATTGACATGGGCTGGTCCTTCCGGCCTTCTGCTCGCGCGTCATCCTGCGGCCGTGTAGGCGACCGGGGCCTGGTCGAGTCCGCTGAGCTTCCATCCCTCGGGGGTCCTGGTCAACTCGCCCAGCATGCGGCTGGTCTTGGTGGCCGGATCCTCCTCCGGCGCCTCGACCGTGATGCGGACGGCGACCATCACGCCGGCCCGGCCCGCCCGCTCGTCGAGCTCGGTGACGGCCCCGGAGAGCACCTCGGCGGTGGTCACCGTCTCCGCCTGCCGGACCTGCTCCTCGAACGCCTCCCTGCCCTCCTCCAGCTGCTGGTGGAGGTCGCCGGTGGTCGAGTCCAGCCACAGGTCGAGGCCCGTGTCGAGATCGGCGTGGTCGAGGGTGTTGAGGTTCTGCACGCCCTGCTTGGCCGCCGCGAGCACGTCGTCGCGGGCCGTGGCGAAGTCGGCGGTGTCGTCATGGCTCGCGTCGTACCAGGAGAAGCTCGCGCCGGTCGCGCCGATCCCGGCGACAAGGGCCAGCAGCAGCGCCGTCAGCAGCAGCGCGTTCTTCCGCAGCGTTCGCACCATGTCAGTCCGGCCTTTCTGATCGGGACGTTCTACCTCGACGTGATCTCGGTGATCTGCCAGCGGTCGTCCACCCGCTGGGCCGTCACCGAGAGCTGGGCCGCCGTGGTCGTGGGGTCCTCGCCGGCTCGCTGGGCGACCTGGTCGAGGAAGACGAGCAGGTGCGCGCGGTCCTCGGTGAGATCCCGGACGCCGGCCCGCACCACGGTGGTGGTGAGGCTGAGCCGCTGATCGGCGGCCAGGTCCCTGACCTCCGCCATCAGCTCCGCGTACTCGTCGGCCGCCGAGCCCGCCAGCAGGTCCCCGGCCCTGCGCTCGGTCTCGGCGATGGTCTCCGGAGTGTACGAGAAGACCGTGCGGAGCGCGTTGGTCACCTCGCCCGCGACCCCGTCGGTGGCCTCGGTGTCGGCGAGGGCGAGGTTACCGGTCGCGTCCGAGTCCTCCAGCTGGGCGGCCCGGACGAACAGCCCGGCGCCCGCCAGCAATGTCAGCGCCAGCAGCGCGACGACGAGGGTGCGCCGTCCGGGCAGCAGCCGGGACAGCCGTCCGCGCCGCGCCCGCCGCCGCCTGCCACGCCCGGACGGCTCGGCCCCGGCGGTCTCCGTGTCGTCGTCGTCACCGACGACGTCCGGCTCGGTGACGGATCCGGTTGTTCTCACGGTCGCTCCTCTCGCTTCCCGGTCAGCTCTCGTCCGCGGCGGTGGTGATCGCGGTGAGGGAGGTGAGCTTCCAGCCGTCGTCGGTGCGGCCGAGTCCGGCCTCGAAGCGCTTGCGGTCGGTGGTGGCCTCGCCGCTGCTCGGGGTGGTCTCGACCCGGACGCTGGCGATCATGCGGGCGGTGCCGGCCCTGGTGTCGAGCTGGAGCAGGGCGGCGTCGGTGACGGTGGCCACGGTGGTGGTGCCGACCTCCGCCAGCACCTCGGCGCTGGCGTCGTTGCCGCGCTCCAGCTCCTCGTGGAGGGCGCCGCCGGTGGCGTCCAGCCACTGCGCGAGGCCGGCCTCGACATCGTCGGCGTCCATGCTGTTGAGCCGGGCGATGTGCCGCTCGCCCGCGTTCAGCACGGAGTCGCGCGTCTTGGCGTACTCCAGCGACTCGTCGTTGTCGGCGTTCCAGTAGGCGCCGGCCGAGTACGCCGTGAACAGCACGATCGCCAGCGCCGCCAGCAGGGCGATCGCCTTGCGCGGCCATGTCGTCCGGGCTGTCCGGGCTGTCCGGGCCGTCCCGGTCGTCGGGCTCATCAGTCGCCTCCCATGCCGAGCAGGTCGTCCATCCCGCCGGAACCCGAGCCGCCGGTGCCGGGCAGGCCCAGGGCGCCGGGCAGCTCACCGCCACCGCCCGCGCGCAACGACCCGGGGACGGCCGCGTCGGGCACGCCGCCGCCGTAGGGGGCGTTCTGCGAGCCGCGCACGTTCTGGCCGCTGCCGGGCGAGGCGGTGCAGGCGGCCTCGGTGTTCAGCGGCGCCGACGAGGTGTCCAGGCCGTTGCGGTAGGTCGTGCCGCCGTAGCCCTGGGTGCAGGGCATCGGCTGGAAGAACGTGACGGCCATGCCGGTGTTGATCCCGTCGGGGCCGACCGCGGTCGATCCGGCGGCCACCACGCGCGGCGCCTGCACGAGCAGCTCCTCGAAGCCCCGCTGGCGGGTGACCATCACGTCCGAGGTGGTCAGCAGGTTGGCGATGAGGACGCTCAGGCCGGGGTCGACGTCGCGCAGCAGGCCGGAGACCTGCGCGGCGGCGCCGGGGCCGGCGTTGATGACGTTCCGCAGGTCGCTGTCGGACTCCCTGAGCTGGGCGCTCAGGTCGGCGGCGCCGGCGGCGAACTCCCGCAGCGCGTCGCCCTGTTCGGCCTGGGTCGTCAGGACGGTCTGAGCGTCCACGATGAAGTCCGTGGTCTCCGGCAGGGCCTCGGCGGCGGCCCGCACGAACTCGTACTCGGCGTCCAGCAGACCGCCGAGGTTGTCGCCCTGGCCCTCCAGCGCGGTGCCCAGCTCGTCCATGACGGTCCGCAGCGAGTCCAGCGGCACGGAGACGACCATGTCGTTGAGGCTGTTGAGCATGTCGGTGACGGGGGCCGGGGTGTCGGTGTCGCGCACCGGGATGACCGTGTCGCCGTCCAGGTAGGGGGCGCTGTCGGTGCGCGGGCGCAAGTCGAGGTACTGCTCGCCGATGGCCGAGAGGCTGGCGACGATCGCCGTCGAGTCCTCGGGGATGTCGGGCGCCGACTTGTCGATCCGCACGGTGGCCTCGACGCCGTCCTCGGTGAGGTCGATGGAGCCGATCCGCCCGACGGAGACGCCGCGGTAGGTGACGTCCGCGTTCGGGTAGAGGCCGCCGGTCTCCCTCAGCTCCACCTTCATCTCGAAGTAGTCGCGGACGCCGATGTACCGGCCGACGTCGGCGTAGTTGACGCCGAGGTAGCCGACGGCGACCGTGCCGATCACCAGGAAGGCGACGATCTTGAGTCGGACTGCGAGTGTGAGCATCAGTCATCCCCTCCCACGGAGGGCAGGGGCAGCGGAGCGCTGCGCGTGCTGGAGGAGCCGACCGGCGGGACGATCTCGGTGCCGGGCTGGGCCGCGATGGTCAGGTAGGCGTTGAGGTAGTCGCCCCGGATCCCGTTCATGACCTCGTCGGTGAACGGGTAGGTGGCGAGGACTTCGAGGGAGTCCGGCAGGGCCTGGCCGGCGTCGGCCAGGTTCCGCAGGGTCGGCGCCAGCGCCTCCAGGTCGGCGACGATGTCGTCGGCGCTCTGGTTGATGGTCTCGATGGCGACGTCGCCGAGCTGGTCGAGAGAGTCGAGCATGGTCATCAGCGATTCCCGCTGTTCTTCGAGGACTTCCAGGCCGGGGGCGAGGTTGTCCAGGGCGTCGCCGATGGCCTCGTCGCGGGTCGCGAGGGTCGAGGCCAGCCGGTCCATGCCGTGCAGGGCGTCGGTGATGTCCTCGCGGTGGTCGTCCAGGTCGCCGACGAAGACGTCGAGCTGGTCCAGCACGGAGCGGGCCTCCGCCTCGTTGCCCTCCAGGGCGTTGTTGAGCTCCTCGCTGATGGTCCGGATCTGGTCGACGCCACCGCCGTTGAGGACCAGGGACAGCGCGCCGAACACCTCCTCGACCTCGGCGTTCCGGTTGGTCTGGGTGACCGGGATCACGGCCCCGTTGTCCAGACTGCCCTCGGGCTCCTCGGGCGAGGAGAGCTGGACGAACTTCTCGCCGAGCAGGCTGGCCTGCTCCACGGCGGCGAAGGCGTTCGCGGGGAGCTCGATGTCGCCGTTGATCTCCATGGTGACCAGGGCGTGCCAGCCGTCGTCGGTGATCTCGATCTCGGTGACGCGGCCCACGGCCACGTCGTTGACCTTGACCGTCGAGTGCGGCACGAGGCTCAGCACGTCCTCGAACTCGGCGGTCACCTCGTACGGGTGGTCGCCGAGGTCGGCGCCGCCGGGCAGCGGCAGGTCCGCGACGGTCGGCAGCTCCGACAGGTTCACCGTGGAGACCGCGAAGACGACGGCCACCGCGAGGCCGGCGGCGCCGACCCCGATTCCGATCCTGGCTCCGCGCTTCATTGGCCGGACTCCTCGTCGAAGCGGTAGACGGAGCCCTCCACGGCCAGCGGCACCAACTGTGTCTGCGCGGAGTTCGTCACCGGGATCATGCTCACCTCGTTGAGGTTGGCGCGCGTGTCGAAGGTCTGGGTGGCGGGATTGTAGGCGTTGAGGACGTTGTCGAGGGCCAGCGGCGCGGTGTCCATCACCTCGGCCAGCGAGGCCCGCTGGTCGACGAGGGTCTGGGTGAGCGACGCGAGGTCGTTGACGTTGGCGGCCAGCGCCTCGCGGTTGTCGCCGATGAACGTCTCGACCTGCCCGAGGGCGGTGCCGAGCTGCTGGAGGGCCTGGCCGAGCTCGTCGCTGTCGTCCGAGAGGAAGCCGGCGACTTCGGCGAGCTGTTCCTCCGCCTGGCGCACGTCGTCGTCGTTCTCGTTCAGCATGCTGGTGAACCGCTGGAGGCTCTCGATGGTGCCGAAGAGCTCACCGCTGCTGTCGGCCAGCGTGCCGGCGGCGGCGCCGAACTGCTCGATGGTGGAGCCGAGCGCCGCGCCGTTGCCCTCCAGGTTCTCGGCGCCGACGTCGAGCATGTTGGACAGCGCGCCGTTCCGGTTGGCGCCCTCGGGGCCGAGCGCGTCGCTCAGCTCCGTCAGGCTGTCGTAGAGGTCGTCCACCTCCAGCGGCACGGCGGTCCGTTCGAGCGGGATGACCGCCTGGCTCTCCATCTCGGCGCCCTCGGTGTAGGCCGGGGTGAGCTGGATGTACCGGTCGGCCACGATGCTCGGGTAGATGACCAGGGCCTGGGCGTCCGCCGGGATCCGCACGCCGTCGTCGACGCTGAGCTTGACCCGGACCTGGGTGCCCTCGGGCTCCACGGCCTCCACCCTGCCGACCCTGACGCCCAGGACGCGGACGTCGGAGCCCTCGTGGACACCGACGGCCCGGTCGAAGAACGCGGTGACCGTCTTGCCGCCTCCGCCGCCGACGCTGATCAGGCCGGTGAAGCTGGCCAGCAGGAGGGCCAGCACGAGCCCGGCGAGGGACAGCAGGACGCTCTTGCGCTTCAGGACGCTCATCAGCGACCGCCTCCGGGCCTGGGCGGCACGCATCCGGACTCGGGTGCGGTGCCGGGGGGCATGTAACTGGACGGCACAAGGCCGCAGGCGTAGATGTCGAGCCATCGGCCGTTGCCGACGGTGTTGCCCACCAGGCGGTAGTACGGCCCGGCCGTGGCCAGCACGGAGTCGAGCTGCTCCTGGTTGTCCAGCAGCACGTCGGTGACGCGGCCGAGGGCGTCCAGGGTGGGCTGGATCTGTTCGGTGTTGTCCTGGACGATGCCGCTGAGCGTCTCGCTGAGCTGGCCGGTGTTGACGAACAGGGCGTGGATGGCCTCGCGCCGCTGCCGGATCTCCTCCAGCAGCACGTTGCCGTCCTCGATGAGCCGCTCGAACTGGTCGGTCTGCGAGGCGAGGGTCCCGGCCACCTGGTCGGTGCCTTCGAGGAGATGGGCCAGCTCCTCGTCGCGGGAGGCGATGGTCCCCGACAGGGCGGACAAGCCCTCCAGGGCGGCGTCGACCTCGGGCGAGGTGTTCTCGAAGGTGTCCGCGATGGTCTGGAAGCTCTCCGCGATCGCCTCCGTGTCCAGCTGCGAGGCGTGCTCCCCGAGATCCTGGAACGCCTCGGTGACGTCATAGGGCGAGGCCGTCCGGGAGGACGGGATGCGCTCGCCCGGGTTCTGCTCGTCGGAGCCGAGCGGGTCCACCGCCAGGTACTTCGAGCCGAGCAGTGTCCTGATCCCGATGGCGACCCGGCTGGCGTCGCCGACCCAGGCGTTCTCGACGCGGAAGGAGACCTTGACCTTGCCGTCGTCCAGGTCGACGCCGGTGACCTCGCCGACCCGCACGCCCGCGATCCGCACCTCGTCGCCGGTCCTGAGCCCGGCGGCCTCGGTGAAGTCCGCGCTGTACTCAGTGCCGCCGCCGATCAGTGGCAGCGAGTCGGCACGGTAGGCGCCCAGGCAGAGCAGGGCGCAGATGATGATGCCGACGATGCCCACGATCAGGGGATTGCGCTCGCTGAGCGGCTTGATCCGGCCGCGCAGGAAGTCGAGGCGCGGCCGGCGCAGCCGCCTGACGCCGCTCATGACCTGCACCGCGATTCGGTGATGGGCAGACCTGTCGGGGCACGGCTGCCGTCCCAGGTGGACACGCCGGTCACGGTCGCCTCGCAGAGGTAGGCGTTGAACCAGGACCCGTAGGAGGCGAGTCGGGCGATCGACTCCATCTTCTCCGGGGTGTTCTGGAGGAAGTTCTCCAGCAGCGGCGTGTTCTCCGCGAGGTTGCCGGAGAGGCGGCCGAGCTCCGCGATGTCCTGGCGGAGGGGCTCGCGGCCGTCTTCGAGCAGTCCCGCGGTGCTGACGGAGAGGTCGCCCATCGCCTGGATCGCGTCGCCCAGCGGCTCGCGGTCGGCGGCGAATCCGGAGACCAGCTCCTGGGTGGTCGAGACCAACTCGGTGAATTCCTCTTCGCGTTCGTTGACGGTGTCCAGGACGGTGTTGAGGTTGTCGATCACCTCGCCGATCACCTCGTCCTCGGCCGCCAGGGTGGTGGTGAGCGAGCCCACGTGGCTGAGCAGGCTGGTGACGGTGCCGCCCTCGCCCTGGAGGACCTGGACGATCTCCACGGCGAGCTGGTTGGTCTCGTCCGGGTCCAGGCCGCGGAAGAGCGGCTGGAACCCGTTGAAGAGCTGGGTGAGGTCGAGAGCGGGCGCGGTGCGTTCCAGCGGGATGACCTCGTCGGGCCCCAGGCTGTCGCCGACCTCACCGGCGCCCTGGCCGAGCGAGATGTACCGCTGGCCGACCATGTTGAGGTAGCGGATCGCGGCGGTGGTCGAGGCGGGGATCTCGCGGCCCTTCTCGACGGTGAAGGAGACCTCGGCGTACCGGCGGTCGACCACCTTGATGCCGGTGACCTCGCCGACCTGGACACCGGCGATGCGCACGCTGTCGCCGTCGGCCAGGCCGGTGGTGTCGGTGAAGACGGCCCGGTAGGTGTGGGCCTCGCCGACGCCGCTGCTGCCGACGCTGACGGCGAGCACCAGGGTGGACAGCACGGTGACGAGGACGAAGATGAGCGATTTGATCACCGGGGCGGCGATGCCTGCGCGGCTCACTGGAGCTCCACCTCCGTCCCGCGGAACGCCGGGCCGGCCAGCAGGCTCGACCACTGCGGCAGGTCGGCGGCCCGGCTGTCGCCGTCGGCGGCCAGCAGCTCGTTGACGAGCTCGCTCTCCTGCTCGGAGTTGGGCAGCCCGAGGCCGCCCTCCGTGCCCTGGTACGTGGCGTTGCTGGCGAACGGGACCCCATAGCACTCGGGTCCGCCGCCGGCGCCGTAGCCGGGCGTGTCACCGGGACCGTAGGCGCCCCGGGAGGGCACGGTCCTGACGTTGATGTGCAGGCCCGGCTCATTGGTGCCCGCGCCCAGTGCCTGGTCCATCACGGGCACGAAGTCGGCGAGCATCTGGAGCGTGCAGGGGAAGGACGGGGAGTACTCCCGCAGCAGGTCCAGGGTCGGGCGGCTGGTGGCGGCCAGGCGGATGATGTTCTCCTGGTTCGAGCGCAGGAAGGTGGTGAGGTCCTGCGACGTGGTGGTCACCGCTTGGTACAGCGAGCTGAGATTGCCGCGCTCCTCGGCGATGGTGGCGCTGGTGACGGAGAAGTCGTTGAGCGCGTCCACGATGTCGGGGGCGGTCTCGGCGTAGAGGTTGCTGACCTCGACGAGCTGCCTGATGTCCTCGTTGAGGGCGGGCAGCATCGGGTTGATCTCGGCGAGCTCCCGGTCGAGGGTGACGATCGTGTCGCCCATGTCGGCGCCGCGGCCGTCGAGGGCCGTGGCCATCGCGGTGAGGATGGAGGACATCTTCTGCGGCTGTAGGGCGTTCAGCGCGGGCAGCAGATTGTCCAGGGCGTCGTTGATCTCGATCGCGTTGGAGCTGCGGTCCTGGGTGATGACCGTGCCCGCGGCGAGCGTCGCCGGACCGTGGTCGGCCTCGGGGATCAGCGCGACGTACCGCTCACCGAAGAGGGTGGTGGGCAGGAGCTGTGCGGAGACGTCGGCGGGGATGTCCTTCATCGCCCCTGGCTTCATGGCCAGGGTGAGAGTGGCGCCCTCGGCGTCGGCGGTGACGTCCCGCACCTCCCCGACGATGACTCCGCGCAGCTTCACGTCGGCGTGCGGGCGCATGTCGTTGCCCGCGACGTCGGTCTCCACGACCACGAGGTCGACGTCGGTGAACTCCTTGTTGTAGATCGCCACACAGAGCCAGACCAGGAGCGCGGGCACGAGCAGGAACGCGATACCGGCGATCCGTCGGCTCCCGGTGTCGGAACGGCGCACGCGGGTGGCGGCCGACGGGGGCACGGCCGGCTGGGGGGCGGTGGGGCGCAGCATCGTCGTCATCCGGTCACCCGCACGGTCGTCGTCGTGCCCCACACGGCGAGGCTGAGGAAGAAGTCGGTGATGCCGATCAGCACGATCGCGGTACGGACCGAGCGGCCCACCGCGACGCCGACGCCGGCCGGGCCGCCGGAGGCGTTGAAGCCGTAGTAGCAGTGCGCCAGGATGACCAGCACGCTGAACAGGATGACCTTCATGAAGGACAGCAGCACGTCCGTGGGCGACAGGAACAGATTGAAGTAGTGGTCGTAGGTGCCCGTGGACTGTCCGGCCGAGATGATGGTGATCGTGCGGGACGCCAAGTAGGAGCTGAGGAGCCCGATGGCGTACAGCGGGACGATGGCGAAGACGCCGGCCACGAGGCGGGTGCTGACGAGATAGGGCATGCTGCGCACGCCCATGCTCTCCAGCGCGTCGATCTCCTCGTTGATGCGCATGGCACCGAGCTGGGCGGTGAAGCCGGCGCCGATCGTGGAGGACAGACAGAGTCCGGCGACCAGCGGCGCGATCTCGCGGGTGTTGAAGTACGCGGAGACGAAGCCGGTGAGGGCCTCGGTGCCGATCTGGTTCAGGGCGGCGTAGCCCTGGAGGCCGACGACCATGCCGGTGGCAAGTGTCAGAGCGACCATGACCCCGATGGTGCCACCGATGACGCTCAGGCCACCGGTGCCGAACGCGACTTCGGCGAGGAGGCGCTGAACCTCCTTGAAGTAACGGCGCAGGGCACGCGGCATCCACAGGATGGCACGCACGTAGAAGATGAGCTGGTCGCCGGGCTTTTCCAGCCAGGAGAAGAGCCGGTCCGCGCGGATCCGGCGCGGCGGGCGGCCGGATCCGCCGCCGGTGGGCGGCAGCTCCGCGGTGTCCTGGTCCTTGTCCAGCAGTGCCACGGTCAGCCTCCCTTCGGCGGGACGATCTGCAGGTAGATGGCGGTCATGATGAGGTTGATCCCGAACAGCAGTGTGAAGGAGATGACGACGGACTGGTTCACCACTTCGCCGACGCCCTTCGGGCCGCCGCTCGGGTTGAGGCCGCGGTGGGCGGCGACGATCCCGGCGACGAAACCGAAGATGACGGCTTTCAGCTCGCTGACGTAGATGTCGGGGAGCTGGGCGAGCGAGTTGAAGCTCGACACGTAGGCGCCCGGCGTGCCCTCCTGGAGGATCACGTTGAAGAAGTAGCCGCCGACCGTACCGACCACCGACACCAGACCGTTGAGAAGCACGGCGACGAGGACGGTGGCCAGCACGCGCGGGACGATGAGGCGCTGCACGGGCGAGACGCCCATGACCTCCATCGCGTCCAGTTCTTCGCGGATCTTCCGGGAGCCGAGGTCGGCGCAGATCGCCGAGCCGGCCACGCCGGACACCAGCAGGGCCACGATGAGCGGGCTGGCCTGCTGGAGCACGGCGAGGACGCTGGCACCACCGGTGAACGACTGGGCGCCGAACTGCTCGGTGAGCGAACCGACCTGCAGCGCGACGACGGCGCCGAACGGAATGGCGACCAGACACGCCGGCAGGATCGTCACGCTCGCGATGAACCAGAACTGCTCGACGAACTCCCGGACCTGGAAGGGCCGTTTGAACATGAGCCTCAGGACGGACAGCGCCAGGATGAACATGTCGCCGGCCTGCCGCAGCAGTCCGAGACCTGGCAGCGGCTGCCTGGGCGCCTTCACAGGAGGGGCGGTCACTGCCACTGTCCTCCGCTGGGCAGCAGGTTCTCCTCGACGGCCCGGCGGGCGGCGTCGGGCATCTGGTTGAGCATGCCCATGACGCGCTTCTTGCGGCGCAGCACGGCCATCCGGGGCGGCAGGCCCGGGGTGGGCTCCAGCTGCGGCACGACGGTCCGCATCTGCTCGGGCCGGATCGCGGTGAGGCCGTTGCGGGTCTCCATGGCGATGGTGGCGGCGTCCTTCTCCTCGGCCATCCCGATGGGGCCGGCGCGGCTGCCGCTGAGGAACTGGGCGACGACGGGCTCGGTGCTGGTGAGCAGCAGCTCGCGGGGGCCGAAGGTGACGAGCCTGCGGCGGAAGAGCATGCCCATGTTGTCCGGCACGGTGTTCGCGATTTCGAGGTTGTGCGTGACGATCAGCATCGTGGCGTCGATCTGCGCGTTGAGATCGATCAGGAGCTGCGACAGGTACGACGTGCGCACCGGGTCGAGGCCGGAGTCCGGCTCGTCGCACAGGATGATCTCGGGGTCGAGCACCAGCGCGCGGGCCAGGCCGGCGCGCTTGCGCATACCGCCGGATATCTCGCCGGGGAGCTTCCGGTCGGCGTTGCCGAGACCGACCATCTCCATCCGCTCCATGACGATGGTGCGGATCTCGGATTCCTTCTTCTTCGTGTGCTCGCGGAGCGGGAAAGCGATGTTGTCGAAAAGGGTCATCGACCCGAACAGCGCGCCGTCCTGGAACATCAGGCCGAACTTCTTGCGGGCCTCGAAGACGTCCTTGACCGGGCTGTTGACCATGTCCACGCCATCGACGAGCACGCGCCCGCGCTCCGGTCGCAGGAGGCCGACCAGGGACTTCAGGAAGACGGTCTTGCCGGTGCCGGACGGGCCGAGCATGACGCTCACCTCGCCGGCAGGCAGTGTCAGCGTCACGTCTTCCCAGATGTTCTGCTTTCCGAAGGACTTGGTCAGACCTTCGATGATGACTTCAGTACCCATCACACCTCCCGGGGATGAATCAGTGCTCGGGCAGACTCGGAATGTTGGCTTCCGTACACGGGTCGCACACCGCACCTTGGTTGAATTTGATGGCGTTGCCCGGACCGGAGATCGTGGCGGTCAGGAGCGGGTCGAAATCTTCACCGTGCGAGCCGCAGCCGGTGAAGGGGGGAATCTCGACCTCTCCGTTGAGCGGGCCACCGTCGAGCACCTGGTAGCTGGAGCCACCCGTCAGGAGCGTGTCCATCGGGCGGACCGAGCGGCAGTTCGGTCCGACGTCGAGCGGCACCCCGTTGACCTCGACATCGGAGACGTGGAGCGTCTGAAAATACCTGACGGTGGTCCTTGACCCGTCGGCGTTGTCGACCGTGATGACCGTCGCCGGGTCGGCGTCGAAGGCGACGGTCGCCGTCACGGGGGCGAAGCCGAAGCTGAGGAACGTGGAACGCGCCGGCGGGAAGTCGAGCTGGACCAGCGACGCCTGGGCGAGGAAGTCGTCCCCGCTCCAGACCGCCCGGCCGGCCAGGACGCTGCCCGGACGGGGGTTCCCCGACGGATCGTTGACGATCGTCGCACCGTTCTGCTTGGTGACGTCGGCGAACCCTACCGCGTAGGTGCAGCCGGTCGAGCCGTCCAGGTAGTCACCGGGCGCCGGATCCGGGACGCCCCTGGGGAGCATGCTGAAGTCCATCGGCGTCGACGGCGGGATGTCGGGACAGTCCGCCGCCAGCGGGCGGACCTCGTCCGCCGGGGCCTCCGCCTCGGGGTTCTCGGCGCCCTCGCGTGCCTGGCCCTCGACCTCGGGGGCCGATTCCTCTTCTTCTGTCGCCTCCGCGTCCTCGCCGCCGGAGACCTCGACGGTGGCGAGCGTGAGCTCCTCCTCCGCCAGCTCCGGGGCGGGGGCGCACTCGACGCGCGAGGGGGACTCGGCGCCGTCGGCCTGGAAGGTGAGGACCAAGTCGCCGGCCGAGAAGGTCACGTCGCCGGCCACGGCCGGGGTGATCTCGGGGCCGGTCCCCTGGTAGGTCAGCGAAAGATCCTCGCCGGCGGCCGGCACAGCGGCCTGCTCCGCGCTCAGAGCCGGCCACTGGGCCGACGTGGCTCCGCCGTTCTGCGAGACGGGCGTGGTGAGTGTCGCCTCGCTGCCGAAGGTCTCGGCGCCGGGAGCCAGCAGCTCCCCGGCCACGTCCTGCGGCAGCGTCACCCGTGCGGTCATGTCACCGGGGGCGAACGGGCGGCCGGCCTCGCCGGCCACGGGGAAGACGCCGGCGAAGCCAACCTCGACCGCCCGGCTGCCCGCGGAGAACCCGCACTGATAGACGACCGTCCTGTTCACGTCCTGGTCGTCGCTGGCCGAGCCCTGGGCCTGGAAGAAGCCGATCACCAGGGCACCAACCCCGGCGACAGCGGCGAAACGCACCGCTCGACGTCGGTTGACCGCACCCTGCATCTTTGCTCCTCGGCGACGAGCGACTCGGACGTGAAATATACGAACGAGCTCTCCGACCGGGGCGATTGGCTCCGACGGCAACTCGCGGATGGGACGTTACGTACGGGTAACCTCCAGCGCAATGGTCCTCAACAAGAATCCACCGAAGACTTTCAAGCCGCAGATTTGTCTTGTCGTCCTACTGAGCAGGGGTCCGGGGCGCCTCATCGGCGGGTGAGCATGTTCCGTCCGACGGGTTGACACCGCGCGCAGAAGGTTGAACGTAGTTCGGCATGTCCTAACTACTGCGCTATGGCCCCAACGTGGTCTATGTTGCTGCGAGCTACGGCGCGCCTATGGACGTTGACGCGGCGGAGCCACCGGCCGCGATCAAAGACGATCCGCGGACGCCGTCGACCGGATCGCCGCAGGCCATCCGGCTGTCGGGGTCCGCCTGGGCGGAGTGAGGGGCGAGATATGACTACCAGCGCGACAAAGCCAGAGGTGTTCGAGCCACTGGGTCCGATTCCCAAAGAGCTCGCGACGATCATGCGGCCAGAGCTCCCGAGCCTCATCCGGGAGATAGGCGAGGAGATCCGACGAGCCATACCCGAGCACACCAAGTTCCTGAACGGTCCCTACGGTAGGGCCATCCAAGCCTGTGTTGAGCAAATTCTCATCACATTCGTGGAGCAGGTGAACGATCCCGCGGCCTCGACCGCGCGCCGCGACGAGATGTGCAGAAGGCTCGGCCGCTGCGAGGCGCTCTCGGGCCACTCCCTGGACACCCTGCGGGCGTCGTTCCAGATCGGAGCCCGGGTCGCCCTGCGCCGCGCGAAGCGGATCGGCAAGCGGTACAGCCTGTCCCCCAGCCTCATGCTGTCCTTCGCGGACGCCCTGTTCGCGTACATGGACGAGCTGGTGGAGGTCTCGCGCGAAGGGTATGTGGCCATCAAGGCGCAGACCGAGCTGAACGAGCAGATGGAGAACGAACGCCGACGCCTGCTGCGGCTGGTGCTCGCCGGCCCCGCGGCTCCCCGGGCGAAGGTCACCGAGCTCGCCGAGCGCACGGGCTGGCCGCTGCCCGACGAGGTCACCCTCGTCGCCCTGGCGCCCGACCCGCAGCTCATGCGCGAGGAGTTGGACGCGGACGCGCTCGTCGACCTGACCGACCCGCAGCCGCACCTGCTGATTCCGGGGCCGATGGACGACCTGCGCCACGCCACACTGGAGACCGCGCTCTCCAGCACCCGCGCGGTCATCGGGCTCACCGTGCCGCTCGACGACGCCGGTGACTCGCTGCGCTGGGCCCGCCAGGCCCTGCAGCTGGCCGAGACCGGCATCATCGAGGCCGGCCCCCTCATTCCGTGCGAGGAACACCTCGTGACCCTCTGGCTACTGGCGGACCCGGCCCTGACGGAACAGCTCGCCCGCCGGCAGCTCGCGCCGCTGGCCGAGCTGACCGAGACCCAGCGGGAGCGTCTCATCGAGACGCTGCGGGCCTGGCACACCACCCGGGGCAACGCGGTCGAGATGGCCGACTTGCTCCACCTGCACCCGCAGACGGTCCGGTACCGGATGCGCAACCTGGAGCGGATCTTCGGCTCCAGGCGGCTGAGCGATCCGGACCAGCGGTTCGCCACGGAGTCCGTGCTGCGGGCCCTGCGGCTGCGGGAGAAGGCCACCGTCCTGCCCCTGGCGCGACAGCTCCGGCCCGCCCAGGACCGGTCGTTGAGCCGCACCTACGGCTGACAACTGCCGGCACCGGTCTTTGTCACCGGATGACAAACGGCGACTGAGTGCCGCGATTCCGGTGACGGAACCTTGTCCTCGAACTCGTGGGTAAGTAGCGTCATCCAGCGCTCACCAATTCACGAAGGAGAGGAATATGGTGCGACGTCTGATTACCGGTCTGACGCTGCTGTCGGTGGCCGGGATGACGCTGGTCGGCTGCGGCTCGGATAGCGATGACGAATCGTCCGTCGATTCGGAGGCCCTTGAGTGGGCCGAAAGCTTCTGTGGTCACATTCAGGAAGGTTCGGAGGCTCTGAACCTTCCTGAAACCGGCTCCACCGATCCCCAGCAGACCAGGGATGACTATGTTGGGTTCCTCGACAGCCTGTCGGAGCAACTTGATGTCCTCGCCCAGGGCATCGAGAGCGACGGGCCGCCTCCGGTGATGAACGGGCAGGAGTCGTACGACGCCGCGATGACGCAGCTCAACGATGCCAGGGAGGCCGTCGCCTCGGCGACCGCCTCGCTGGAGGAGGCCGAGGTCAGCGAGGACCCCGCCAGTCTGGAAGCGGCCATCACGGAGGCCGGCGAGAGCATGACGGAGCTCCAGGCTTACGGTGGCCCCGAGGACACTTTCCGCAACAACCCGGATATCGAGGCCGCACTCGATGAGGCGGAAAACTGTCAGCGAGCCTGATCCGACCACAGCAGCAGGCCCCCACCGCAGATCGCGGCGGGGGCCGGTTGTCTTTCCCGGCCGTTGACGGATGCGAACGATAACCGGCCCCCACCGCGGATCACGGCGGGGGCCGGTTACTTTTGGGCGACTGCTAATTCAAACTGATCCGAATCAATTAGGACTTCGGCGTCAGGTCGATCGACAGCGTGTTGTTCGGACCGGCCATGAAGGGGCTGATGAAGCCGGTGAGCGGACCACAGTCCTCGACGGCGGAGAGGGCGTAGGTGCCCGCGAGCTCACCACCGGCCAGCGGGTCGAAGAACTCGTCCGTCGACTGCAGGTCGATCACCGAGGGCTGGACCGTGTGGCAGTCGGCACCGCCACCGATCGGGAAGCCGAGCAGCTTCACCTTCGGGAGGAAGACATCCACGGTCGAGCTGGAGTTGAGCTGGCCGTCCACCAGCGAACCAGTGGTCAGGCCCACCTGCTCGTACGCGATGTCGGCAGTGACCGGCAGGAAGCCCAGGATCCTGAAGCGGCCAACGGAGTTGGCCAGTTCCAGCTCGGCCTCGAACTGACCCGATTCCAGGTCGAACAGAGCGTCGAGGCTACCCCGGATCGGGACATCGCCATTGGCGGCTCCGATGTGCGACGTGCCCCGCAGGTTGTAGCCGTACTCGATCGGATCGCCCCCACCGCCGTCAGTGGAGCCATCGGTGGAACCATCGGTGCCACCATCGGTGCCGCCGTCAGTGGAACCATCGGTGCCACCATCGGTGGAACCATCGGTGCCACCATCGGTGGAACCATCGGTGGAACCATCGGTGGAACCATCGGTGCCACCATCGGTGGAACCATCGGTGGAACCATCGGTGCCGCCGTCAGTGGAACCATCGGTCGAACCATCGGTCGAACCGTCCGTCCCACCATCAGTGGAACCATCGGTCCCACCATCGGTCGAACCGTCCGTCCCACCATCAGTGGAACCATCGGTCCCACCATCGGTCGAACCATCGGTCCCACCATCGGTCGAACCGTCCGTCCCACCATCGGTCGAACCATCGGTCCCACCATCGGTCGAACCGTCCGTCCCACCATCGGTCGAACCATCGGTCCCACCATCGGTCGAACCGTCCGTCCCACCATCGGTCGAACCATCGGTCCCACCATCAGTGGAACCGTCCGTCCCACCATCGGTCGAACCATCGGTCCCACCATCAGTGGAACCGTCCGTCCCACCATCGGTCGAACCGTCCGTCCCACCATCGGTCGAACCATCGGTCCCACCATCGGTCGAACCATCGGTCCCACCATCGGTCGAACCGTCCGTCCCACCATCGGTCGAACCATCGGTCCCACCATCAGTGGAACCGTCCGTCCCACCATCGGTCGAACCGTCCGTCCCACCATCAGTGGAACCATCGGTGCCGCCGTCAGTGCCACCATCGGTGGAACCATCGGTCCCACCATCGGTCGAACCGTCCGTCCCACCATCAGTGGAACCATCGGTGCCGCCGTCAGTGCCACCATCGGTGGAACCATCGGTCCCACCATCGGTCGAACCGTCCGTCCCACCATCAGTGGAACCATCGGTGCCGCCGTCAGTGCCACCATCGGTGCCACCGTCAGTGCCACCATCGGTCGAACCCACGGGGACGACCTCGAACTCGGCCAGGACGGTGTCCTGACCCGCCACCAGGGTGCAGGCGGAATTGAAGGTCTTCAGGCCGGTCGGCGTGCCGTCGGCCTTCCGCGGGGTGAGGGTCAGCAGCAGGTCGCCAACCGTGATCTCGCCGTGGCCGGGCTCGCTGAAGCTGATCTCAGGAGCGCTGCCAAAAGCGGTGATGTCGAACTCCGTGTAGGGCGGAGCCGGCGGGATGTTCTGCTTCGGGATCTCGATCGGCACCTCAAGAGGCAGATCGAAACCAGGGGCCGCGATGTTCGAGTAGGCGATAGCACTACCCTCGATCGTGGTGGAGGCCACCGTCTTCAGACCCTGATGAGTCTTGGCGTTCACCGTAGTGATCGCCTCGATCTCGATCGGCGGGGTCATCTCGTTGACCTCGATGGTGCCGGGAATATCCGTGCTGATGTCCACACTGATCGGCTGCGTACCGATCAGGGGGAACGGACACGTGTAGTTCAGCGTCAGGGACGCCGGGTCCGCGGATGCGGAGTTCCCGGCCAAGGCGATGAGCCCACCCCCAACAAGGGCGGAGGCGGCCAGAGCCGACACCGCCTTTATTCTTCTCACTTTTCTCTTATGAGTTCCCATTGAGGTACCTCTCGGTTATATGCGAGAGAGACACCAGATGATGCCGCTCGCTTCGCTGAGAACGACCAACCGAGCTCATAATCACTCGGAATAAACCGACCAGACTGCACCCTCGGGCAGTAAGTTACTGCTCGGTTGCATAGCGGTCAAGATGCATGCCGACTTTTTATCACGCCGCGCCTACAAATTCTTCACGCTTTGACCGCCGGCTCAGCCCGTCTTGAACGCGCAGCTATGTGAGCTCCCCGTTCAGCGGCGCTCCGGCGACTCACGAAGGGCGTAGGATGCCTGACCTCAAAGTAACTGACCCCCGCCGCGGTTCGCGGCGGGGGTCAGTTACTTTTGGGCGGCTGCTAATTCAAGCTGATCCGAATCGATTAGGACTTCGGCGTCAGGTTGATCGACAGCGTGTTGTTCGGACCGGCCATGAAGGGGCTGATGAAGCCGGTGAGCGGACCACAGTCCTGGACGGCGGACAGGGCGTAGGTGCCCGCGATCTCGCCACCCTCCAGCGGGTCGAAGAACTCCCCGGTCGACTGCAGGTCGATCACGGAAGGCTCGACCGTCTTGCAGGTCTCGCCGCCACCGATCGGGATGCCGAAGAGGCTTATCGACGGGAGCAGGATGTTCATCGTCGAGCTGGAGGTCAGCACACCCTCCTGGAGCGTGCCGGTGGTGGGACCGACCTGCTCGAAGTCGATATCCGAGGTCGCGGGCAGGAAGCCCAGGATGCTGAAGCTGCCGGAAGTCGGGGCCAGGTTCAGCTCGCCCTCGTACTCGCCGGACTCCAGGTCGAACAGAGCATCCAGGTCACCGCTGATCGGCACATCGCCGTTAGCCGTACCGATGTGCGAGGTACCGGCCAGGTTGTAGCCGTACTCGATCAGGTCGCCGGGACCGCCATCGGGGTCCGTGGCGTCGGGGTCCGTGACATCCGGGTCCGTCACGTCAGGGTCCGTGACATCCGGGTCCGTGACATCGGGGTCCGTCACGTCAGGGTCCGTGACATCCGGGTCCGTGACATCGGGGTCCGTCACGTCAGGGTCCGTGACATCGGGGTCCGTCACGTCAGGGTCCGTGACATCCGGGTCCGTGACATCCGGGTCCGTCACGTCAGGGTCCGTGACATCCGGGTCCGTCACGTCAGGGTCCGTGACATCCGGGTCCGTGACATCCGGGTCCGTGACATCCGGGTCCGTGACATCCGGGTCCGTCACGTCAGGGTCCGTGACATCCGGGTCCGTCACGTCAGTGCTGCCGCCACCCTCGGGGACGACCTCGAACTCGGCCAGGACGTTGTCCTGTCCTTCCACCACGGTGCAGGCGGATTCGAAGGTCTTCAGGCCGGTCGGCGTGCCGTCGGCCTTCCGCGGGGTGAGGGTCAGCAGCAGGTCGCCGACCGTGATCTCGCCGTGGCCGGGCTCGCTGAAGCTGATCTCAGGAGCGCTGCCATTGGCGGTGATGTCGAACTCCGTGTAGGGCGGAGCCGGCGGGATGTTCTGCTTCGGGATCTCGATCGGCACCTCAAGAGGCAGATCGAAACCAGGGGCCGCGATGTTCGAGTAGGCGATAGCACTACCCTCGATCGTGGTGGAGGCCACCGTCTTCAGACCCTGATGAGTCTTGGCGTTCACCGTAGTGATCGCCTCGATCTCGATCGGCGGGGTCATCTCGTTGACCTCGATGGTGCCGGGAATATCCGTGCTGATGTCCACACTGATCGGCTGCGTACCGATCAGGGGGAACGGACACGTGTAGTTCAGCGTCAGGGACGCCGGGTCCGCGGATGCGGAGTTCCCGGCCAAGGCGATGAGCCCACCCCCAACAAGGGCGGAGGCGGCCAGAGCCGACACCGCCTTAATCCTTCGTGATTTCCTCGTCTGAGCTCCCATGAGCTACCTCTCGTGTAGCGAGAGAGAGACACCGAGTGATGCCGCTCGCTTCGCTGAGAACGGATCGCCTACTGAGCACGTAATCGCTCGGATAAACCGATCCGACCACGTTTCCGGGCCGTAAACTACTTCCCAGTATTTCGGCGGTCAAGGTGTGTCACAGCAATCTCCCCGAACCATCGTGAGCAGGCCCTTTTCTTGTGGTCGGGTGAGCAACGCCACACCCCGCTTCATCACAGGAGGCCAACGTGCCACGCCTGCATGCGATCCGGCATCCCGACTCGGAGGATTCGGCGCCGGGTGACAACTTTCGGAAACGTCTTACTCACTCGGATGACAAATCTCCGAGGAGGGGTCACAACCCTTGACCCCACTGGATACCGGTGAGTAGTTTACCGGTTCGAAACGAAAATGACCGAGTGGGATGCACCACATGAGGATATGCGGGGGAAACGGAATCACACTCGTGTCAATTCGGCGAAGATTGAAGGGCTCTAGATGGCAACTCATAAGAAATCGGGAAGGTCCAGGGTCACCGCGGCTCTGGCCGCGTCCACTGTCGCCGCCGGCGGGTTCATGGTCGTCGCCGGTATGGACACGGCCTCGGCGGAGCCGGTTTCTCTGACGCTGGAGTACACGTGTCCGTTCCCCCTGATCGGTACCCAGCCGATCAGCGTGGACATCAGCTCGGACATCCCCAGCAGCATCGCGGTCAACGAGATGACGCCGCCGATCGCGATCGAGGCGATCACCACGGTGAACGCCAAGACGCATCAGGGCCTGAAGACGGTGGCTTCCACCACCATCGAGGGCAGCGCCGTGGCTGAGGCGAACATCGCGGCTCCGGGCGGCATCGACCTGCCTCTTGAGGTGCCGATCGAGATCCCGAAGCAGGATATCCCGCCGGCGCCGCCGTACACGGAGTTCGACATCACCGCCTCCGGTGACGCGCCTGAGATCAGCTTCACGGAGCCCGGCCACGGCGAGATCACGGTCGGCAACCTGGCGCTGACCCTCACCCCGCGGAAGGCCGACGGCTCGCCGACCGGCCTGAAGACGTTCAATTCGGCCTGCACCGTGGTGGAAGGACAGGACAACGTCCTGGCCGAGTTCGAGGTCACCGACGGTTCCAGCACGGACCCCGACGTGACCGACCCGGACGTCACTGACCCCGATGTCACCGACCCGGACGTCACCGACCCGGACGTCACCGACCCCGATGTCACCGACCCCGATGTCACCGACCCGGACGTCACCGACCCCGATGTCACCGACCCCGATGTCACCGACCCGGACGTCACCGACCCGGACGTCACCGACCCCGATGTCACCGACCCCGATGTCACCGACCCGGACGTCACCGACCCCGACGTGACCGACCCCGATGTCACCGACCCGGACGTCACCGACCCCGACGTGACCGACCCCGATGTCACCGACCCGGACGCCACGGACCCTGACGGGACCACGACGGACGGGACCACGACGGACGGCGGCACCACGGACGGCGGCACCACGGACGGCGGCACCACCACCACCGGTGGCGTGTCAGGCACGCAGCTCGGCGGAAGCTCCGGCGGCAGCAGCCTCGGGGGCGGCGGCGGTCTCGCGCAGACCGGTTCGTCGGACAACACCCCGCTGATGATCATCGGCGCGGCGACGATGCTGGCGGGTGGCGCGGCCTTCCGCGTCCTGCCCCGGCTGATGGGCCGGCGCACCGCCGAGGCGTCCTGACCGACACCTCGCACAGCACCTGAGCAGGACGGCGGGCCCGGAGCGATTCAGCTCCGGGCCCGTCCGCGTGGTGCGGGCGTCGCCTCGGTTCCGGACCCCGGCCGGGCGGACGAGAAGACCTCCGCGCGGTGCTGACGGACGGATCCACCGCACGGAGGTCTTCGGCATGACACGGACGCGAGGAGCGCCGGCAGCGCTCGCGCGCGCTCCTAGGCGGGCTGCCGCTCCGGCGGCGCTGCCTCCGCCTGCGCGGTCTCCCGCTCGGCCCCCGCCCGCGGCGGCGGGATGCGGCGGAAGAGACCACGGACCCGGCCGTCGACGGCCAGCAGGAAGGCGGTCGGCAGGAAGACGATGTCGGCGGCGATCATCGCCATGGAGAAGAACGGCAGCGCCAGCAGGATCCCGATCGCGATGTGCTCACCGATGAGCGCGACGAGCAGCACGTTCTTCAGCCGGCGGTTGAGCAGGCTGAACGGGAAGGCGACCTGCACCATCACCGTGCCGTAGGTCATCAGGAGCACCATGAGGCTGTTGCTCGCCAGCCGTTCCGAAATCTCGGGCCAGGGCGAGAAGTAGTCCAGCCGCATCGAGTAGTAGACGGCGGTGCCCTCCTGCCAGAGGGAGCCCTGGATCTTGTACCAGCCGGCCGTGGCATAGATGAGGCAGACCTCGGCCATCAGAATCAGCAGGGCGGCGTTGTGGAGGAGGTTGGCCACCATGTCGGCGATGGCGCGCGGTTCGCTGACGCCACCGCGGCGGTTCAGGGCCCACCACAGGCCGTGCAGGGCCCACATGCCCCACAGCCCCAAGGTCCAGCCGCGGCCGTCGAGGTCGCCGGTGGCGGTGGCCGCGGCGAGGGCGGCGCCGGATATCAGCCACAGGGCGATGCCGACCCGGTCGATGTCCCTGGATCCGTCCTTCGCCGTCGCCTTCCCCTTCACCCGCGTCAGGCGGCGGGCGTCCAGCGACCAGACCTGTCCGCACCGGGTGAGCACCAGATAGATCGCCGCGAGCCGCAGGATGTTGTCGCCGCCGCCGATGAGGTGCTGGTTGCGCGCCTGGAACGACACGATCATCACCATGACGAGTACGGTGGCCGTCCGGGTCCGCCAGCCGACGAGCATGGCGACGCAGGAGGCTATGCCCAGCGCGTAGACGAACTCGAACCACAGGTCGGAGTCGTTCCACATCAGGACGGTGAAGGCGTGCGACATGGCCAGCGCCCGCTCCGCGAGGTCCAGGCCCCAGGGGCCGTCGGGACCGTAGAGCACATGGCGTTCGGGAATCTCGCGGAGCAGATAGAGCAGGAAGGTGAAGGAGACGCCGATCCTGACGACGGCGGTCTGATAGGGACCGAACGCCCGGCTGGCAGCCAGTTCCAGCCAGGGGCGCAGCAGTCGGCTGTCGCGGTCGGCGGCGGTGGCGCTCACGATGCCTCCTCGTCGGGCAGGTCGTCTCTCACGTCGTCGGGGAAGTCCGAGCGCCTGACGTGCCACCATTCCAGCTCCCGGTAGCGCTTGAGGCCGCTGACGGTCTCTCCGGTCCACGCCGGCGGCTGGATGGAGGTGGTGACGCCGCGGACCTGGATACGTTCGACATCGCGCAGGTCCACTTCGTCGGTGAGCCGGCGCAGCGCGATGCGGTGCAGATAGCTCTCCGCCAGCAGCCCGCTCTCCGACTGGGCGTTGCCCTCGTCGTCGTGGGTGTTGAGGTAGGAGGTCCAGATACGGCGGAGCTGGGTCTGCGGGGCCGTGCCCGGCAGGAGGCTGTGCTCGACGGCGTCCATGTCCTGCCCCGTCATGTCGACCCACACGGTCGTATCCAGGGTGCCGTCCTCCCGGCGGAACTCCGCGCGCACCTCCACATGCGTATTAGTGGTCGGTGGATTGGGCGCGAACAGCTGCCAGTTCCGGGAGAATTCCGGGGTCATGTAATCACGGATCGTCTCGCCGTACTCGTCCTTGACGGTGTTCGCCGGCGCGACGTAGAAAAAGGCATTTCCCAGATGCCAGACTCCCGCCAGCACGATTACCAGTGCGGCGATCGTAACGGCGGCACGGCCCGGCAGTGAGAGCGCGCCGAACCCGGGGGGCCCGGTGCGCGTGGATGCGTTAGGCGCTGCGGCCTCGGACGGTTCCATGCTATGCGGCTCTCCCATGTCCGTACGAAGTCCCGGCACCATACGCCCGGCCCACCTGCGGCAACTCCCCTGCTGCGGGACGCTTGGCCACGAGTGACAAGCGCCTCGAACGCACTGCTCATTCGCATGACAAAAAAAATCGGGTGTTGAAAGCTCCTTGACCCAGTCTGATACCGACGAGTAGTTTCCCGTTTTTGAAATCCCCCCCGCATGCACTTGGAGTGCCATGTCGCCCGATTCACACAATCACCATATTGTCATCGGCGTCAGTCCGTTCGGGAAACCTGATGCGCGGCTGACGGCCGCGGTGTGCCGGGCCGGCGGGCTGGGAATTCTTGATCTGGGTGCCGGTGACCGGCGGACGCTGGAAGCGCTCGCACGCATTCGCGAATGGGTGCGGGGGCCATTCGGTGTCCGGGTTTCAGCCGGCTGCGCCCTCGGGCCCGAGGAGCTGGACGGCGTGTCCGGGCTCACGGTGGTGCTGAGCGCGGGCGCCCCCTGGCGGCCACGTGACCTGCCGGAAGACTGGCGGGTGCTGGCCGAGGTGACGAGTGCGGAGGAGGCGGTGCGGGCTGTTTCGGCGGGGGCGCACGGGCTCATCGCGCGCGGCAGTGAGAGTGGGGGCAGGATCGGCTCCCTGAGCACGTTTGTGCTGCTGCAACGGCTTCTCGCCGACCCCGGGCTCGGCGTGCCGGTCTGGGCCGCCGGCGGGATCGGGCCGCGCACGGCCGCCGCGGCGGTGGCCGGCGGCGCGGCCGGCGTGGTGCTCGACACACAACTCTCACTTCTGGCGGAGTCGCAGCTCCCGGAGGACACGGCCGCGGCGATCCGCCGGATGGACGGCACCGAGACCATCGTCGTGGACGGCGTCCGGGTGCTGCGGCGCCGCGATGTCCAGGAGGGGCAGACGGAGCCGCTGCCGGTCGGCCAGGACGCCTGGCAGGCCCGCCGGTTCGCGGAGAGCTGGGGCAACGTGGCCCGCGCGGTCCGCGCGGTGCGGACGGCCGTCGAGGAGACGTTCACCGACGACGCCCCGGCGGCGGCGCTGCGCCCCGGCTCCCCGATGAGCCGCGCGCTGCGCACTGAGCTGCCGGTGGTGCAGGGCCCGATGACGCGCGTCAGCGACCAGCCGCGGTTCGCCGCCGAGGTGGCGCGCGAGGGCGGCCTGCCCATGCTGGCCCTCGCCTTGGCGACCGGCGAGCAGACCCGGGCGCTGCTGACCGAGACGCGGGCGGCGCTGGGCGAGCGGTCCTGGGGAGTGGGCCTGCTCGGCTTCGCGGACGAGGAGCTGCGGACGGCGCAGATCGCGGAGGTCCTGGAACGGCGGCCGACGCACGCGATCATCGCGGGCGGGCGCCCGGCTCAGGCCGCCGCGCTGGAGCAGGCCGGGATCAGGGCGTTCCTGCACGTGCCGACGCCGGGGCTGCTCAAGCAGTTCCTGGACGCCGGGGTGCGCCGGTTCGTCTTCGAGGGATCCGAGTGCGGCGGCCATGTCGGGCCGCTGAGCAGCTTCTCGCTGTGGGAGGCGCAGGTCGCCGTCATCGAGCGGTTCCTGGCGGAGGCGGCGGACGGCGACGGAACGGCCGCCACGCTGGAGCTGCTGTTCGCGGGCGGGATCCACGACGAACGCTCCTCCGCGATGATCGCCGCGCTCGCCGCGCCGTTGACGGCGCGGGGCGCGGCGATCGGCGTGCTGATGGGCACCGCCTACCTGTTCACCGAGCAGGCCGTGAGCTGCGGCGCGATCGGTGAGGTCTTCCAGCGGCAGGTGATCTCGGCCGAGGCCACGGACCTGCTGGAGACCGCTCCCGGGCACGCCACGCGCTGCGTGAGCAGCCCGTTCACCGAGGAGTTCACCACGGCCCGGGAGCGGCTGCGCGCCGAGGGCCTGCCGGACCGGGAGGCGTGGCAGGAGCTGGAGAAGCTGAACCTGGGCCGGCTGCGCATCGCCAGCAAGGGCATCGAGCGGGTGGGCGACGAGCTGCGGGCCACCGGCGAGGAGCGCCAGCTCGACGCGGGCATGTTCATGGCCGGCGAGGTGGCCGTGCTGCGGTCGCGGCTGACCTCCGTCGGGGAGCTGCACCGCTCGGTCGGCCCGGCCGCGGCGGACTTCCTGGCCGGCAGCGCGGCGCTGGTGCGCGAGCGGCTCGGCCTGACCGCGGCGCCCGAGCCCGAGCCGGCGCCCGAGCCGCTGGATGTCGCCATCGTCGGCATGGCCTGCATGTTCCCCGACGCCGCCGACCTCGGCGAGTTCTGGACGAACGTGCTCTCCGGCCACGACGCGGTCACCGAGGTGCCGGCCGAGCGCTGGGACCCGGAGGTGTACTACTCGGCGGAGCGCGCGGACGCCACCACGCCGTCGAAGTGGGGCGGGTTCCTGCCGCGCATCCCGTTCGACCCGCTGTCGTACGGCATCCCGCCCGCCACGCTGCGCAGCATCGAGCCGGTGCAGCTCCTCGCGCTGGAGGCCGCGCGCCGCACGCTGACCGACGCCGGGTACGACGACCGGCCGTTCGACCGCTCCCGCACCTCGGTGATCTTCGGCGCCGAGGCGGGCAGCGACCTGTCCCAGGCCGCCACGCTGCGCGCGGTCCTGCCGGCCTACCTCGACGGCATGCCGCCCGGCCTGTCCGAGCAGCTTCCGACGCTCACCGAGGACTCGTTCCCCGGCATGCTGTCCAACGTCATCGCGGGCCGCATCGCCAACCGTCTCGACCTCGGCGGGGCCAACTACACCGTGGACGCCGCCTGCGCCTCCTCGCTGGCGGCGCTGGACGCGGCCTGCAAGGAGCTGGCCGCCGGGTCGAGCGACCTCGTGCTGTGCGGCGGCGCCGACCTGCACAACAGCGTCAACGACTATCTGCTGTTCGCCTCCGTCGGCGCCCTGTCGCCCACCGGCCGGTCCCGGACCTTCGACGCGGACGCCGACGGCATCGCGCTGGGCGAGGGCATCGCCTGCGTGGCGCTGAAGCGGCTGGCCGACGCCGAGCGGGACGGGGACCGCGTCTACGCCGTCATCAAGGGCGTCGGCGCCTCCAGCGACGGCCGCGCGCGCGGCCTGACGGCCCCCCGGCCCGAGGGCCAGCGCGCGGCCCTGGAGCGCGCCTACCACAACGCGGGCGTCTCCCCCGCCGACGTCGGCCTCGTCGAGGCGCACGGCACCGGCACCGTGGTCGGCGACCGCACCGAGCTGTCCATCCTCACCGAGGTGTTCACCGAGTCCGGTGCCGCGCCGGCGAGCTGCGCGCTCGGCTCGGTGAAGTCCCAGATCGGGCACACCAAGTGCGCGGCCGGTCTGGCCGGGCTGATCAAGGCCGCGCTGGCCCTGCACACCGGCGCGCTCCCGCCCACCGGCAACCTGAACCGGCCCAACCCCGCCTGGAAGGCCGACGAGAGCCCCTTCGTCTTCCACACCTCCGCCCGTCCCTGGGCCACGCCCACCGCCGAACGGATCGCCGGCGTCAGCGCGTTCGGCTTCGGCGGGACCAACTTCCACGTGGTGCTCGGCGGCTACGACGCGCCGCCGCCATCGCACGGCCGGGAGGTGTGGCCCGCCGAGCTGTTCACCTTCCGGGGCGCGGACCACGCCGCCGCCGTGCGGGAGGCCGAGCGGCTGCTGACCTCCCTCGACGGCGGCGCCCGCCGGCAGCCGCTGCGCGAGCTGGCCCGGGCCGCCGCCCGCCGCTCCGACACCGCGCAGGGGCTGGTGCGCCTCGCGGTCGTCGCCGCCGACACCGACGAGCTGGCGACATCGCTGCGCAAGGCGCTGGCCGGGGGCCACGATCCGGCCGCCGGGGTCTTCCTCGCCGAGCCGGCCGCCGCCGGACCCGAGGGTCATGTGGCGTTTCTCTTCCCCGGCCAGGGCAGCCAGCGGCCCGGCATGCTGGCCGACCTGTTCCTCGCCTTCCCCGACCTCCAGCGCCACCTGCGGCACGGCGGCGCCGCCGCCTACGCCGACGCGCTGTTCCCGCCCGCCTCGTTCGACCCCGAGACGGCGGAGCGGCAGCGCGCCGCGGTCACGGACACCCGGGTGGCGCAGCCGGTGCTCGGCATGGCCGGGCTGGCCGCGTTCGACCTGCTGGCCCGCGCGGGCGTCCGGCCCGACATGGCGGCCGGGCACTCCTACGGCGAGCTGGTCGCGCTGTGCGCGGCGGGCGTCTTCTCGCCCGAGACGCTGGTCGGCCTGAGTGCCGAGCGGGCCGACTCGATCCTCGCCTCGGTGGGGAACGACCCGGGCACCATGGCCGCCGTCGCGGCACCGGCCGAGGACGTCGAACGTGTCCTGCGCGAGGCCGGGCTGGCCGACCGGGTGGTGACGGCCAACCGCAACGCGCCCCGGCAGACCGTGATCTCCGGCGGGACCGAGGCCGTGGGCGAGGCCGTCGAGCGGCTGCGCGAGACCGGACTGCGGCCCCAGCGGCTGCCGGTGGCCTGCGCGTTCCACAGCCCCCTGGTCGCCGCCGCGGGCGCCCGGTTCGCCGAGGCGCTGGCCGAACGGCAGCTGCGCGTCCCGGAGTTCCCGGTATGGGCCAACCGCACCGCCATCGTCTACCCGGCCGAGCCGGACGGCATCCGATCCGAGCTCGCCGCCCAACTGGGCGCGCCGGTGCGCTTCGTGGAGCAGATCGAGGCCATGTACGCGGCCGGCGCCAGGGTCTTCGTCGAGGCCGGACCCGGCTCGGTGCTGAGCGGCCTGGTGCGCAAGATCCTCGGCGACCGCCCGCACCTGACGGTGGCGACCGAGCCGCGTCCCGACGCCGGGCTGCGCGGCCTGCTGGAGGCCCTGGCCCGGCTGGCCGTCGCGGGCCTGCCGGTGCGCACCGGCTGGCTGTTCCAGGGCCGGGGCGACGCGGTGGCGGCCGAGCGAGCCGCGGCGGCCAAGCCGGCCGGCTGGACCGTGGACGGCCATCTGGTCCGCACGGCGGACGGCGAGGCGCTGGCCGGCGGGCTGCGCCCGGCGCGGCGGGTGGCCGCGGCGCCGGCGCCCGCCGCCCAGCCGAACCGGGACGCCCTGATCACCGAGTTCCTCACCACCAGCCGGGAGATGATCGCGGCCCAGCGCGACGTGCTGCTGTCGTACTTCGGTGGTGTGGTGCCCGCCCCGGCGGCGCCCCTGACGCTCCAGGCCGTGCCCTACGCCCAGCCGGCACAGGCGATCGCCGCCGCTCCGCCGGCCGTGCCCGCCGAGCCGGCCCCGGCCGCGGCCGAACCGGCCGCCGAGATGCCGCGCGACGTGCTCGGCACGGTGCTCGACGTCATCAGCGACCGCACCGGCTACCCGGTGGACATGCTGGAGCCGGGCCTCGATCTGGAGGCCGACCTCAGCATCGACTCGATCAAGCGCACCGAGATCGCCGGCGAACTCGCCGTGCGGCTGGGCGGCTCGGCCTCGTTCTCGCTGAGCGACGACGAGGTGGAGGAGCTCTCCGGGGCCAGGACCGCGGCCGCCATCGCCGACTGGCTGTCGGCGCGCGGCTCGGCGAAGACGCCCTCGCCGGAGGCCGGTGGAACGCTCCCGGCCGTCGGCGAGGGACACCACGGCGGCGCGGCGGACGACGCCGCGCTCGCGGGCGAGCCGCCCAAGCGGCTCGTGCAGCGCCGGGTGGCGCTGTCGGCCGGGGCGTCCGCCGCCCCCGACCTGGCCGGGCGCCGCTTCGCGCTGCTGGGCCGGGGCGCGGTCACCGAGGCGCTCGCGGCGGCGCTGGCCGCGCGCGGCGCCCGGCCGGAGACGCTGGACGCGGGACATCCGCTGGGCGAGCAGGACGGCCCGTTCGACGGGGTGTTCCTGCTCGGGCCGCTCACCGAGCCGGGCGGTGTGGCGCCGCCCGCCGTCTTCCCCGTGGTGAAGGCGGCGCTGCGGGACGGCCCGCGCTGGCTGGTGTGCGCGCGGCCCGCGGCCGAGGGGGCGGCCGGGTTCGACGGCCTGTTCCGCTCGGTGGCCAGGGAGTACCCGAAGACCGTCGCACGGGCGGTCGCGCTGGACGCGACCGTGCCCGCCGCGGCCCTCGCCGAGGCGCTGCTGGACGAGCTGGCGGCGCCCGACGGTTCCCCCGCCGTGCTGCGCGCCGGATCGGAGCGGCAGGGCTTCGAGCTGCTGGCGGGCGAGCTGGCGCGGGACGCCGACGCGGTGCCCGACGCGGCGGCGCTCGGCCTGGACGGTGAGTCCGTGGTGGTGCTGGCCGGCGGCGCGCGGGGCATCACCGCGCACATCGCCGTGGAGCTGGCGCGGACCGCCGGCTGCCGGCTGGAGCTGATGGGCCGCACCCCGCAGGCGACGGCCCCGGAGGCGGCCGACACCGCGCGGGCGGCCGACCGCACCGCGCTGCGCGGGGCGCTGGCCAGGCGCGGCGGGCTGGCGCCCGCCGAGATCGAGCGGGAGGCCGGGCTGATCCTGGCCCAGCGGGAGATCGACGCCACCCTCGCCGAGCTGAACGCCCTCGGCGGCCAGGCCCGTTACCACTCCGTGGACCTGCGGGACGCGGAGGCCGTCGCGCAGGTCGTCAAGGAGATCAGGACGCGCAACGGCCGCCTGGACGGCGTGGTCTGCGCCGCTGGGGTGATCGAGGACCGGCTGATCGCGCAGAAGACCGCCGAGTCCTTCGACCGTGTCTTCGCCACCAAGGTGGACGGCGCGCGGGCGTTGCTCGACGCGGTGGGCGAGCTGTCCCCCGCGCCCGGATTCGCCGTGCTGTTCGGCAGCATCGCCGCCGTCCTGGGCAACCGGGGCCAGTCCGACTACGCGGCGGCCAACGAGGCGCTGGAGGGACTCGCCGCCGCCTGGGCCGCGCGCACCGGGCAGCGGGCGCTGACCGTGCACTGGGGTCCGTGGGCGCCGTCGGCCGCGCACCCCGGGATGGTCAGCCCCGAGCTGGGCCGCGACTACACCCGGCGCGGCGTGGGGCTGATCGCCCCCGACGCCGGGGCGCGGGCCCTGCTGCGCGAGCTGGCGTGGGGCGATCCCGAGACTCCCGCGGTCGTCTACACGGCGGCCGAGGGGTGGGACAAGTGACCGCCGGGGACGACGGCCGGGACACCCGGATCGCGATCGTCGGCATGGCGGCGCTGCTGCCCGGCGCGCCCGACCTGGAGACGTACTGGCGCAACCTGATCTCCGGCACCGACGCCATCACCGAGGTGCCGGGCGGGCGCTGGGACCCGTCGTACTACCCGGACCCGGTGTACTGCCGCCGGGGCGGGTTCGTCGACGACCTGGCCGAGGTGGAGGTGACCCGGTTCGGGATCATGCCCACCTCGGTGGCCGGGACCGACCCCGACCAGCTCATCGCGCTGGCCGTGGCGGCCGACGCGATCGCCGACGCGGGCGGCGAGGACCGGCTGCCCGACCGGGACCGGGTGGGCGTGGTGCTGGGCCGCGGCGGCTACCTCAACGCCGGTCAGGTCCGGCTCGACCAGCGGCTGCGCACGGCCCATCAGCTCACCCGCACCCTCGGGGAGCTGCTGCCGGAGCTGGGCGCGGACCAGCTCGCCCGGGTGCGGGAGGCGTTCGCCGCCCGGCTCGGGCCGGAACGGCCGGAGGACGCGATCGGACTGGTGCCCAACCTCGCCGCGTCCCGGCTGGCCAACCGTCTCGATCTGCGCGGCCCGGCGTACACCATCGACGCGGCCTGCGCCTCGTCCCTGATCGCGGTGGACCAGGCGGTCGCCAAGCTGCTCTCGGGCTCCTGCGACGTGATGCTGGCGGGCGGTGTGCACCACTGTCACGACATCACGCTGTGGAGCGTGTTCTCACAGATGAAGGCGCTGTCGCCGAGCCAGCGCATCCGCCCGTTCCACTCCGGCGCGGACGGCATCCTGATCGGCGAGGGCACCGGCATCGTGGTGCTGAAGCGGCTGGCGGACGCGGAACGGGACGGCGACCGCGTGTACGCCGTCATCCGCGGCACCGGCGTGGCCGGGGACGGCCGGGCCGGCGGGCTGGTCAGCCCGGACCCGGGCGGCCAGACCCGGGCGGTCCGGCAGGCGTGGGCGGCGGCCGGGCTGGACCCGCGCGAGCCGGGCGTGCTCGGGCTGCTGGAGGCCCACGGCACGGGCACCCCGGCCGGGGACACGGCCGAGCTCACCACGCTGGCCGAGGTGTTCGGCCCGCCCGGGGCGCCCAGCGACGGCGAGGGCCCGGTGATCGGGTCGGTGAAGTCGATGATCGGGCACACCATGCCCGCGGCCGGCGCGGCCGGGCTGATCAAGGCGGCGCTGGCCGTGCACCGGGCGACGCTGCTGCCGACGCTGCACTGCGACGACCCGCACCCCACGCTGGCGCGGACCCGGTTCCGTCCGGTGGCCACGGCCCAGCCGTGGGAGGGCGAGCTGCGCCGGGCCGCCGTCAACGCCTTCGGCTTCGGCGGGATCAACGCGCACGTCGTCATCGAACAGGCCGCGCCCGACCCCGCGCCGCGCCGCTCGCGCGGTCGCGCGGTGCCGGGCGCCGTACGCGAGCCCGAGCGGGTGCTGCGGCTGGCCGCCGGGAGCCCGGCCGAGCTGGCGACGCTGCTGGACGCCGACGACGCAGACCTGCGCGCCCTGGCCGGCGCGGCCCCCGCGCCGGACGCCCCCGTCGGCGGCCGGCTCGGCATCGTGGAGCCCACCGCGAAGCGGCTGGCGCTGGCCCGCCGCGTGGTCGCCAAGGGCCGGGCCTGGCGGGGCCGCGACGACGTCTGGTTCAGCGCCACGCCGCTGCTGGCCGGGCCGGGCGCCGGACGGCTGGCGTTCGTCTTCCCCGGTCTGGAGGCGGAGTTCGAGCCGCGCGGGCTGGACGAGGTGGCGGAGCGGTTCGGCCTGCCCATGCCGGGCCGTACCGAGGCCGACGCCGGCGACACCGCCCGGCAGGGCCTGGGCGTGATCGGTATCGGCCGGCTGCTGGACGCCGCGCTGCGCCGGATGGGCGTGGTGCCGGACGCGGTGGCCGGGCACAGCGTCGGCGAGTGGACCGCGATGGTCGCCGGCGGACTGCACTCCCGCGAGCAGTCGGACGAGGTGCTGGCCGCGTTCGACCCGGACTCCTTCAACGTCCCGGGCGTGGTCTTCGCCGCGCTCGGCTGCTCGGCGGACAAGGTCACCGAGGCGATCGCGGGCCGCGACGACATCGTCCTCTCGCACGACAACTCGCCCCGCCAGTCGATGGTGTGCGGCCCGCGCGAGGCCGTCGAGGAGCTGGTGCGGTGGTTCCGCGAGCGGCGGGTGCTGGGCCGGGTGCTGCCGTTCATGTCCGGTTTCCACACGCCGATGCTCGCCCCCTACCTCGGGCCGCTCGCCGAAGGCGCCGAGCGGTTCGAGCTGCACGCCCCGACCGTGCCCGTCTGGTCCGCCACCATCGCGGCGCCGTTCCCGGACGAGCACGCGGAGGTGCGGCGGCTGTTCATCCGGCACCTGCTGGAGCCGGTCCGCTTCCGGCCCACCGTCCAGGCCATGTACGCGGCGGGCTTCCGCGCGTTCATCCAGGTCGGCACCGGCCAGGTCGGCTCGCTGATCGACGACACGCTGGACGGCCAGGACCATCTGACGGTCTCGGCCAACTCCCCGCACCGGGGCGGCCTGGCCCAGCTCCGCCGGGTGGCCACCGCGCTGTGGACGGAGGGCGCCGCCGTCGACGACACCGTGCTCACCCCGCCCCGGGCGAAGCGGGAGACCCCGGTCCGGCCCGCGACGCGCCTGACGCTGGGCGCGCCGCTGATCTCCCTGGAGCCCGGCGAGCGGGACGCGCTGGGCGCCGACCTGCGGGGCGCGGTGCGGGGGCCGTCGGCCGTCGCGGCGCCCGAGTTGGGCTCGCTGAACGGGCTGGCCGCGCGGTTCCCCGTGGCGGCCGAGCTGGGTGCCCTGCTCGCGGAGACGGCGACGGCGGCGGCGGCCGTGATCGCGGCCCGCGACCCGGCGGCGGCCGTGGCCGCTCCCCCGGCGCCGCCCGCCCAGGCGCCCGCACCGGCATCGCCGCCGGCCGCGCCGTTCACCATGCCGCTGGTGGTGTCCACCCGCACCATGCCGTATCTGCTGGACCACTGCTTCTTCCCGCAGCGGCCCGGCTGGCCGGACGACTCCGACCGGCGGCCGGTCGTGCCGGCCACCACGCTCATGCGGCACATGATGGACGCCGCCGAGCTGGCGGTCCCCGGCACGCGGGCCGTCGCCGTGTACGACGTCCGGTGCGAGCAGTGGGCCGACGCCATCCCCGAGGTGACGGTCGACGTGACCGCCACGCCCCGCGAGGACGGCCGGCTGGCGGTCGCCTTCGGGCCGTACGCGCGGGCGCAGGTCGAGCTGGCCCCCGACTACGCGCCCGACCGGCCCGCGCCCTGGCCGTTCGACCCGGCGGGCGAATGGCTCGGCGAGCACACCCCGGAGGAGATCTACGGCGACCGCTGGCTGTTCCACGGGCCGGCGTTCCAGGGCCTGACGTATCCGATCTCCCTCGGCGAGAAGCACGTGCGCGGCGTCATCGCCGCCCCGCCCGCGCCCGGCTCGCTGCTCGACAACGTCGGCCAGCTCATCGGCTACTGGCTCCTCACCACCCAGCCCGGCCGGAACATTCTCTTCCCCATCCAGATGGGCCGGGTGCGTTTCTTCGGCTCCGAGCCGCCGCCCGGCACGGCGGTCGAGTGCCACATCCGGGTCACCTCGGTCACCGAGACCGGCCTCGACATGGACGCGCAGCTCACCGTCGGCGGCCGGGTCTGGGCGGAGATCACCGACTGGAAGGACCGCCGTTTCGCCGGCCCCGACGCCCGCCGGACGGGCGGCTATCCCGAGCGCCGAGGGCTGTCCGTGGCGCGGCCGGGCGGCTGGTACATGATGCGCGAACAGGCGCCCGACCTGGCCTCGCGCGATCTGCTCATGCGCACCCAGCTCGGCCACGAGGAGCGCGAGGAGTACGCGCGGCGCCCGCCGCGTGGCCGCCGTCAGTGGCTGCTGGGCCGGATCGCCGCCAAGGACGCGGTGCGGAACTGGCTGTGGGAGCGCGGCGAGGGCGCCGTCTTCCCGGCCGAGATCCGGATCGCCAACGACGCGGCGGGCCGCCCGTACGCCACCGGCGCGCACGGCCGGAAGCTGCCCGCGCTGGACCTGTCGCTCGCCCACCGCGGCGATGTGGCGGTCGCCCTCGTCCGCCCCGCCTCCGGGACCGGCGTGGGGACCGACGTCGGAACCGGCGTGGGGACCGCCTCCGGGACTGGCGTCGGGATCGACGTCGAGGAGATCACCGCCGATGTCGAGCGGGCCGTGGCGGTCGCGCTCGGCGACGAGGAGCGCGCGCTGCTCGAAGCCGTCCGGGCCGCCGACGGGCGGTCGGCGGCGGAGTGGTTCACTCGGTTCTGGGCGGCCAAGGAGGCCGCCGCCAAGGCCGAGGGCACCGGATTCCGGGGGCGGCCACGTGACTTCGCCGTGGTGGCGGCCGACGCCGACGAGCTGACCGTCGCGGTCGGCCCGCGCCGTCACCGGGTGCGCTGCGCCCGCGTGGTGGATCCTGCGAACACCGACCCGAACAGTGCGGATCCCGTGACCACGGATCCGGCGAGCGGCGACGGGGCGAAAATCTACATCGTCGCGTGGACCGCGCCGAACAACGAGGAGACCAGCCAGTGAGCGTTGCACAGCCCGCCGAAGCCGCCCAGGACACCGTTCTGGCGACCGTGGCCGAGATGATCAGGGACATTCTGGGCGGGGAGGACCTGGCCGAGCTGGAGATCGACATGGACACCCGGTTCGGCGACGACCTGGAGCTGGAGAGCATCGACATGGTGTCGCTGTCCGAGAGCCTGGAGGCGCACTACGGCGACCGGGTCAACTTCGCCGCCTTCGTCGCCGAGATGGAGCTGGACGAGATCATCAGCCTGACCGTGGGCCGGCTCGTCGACTACGTGGTGGCCAGCCTCCGCGCCGTTGAGGAGAGCTGAGCCATGGCCAGGATGGAGGTGAACGGCGTCGGGCTGAACGTGCTGCGCCTGACGCCCAAGGGCGGGACCGACCCGGACGCCCGGCCGCCCGTCGTCGTGTGCGTGCACGGGGTGTTCATCGACAGCCTCGCCAGCTTCTACTTCACGCTGGGCCCGGCGCTGGCCGCCGGCGGCTGCGAGGCCGTCATGTTCGACCTGCGGGGACACGGCCGCAGCGAACGGCCGGAGAGCGGCTACCGGATCGAGGACTTCATCGCCGACCTCGACGCGCTGCTCGACCGGCTCGGCATCGACCAGCCGGTCCACCTCGTGGGCAACTCCTTCGGTGGCACGGTCGCCCTGGACTACGCCGCGCACCACCCGGAGCGTGTCGCCTCCGTGCTGGTGATCGAGTCCGGGCCGGCGACGCCGGACTGGGCGGAGTCGATGCGCGGCGCCCTGGTGCAGACGACGGAGAACCTGCCGGAGGACCAGGCGCTGGCCTGGTGGGTCCACATGTACGGCACCTACGCCTCCAACCGCAGCGGCAAGCAGCACGAGGCGCACATCGCCCGCCTGGGCATGTCCGCGGCGAAGCTGATGCGGTCCACCACCATCGTCGCCGACGTCCCCGCCAGCCGGCTGCTGACCGACGAGCAGTTGCGCTCGCTGGCCGCTCCGGTGCTGCTGGTCAACGGCAGCGACGGGCTGGTGAAGGAAAAGGCGGACTGGCTGCTGTCGCTGCTGCCCCGGGTGCGGGTCGCCGAGGTGCCGGGGCAGAAGCACTCGGTGCTGGTCGAGGCCCCGGAGGCGGTCGGCAAGCTGGTGCTGGAGTGGGTGCGGGAGAACGAGCGCGGCACGGACCCCGGGCATGAGGGGGACACCGCCGTGACCGCGCCGCCGGCGGGTGGAAGCGGCAGGGGCACTGCCCGATGAGCCGTTTCCTCTTCGTCGTGCCCCCCCTGGTCGGGCACATCAACCCGGCGGCGGCCGTCGCCGGCGAGCTGGCCGCCCGGGGGCACGAGGTGGCGTGGGCGGGACACCCCGGGCTGCTGGGCCGACTGCTCACCCGGCAGGACCCGGTGTTCCCGGTGGCCACCCCGGAGGAGAAGCCGCGCCCGGCCGGGCTGCGCGGGTTCGCGGCGCTGAAGCACCTGTGGGAGGAGTGGTTCGTTCCGCTGGCCGAGGCCATGGAGCCGGGCGTCGAGCAGGCGATGACGCGGTTCCACCCGGACCTGGCCGTGGTGGACCAGCAGACGGTGGCGGGCGCGCTGGTGGCCGAGCGGTCCGGGCTGCGGTTCGCCACCTCGGCGACCACCTCGGCCGAGCTGCTGGGCGCGGCCGGGACGCCCAAGGTGGACGAGTGGATCCGGGACCGGCTCGGCGAGCTGCGGCAGCGGATCGGGAGCACCAGGGCCGCGTACGATCCCCGCTTCTCACCGCTGCTCACCATCGCCTTCACCACCGTGGACCTGGTCGGGCCGTATCCGGACCCGGGCGGCCCGGTCGCGTTCGTCGGCCCGGCGCTGGCCGAGCGGCCCGCCGAGCCCGGCTTCCCCTGGGACTGGATCGACGCGGAGCCGGACCGGCCGGTGGTCCTGCTGACCATGGGCACGGTCAACTCGGAGGCGGGCGCCCGTTTCCTGTCCGAGTGCGTCGAGGCGGTGCGCGAGCGGGCCCGGCGGCTGCGGGCGGTGGTCGCGGACCCCGGCGGCGCCCTGGGCGAGGAGCCGTTCCGGGACCACGACGTGCTGATCGCGCGCTCCGTCCCGCAGCTGGCCCTGCTGGAGCGGACCGCCGCCGTCGTCTGCCACGCCGGCCACAACACGGTGGTCGAGGCCCTGTCGAACGGCGTCCCGCTGGTCGTGGCCCCGATCCGGGACGACCAGCCGGCCGTCGCGACCCAGGTCACCGAGGCGGGCGCCGGGGTGCGGGTCCGGTTCGCGCGGGCGGACCGGGAATCGATCGGCGCGGCGCTGGACACCGTGCTGGACAACCCCGTGTACGCGGCGGCGGCCCACCGGATCGGGGAGTCGTTCCGCGCGGCCGGCGGCGCCCCCGCCGCGGCGGCGCACCTGGAGAAGCTCGCGATCGACGCCTGAGAGACCGGCCCGTCCGTTCCACCGAACGGCAGCACCCCCGACGACTCCGAACGGGCCGCACGCGCGCCCAGAGGGAAGAGACAGGACACATGAACACACGCACTGCGGAGACCGAGCGGCTGCGCGCCGACTACCAGGCCGAACTGGCCCGCGGCACCGAGCGGTTCCTCCTGCCCAAGCGCACCACCTGCCCCTGGTGCGAGTCGGGAGCGCTGACGCGGCGGATGCGCACCCGTGACTGGGTGCAGGGCAAGCCGGGGGTGTTCACCCTGGACCGGTGCCGGGACTGCGGACACGTCTTCCAGAATCCCCGCCTGAATCAGGAGGGCCTCGATTTCTACTACCGCGATTTCTACGACGGCCTCGGCGCGGAAACGTGGGAGAAAATGTTCCGCGGTAGCGGCAGCGCCCGCCGCTACCGTGCGAGCGTGGACGCGCTGACCCCGCACATCGCGCCGCGCACCTGGCTGGACGTGGGCACCTCCTACGGCTATTTCTGTGCCACGGCGAAGGAGATGCTTCCGGAAACGGAATTCGACGGTCTCGACATGGGCGAGACGGTGGAGCTGGCGGCCAAGGCCGGGCGGATCTCGCGCGCCTACCGAGGTCTGCTGACCGAGATGGCCGACGAGCTGGCGGGCCGTTACGAAACGGTCAGTATGTTCCACTACCTGGAGCACACGCTGGACCCGCGCGCCGAACTGGCGGCGGCGCGGACCGCGTTGCGCCCCGGCGGCCATCTGCTGATCGAGATCCCGGACCCGCAGTCGCTGTCCGCCCGGCTGATGGGCCGGTGGTGGGTGCCGTGGTTCCAGCCGCAGCACCTCCAGTTCATCCCGCTGGCGAACATGCGCGAGGAGCTGAATCGCAACGGCTTCTCGGTGGTCGCCGAGGAGCGCGGCACCGCGCACGTTCCCGTGGACCTCCTCATCGGCTTCTGGTACATGCTCAACCGCGTGCTGCCCGCTGAGGACGCGCCGTGGCGGGAGGAGCCGCCCGGCCGGGTGGCCCGGGCGACGCGCTCGGCGGGGCTGGTGGCCGCGCTCCCGGCGTTCATCGGTCTCTACGGCGTGGAGATGCTCATGGCACCGGTGGCCCGCCGCTCCCGGCTGTCCAACGCCTACCGGCTGATCGCGCGCCGGAACAATTGACCCGGGTCGAGACCCGGTTCGCGGATTCATCCCCCGCGGCGCACGCCCACTCCTGGTATTGCGTCGACCTGACAAGAAACTCCCGCCCCACACGTTGACTGTGGATTTCCGGTGTGTTACCTGGCAGGCTCGAAATCTCAACTCGACAGGCCGGACGAAAGGTTGCTTCAGTGCTTGCTATGTTGTCCCGCCGTCGGCCGGGAAAACGGATCCTGGCTCCGGCCGCGGCCATTCTGCTCCTGTTCGCCGGCGCTGGTCCGGTAGCGGCGGGGGCACCCGGCGAGGCACCACCGCCCGTCGCTGAGGACGACTTCTACGTGCCGCCGAGTCCGCTCCCCGAGGGCGAGCCCGGCGACCTCATCCGCTCGCGCCCGGCCAAGGCCGGCGGGCCGACCGCCCAGTCGCTGGGCGACGCCTGGCAGGTGATGTACCTGTCCACCGACGCGCTCGGCGAGCCGGTCGCCGTGACCGGCATGGTCGTCGTGCCGAAGAACGCCGACCCGGCCGATGTGCCGATCGTCGCCCTGGCCCCCGGCACGCACGGGCCCGCGGCCCGCTGCGCCCCCTCCGGGATGATCAACGAGGGCGCGTTCTACGAGCAGGGCGCGCTCAACGACATGCTCCGCGCCGGATACGCGGTCGCCATCACCGACTACGAGGGTTACCACGCCGACCCGACCAGCACCTACATGGTCGGCCAGTCGATGGGCCCGGCGGTCATCAACTCGGTCCGCGCCGCCCAGCGCCTGCCCGAGTCGGGCCTGTCCGCCGACGCGCCGGTCTTCTTCCGCGGCTACTCGCAGGGCGGCGCCGCCGCCATGTGGGCCGGTCAGCTCCAGCCCGAGTACGCCCCCGAGCTGAACCTGACGGGCGTGGTCGGCGGCGGCGTGCCGGCCAACCTGATCGAGGTGGCCCTGCCGCTGGAGGGCCAGCGCGGCATGGGCGTGCTGCTGTACGCGCTGCTCGGCCTGGACCAGGCGTACCCGGAGCTCGACCTGGACGCCTCGCTCACCGACGAGGGTCGCGCCATGTACGCCGAGATGTCGGAGAACTCCTGCACCGTGGAGCTGCTGAACGACTACATCGGCAAGACGCTCCAGGACTACATGACGACCGTCCCGGTGCTGGACGACTCGTGGCAGGGCCGTCTGGGCGAGAACCGTCTCGGCGGGGCCCCGATCGAGGTGCCCGTCTTCCAGTACCACGTCGTGGACGACGACATCGTCGATTTCTCCCAGGGCCGGACCCTGCGCGACGAGTACTGCGACCAGGGTGTGGAACTGTCCTGGACCCAGTACGAGTCCGGGGGCCTGCACACCGACGGAATCGGGCTGGGCAACGACGAGGCCGCGGAGTTCATCGCCGAGCGGCTGGCCGGCACCCCCGCCACCACCACCTGCTGACCACCTTCCGGGCACCCACGCCGCCCTCGTCCCCGGCACCGCCGGGGACGGGGGCGGTCCGCTTGTCCGGGCGTGTTCTCAGGGCGTGTTCTCAGGGCGTGTTATCCGGGCGTGTTGTCAGGGGGGACCGGTCAGCAGCCCGCGCACCCCGGGACTGCGCAGCAGGAAGCGGACGGTGTCCTCCTCCTCCCCCATCGCCGTGGCCACGTCGGCCGGCTGGTAGCCCAGCAGGTGGTGCAGCGCGTAGGCGTCGTACTGGGCCGGGCTGAGGGCCGGGCAGGGCCGGTCGGCCTCGTCGCGGATCCGGTCGGTGAGCAGACACCAGGCGTGGGACGCGGGGTTGGGGGAGCTGAGGAAGCGCCGCCAGCACCGGAAGAGGTGGTCGAAGACGGCGCCGACGACCGCCTCGGCGGCCGGGGCGGGCAGGTGCAGGCGGGCGTAGCTCAGGTAGTGCCCGTGGTGCAGGGCGACGAACGCCTCGCGGTCGGGCGGCAGTCGGCGGGCGGTCAGGCCCTCGTGGGGCGTGGATGCGCGCATGGTGGTGACTTTCGGCTCCGGGGGAGGACTGCGGACGTGCCCTAGCCGAACGCGGCGGCCGGGTAGTGGCCGGTGCCGGCTTGGGCGGGCGTCGCCATGGGGGGGCGGGCGGCGTGCCACAGCGGGAGGAACGCCTCGGGCTGGCCGCCCAGGGCGTGCACGAAGCGGTCGACCGTGGGCCAGTCGGGGGTGCGGCGGCCGTTCAGCAGGCTGTTGATGTCGTCCGTGCTGAGCAGCCCGTGGCTGGCCGTGTGGATCAGCTCCGGCGCGGGCCGCTGCGCCGCGAGGTGGAGGCCGCGCAGCGCGGCGTGCAGGGTGTCGGGCCCGGCGGGGCGCGCGGCGAGGCCGCGGGCGGCCTTCCACAGCGGGAGGATGTCGGCCGGGTCGCCGCCGCACGCCTCGGCCAGGCACTGGGCCAGCCGCCACGAGGGGCGGCGTTTGCCGGCCAGCACGCGGGACACGTAGGAGGCGGAGACGCCGGCCTTCTTGCCGAGCTCCCGCAGGGTGCGCCCGCTGAGGCGCTGCAGCGTGGTCAGGGCGCGGGCCAGCGTGTCCGGCTCGGGCGCGGGCCCGGGGTCCTGACCGGTCGGGTCGGGCCGTCGCTGCCGGGGGACGAAGACGGGGCCGGTCGACCAGCCCGCGCCGGGCTGGCCGTCCGCGTCGTCCTGCCGGGCGCCGTCGGCGCGGGCGCTGGGGCTCATCCGGTGCTGCATGCGCCGCTCGGCGGCGTGCGCCGACCAGTCGGTGCGGAGCTTGACCGGGGTGACGCTCATCGCCCCGGCGATCTCGGCGGCCCGGACCTTGCGGGTGCGGGCCTGCTGGACGGCGGCGAACCGGACGTCGCTCAGGCCGCGTTCGACTTCCGCCGCCAGGCGCAGGACGCGCAGCGGCAGGTCGCCGGTGGCGTCGTCGGTGTGGGCGGCCTTCACCAGACGGTCGGTGAGGCGGGCCAGCTCCTCGGAGAGCTCGCGGACATACTGGGAGTACCGTTCGGCGTCCGGGGAGGACTTGGCGCGGGAGGCCCGGTAGGCCGCGTCGCGGCACCGTTTGTCGCAGTACTCCTTGGGCCGCCCCGAGCGGTTCTGCTCCACGGGTTTACGGCACTTCGAGTTCTTGCAGCGGGTCATACTGCCTCTGCTCGGCGGACATCGGGGGGAGCCCCGGATGTGGTGATGCCGTCTCGCCGGTTTCGTCGCGAGGCGGCACAGGACTGGCCCGGAATCCGGGCGAAACCCCGGGCGGGTATGGGGCGCGCGGCGCGCGGCGCGGCGCGGGCACGCTCCCGGGGTGTGCGCCGGGGCGGCGGGGAGCCGCCCCGGCCGACGATCAGGCTCAGTCGGGACGAGTCCGGCGATATCGGACGCGGGGCCCTCGGGCGACTTCCCTCATGAGGCCCGCGCCGACCACCGCGACGGCCATCGGCACGCGGACGCGGGGCACCGAAGGCCGGGCGAGCGGGGCGAGGAGCGGCGCCGAGCGGCTGTTGCCCGTCCTGGCACGGGCGGGAAGGGTTTGAAACGCCGGGAGGCGCGGGATGCTACCGTCACGCGAGGACGGTGACCCGTTGAGAAACGGATCACGCGGATCCGACGGCAAACGGTCAGGAGGCATAAGCCCCTCCTTGGGATCGTGAGCTGGTAACTGTCGGAGGAGCCCGGCGTCTTGGCTGCCATACCGGCCGGGTTCCTTCGTCTGCCGGGGACGCTACCCCGCCAACCCTGTGGCACGCCAGCATTACGAGATGTAATCGGGATGATGGGGCCACCCTCGCGACGAATCCCCTCAACGCCGCACATCGCGCTGTCATAAACGGTCATCACTTGGCCAACTCCGGTCAGCGGTCGACGGCGTGACGCCCACCGTCCGGGGTCTCAACGGTCCGGGAAGACGGCCCGGCGCAGCAGTCGGCGGCCCGCCCTCAGCACGGGCTCCGCCCTGGTCGGGCCCGCGTTGGCCAGCACGGCGGCGCCCGCCGCCGCGTCCGGGCCGAAGCCCGCGAACGCGGTGAAACCCCCGGTGCCCCCGGTGTGCCACAGCAGCGCTCGCGAGCCGACGACGCGGTGGGTCCAGGCCAGGCAGACGTCGTTGTCCCCGTCCTCGTACCGCTGGTGGGGCCGCCGCACGGCGTCGAGGGCGGCGGCCAGCGGGGTCCGCTCCGGCGCGAGGTGGGCCAGCAGATAGCGCAGCAGGTCGGCGCCCGTGGTGTAGAGGGCGCCGGCCCCGGCAAGGGCGTCGAGAGTCCAGTGCGGGACGGGACGGCCACGCCGGTGTCCGGTGGCGGGCTCCGCCGCCGCCAGGGCGGCGGTGCCGGGCACGCCGGTGTGGCGCATCCCCAGGGGCGTGAGCACCCGTTCGGTGACGAGCGTGACGTAGTCGGTGCCGGCGGCGTTGGCGAGCAGGGTGCCGAGCAGGCCCATGCCGAACGTCGAGTACCGCGCGGTGCGCCGCCGGGAGCGCAGCCGGGCGGTGGCGCGGTAGAGGTCCTCGGCCCGGTACCGCGCGTAGGGGTCGGCCAGCCAGTGCCGCAGGCCGCGCCGGTAGACATTGCGCGGCAGGTGGGGCAGGCCGCCGCTGTGGGTGGCCAGGTCCAGCAGGGTGATGGGCGGCCCACCGCCGCGGCGGGGCGCGGCGCCCGCGGGCAGGTAGCTCTCGATCGGATCGGCGTAGCGTACGTCGCCCCGGGCCGCCAGCTCGGCCAGCAGCAGCGCGGTGAACGTCTTGGTGACGGAACCCAGCGCGAACGGCGTGTCCGTGCCCACCGCGGGCGCCCCCACGCCCCTGGCCGACCGACCGGCCGCGAGCACCGCCCGGTCCGGGCCCCGGACCATCACGGCCACCGCGCCGGGGATGGCCGGATCGTCCAGCAGCTCGGCCATGACCGTCCACAGCTCGGCCCGGAGCTCCTCGCTCATGCGGGGCGCCCCCGCTCGCCGTGCGACGCCGGGTCGAGTGCGCGGGAAACCGTGAGGGTCCCGGCGACGACCGCCACGATCGTCGGATGGTGGTGGTTGGCGAACGCCAGCACCGGATCGTCCGGCGGGCGGGTGACGCCGTTGGGCACCATGCCGTCGACGCGCTGGGCGGCGGCGAACCGCTCCCAGGCCGCGGCGTGGAAATGGGGGCGGGCCAGGCACATGTCGACCATCAGGAACTCGCCGAGCAGGTCCCAGGTCCTGGTCTCGGTGAAGACGTCCACCCAGACCGGCAGCCACCGCACCAGATACTCCTGGAGCCCGGCCGGCAGCCCGGCGGGGTCGGCGCCCCAGTCGGTGAGGTGGAAGACGGTGTGGGTGACGCCGTACGCGTTGCTCGCGTCCAGCATCCACGGCTCGGGCATACCGCCCAGCCACGTCCGGCCGATCTGGTCCGCCACGTCGGGCGGGTCCGGCAGGCCCAGCCTGCGCCGGGCCGCGAGAACGCCCAGCCGGCGGTTCGGCACGTGCTCGGTGAACCGCGCGGCGCGCAGGCCGTCCAGAGGGAGCGCCAGCTCCTCCAGCCGGGGGTGACGGTAGCCCGCCGTGGCGAACTGCCCGTAGATCTCCCAGGGATAGGTCGCCGCCGGGGTGTAGCGCTGGAGCTCGTACAGCAGCTCGCCCTCGCGGAACTCCCGCCAGGCGAAGTCCAGCAGCTCCTGGGCGGACCGCGCGCTGTCCGGCCCGGCCACCGCCGCGCGCAGCAGCAGGCCCACGGCCAGCGCCAGCTCGCTCAGGGACTTCAGCGCCTCACCTCTGACCTCGTGGTCCGCCACGTCGCGCGGGAAGGCGAAGGAGGAGCGCATCCCGGACAGCCAGGCCATGGCCCGGTCGGTGACCTGCTGGGCCAGTCGGATCGTCGCGGCGTCCATCACCACGCCTCGCTTCCCGTCGTCAACAGCCGCCGTGCCACGGCGAGCTCGAACAGCACCCGGGGCCGGTCCACCGCGAGCGCGGCGACGTGGTCCAGGGCGGTGGCCGGCAACGGCTCGGGAGCGCGGTGGGCGTCGAGCGCCAGCCAGCGCGCCAGCCGCGCCGCGCTGAGGTGGTCGCGGCGCGGCATCGCCCGCACCAGGTCCGGCCGCGAAGCCGGGCCACTCCTCCGCCGCTCCCGCGTCCGGCCCCTCCTCCGGCTCGGGATCGGCGCGGGCGGGCGCCAGCCCTCCCCAGCCCTCCGCGGTCACGCCCAGCGCGGCCAGCACGCGGACCAAGGCGGCGTCGCGGGCCGCCCTGGCAGGGCGAGCGACGCCGGCAGCGCCAGGTCCGGCCGCGAAGCCGGGCCACTCCTCCGCCGCTCCCGCGTCCGGCCCCTCCTCCGGCTCGGGATCGGCGCGGGCGGGCGCCAGCCCTCCCCAGCCCTCCGCGGTCACGCCCAGCGCGGCCAGCACGCGGACCAGGACGGCGTCGCGGGCCGCCCACAGGGCGCCGTCCTCCGCCCCGGGCGGCGGTGCCGGGAAGGCCACCACGGCCGCCCGCAGGACGGCGGCGTCGTCTTCCGTGAGCGGGTGGCCGACGAGGAGGAACAGGGCCAGGGCATCCGCACCCAGGCCCCGCACCGCGCCCAATGCCCCCACCGGCTCAGCGGCGACCGCGGCACAGGCCCGTAGGGAGAAGCCCCCGCCGCTGTGCCGCAGCGCGCCGACGAGCTCGGAGGCCAGCGCCGAGACGGTCGGTTCGACCGGGCGCGGCGCCGCCTGACGCGCGACAGACATCCACTGGCTCCTTAGCAGGCAGCCGGGTAGGTCAGCTCCCGCACCATGCCGCCGAAGGCGTCCTCGATCGGCTCCTCCTTCTTCGGGTTCGACGACAGCAGCCCGGCGAGCGCCAGGGTGAACCGCGCGCCCCCCGATGCCTGGGCGCCACCGGCGCCGAGGTTCTGGGACGTCTCGCCCTCGGCGACCAGCGCCCGAACCGTCTCGGCGTCCCCTGTGGAGGGGACGACCGACAGAGCGTCATTCTTCACGACAAATACCTCATTTCTCGCCGAGCGTATTTGATTTCCCTTTTCCCACCTTAAGCAGCAGCAATCCAGGTAGATGCCCTTTTTATGCTATTGGCGCTCAACAGACTGAATTCGCACGCATACGATTCCAAGTGACCATTCAGCCGCAAGGTGCTATTTCCCTATCCTTTGATCGCGTCGGGGGTCGGCCCGGACAGCACCGCACGGCGGTGACCATGGCGAACGACCACCAGCGGCCCCCCGGGCGCCGCCCCTCGGGGGACGACGGCCACCCGTTCCAGGTCGGGTCCGCCGCCGACCACGCCACAGCCGATGACCGAGGCGGTGGCGAGCGCGGCACCCGCGCCCGCTCCGGCCACGGCCGGTCGTCGGGCGGCCCCTCACAGGGCGTGGCGCCTCACAGAGCGTGGCGCCTCACACAACGCGGCGCCTCACAGGGCGTGGCCGCTCCAGCGGGGCGCGATCTTGGCCCATTCGCGTTCCCACCGCGCCGCGCGGCCCGCGTCCAGGCGGCCGCGGGCGCCGCCGCGCACGCCAAGGGCGAGCAGGCAGACGCCGCCCGCCGCGCCTGCCCCGAGCAGGACGCCACTGGTCCGGGCCACCGCCGGGGACGGGGGCGCGCCGCGCAGCGCGCCACCCTCATCGAGCCAGACGGTCATCCGCGTGCCCGGCTCAGCACCGGGGGCCAGCCGCGTCATGCCGGTTCCGACCGTCCCGTCCGGCTCCGTCCACCGGACGGTGCCCAGCGGCCCGACGCCGCTCGGCGTCACCGCCTCGTAGGCGGCGGCCACCACGGCCGTGGCACGCCGCGCCTCCCGGGCGTCGTCCAGCATGGCCTCGGTGCCTCCGGTGAGCGCCGCCGCGCCCGCCACCGGGGCGCCGACCGCCATCACCACGCCGGTCAGCAGGCCGATCCACGCCTCCGCGACGTCGCACCGGCGCCGAAGGGGATTGCGCCGCCAGCGCCACAGCCGCACCCTGTGCTCCATCTCCGGGCCCCTCTCAGTGACATCGGGAAAGCGAGTACCCGATGGGGCCGCCGTACATGTCAACGAAGCCGATTCCAGACGGTGTCGGGCCGCGGCGGCGGCGCGGTGAACCGGACGCCGGGCGACGTCGCGGACCGCGTTGGCCAGGGCCGGCACCACCGGGACGACGGGCTCTCACCCCATGGGCCTGGCGCCGGACACGCCGCGCGGGTCGGCCGTCCCGACCATGCGGATCCCGGTGCCCGGACCACGCCCCGCGGCCCCCGGCCCGGGAGCGAGTCGGGAAGAAACCGCCGGGCGGCCGGGTTCCCCCCTCACCGAGTGGAGACGGCACGCGACGAGACGAGGTCGATCGGCATCATGGTGCGGGCTCTGTGGAACGGCGCGGTGGTCGCGGAATCACCGCGCACGGTCATGGTCGAGGGCAATCACTACTTCCCGCCGGAGGCGGTGAACCGGGACTACGTGGCGGACAGCGACTCCACGTCCGTCTGTTCGTGGAAGGGCACCGCCCACTATCTGACCCTCCAGGTGGACGGCGAGACCAACCCCGACGCGGCCTGGTACTACCCCGAGCCGCTGCCCGAGGCGCGGCGGATCACCGGCCACATCGCGTTCTGGCGCGGCGTCGTGGTCGAGGGCGAGCCCGAGGACGTCTGACGGGCGGTGCCCGCCGGGCCGCGTTACGGTGACCCGGATGGCGAACACATCCATCGGGGACTACGGACTCCTGTCCGACCGCCACAGCGCCGCCCTGGTCAGCAGGGAGGGCGCCGTGGACTGGCTGTGTTTCCCGCGCTTCGACAGCCCGGCGGTCTTCGCGGCGCTGCTGGACGAGGGAGCGGGCCACTGGTCGATCCGGCCGACGGCCCCGGCCCGGATCTCCCGCCGGTATCTGGACGGCACGCTGGTGCTGCGCACCGAGTTCCGCACGGACACCGGCACCCTGGTCCTCACCGACGCGCTGGCGACCGGCCCGGACGAGGACCCGCACCGGCTCGGCTCGGCCGCCCCGCACCTGCTGGTGCGCCGGGCGGCCTGCGCTGAGGGCACCGTCGAGATGGCGGTGGACTTCCGGCCGCGCCCGGAGTACGGGCTGGTCCGGCCGCTGCTCCTGCCGGTCGACGGCGGGCTCATGGCGCGCGGCGGGGCCACCGTTCTCGCCCTGACCTCGCCGGTGCCGCTGACGCCCGGCGACGAGGCGGCGACCGGCACGGCCGTGCTGCGGGCCGGGCAGGGACTGGACTTCGCGCTGCACTGGGGGTCGCTGTCGGGGCCGTTCCCGGACGTCCACCCGGCGGCGGAGGTCGCGGACCAGCTGGCGGCCACGATCCGCACCTGGCGGGCCTGGTCCGACGCGCACCGCACCTACGACGGGCCCTTCAGCGAGCTGGTGCACCACTCGGGCCGGGTCCTCCAAGCGCTGTCCTACCAGCCGACCGGCGCGATCGTCGCCGCCGTCACCACCTCGCTGCCCGAGGAGCCGGGCGGCGAGCGGAACTGGGACTACCGCTACGCCTGGGTACGGGACTCGTCGTTCACCATGGACGCGCTGTGGGTGGCCGCCTGCCCGGACGAGGCGGACGAGTTCTTCGCGTTCCTCACCTCAGCCGCCGCGGCGGTCTCCGGAGCCCGTTCCCGGCTCCAGATCATGTACGGCATCGGCGGTGAACACGACTTGGCCGAGCGGGACATGCCGCACCTGGCGGGCTGGCGCGACAGCCGCCCGGTGCGGATCGGGAACGACGCCTGGAACCAGATCCAGCACGACGTCTACGGCGAGATCCTGAGCACCGCGTCCCGCTTCGAGAACTGGCTCGACGCGGGCGGCACGGCGCTGCGCCGGTTCCTGCCGGACCTGGCCGACGCGGCCATCGACGTCTGGCACCGGCCGGACCACGGCATCTGGGAGATCAGGGGCGAGCCGCGGCACTTCGTGTACTCGAAGCTGATGTGCTGGGTCGCCCTGGACCGGGCGGTGTCCCTGGCCGGCCGGCTCGACGTGGCGGCCGATCGGGTGGAGCGCTGGCTGCGCGTCGCGGCGGAGATCCAGGCCGCGATCCTGACGGAGGGCTGGAGCGACGAGGCGGGGGCGTTCACCCAGTCCTTCGGCGGCACCGAGCTGGACGCCTGCGCGCTGACGCTGCCGATCACCGGCTTCCTGCCGGCCGACGACCCGCGCGTGCTGTCCACGCTCGACGCGATCACGGCGGGGCTGACCGACAGCCGGGGCATGGTCCACCGCTACCGCACGGCGACCGGGGTGGACGGCCTGGCGGGCGGCGAGGGCAGCTTCCTGCTGTGCACGTTCTGGCTGGCCCAGGCCCAGGCGATGGCGGGCCGCGTGGACGCGGCCCGCGCCACGTTCGCCCGCGCGGCGGACCACGCCAACGACCTCGGCCTGCTGGCGGAGCAGACCGACCCCGCCTCGGGCCGCCCGATGGGCAACTTCCCCCAGGCGTTCAGCCACGTCGGCCTGGTCAACGCGGCCTGGTCGATCGCCCGCGCGGAGGCGACCCGCCGTTAGGTCGTGTCTTTCGGGGCTTCGCGGGGCCACGACGCTCCGCCGGACTTCGTCCGGGGGGTCATCCCCAGGCCGCGGTGCCGCGTCGCGCGCGGCTCGGCACGGGAACGCCCGGACGCCGCGCGGGAGCGGGGCCCGGTGTCAGTGGTGCCGGGTGGAGGGGCGGCCGTTCTCGCGGCGGCGCAGGGCGTAGGCCCGCAGACGGCTGTAGCCGCGCACGGACGCGCGCAGGGAGCGGAGCTCGTACGCGCGATCGGCGCGGATCCGTCCGGCGAGGTTGGCGTCGATCAGGATGGTGTCCGGGCGCGCGATGGAGGTGAGCCGGGCGGCTATGTTCACCGTCTCGCCGAACACGTCGCCGAGCCGGTGCAGCACGCGGCCCAGGGCGAGGCCGGTGCGCAGCTCGGGGATGCTGTCGTCCAGCCGCGCGCGCTCGCCGAGGTCGAAGGCGATCGCGACCGCGTCGTCGGGCGTGTCGGCGACGAAGAGGACTTCATCGCCGATCATCTTCACGATCCGGCCGTGGTGTCCGGAGATGGTGTCGGCCGCCAGCGCCTCGAACCGCTCCAGCAGGTCGATGAGGGTGTGCTCGTCGGTCTGCCGCGTCAGCCGCGTGTAGCCGACCATGTCGACGAAGCCGATGATCTGGGTGCGCTCCTCCGCCTCCACCCCGGCCTCGAGGGTCACCGCGCGCCCCGCGAAGGCGACGAGGTGGCGGCGCCACACGTAGTTCTGGAGGCGTTCCATGGTCGGCATGGTGGCCTCGACGACGCGCGCGATGTCGAACTCGTCGACGTTCATGCCCTCCTGCTTGACCAGCCAGTCCCACACCACCTGGACCTGCCACTCGGCCAGCCGGGACAGGAAGTGTCCCAGGGCGCGGGTCATGGCCGCGTCCAGCTCCTGGTCGATCAGACCGGAGCCGACGAAGGCATAGCCCATCCTGGCGGCCTCCACGTCGGCGTCCGTGAAGATGATGTCGTCGTCGTCCGCGGCGGCGAAGCCCAGCGCGCGCCACAGCCGGTGGACGCGCTCCAGCGGAACGTCGGCCAGGTCCGCGACCTGCTTTCTGGTGTACTTGCGCTCGCCGCCGAGCAGGGCCTCCTCGATCCCGGGCTCGCCGGGTCCGTCTCGTTCGATCGGCTCCTGCTCCATGGGCGACGCTCCTGTCACGTGGTGTGCACGATCAATACGTCGACGTCCGCCTTGCGGGCCACCTCGGCCGGCACCGAGCCGAGGATGCGCCCCGTGAGGGTGTTCAGGCCCCGGTTGCCCACGACGATCAGGCCCGCGCCACGCTTCCGGGCGGCCTTCAGCAGATTGGGCACCGGATCGCCCTCGACGGCGATGGCCTCGACGTCGATCACGCCGGCGACGGCCGCCTTCTCCCGGGCTGTGCGCAGGGTTTCCTCGGCGGGGGCGGAGCCCATCACGTGGTATGCCTCGTCGCGGAGCACGTCCTGGGCGGCCATGGACTCCGAGCGGCCCAGCGGCCGGTAGGCGCACAGGACGACCAACTTGGCCCCGCACACGGCGGCGACGAGGGCTGCGCGCTCCACCGCCGCGAACGATGACTTGGAGCCGTCGGTCCCGACGACGACGGTGTCATAAGCGGTCATGGCAGCTCACCCTAATCGCCCCCCGGCGACCGGACGGGGTCCCGGGGCGGATGTTGTGGCGCGCTGACAAAGGCCGGTGCGCGGGTGCGCCGGAACAGAGCATTCTCAGCGGGCCGGGTCCAGCCCCAGCAGGTGATCGATGTCCAGCAGGTGGAAGATCCTGGCGACGACGGGCGCCCCGGTGCCGGTCACACGGAACGGGGTGCCCTCGGCCCGGGCCCGCTGCCGCGCCCACAGCAGCACGTTCACCCCGGCGCAGTCGCAGAACGAGACCCCGGAGAGGTCCACCTCCACCGACCGCGGCCCGGTGTCCAGCGCGGCGGCCAGCGCGAGGCGCAGGCGGGGCAGCGTGGCGAAGTCGATCTCGCCCACGGCGCCGACGGTGACCCGGCCCTCTATCGAGAAGACGGTGGTGTGGAACGCGTCGACGGCTGTCATCGGCACCTCACCTTCGCCCTGGGGATCGGCCGGCCGGTCCGACAGTAGCGGCTGGGAGCCGGGAAGCGCAGGGCGGCGGCGTGAAAGGGCCGCGCGCGGTCCGGCGCGTACGCCGCCCGGGAGCAACGGCCGGTCCGGCGGTTACGATCGAGGCGTTTGCGCTCGCACCGCCCACTGCCGAGGGACCCCGTTCATGCCGCCAACGCCGACACCGACGCCGTCCGAGGGACAGCCGATCCGGGTGGTGCTGGTCGAGGACCACGACATGGTGGCGGAGGCGATCGGCCAGGCGCTGGACCGGGCGGCGGGCATGACGGTGGTGGCGCGGTCCCGTTCGATCGCCGCGGCGCTCGCGGACACCCGCCACTGCCGGCCGGACGTGGTGGTGCTGGACCGCCGACTGCCGGACGGGGACGGGATAGCGGCGATCGGCCGGCTGATGGAGGCCGCCGCGTCGGCCCGGGTGCTGGTGCTGACGGGCGAGGCGACGGCGTCGGTGGCGACGCGGGTGGTGGAGGCCGGGGGCGCGGGGCTGGTGCTGAAGTCCGGGCGGCTGGAAGAACTGGAGGCGGCCGTGCGGCAGGTGGCGGCCGGTGAGGTGGTGTTCGCGCCGGGGCTGCTCAGCGGCATCCTGGACCGGCTGACCGGGCGGGTGCCCACCGCCGGGGCGACGCTGACCGGCCGGGAGCGGGAGACCCTGCTGCTGCTGGCCGAGGGGCTGAGCACCGCGCAGGTCGGGGAGCGGCTCGGCGTGGCGCACAACACGGCGCGCAACCATGTGCAGCGGGTGCTGGAGAAGATCGGCGCTCGCTCGAAGCTGGAAGCGGTGGCGATCGCGCGCCGCGACGGGCTGCTCGACTGACGCGGCGGCTCGCGGGCGGGGGTGGGGGCGCGGGCGGGGGGTTACGGGCGGCGCCGCGTAGTGCGAACGCACCAGACACGGCCTCGCATCCGCACCATCCCGGGTAGGCCCCGTGCGTCTCGCCAGCGGCCCGCCGATGCCGCAGAGTGCCCTCGTGGAACTCCCGTCTCCGGCCTACGACGTCGCGCTCGATCTGCCCGAG